>DAIOFM010000014.1:1187-32807 GCA_036745755.1 Spirochaetota bacterium | reverse complement strand
CTTACCTCAATTTAGTGTATAAGTGTTTCTCACCGCGACTTTGTGTACTAGTGTGACTTACTTAAGTATGTGTACTAGTGTGCCTTACCACGACTTTGTGTAATAGTGCGTCTTACCACGACTTTGTGTAGTAGTGTGTCTATCTGCGGCATCGCATGTTGGCTGCGGTAGCTATGCCTTTTTATTACCATATCAAGGTTGCCTGGGAGGCTTTATGAATTATACACAGAATAATTCTCAGCTTTTATATGAAGAAGATAATTCTGCAGCAATATCTGATAATGTGCTAATTGATGACGTATCCTGGTTTATAGGTGAAACTATACTTACGGGGATGCTTCTTGAAGTAGCATCTTATCCCAAGCCCGGGCTTGTGAGCTCTGTTTCACAGGGGGCTCATTCCGATATGAATATACTTACATTCATGTTGAGTTCTTCTTCAATTTCTTCCTCTTTCGTTCTCTTCGCGCAGGCGGGCCTGGACTGCCAAGGTGAGCCCGCGGAACTTCTTTCTGAAATAAGAACAACAGGTGTTGAGTTTGAAAAAAAACTTCTGCAATCAACAGGTAACGTGAACACCCAGCGTGGTATTCTTTTTGCCGGCGGTGTATTTGCTGCAGCTGCGGGCTATTCCTACAGCAGATTAAAACAACATTCCCTTGCCGATGTTTTTCAGACATCAGCATTAATGACAAAAGGATTATCTGACAGAGAATTGAACAGAGAACTTCTGGAAAGTAAGAAAATTCTTACTGCCGGGGAAAAGCTTTTTCTTGAATTCGGCACCACGGGAATCAGGGGGGAGGTCGAGAAAGGGTTTCCTTCGGTAAGAGATATGGGACTCCCGGCGTTTAATGAAGCAATAGCAGAAGGATGCAGGCTTAACGACTGCCTTGTTCATGCACTTATCAGCCTTGTGACCTGCGTCGATGATTCAACTATCCTGTGGAGGAAAGGAGCCGGTGCTCTTGACATGATCCGGGAGAAGGCCCGGGAGATACTTGTGTGCGGCAGTGTCTTTACTCCTAAAGGGAAAAAGAAAATTAAAAGACTCAATGATTTATGCATTAGGGAAAATCTGAGTCCGGGAGGATCGGCGGATCTTCTTTCTGTAACTGTGAGCTCTTATTTGCTTATTAATAAATCTTTTCCAGTCCTTAAGATGTAAACGGGACTGAGATTGAGGTAAATAAATTTTAATCATTTATTAGGAGGCGGTTATGAATGTTATTCTTTATTCAGCTATGTGCTACGGCATAACTATTGTTATATCATTTGCTGTAATAGCTATTGTAGTCGGAATAAATAAGTTTATGAATCGTTACGGTAAACATGAAGAGGGGGAGGTGTAACCAATGGATGTATTGATTAATCTATTTCCCGGCATCGGTTCAATGTTCGTGCAGGACCCTGTCATTGCATTCACAAGGATAGGCCTGATAATTTTCGGATTTATCCTGGCGTATCTCGGTTTCAAGAGAACCCTTGAACCTTTAATTATGGTGCCAATGGGTATAGGTATGATGTGTATTAATGCCGGTGTTCTTTTCCTTGATGGCGGCAGGATAGGTACTATCTTTCTGGATCCCCTTGTCAGTGATCCTGCAAAACTGGTTGATATTATGCAGGTTAACTGGCTTCAGCCTGTTTACTCGATGACCTTCAGTAACGGTCTTATTGCATGTCTTGTTTTCTTCGGAATAGGCGCAATGAGTGAGATAGGATATATCCTGGCGAGACCATGGGCAAGTATAGTTGTGGCCCTCTTCGCGGAACTTGGTACTTTCGTTACTCTCTGCCTTGGTATATGGTTCGGGCTTGCACCTAATGAGGCTGCATCTGTCGCTGTTATAGGCGGAGCGGACGGTCCGATGGTTCTTTTCACATCTCTGGTACTGGCACCTGAGCTGTTTGTGCCTATTTCAATAATAGCGTATTTGTATCTCAGCCTTACGTATGCGGGCTATCCGTATATTATAAAAATGCTTATACCGAAAAAATACCGCGGTATTGAAGTTGATATACCTACGCCGGAAGTTTCACAGAAAGCGAAGTTTATCTTCACAATAGTAGTATGTTTTGTGTTATGTATACTATTGCCGGTGGCATCGCCTCTTATAATGTCTTTCTTCCTAGGTGTTGCAATTAAGGAAGCTGAGATAGAACCTTTCAGGCAGCTTCTTGAAGGGCCGATTACCTACGGTTCAACTCTTTTCCTCGGCCTGCTGCTGGGAGTTCTCTGTGAAGCCCAGACAATCCTTAATCCTAAAGTCGGTATACTGGTTGTTCTCGGAATAGTTGCGCTTGCGGTATCAGGCGTGGGCGGAATCATCGGCGGCTGGGTTGTTTATTTTGCTA
Source organism: Spirochaetota bacterium (assembly GCA_036745755.1). GTDB lineage: Bacteria > Spirochaetota > UBA4802 > UBA4802 > UBA5550 > UBA5550. Next base: position 30,449 of record DAIOFM010000014.1, on the reverse strand, counting down.
CAAAGAAAAACTACAATCCGGTTATAGGTATTTCAGGTGTTTCCTGTCTTCCTACTACTGCGAAGATAGCCCAGAAAACAGCATATGAGGAAAATCCGTACTGTATCATTATGCCTCTTGCCATGGGAGCAGGAGTCAGCGGTCTGATCGTTTCAGCCATCGCGACCGGTGTTTTCATATCAACGATTTTTTTAATCAGATAAGAGATTTAACGGTTAGCAGGAGGATTGTGAATGAATACCCGTCGTTTAAATACATTTGATGAACAGGAAACAGTTATTTCAGAAAATAACAGTTCTGACGGGTATTCATTTAATCCCTATCAGGCTTATGTGTTCCCGGATGATGTTCATGTTGACTGGTATAAGGAACTGGGGTCAACGAACGATTTGGCTATTGAGTATGCGAAGCGTGATTTAAAACATAGTGCAGTTATAGTGGCGGATCATCAGACATGCGGAAAAGGGAGATTTGACCGGATCTGGCATTCCCCTGAGGGAAAAGGACTGTGGTTTTCAATAGTAAAACCATTTGAATATGATCTGGCCAATGTTCCTCAGGTGACGCTTATTGCCGCTGTTGCTGTAGCTGAAGTATTAAAGAATAATACAGGGCTTGATATCGGTATTAAATGGCCCAATGACCTCTTGATTAATAACAGAAAAGTATGCGGGATCCTGTCTGAACTCGCACCGGGCAGTGACATTGATAATGTTTATGTTATCGTGGGAATTGGAATAAATGTGAACATGTCATCTGATGACATGTCAGCGGAAATAAAAGAGAAGTCAACATCTCTCCTGATGGAATCGGGGAGTGAACTGGACAGAAAGAAGCTTCTTTCTGACATTATAGAATCATTTAATAAGTGGTTTAATATATGGTTGAGCAACGGCTTTCACGAGATTCGTGAGCAGTGGATTAAACATAACGTTACAATCGGCAGAATGCTTGAGGTCAACTTATGGGATGAATATTACTGTGGGCAGGCTGTGGGTATGGACCAGTCAGGCTCATTAGAGATATTAGATTCAAACAATGTTGTGCGCAAAATTAACTCCGGAGAAGTAAGTCTGATTTTTAATTAAAATTTTAACGAGGAGGTAGTGATGGAAGTTAAAAAGTCATGGAATTTGCTGGCAAAAGATTACCAGGAAAGAATGGATAAAGGCAAAGCTTTTTTGACAGATGGGAAGATAGTTCCAGCTGACAAGACAGTGGCTTTACTTGAAGCAATATTAAAGCCGGGCGATAAAGTCAACCTTGAAGGAAACAATCAGAAACAGGCGGATTATTTAGCTGAATGTCTTTGCAAAGTTGATACAGGTAAAATTAATAACCTTCATATGGTTCAGTCTGTAATGTCGCTCCCCAGCCATCTCGATATGTTTGAGGCCGGTGTGGCGAGGAAAGTGGATTTTTCTTTTTCAGGGCCGCAGGCGGGCAGGGTCGCTGAATTTATTAAAGAAGGAAAGCTTGAGCTTGGTGCTATACATACATATCTTGAACTCTTCTCAAGATACTATGTGGACCTGACTCCGAAGGTTGCTCTTGTCGTAGCCTATGAGGCAGATAAGGATGGAAATCTTTTTACCGGTTTTAACACTGAAGATACTCCTGTAATTGTTGAAGCGACAAAATTCAGAAAGGGTATTGTTGTGGCCCAGGTAAATAAGGTTGTGGATAAACTCCCCAGAGTTGACATACCGGCTGACTGGGTTGATTATATAATACCGGCACCAAAGCCTTTCTATATTGAACCTCTTTTTACAAGAGACCCTGCCATGATTACCGATACACAGATTCTTATGGCTATGATGTGTATTAAAGGTATTTATGCAGAGTATGGGGTACAGAGGCTTAATCATGGAATCGGTTTTTTTACAGCAGCTATTGAGCTCCTTCTTCCCACTTATGGTAATGAACTGGGACTAAAAGGTAAAATCTGCAAACATTTTGCCCTTAATCCTCACCCCACAATGATTCCGGCTATAGAGGACGGATGGGTTGAGTCTATCCACTGCTTCGGCGGGGAGCTCGGAATGGAGGAGTATGTTAAAAGCAGAGCAGATGTATTCTTTGTAGGTCCGGACGGGAACCTGAGGTCAAACAGGTGCTACAGCCAGATGGCGGGACATTACGCTAATGACATGTTTATAGGCGGAACACTTCAGATAGACAGGTATGGTAATAGCAGTACAGCCACAGCAAACCGTGTTGCAGGTTTTGGCGGCGCTCCGAATATGGGCTGTGACCCGCATGGAAGGAGACATTCTTCTGAGTCCTGGTTTAAGTGTGGTGGTGAACTGGGAACAAGGGAAAGCCTTATCGGTGATATGCCGAGAGGTAAAAAACTGGTTGTACAGATGCAGGAGACATTCAAAGAGAAGCTGGAGCCTACATTTGTTGATAAGCTTGATGCATGGAAACTTGCTGAAAACGCCAATCTTCCTATCCCTCCTGTTATGATATACGGAGATGATGTAACCCATATTGTTACTGAAGTAGGTATCGCTTACCTGAACAGGTGTACAAGCATGGAAGAGAGGATGAACGCGATAAAAGCGGTTGCAGGATATACTGAAATAGGCCTTGAGGCTGATGATAAAGTCACAAAGGAATTAAGGCAGAGAGGCGTTGTGAAGTATCCTGATGATCTCGGTATTGATGTAAGCAGAGCCAACAGGTCAATGCTTGCCGCAAAGAGTGTCAGGGATCTGGTCGATTGCTCCGGCGGACTCTATAATCCTCCGGCGAAGTTCAGAAACTGGTAAAATGAGGAGGTAAAGGAATGGCTCTTAATGAATTAAATTTTGAATATAAAGTAGATAGTCCCGTTAAGCTCGATCTTACAGTTCATCATTACGGCGTTGTAGGTTCCGGTGATATGGAGGTCCTTATTGAATCCGCAGATCTCGGAGGCGCGGTGAAAGCTAAAATTGTTACACCTGTAAGCGGGTTTGACGCGGTATGGGAAAAGGTCTTAGGCAGATTTATCAATGAGAACAACCTGGGGAACCTGTCTATAGAGATAAATGATAATAATGCTACGCCTGTTATTGTCTCAATGAGGCTCAGGCAGGCGCTTGCTGAAATCCAGGCTGGATTGAAATAGGAGGTTGAGAGAATGTCTAAATGGAATGAATTACAGGATAAAAGTTTTTTGGAATCAACTGCCAGACAGCGTGCGTTAGGTCTCGTGGATGAAGGATCTTTTACTGAGTTTATCGCTCCGGTTGACAGAATTTCAAGCCCTCACCTTCCTGTTCTTGGAGAAGCGATAGAGTTTGATGACGGTATTGTTACCGGAGTTGGCCTTATAGGGAAAAAACCTGTCTTCGTGGTATCACAGGAAGGTAAATTTATCGGTGGTTCAATCGGTGAAGTAAGCGGCGCGAAAATGGTTAACACTATAAAACTTGCGGTTGAACTTTATGATAAAATGAAAGCCCAGAATCCTGATCTGCCTGAAGAGAAGAGACCGGCAGTTGTTATATCTTATGAGACAGGCGGTGTGAGACTTCATGAGGCTAACGCCGGACTTCTCGCCCATGCTGAAGTTATGGATCAGTTCCAGAACGCAAGGGGGAAGGTGCCCATCATATCTGTTATCGGGAGTAAGGTCGGATGTTTCGGCGGAATGGGGTTTGTTGCTGCAGCGACAGATGTGATAGTGATGAGCGAATTCGGACGGCTTGGACTTACAGGCCCTGAGGTAATTGAGCAGGAGATGGGTAAAGATGAATTCAATGCTGATGACAAGTCTCTTGTGTTCAGAACTACCGGAGGAAAGCATAAGTACATAATGCAGGACTGCAACTTCCTGGTGGCTGATAAAATCGGATCCTTCAGAAAGCAGATATCTGATATCTGTTCCATGACAATGGACGAGATAGTGAAATTCAGAAGAATAGGAAGCGAGGAGCTGGTCAAGGAACAGGTTGAACTTGTTGCTCTGGCTGCGGAACTGAACCCCAGTGACTCCAGGGACGTATGGAAACACTTTGGGAATGAAAATCCTGAAGCTCTGACTGATATGCCGCTTGAGGATTTTCTGAAAACAGCAAAGAGATATCCTAAGAAGGGACTATAAGGAGGTGCATTGTGGATACATTTGTCGGACAAGGCCGCGCAGCGATAGATTTTATAATTGATGAAGGTTCATTTAAAGAAAACCAGATAGATTCATTTGTAATAGAAGATGAAACATTCGGTCCGGGTGCGGTTATAGGAACCGCTTCTGTAAATAACGAAACAGCAACAATCATTGCAAATGATGCGATGGTTTTTAATGAGAAATTCCCGGTTGTTTTCGCCGGTGTTATCGGAATGGAGGAGGGATACAAGATGGCTTTAGCTGTATACAATACAATTAAAGCTGATGCAGATAAGCCTCTTGATAAAAAACGCCCTATAATTCTTGTCGTTGACACTCCCGGAAACGGTCCCGGAAAAGTTGAAGAGATTTTCGGTATGAATAAGTCGACCGGAGCATATCAGCTCGCTCTTGCTGAAGCGAGAAAAACCGGCCATCCCATTGTGGCAATGGTTGTAGGCAGGGCGATAAGCGGAGCGTTCCTGTGCCACGGGCTCCAGGCTGATCATATTCTTTCTCTGACCAAGGATTTTAACGTAATGATACACGTAATGCCTCTAACAAGTATCGCGCGTATTACAAAACAGAATATTGAAAGGCTTGAGGAACTCTCTACATCAAATCCGGTATTCGCTGCCGGTGCTGAATTCTTCTATAAGCTCGGCGGAGTGCAGGAGCTTGTCAGTGATGACGCTAAAATGAGAGAGACAGTGCAGGCCCATATAGCCCAGATTCGTGAACTTAAGCAGGCCGGCAGGAATGAAGAGCTCGGCCCCTGGGGACGCGGTCTCGTGGGTGCTGAAAGAGAGGGTCGTATCGTCAGAATGGAAGTTATAAAGAAGATGCAGCAGGAGTTTGACGCTGTTGCTGACAAACTGATTTCAGCATAATAATGGAGAAAAGATATGTCAGATTTTATTGAGGAACTTGGACTGATGGTTGAGGAGTTCGGAACAGCTCCGACTTTTGAGGAGATGCCCAGAAGAGATCTCTCGGCTAAAGGTATTAATGGCCCGACTGCTGCTCATGTCATTGAGGAGGTGCATGTCCCTCTTAATCTGGCATATCTTACTTTTACAACCGGATCAACGGCATTTCAGAATATTGTTGGCGTAACTTCTGCCGAACTTCCGGAGAAAATTGATGCCGCAAAAAATGCGCTCAAAGCATGTGGCGTGCTGCCCGGGAGTACAATGCTTGTGACATATCCTCCTCTGGTGAATGTTTTTACGAATAGAGCATTAAGTGAATATCCGCTTGACTGGAATTTTTTGATTAGATCCAGCAGGGATGCATTTCTTTACCAGCTTTGTAAAAACAGGCCGGAGGTAATAGTCGGGGAATCGACATTCATAAGGGCGGCCCTTGAAGATGCTAAAAGTATGGGACTGGAGCAGGATATCCCTGAAGAGCGAATAGTTATTGTCGCCGGTACCCCGCTTGATCTTGAACTTATCGATGTGGCCGGGAAATACGGATATAAGGTATACGATCTGTATGGCTGCCAGGAGTTCGGATGGCTTACTCTTAATGGTATCCCTCTGAGAAATGATATAAGTCTTGTCCCGTCAGGGGTTGAGGGCGCCATGGAATTTGTAGTCGGAGGTCTTCCCATGGGGGACAGCTTTGTTGTTTCGGAATCAGGGCATGTCTGCAACAGGGATGGGAAGATAATAACATACAGAAGGGACAGAACTGATCCGGAGTACGAGGTCTGGGTCAGGGAGACCACTCTGGCGTCAGATGTGACGCTGAAAAGGGCAGCAAGAACAATACTCAGAATAAAGGGCAGGGTGGTAAAGGTCGCTCCTGATGTTAAGACAAATTCCAGTTGTACAGTTTTAGAGCTTAAACCCGGAATCGATTCAGAAAAAATGCAGCTTGAAGAACCGCTGATTATTAAAGGGCCTGATAAAACTGTTCTTTTTGACAGACTTGTTCAGGCGCAGATTGATCTTCAGGACAATGCTAAAAATGATCCTATCTGGACAAAGAGAAGATAAATATGAATTTCATGAGACATCATCTTGTTGAAATAACTGCTTCAGGAAGAGAGAGGCTCTTTGAGGAGTTGCTGCCTCAGCAGGTAGACAGCAGTTGTGATGATGAATTCAGAAAACTTATTCTGGAGGGATACAATGGCGTATTCGTTCCGGGTATCGTGAGACGTTATGAAGACTGGATGCCGGAGGGGACTTTTCCTGTGGGATTCGCTTCTCTGAACCGTATTGGAGGCAGACGGTTAAGGATACCTGCCTTTATATATGAGGCTGAAGTTAAGGCTGTCTATACTCCATACGATAATGCCGGGAAGACTTTCGAGCTCCGGAATAACTGTCTTCAGATACTGAAGGAGGTACTTTCAAGTGGAGGCAGCATGGGCCTTATAACAGGTGTTTGGGGCTCGGCTGGTCTGGAAATACATACGGGCCTTCCTTTTACTGATGACAGTTCAGATCTGGATATACTTTTAAAACCGGCACCGTTTGAAGCCCTGGAGGAATTTTTCATAAAGATGAAGAATCTGGGGAAAAGGCTTAATGTCAGGATTGATGGTGAAGTTGATCTGCCTGATATTGGAGGAGTTAAACTTGCGGAACTCTTTATGAAAACCGCGACTCTGTTGTGCAAGAACATTAATGGTGTTAGCCTGATCGAAAGAAGTGTTGTGATGAAATCACTGACTTCCGGATGATCAGAAAACTGACTATTAATAAAATTTAATAATATTTATTGGAGGACCCTATGGAAATTAAATCAAAAATGCAGGGTAAAGTTTTATCAGTCAAGGTTGCCGAAGGAGCAGCTGTAAAAAAAGGTGAGATAATCATCGAAATTGAAGCAATGAAGATGAAGAATCCTCTTCCCAGTCCGCTTGATGGAACAGTGAAGGAGATTAAAGTGAAAGACGGCGACAGAATTTCAGCCGGTCAGTTAATGATGGTTATAGAATAGTTTTAACCATTCTTTTCAGGAAATTTTATGAGACGCCTCAGATGGGGCTGATCATAAAATATATAAAACAACAGGAGAATATTTATGGCTATTTATGGTGTTACCATTTTAAGCTTTTGTATGTTTTGCGGAATGTACATAGGTATGGGGCTGGGCAAAGTTATAGGTGTAAAGGCCAATGTCGGTGGTGTTGGTTTTGCAATGCTTATCCTTGTTTTACTTGTCGATTATCTTCTTAAGAAAGGTAAGCTTTCTGATGCTGCTCAGAAGGGGATTCAGTTCTGGAGTGCTATGTATATCCCTATTATTGTTGCAATGTCTGCAAGGCAGAACGTTGTAGCAGCATTAAAGGGAGGGCCCACAGCTATCGTTGCCGGGGTAGTCGCAGTTGCTGCAGCTTTTCTTCTGGTGCCTTCCATTAGTAAGCTGGCAAAAAAATCTGATATCACTAAAATCGAGCAATAGGGAGGACATTAATGGAAAAGATTTTTCTTACAATAATGACAAAATACGGCCTCGTAATGTCTTTCATGGTTATTGGTCTTGTAATGTACGTGGCCTATCAGGTTTCTGAAAAACTTACGAAGGGCAGAATTCACGGCTCAGCTGTTGCGATACTTATAGGCCTCGCGCTTGCTTATTTCGGTGGAACTTATACAGGTGGAAAAACCGGTCTTGCTGATATCCCCATGTTCGCCGGTATAGGTATCATGGGTGGAGGAATGCTGAGAGATTTTGCAATTATATCAACAGCATTTGGCGCAAGAATTGAAGAGATGAAAAAAGCCGGGCTTGCAGGTGCAATAGCACTCTTCGCCGGAATACTTTCATCGTTTATAGTAGGCTATATAATAGCCCTTATATTCGGTTATACAGATGTTGTTGATGCAACTACAATCGCAGCGGGTGCTGTTACTTTTATAGTTGGCCCGGTTACAGGTGCCGCTCTTGGAGCGAGTTCAGCGGTAATTGCAATGAGTATTGCTGCAGGTGTTACAAAGTCTATCCTTGTAATGATACTTACTCCATTTGTAGCCAAGTCGATTGGTCTTGATAATCCGCAGACTGCGATGGTATATGGCGGCCTCATGGGTACAACAAGTGGAACAGCTGCAGGTCTTGCTGCAACAGATCCAAAACTTGTTCCATATGGTGCAATGGTTGCTACTTTCTATACAGGCTTTGGATGCCTTGTTTGTCCGTCTATACTTTATCTTATAGCAAGAGCAATTTTTGGTGGTTGATAGATAGTTTTCATTTTTTAGTGCGGAGGGGCTTTGTTAAAGGCCTCTCCGTATAATAAAGTTATTATCTGTAAAGATTTATGTGATAAAATTATAAAACGGTAGTTATGCGGGTAATTACCGTTTTATAATTTTAATGTTCAGTTCATCCCATATGCAAATTGATTAACCGGCACGGATTGCGTAATGGGATTTTAAAAAACAGGAGAGAAAAAATGAATAATCTGACACTCCGTAGACGGCTTGTCGTTATTCTGATTATATCGGGTCTTGTTCCCCTGATTAGTACGGTGATGATAATTTCATATCTTAATTATAAACATACAAGACAGAAGGATATTGATCTGCTACAGCAATCCACGGAATACGTTAATTCAATTTTTGAAAGGTTTTTTACTGACAGGATAACACAGGTCGCCACGTATGCGAACAATGATATAGTGAGATCGATGAACTGGATCTCAATGAGAGGATACCTTAAAGAAGAGGTTGCACGTTCAGGAAATTTCGAAAAACTTCTGTTGGTTAACAGGGATGGAACATACTATAATACGGCCAGCACGGGAAACCCGGCTAAAGGATTTCTGGTTACGGCCAACGACAGGGACCCTGCTGCCAAAACTAAAAGCCTGAAGGAGCGGGATTACTGGCAGATGACTGCCGGTCCGCAGGCTGATATTAAAAATCCCAGCTATGTATCAGATATAATGCTTTCAAAATCAACGGGAGCGAAACAGATAGTAATTGCTCACGGGATATATAATAATAAAAATCTTAGAGGCACCCTCGGCGGTTCAATAACATATGAACAATTCGCCAAGCAGAAAGAATTAATATTTTCCAGGCTTGAGCATTATTTCCAGGGGAAAGCCAGATTGTATGTCATTACCAATAGCGGAAAATTTTTCTACCATAGAAATGATAAGTATATTATCCACCTTGAAAAGGATTCTTCAGGCAAGATGAATGTTGTGGCGCCGGTAATATTTGAAATGAACAATAATAATCTCACAGCGCTTGCGAAAAAAGCGATTAAAGGGGAATCCGGCTACATGCAGTTTGATGATATCGATTCAGGAGAAATGTCATATTATTTTTACGGTCCAATCGGAACAACAGGTTATTCTACAATTCTTTCTCTTCCGGAGTCCTATATTTTCCGTAATACAAACAGAAATCTATATATAAGTTTTTTTATGGCAGTATTTTTCGGGATACTGCTGGCGCTTTTCGCATGGTGGGTAACTAAAAAATTTTCTGAACCTATACTCAATCTCAGTAAAAAATTTGAAAGTCTGTCAGAAGGGGACCTGTCCGTAGAAGGAGAAGCCAGAAATAAAGAAAGCAGATATGAACTTGATATCCTTGAAAACAGTTTCTCCAGGGTAATGGATAAGTTCAGGAATGTGATAGCACAGGCACGTGAGGTATCCTCCTCGGTGGCATCCTCATCGGAAGAGATGAATAAAATAATTGAAGAACTGTCAGGCAATATCCAGATGGAGGCAGCTTCAATTGAGGAAGTTAATGCAACTATTGAAGAATTATCGGCTGGTGAAGACAGTATGCACTCATCAACTGAATTTCAGAAAGAAAGCTTTCAGAAATTGAACAGGAGAATTGAGGAACTCAATGTAATTATAAATGAAGTATCCGGCAATATAAGCGATACAACTGATCTGACAGAGAAGATAACAAATGAAGTAAGGTCAAGTGAGACCGGTATGAATGAAATGATTTCTATTATGAACAAAACATCTGAAGGTTCAAAAGACATGCTGGGTATAGTGGGAATAATAAATGATATTTCAGATCAGATAAATCTTCTTTCTCTTAACGCGGCCATTGAAGCGGCAAGGGCCGGTGAAGCGGGACGAGGTTTTGCTGTTGTTGCTGATGAAATCAGCCATCTTGCTGATGCAACGACAACCAGCCTTAAGCAGATAGATGATCTGATTAAGCAGAACAACAGCAATATAGGGCTCGGACTTGAAAAGATAAATTCTGTGATTGTCATGGTTAAATTCATTCTTGAAGGTAATGAATCTATAAATGTTATGATGAAAAAGATATATGAACTTACATCTGACCAGATATCCAGCAATGAAATGGTTAATGCCGGTGTTAACGAGGTCTCTGAGAAAGCGGATGCCATAGCCTCTGCTGTAGCTGAGGGGAAAACAGCAATAGATGAAATTGTAAAATCTATTTCCAGTATTAATGAGATGACCCAGTATAATGCTTCCGGTGCAGAGGAACTGTCAGCGGGTTCGGAACAGCTTTTAAAAGTTTCTGTTATGCTTAAGAATACAATAAGTTTTTTCAGATTATGATATTTTGATAGATATTTCTGATCACCCCCCATATTCCTATTAACACCACCCTGTCAGATTTTTCTGATGGGGTGGTGTTAAACACTTTTTTTAATTTTCAGGATAAAAAAGATTTCCCGGTTTCAAAAAATCGGCCTCTATCAGTACAGCCGGCCGATAATTGCCGGTATGGCATTTTCTACCCGGAGTATCCTTTCCCCCATGTTTACCGTGACAAAACCTGTTTCCTCAAGAAGCCTTATCTCAAAGTCTATCAGTCCCCCTTCCGGCCCGATTACAAGGGTTACCGGTTTCCTGATGTCACGCGGGCATTCATATTCTCCAGCCGGATGCGCGGTGAGCTTTACTGTCCCCTCCGATATTGAATTTAGTTCATCCTCCACGAATGGCCTGAACAGCTTTTTTATATGTATCTCCGGCATTACCGTGTCCCTCGACTGTTCAAGGGCAAGTATCATCTCCATTCTGAGTGTTTCGTTCTGCAGTACAGGTGAGTCAAAATAGCTCTTCTCCACCTTCCATGTGCGCATGATGAAAAATTTTTTAACACCCATGGCTGTTGCATAATGCACAGCTTTTTTCAGGCTTTTCGGCCGCGGCATTGCCATTACAAGGGTAAGGGGGAGCGGGGGCGGAGGGGTGTCTGTCAGAGATGTTTCCAGTGTGGCGTAATCAGCTCCTGTCTCTATAACAACAGCATTGCCCCGCGGTCCGTTAATTAAGCCGGCTTTCAGGGAGTCTCCTGTTTTGATCTTAACAATAGAACGGAGGTGGTTAAGACGCCTTTCTTTCAGTATTACCCTGTTTTCTGATATGTAGTCTTCCGGAAATAGTAGTATCTGGTTCATTGTTATTGTTTTTAAGTTAGTCTGCTCTGCGGATTTTTTTATCCCCGGTCTTTTTCACCTTTTCGGGAGGGGAAAAGACCGGGTACACCGTAATTAATTTCAGTTTGCGGATTTAATCCTGTCCCAGATGACAGAATACTTGGAATTATTCTCACCCAGGTCTTTCAGAAAATCGCTCTTTGTAAGGACCGATTTCGGCGGATTAATCGCCGGGTCTGAAAGAAACTCTTTGTCCATCAGCTTCTGAGCCGGAATATTAGGGGCAAGGTAGTAGACAAATTCCATGTTTGTTTTTGAATTTTCAGGATCAAGCATGAAGTCTATAAACCTGTAGGCAAGTTCCACATTCTTTGCAGTTGCGGGAATTACAAAATCATCCTGGCTCAGGGTGGTCCCTTCAGCCGGTGTCGCGAATGCCAGGTCGGAATTTTCACTTATGAGCTGAAGAGCGTCGCCATTATAAACCTGAATAAGGAAAAACTCTCCTGATGAAAGCCCTCTCTTGGCCTCGTCAACATCGAATTTCGCGATATTCTTTTTCCACTTGATGACAGTGTTCAGCGCCTTTTCGAGTTCAGCGTCATTTGTTGAATTGTATTTATATCCGTTGTATTTAAGCGCAGCCCCGATAACTTCGCGCAGGTCGTTGAGGAGCGTCATCCTCCCTGAAAGGTCCGTTCTTTCAAACATGGACCATGAAGCCTTGAAGTTCTTGACCTTTTTCTTGTTATAAGCAATTCCAGTGAAGGTCATCATATAGGGGACACTGTATTTCATCTCCGGATCGAGTCCCTTCTTTACGAAGTTCATGTCAATGTTTTTCAGATTTTTCAGTTTTGAGTGATCTATCTCCCGGACCATCTTCTGCTCATACAGAAGCTTTGACATGTAACTGGTAGGGAAAAGAATATCATAACCTGAAGCTCCCGCTTTAAGTTTGGCGTACAGGGCCTCGTTAGAATCGAAATAGTTGATTACAACTTTACAATTGTTCTCCTTTTCGAATTTTTCAATAAGTTCCGGGTTCATGTAATCGGCCCAGTTATAGATATAAAGTTCCTTTTTCCCGGAACCGCATGAGATGAAGATAATTGACAGCAGCAGGGCCGCAATCAGAATCAGGTTTTTTTTCATTCCTTGACCTCCAGAAGTTTTTTACTTATAAATACTATAATAAATGTGAATAAGACCATTATGACAGAGAGCGCGTTAATCACAGATGGGGAGCCGTGCCTCATCATGCTGTATATATAGAGGGGCAGGGTCGTTGAGTCCGGCCCTGAAACAAAAAAGGTTATCACGAAATCGTCAAGCGACAGTGTGAATGCCAGAAGTCCTCCTGCCGCGATACCTGGCATGAGGTATGGAATCATTATTTTTTTTACAGCTGTCCACCAGGTCGCGCCAAGGTCAAGGGCAGCTTCAAAAATAGAATAGTCGAAATCCTGAAATCTTCCCAGAACCACCATGGCGACGTAACTCATACTGAAGGTTATATGCGCAAAAAGAATTGTAATAAGGCCAAGCCCCAGCTTCAGTGATACAAAGAAGAGGAGCAGGCTTATCCCCATGAGTATATCCGGCATTACGAGAGGAAGGTATACCAGTATGTTATGAGTTATCTGCAGCCTTGTTTTATACTTGTAAAGCGCGAAGGCCGACAGTGTGCCAAGTACAACGGATACGGCAGTGGAACTGAAAGCGATTATGAGGGTGTTCGAAAATGCATGCCAGATGTTCCTGTCTGAAAACAGCCTGTAATACCATTCAAAGGTGAACCCCTTCCACGCCCCTCCGAACCGTGAAGCATTGAATGACTGGGTAAACACTATTATTATGGGAAGATAAAAGAAGACAAGTATCGCTATTGTCATGTAAAAAGGGAACCGGCTTCTCTTCATTATTATATCCCCAGTGAACCTGAATTTTTTTCTTTAAAGAACCTTCTGGTCAGTGCCAGCGCAGATGGTACAATTACAGCAAAGGCGAGTATAGCGGAGAGCGCGCTCGCGTGCGGCAGGTTCCTGTCGATAAAGGTCCTCTGAGCGATCTTGTTTCCGATCATTTCAGCTGAAGGGCCGCCAACAATGTCAGGTATAACGTAAGAACCGAGGGCCGGGATAAAAACAACTATTATTGCAGTGAGGAGACCCTGCCTGACTCCGGGGATAAATATCCTGGTAAATGCCTGCAGCCTGCTCGCCCCGAGATCGTAAGCCGCTTCCATGAGGTGAAAATCGAATTTTTCAGCAGCAGCGTAAATCGGTAAAATGGCAAAGGGAAGATATGAATAGACTATAACAACAAGTACGGCCTCAGGCCTGTAAAGCAGCAGAGAGTCGGGACTCGCTATATGAAGAAAAACCAGTATCTGCTTGAACAATCCTTCGGGATGGAGGAATACCTTCCATGCAAAAATTCTTATGAGAAAATTGATCCAGAAGGGGACAATTATAAAAAGCAGAATTATATCCTGGTACCGTTTTTTAATTCTCGCTATGTAGTAGCTTGCCGGTATAGCAGTGATAATGCAGATTGCCGTGGATGCCACACTGAGCCATACAGTCCGCCAGATAATAAGAGGATAGTTGGGGTTCCTCAGGTCCCTCAGCGTGTCAAGTGTCCACTGATCTCCGATGCCGCCGTACGGATCAGCGCTTCTGAAGGCCATTGCAATCACCAGGAGCGTCGGGATTATAAAAAAAAGGAGGAGCCATCCCATTGGAGAAGCGGATATGAGAAATTCCGCTTTACGTTTTCTGAAGTTGCGGAACAGCATTATTCCCCCTCTCCAGTTTCATTTTCAATTTCAGCCATTATCTCCTCATCCGGGAGAGCAAGGAGGGCTTCATCCTCCATCTTGTACTGTTCGAGCATGTAGCAGAAATCCGCATGCCACGACAGCCATACTTCATCCCCCCAGGTGATCATCTTTTCGTCAAGCATGTACCTGTTGTGCAGCCGCTTTGCCTCTATGAGATATTCGTTCACCCTTACCCAGTACTTGGTGTGATACCCCATGTAGATTATCTCTTCAACAACCCCTTTCACGGAATTGTATTTGTCTGAAAGTTCAGGTTTCTGAAGTGTTATGGTGAATTTTTCAGGCCTTATTGAGAGGTAGACCCTGTCTCCTGTTTTTATCTTTTTATCATTATACACTATGACATCGGTGAAGTCCTCTATGCGGAGTTTGCTGTAGGGCTCCTTCACTTCTATTACGTTCCCCTCGAAGAAATTGGTGTCACCTATGAAAGCGGCAACAAAGCTTGTTCTCGGGGCTTCGTAAATTTCAGTTGGCGTCCCTACCTGTTCAACAATCCCGTCATTCATGACTGCTATATTGTCACTTAAACTCATCGCCTCGCTCTGATCGTGGGTTACATAAAGGAAGGTAATCCCAACTTCATCGTGTATGTTATCAAGGTCAACGAGCATTCTCTGGCGCAGTTTCAGGTCAAGGGCTGCAAGTGGTTCATCAAGGAGGAGTACTTTCGGCCTGTTTATAAGGGCCCTGGCAATCGCCACTCTCTGCTTCTGCCCTCCGCTCAGTTTATCAGGTTTTTTCCGTGCGTGGTCTGTAAGCTGTATCAGTTCAAGGTATTTATAGACCTCATCCTTCAGCTCATTCTCTTTTATTCCCGAGATCCTGAGGCCGAAAGCTATATTTTCAAAGACTGAAAGATTCGGGAAGAGGGCATAGTTCTGGAATACGGTGTTGACCTGCCTCTTATTGGGGCTCTGTGATGTTATATCTTCTCCGTTGAGGATTATCCTGCCGGAATCAGGCTCCTCCAGTCCCGCGCATATCCGTAACAGCGTGGTCTTGCCGCACCCGCTTGGCCCGAGAAGAGAGAATATTTCACCTTTTTTTACTGTCAGGGATACATTATCCAGGACTTTGTTGTTCCCGAAACTTTTTGATATTCCGTCAAAAATCAGAAAGTCATCCATATTAAACCTCCCTGACATATATTCTAATTAAAGTTAAAACGGGAGTCCCGGAAATATCTGCTGAACACAGCCGCCCCCCTTAACACCCGTTAAGAGTCCTGTGATATATGGGGAAGAGAACAAAACTGAACATGTTCTATCCCGGACTTTCAGAATATCAAATTGTGACTACCCGGATATGGATAATTAAAGGGTTTATCTGGTAAAAGAATAAATCCTTTAATATATATATTATGGCAATTAAAAAAAGAAAAAAAAATATATACAGCAGTGGAACATTTTTCAAACAGGATACTGTTTATGTAGCAGGGGATGTCCCCTTGCCGATAAATCTGCCCCGGGGAGGCCCCTTTAATCCCCTCTGCCCGGATGCAGGGAGGAGTATTTGTCCCTTAAAGAGGCCTCCCCGGGGCAGAGGGTTGCCTGCCTGTTGGATGAAAAACCTGACAAATAATAAAGTAAATGTTCAATTAATTGTTGAAATATAAAAATTAAAATTTCATAATAATCCCAAAAAAAGAGGGGAGATTATTATGGAAAAACCATGGCTCAAATGGTATGACAAAGGCGTATCAGCATCAATTGATTACCCTGAGATCCCTCTCAGGGATATGTTTAACAGGAACGCGGAAAATAACCCGGACAGACCCTATCTGATTTTCGGTGACAGGGAGATCTCCTATTCAGAGGCAAATTTGTCAGCACGCAAACTGGCCAATGCTATAACGGCACTGGGGATTAAAAAGGGTGACAGAGTGGCCCTTATGTCTCCGAATTTTCCGGAGTATGTAATTGCACTTGAGGCCTGCTATAAGCTTGGAGTTGTAGTTGTGCCGACAAATCCTATGGCAACGGTGAGGGAGATTACTCACCAGTTCAGCGACAGCGGTGCGGTGGCGGTAATCGCATGGGCTGGTATAGCTGCCAAACCGGTAGAGGTGCTCAATGAAAAGATGGCCGCGCTGAAAAAGGTTATTGTTTTCGGAGATAAAGAAGATGGGACTTTTCCTTTTTCGGATGATATACTGAAATATGAGGATATATTAAAAGCCGCTCCAGATACTGAACCCGATGTGGCTGTCTCATCTGAAGACCTTGCCATGCTGCAGTATACAGGGGGGACAACCGGCGTGTCAAAGGGGTGCATGCTCAGTAATCGCAATATCCTCTCACAGGCACATCAGGACCATGAGTGGTTCAAGGGGAGCTACGCGTCGGAGGCCTACCTGAAAACACTCTGCTGCATGCCTCTTTATCATATATACGGATTCAATACCAACATAAACATAAACAAAGTGGCAGGGGGATGTTCGATAATAGTAACAGAGCCAACTGTGGATAACATACTGAACGCAATAAATCAGCATGAACCGAACTACTATTCCGCAGTACCGGCCATGATCTTCGGGCTTAACCAGCACCCTGCAACGCCTGAATCGAAGATAAAGTCGATCAAGGGTATGATATGCGGATCATCACCTCTGGCCGTTGAGGTAATGAAGAAGTTCGAGGAACTTTCAGGCGCAAAGATAACAGAGGGTTATGGACTTTCCGAGACATCTAACGTACTTACATGCACACCTTTCGGAAAAAGAAAACCGGGAAGTGTGGGGCTCGCATGGCCTGACATAGATATAAGGATAGTGGACATAGACACAGGGACAAAGGATATGCCTGTGGGAGAGCCTGGTGAACTTATAGCCCGCGGCCCGAATATCATGTCAGGGTACTGGAAAAACGAGGACGAAACAGCGAACGCCCTGCGGGACGGATGGCTCTATACCGGGGACCTGGCGTACATGGATGAGGACGGGTTCTTCTTTATAGTGGACAGGAAAAAGGACATGATACTCTCAAGCGGATTTAATGTTTATCCCCGTGAGATAGATGAAGTGATATATGAGCTTCCTCAGGTGTTTAAAACATGCGCCATAGGCGTGCCTGACCCGAAACGGGGTGAGTCAGTAAAGGCATTTATAGTACTCAATCCCGGTGCGGCACTTACAGAGGAGCAGGTGCTGAAGCACTGCAAAGAGAAACTTTCAGCGTACAAGGTGCCGAAATTCGTTGAATTTATAGATGAACTGCCGTTAACTGCTGTTGGGAAGCCTATGAGAAACGAACTGCGGAACAGGGAGAACGCAAAGAACTGAAGGCGTGACTCAACAAAAACAGGGGGGTTAAGCCCCCTGTTTTTATAAATGCATATTAAAAAAGCTTCAGCTGAACATCAGATTCAGGTTTTTTCCTGTCATCAAAAACAGTCCTCCCCCCAAGGTCCTTTGCTATCCTTCTTTCATGTATGATAAGTTTTTCCACGTCAGCTTCAGGAGAAAAGTCGGTTTCAATATGGCGCACAAGGAGATCGAGTTTCCGCATGGCATCAAGCCTTTCGCTGTTTCCAAGTTTTGCACTCTTTACAGCCTTTTTCAGAGTGGAGATAGATTCGTCAAAAACTTTGAGAGGTACAGGTGCCGGGTGTCCGTCCTTACCGCCATGGGCGAAGGAGAACCGCGCGGGATCGGAAAATCTTGAAGGCGCTCCGTAGATTACCTCTGACACAAGGGCAAGGGCCTGAATCGTGCGCGGCCCCACACCTTCAAGAAGTAGCGCGTCAGTAAAATCTCTGAACTGCATGTCATAGGCAGCGGCAAGAACCGCACCAAGTCTTTTCCTGTTAATGTTTGCCGGTCTTACATCGTGGTGTGACGGCAATGTCAGTTCTCTGGAGGAGAGTACAGCCTCGATCTCTGAACTCTGCCTGTCAGGGTGGAGCGCCATAAACCCGAGGATTCCTCTGCGTGATTCTTCAGCCCTTGAGTCGCTGAGGTTGAGAATCTCGCCCTGGTTTTCTCCCACAATGGCGCTGTGAGGGTCATCAACAAAAGAGGCAATATCTTCAGAGTGCCAGTGGTACCTGCGGGCCATGCCGTTATTATTGTTCATCCCCTGCTGCACAACGGCCCACTTCCCGTCAGAGGTGAGGATGAAATTGTGGAGGTAGAGCTGGTAACCGTCCTGTATGCAGGTGTTGTCGATCTTCGCCGATAATCTTGAACAGAGCACAAGCCTGTCGCCGTCAAGCCCGGTCTTCATTGAAACTTCGGTCAGCTCGGCAGGCGTGTTGCGTGAATGCTTTCCCCTCCCGCCGAGGATGTAAATACCGGTTTCATGCGACAGCGGGTTAAGCCCTTTGCGGAGAGCCCCCATAACGCTTGTTGTGATCCCGGAAGAGTGCCAGTCCATACCCATAACAGCCCCCAGGGCCTGGAACCAGAAAGGGTCTGAAATGCGGCGCAGAAATTCATCCCTGCCGAAGCTTTCAATAATGGCAAGGGTAATCTCTCTTCCCATCTCCCTCATCCTGTCCGCAAGCCACTTCGGCACATGGCCGTAGTGAAGAGGGAGGTTTGCTGTACCTGAACGTTTCATAAAAATAAAATACCGAACTACTAAATATTTGTAAAGTATATTTCATTCACCCCTTCGGGATTGGAAAAACCGCTTTTTATTCCGGGCGGCCCCTCCGCTTCGCTCCGGGCCGGGCTCTCGGTTTCTATCCCTGGCGTGTGGAGGGGTTCCCGCTGAATTTCCGTCCCGTGTATAAATATATCGAAACCGAGCCCGCTGCGGGATAACGCCTCCATCCCTGCCGCGTAGACATTTTCTATGTATAACCCTTACGTAAATGCACAACGGGTCGTTCACATGAACCGGAATCCTCATCCCGCAAAACAGACTGCTGTGTGCCTGAATAAAATGGTTGAAATAAATGAACATGCAGGTGAGAATAGATGCTGTTAACTCAAAACAGTTTGTGTCAGCAGAATATATAAATAAAACTCACGGCTTCAGATAAACATACACCCGGAAATTGAGACCGGAGGGTACCTGCATGAATATTGAAGATGTGAAAAAGATAGCTGTAATCGGTTCAGGCGCAATGGGGCACGGCATAGCACAGGTATGTGCAGTGGCAGGGTATTCAGTGTATATGACAGACCTGAAGCAGGAGTATCTTGACAGTGCCCTATTAAAGGTGAGTGAAAGCCTTGATGTCATGGTGAAAAAGGGGAAGCTTACTCCCGAGGGTAAAGAGAAAGCTTTTAACAGCAACCTGAAAACAACACTTGATCTCAATGAAGCGGTGAATGGAGCTGCTGTTGTAATTGAAGCTGTGCCTGAAATAATGGACCTTAAAAAGCAGGTGTTTAAGAACCTGTCCGATATCGCTGCGCCTGATGCAATCCTGGCAACCAACACTTCGACCATGAGTATTTCTGAAATTTCATCCGTTGTAAAAAACCCCGGACGTTTTGCGGGTATGCATTATTTCAATCCCGTTACAATAATGAAGCTTGTGGAGATAATTTATGGTGAAAAGAGCAGCGGCGATGCGGTTGAACTTCTCTGTGAAATATCTCGGAAGTGCGGCAAGGTCCCTGTTAAAGTATTAAAAGACCGCCCCGGATTCATTGTGAACAGGATAAGCGCACCAAACCAGGCCCTCCTTAGTGCGATTCTTGATGAGGGTGAAATCAGTCCTGATGAGGTGGATTCTGTTATGAAAAAAATAGGTGTAAAGATGGCGCCCTTTGAAACAGCGGATTTCGTAGGGCTCGATGTGTTCTCTCACACACTGGAATACTATTCAGAGACCCTTTCCCCGCAGTATAAACCGGGCAGATACCTTAATGAGAAGATCAGTAAAAATGAACTGGGGATGAAAACAGGGAAGGGGATCTACGACTGGAGTTCAGGTAAAGCGGCAATAGACACCTCCGCCGAAAGCAAGGTTATATCACCGGTTCATTTTCTTTCCGTGCAGATAAATGAGGCTGTCAGGGTATATAAAGAGGGTATTGCATCCTCAAAGCAGGATATCGATGACGCGGTAAAATTCGGTATGAATGCCTTTGCCGGGCCCTTTGCCCTTGCCGCAGGGATGGAACCATCTCAGATATCCGATGCCCTTAACTTCCTGGCAGAACGGTTCGGTCTTACCATCCTTAAACCTGAACCTGAGATACTGGACGGATCATTCAAGAGTATGTAAATTTCAAAGTGCAGACATGGACTCTGCAGCTTCCTCCAGACTGTGGTAGTAGGCCCTGAGCTCGTCAGGCTGAAGGGGCGGGCTGTAGAGAAATCCCTGGAAGAGATGACATCCAAGCCGCACCAGCTCACGCTGCTGCGGCTCTGTGTCAACATATTCCGCAATTACGTTAATATTCATTGACCGGCCGAGCTGAATAATAGAACTGATTATTTCTCCGCATTTTTCGTTTGTAAGTACTTCGTGCACCAGGGCCCCGTCAAGTTTTATCGTGTCAAGGCTGAGTTCTTTCAGGTACATAAGTGAACTGTGGCCCATGCCGAAATCATCCATTGCAAGCTTTATTCCCAGGCCTTTCAATTCGTTCAGCCTGCCCAGCCGTTCAAGGCCGCCAAGGGCCGCCTGTTCAGTTATTTCAATTTCAAGCGATGAGGGCTTGACCCCTGTGGTATCAAGTATTGATTTCACCTTTGATATAAGTGACGGGTCGTCAAGTTGATATGGTGAGAGGTTTATCGACATGGAAAAGTTTTTAAGGCCGGCCCTGTTCCAGATGTTCATCTGCATGCAGGCTGTCCTTATTATCCAGGTGCCAAGATCGTATATAAAGGGGCTCTCTTCAGCAAGCGCGATCGTTACAGGTGGAGGTATAGGCCCGAAATCATTATGTTTCCAGCGCAGAAGGGCCTCCATGCCGAACATGCGGTTGTCAGAGTTTACCTGCGGCTGGTATACCAGCGATATTCTGCCGGAATTGAGGTCCCGTTCAAGGTCGGAGGAGAGGAGCCTTGCAAGGTTGCCGATGTTATCATTCCTGTTGAGGAGTATCAGTTCCTTTTTTTCATCAAGGTGCTGGACCTCTTTAAGGAGACTGTTCATAAGCTCCTCCTGCCCCTTTTCAAGCCCTTTTTCATGCATGCGTATAAAGGGGAGATATACGATTACACCGACAATAAGGTTGAATATCTGCAGCAGTGAACCTGCAAATGACCCTGTTGCCGTATAGCCGCCGATTATTACAGGTGTTGTCCATTCAACAGACGCGATTGTGAGAGGGACAAGTCCGAGAGACATGGCAGTGTATGTAATCAGCGTCAGTATGACCGGCAGAATTATGAAGGGAATTAAAAGATAAAAATTAAGAATAACCGGCACTCCGAAAATCATTATTTCATTTACGTTTATTAATGCGGGGGGAGTTGAAATCACTGCGATCTGTTTTGTATTGCTTCTCCGTGTGCCCGCCAGAAGGGCAATGATAAGGCAGAGTGTGGCGCCCGATCCGCCAAGCAGCACAAAAACGTCAAAAAACTGTTTTGTGAAAATTTCCGTGGGATTCAGCCCCTTTAAGAAAAGATTACGGTTTACCTCAAGTGCCGGGACAAAAAGGCTTTGCGTTACCGGTTCAAGTACGTTGCTCCCGTGAATTCCGAAAAACCAGAATATGTGTATGAGACTTATAAATATTACTGCAGTGAAAAGGGATGAAGACATTCCGCTGAAAAGATCCTGCAGTCCGCTGTTCATGGCCTCATGAAGATCTTCAATTCCTGAAAGGGCAAGTAAAAGATGCAGCAGCGCGAAGATCGAGACTGTTGCCAGCGCCGGGAAAAGGGCTGAAATTGACTGGGTAAGCGTCTGGTCTGCGGCATTACTGTACATCCGCAGTTTAAGTTTCGGGACTGATGAGAAGAAAATAAACAGAGGTGTGGCTGTGCAGGCCACGATAATAGCGATAAAAACACCGAGCGGCCCCATGCAGCTGAATTTCAGGAACCCCTCCTGTATATGCATAAGAGAAAAGAAGGATGCAAGTGATATGATTGATGCTGTTGCCGGGTTTACATGGTGGTTCCTGGCTTTTATGGAATTGACGGCCATTGAATGGCTGATTGTAAGCAGCATCCCCGCGGCCATTATGGCAAAAGTTCCTCTGTGGATATATATTCCCAGGTTTTCCCATCCCGGGCCGAAGAGGCCGAGCATGAATTCCTGGTATGCGTCAACCGGAATATTGTTGAAGAAAAGAGCAAACGAGCCTATCATCATAACCGGGATCATAAGCGTCAGTCCCTGGCGGATAGATCTCATGACCAGGGTGCTGCTGATTTTTTTTATGAATGATGATATTACACTCTTTATAACGGCCATTATATCTCCGAGATGTGAGAAGGGTTGCTGAACAGACCATATTATATATATTACAGATCGGGCTGTGTCAAGCATGTAATGGCTGCCGGGGATTAATTGGATTGAGGTGACAATGCTTTATAAAATTTTATGTCTCTTTCTCTGTGATTAATTTTTATGACGGCATCAGCGAAATCCGGTACAATCTGCTGTCCGGAATTTCAACGATGCCTGGAGTTGATAATGGTATGTCGGGTTATAGTTTTCCGTTATTTCTAAGTGCAAATACCACCATTTTCCGGTATAGCTTTTCTCTGAAAGATGCCGGCTTATCAAGCTCCATCCTTTCCAGGTGACGTTCTGCTGATTGAGGCACGGGCCTGAAAAATTCGGCAATAAGACCGGTAAACATTCTGACTTTAGATGACTCACCCAGGGCTTTCATCATTTTGAGAGAGCTCCCCAGAGCGACATCATCATCTGTCAGGTCAGTGCCGAAGGGGAAGGGGGTGAAATAGCCCCTGTCCTGATAGGGTTTGAGAAGGGCCGATATCTTTTCCGGGTAGTTGTTTCTGTATTCTGCCGGGATCTGATAATCGGGTTCAATTTTGCCGGCTTTTTTTGCCTGCTCCATAAGCTGCTTCTGAAACCTTGAATCAGCAATATTAAGCATCCTTTTTATTACTTCACTTTCAGGCATGTCGCGGATATCGGCGATGCCATATTCTGTAACAATAATATCCCGGCTGTGTTTCGGTATAGTGCAGCTCCCGTAAGAAAAAACAATATTGGACTCAAGGCTTTTACCTGAACCTTTTGTGCTTTTAATCATAAGGATAAAACGTCCGTCGGGAAGAGCATGTGCCATTGCATTGAAGTTGTACTGCCCTCCGACTCCGCTCACAACTGCACCGTTATCAAGCTGATCAGCAATAACGGCTCCGAAAAGAGTCGCCTTCATCCCCGCGTTGATAAAACGGCCTTCCTTTCTCTGTAAAGAACGCAGTGTTTCATCGCCGTAAAGCTGGTTGACCTTTCCGACTCCCGCCATGCCGAACTGGCTCCGCTCCTCTTCAGTCATGTCGTTAAGGGCCTGGTAGAATGATTTTGGTCCTAAAAAGAATGCGGCAAGGAGCACCTGCCCGTTAAGAAGCCTGCTGCCGAGAATATTTCTTATTGCCTTAAGGTTTGTCTCGTCATGCAGTTTTGAAGAGTACACCTTCTCTCCATCAATGATGTCCCCGTCTTTAAATTCAAGTCCCGGTTTAAGTATACCGAAGTAAGAGAGGTGCTCAAAGTCCTCCTGATTCAGGGTGGAGTGTATTGCTTTCATTTCAATCAGGGTTTCGATAATATTTTCAGAAATATGGTCCTCTTTCAGTTCGCCGCTGTTAAGCAGTTCCATGAGAGGCGCGCTGTCATATACTTTTCTTTTCAGAATCTTATTTTTATACATCTGCATAAAGGGATCAACAAACATCTCTGATGCCCCGTAGAGCCCTTTGTTGAAAGTACCGGTTTCACCCCAGTTTCTGATCAGGTCCCTGTTCCTTTGCAGCAGGCCGGAACTTTCAAGTATTTCATAATACTCCCTGTTATGTTCGTTGCGCATAATAAGGCCGGCAACGATGGCGTCCCCCAGCGCACCGATACCCACCTGGATCGTTCCCCCGTCTTTTACAAGGGGGCTGACGTTAAGGCCTATCATGTGATCTGTCAGGGCCACGGGGTCTTTCGGAGGGGCGAATAAAGGATAGTTATAATCCTCACCATGTAAGATGGCATCAAAATCCTCAGGGTGCATTACCGCGTCACCGTACATGAAGGGCATATTTTTATTTGCCTCTGCAATAATAGCTACTTTCTCTCCTTTTTCCCTTGCTTCCGTGAGATTGGCGTGGGATTCAAGGGTTATGTCAGGATTGCATGCGGCTGAGTAGATCCTTTTCCCCTCTATCTCCCTGCATGCCAGAAGCATTGTACCCACGTTGCATTTCAGGGCTTTCGCGCATCGGGGAACGTGAGTGTAATGGTTTGCCAGGTGATTCATCTGGTAATAACGGTTGTTAAGGTTGCTTCCCGCTTTACAGTAGAACTCGTATATATGCACGTTTGGGGGAAGGGTGCCGTTCCGGAAATCCTTCATGTAATCAAAATCCGGCACTCCCCCGAAGATCCTTTCGTTAAGGTCCCTGACAAAACGTGCTTCCAGTTCAGACTTTCCCTGCGGCTTTTCCAGGGAAAGAGCTGTTATAATTTTAAGGCTGAGTTCAGGGTCCTCCTTTGCTCTCCTGTAGAATTCGTTAAGAATTTTTACAGGCTTACCCAGGGCCAGCGTAACTCCAAGTACAATATCCTTCCCTACATAATTGATTGTATCATTTACAATTTTTTTTACGTCATTTTCAATTGTGCCGGTATTATGTGTTATTCCGGTGGTGTAGTTCATTTCTGTCTAATCCTCCCCTTGAAATAGTTGCTCGATTTTTTGTATATTGCTGTTTTTTATCTATATAACGATAATCGATTATAGATTTTTGGTATTTTTTAACAGTGGATGTAAACCGGTCAATAATTATTTAACTTGCAATCCGGAATTTTAATCTGATTTTCAGGCGGCATTGTTTTTTTTCGCCGGCATCTATCCTTTTATTGTTCTGTCAGGGTATTTTATGGTTGTGTCAGGGATAATAAAAGGGGACGCACTGCCGTGCGTCCCCGGAGTAACCTGTGGTTTTATCCTGTAAAATTATCCTATTTTGTTTGTCCTTGTCCAGATTTTGTTCTCCTCGGCTGCCTTTATAAGATCCTCCCTGAAATCGGGGTGGGCGATTGAAATCAGTTTTTCAGTCCTCATCCACATGGGGCAGAGTTTGAGGTTAACACATCCATATTCAGTGGCAACAAACTGTACTGTCTGACGCGGGATGGTTACTGCTGTGCCCGGCTTGAATGACGGAACAATACGTGAAATTGTTTTTCCGTCAGGAAGGGTGTATGTGGAAGGTATGCATATGAAACTTTTTCCGCCCTTTGACCAGAATGAGCCGAGTACAAAGTCGAGCATTCCGCCGTTGCCCGAGATCTGCTGGAAGCCGTTACTCTCCGCATTGACCTGTCCCATGATGTCTACTTCAATAGCGGAATTTATTGATACGAAATTATCGATCGCTTTAATTACATCAAAATTGTTGGCGTATCCGACGTTATATGAAGCAAGTGAAGGGTTGTTGTGTATCCAGTCGTACAGTTTTCTGCTTCCCAGTGCGAAAGTGTAGACTGTTTTCCACCTGTCAATATCCTTCTTTGAGTTGTTCAGTCTTCCGGAGAGTTCCATCTCCATGAAGGCGTCAACGAGCATTTCTGTATGGCCGCTCAGGTTTTTCAGGTCACTCTGGGCTATCATGTGCCCCAGAGTATTGGGCATACCTCCGATTCCCAGCTGTAAACAGCATCCGTCATAGAGGTATTTGAATACATGCTCCGCGATTTTTTTTTCAACTTCAGTTGCTTCTATATTCGGCAGTTCAAAAAGCGGTTCATTGTCGCCTTCAACAATATAGTCTATCTGTGAAACGTGGATCGATTCTCTTGTTCCTCCCAGAGCAACAGGCATATTTTTATTAACTTCAACAATTACCTTGTGCGCCCTGCACCAGCCCAGCATACATGCGTTGCTTATCCCGAAGTTGAAGTAGCCGTTTTCATCCATGGGGGCGACTCTCATTATATGTACATCCTGCAGTCTTATCCCTGTTTTAAAAGGGTCATTATTGTAGTAATTGTCATTTGAGAGTATGGTCTGCCAGTCTATATTGTCTTTCATTTTAAGAGAAATATCGTCCTGGCTGACCAGGTGTTCACATTGCCAGTCTGTCTCGCCGAAATGAAGCGGACAGTATGTAACCCTGTCAGGGAACTGCATCTTCATAATTCTTGTGAGGAGTGAAAAGTGAAAGTCTCCATACCTGAAAGTTTCTCCTTCAGGATCGTTTGTAAGAATAGCCGGAATTGGCGGGATAGTAACAGCTCCGTATACATCTACATTTTTGAGTTCCCCTTTGCGTTTGGCAAGTGCAGTGTCACACGCCACAGGCTTACCGTTAAAAAAGGCGTATGTTACCCAGTCGCCTGACTTGACGCATTTGACGGCTTCGTCTGCCGTACAGAGTTTTTCCCTGTACTGCTGCCAAACGTCTTTTTTCAGATTGTAATTCATAATATTTCCCCTGTTTACGGTTTTATTTTTTTACGAGGGCTGTTATGAGAAGATTTTCCGCGTATTCCAGAACCGGCTTCAGGAACCTGCTTATACCCTCTCTCCCCCATTTATTCTGTTCCACCTGTACAATACCCCAGAAGGATCCCCATACAAAGTCTGTGGTGTGGTGTATATCGATCTCCCGAAACAGACCCTGTTCAACCGCTGCGGCAACAATAAGGTTCCCCTCTTCGAAACTTTTTTTGCCCCATTTTTTTATGATCAGGGCCGCCTCTTTATTCATTTTATTAACAATCCCGACCTGGAGGAATATATTAAAGAGCCTGAACAGATCGGGATCTTTCTCGAAGGTGCTGTAGTATACGTTGAATACGTCCTTTACTATGGTCTTCCCTGTGATGTATTTTTTACCGGATAGGTTGTTTCTTATTTCCTCAAGCTTCGTTGCCAGTGATTCAATCATGGGCTCAATCATGCGGACGAAAAGTTCGTCCTTTGTGCTGAAATACTGATAAATCGTAGGTTTTGTTATTCCCGCCTCGGCAGCTATGTCATCCATTGTTGCCCCGGAGAAATTTTTATCCAGAATTACATTTCGTGCGGCCTGTAGAATTTCCTCAGTCCGCCTTTCCTTTTCTCTTTTGAGTCTTTTTTCAACAGCTGGTTTTCTGCTTTTATTCATCAGTTTTTCCGGTGTCAGGTTTAGA
Organism: Spirochaetota bacterium; assembly: GCA_036745755.1. Lineage (GTDB taxonomy): Bacteria > Spirochaetota > UBA4802 > UBA4802 > UBA5550 > UBA5550. Next base: position 2,904 of record DAIOFM010000014.1, on the reverse strand, counting down.
ATTGATTAAAGATTGACGTGTATCTCTTATAATATCATGTAATAGTAATATTTAATACTATGTATAATAATAAAAGTCAATAAAAATTTAACTCTTGGTAAAATAAATTAACTGCAGGTTTAGTTTGTATAGGTAAAATCCGGGAAGTGTCAATTTATAAGAGTTTTTTATGGGAAGAAGATTCTTAAAAATTCAGAGAACCGGGGTATCTGGTAAATTTAAACACAGATAAACACAGATTTTCGCAGATATGTGACCTGATGCAATAGAACAATTCAGATTTATCTGTGTCTATCCGTGTAAAATGTTCTGTTTTTTTGTGCCTTTGCGGGATGCTTAAGATTTTCAGCAGCAGGGGAGTTTCAGTTGTATATCTTCTTCGCAGCTTTCTGGGGATGTGTTGAGGTGGGAGAGGGAGATGCCAAGGAGTCTGACCTTTTTTACTCCTGCTTCGGTAAACTGAATCAGGTTCATTATGTTTTCTAAAATAATGTCAGCGGAATCTGTAAACATCTCAATTGTCGCGCTTCTTGTTATCTGCCTGAAGTCGTGGTATTTGATTTTCAGGGTAATGGTTTTACCCCTGATATTTTTTTTTCTGAGAGAGCCCTCCAGTTCGGATGCAATCTCTTTTAATATGGAGTGTATCCGGCCAATATCAAGAATGTCCTCGTCCAGGGTGATTTCTCTTCCGTATGACTTTCTCTCCCTGACCGGCTCAACCGGCCTTTCATCAATGCCCCGCACTATATCGTAATAGAACCTTCCCGCCTTGCCGAAGTGTTTGACAAGCCTTTCAAGGGGCGCTGCTTTCAGTTCAAGACCGTTTGTAATCCCCAGGGATATCATTTTTTTTTCGCTCACTTTACCTATGCCGAAAAATTTTCCGATTGGGAGTTTTTCAAGAAAATCCCCGGCTTCGTCCGGTTTGATAACAGTGATCCCGTCAGGCTTGTTTATATCAGAGGCGGTCTTTGCCAGGAACTTATTGTATGAAACACCTGCCGAAGCTGTTAAACCGGTTGATTCAAAAATTTTCTTTTTTATCTCCAGCGCCAGTATTGTAGCGGAGGGGTTGTCCATCCTGTTTTCAGTGACATCGAGAAATGCCTCATCAAGGGAGAGGGGTTCGATAAGGTCTGTATATTCTGAAAATATATTCATGACCTCTTTTGAGGCTTTCGAATATGCTTCAAACCTGGGGTAAAGGAATACCGCTTCAGGGCATAGCTTCAGGGCGGTTCTGGAAGGCATTGCTGAATGGACTCCGAATTTCCTTGCCTCGTAGGAGCAGGTTGACACGACACCCCGCCTCTCGGGGTCCCCTCCTACAATGACAGGTTTGCCCTTAAGGGACGGATTGTCCCTCTGCTCAATAGCTGCATAGAAGGCGTCCATGTCTATGTGGATGATTTTTCTGCATTCCATGAGAACAATGTTAGCAGATAGCGGGATATATGTCAACATATGTTTAGGTTGGAGATGAGGGGGATAAAAGGATGGAGATAGGGGGATGGCTTTATTGTCAACAGCTGGAGCAGCAGTGCTATGCTGGTCTTTCGGTGCCGGGTTCAAATACAGGAGGGGATGAGGGGGATGTGGTTCGGCTTCGCTCACCAACCGGGATGGAGATAGGGGGGATTAATTTAAAAAAGTCTCTCGCAAAGGCGCAAAGCTGCGGAGTAAAGACTTTAACACAGATAAACACTGATTTTTA
>DAIOFM010000014.1:0-1087 GCA_036745755.1 Spirochaetota bacterium | reverse complement strand
CAAAGGCGCAAAGCTGCGGAGTAAAGACTTTAACACAGATAAACACTGATTTTTACAGATGTGAATATCTGTATAATGATGAAATAATTAATAAGGTTTTACATTTAAATTATAACTTTAATTTATCATTTCTTAATTTGCTATACCCTTATCATTTATCCGCGTTTATCTGTGTTCATCTGTGTAAAATTATTACTTTTCTCTTTCAAGTTTATGAGGTTTTGCGGGATATTTTTTACAAATTATGGTTGCTTAATACGTATTGTTTGTTATATTTAATACGTATGAGGTGTATTTTATGAATACTAAACTTACTTTAAAACTGGATAAAACTGTCATTGAGAATGCCAAAAAGTATTCTCTTCAGAGAAAGGTAAGTCTCTCTGAGCTGGTGGAAAATTATTTCCGCTCACTGACGGAATATAACGAAGAACAAAACTACTCCTCTGTGGTGAGAGAACTTTCCGGTATAATATCAATTGATAATACAGATGACCTTAAAAAAGAATACACTGACTACCTGGTGGAAAAATATAAATGATGAAAAAGGTATTTATCGATACAGATGTAATACTTGATCTATTCGGCAGGAGGGAACCGTTTTACAGGTATTCAGCTGAACTGTTCACGCTTGTTGATGCTGGTAGAGTTAAAGGATATGTCTCCCCGGTAATTGTGGCAAACCTTCACTATATACTATGCAGGCTTCAGAACAGAAAACTAGCAGTGATTAACTTACAAAAGCTTATGGCTCTTGTCAACATCCTGTCTGTAAATGAAAAGATTATAAAACTGGCTCTGGCATCAGACTTTAAAGATTTTGAGGATGCGATTCAGTATTACACAGCAGTGGAAAACAACCTGAAATACCTGATAACACGGAATAAAAAAGACTACAGGTCAGCTGAAATAACAATTCTAAGTGCAGAGGAATATTTGAATTTATATAAACAATATAAATAGTTTCCCGCTAAGGCGCCAAGTCGCGGAGAGAGGATTGAGGGGTTAAGGATTTTAACACAGATAAACACGGATTGTCACAGATTTGCACAGATGTGGTAAGGGAGTGGATAATGAAATCCCTTAT
>DAIOFM010000013.1:0-64445 GCA_036745755.1 Spirochaetota bacterium | reverse complement strand
TGACCATACTTTTTAAAAGAAAAAGGCTGACCTTGTTTTAGGTCAGCCCCTTTTTGTTTAAGGTTGTTATATAAGTATTAAAAATCTTCCGCAGTAAGTGCATACATGAATACCTTCCCTGTCCTGTATCTGTTTCAGTTCCACAGGAGGGATGTTCATATGGCATCCTGAGCAGCTGTTTTTTTCTACAATTGAGAAAGGATTGTTGTTTTTCTTTTTCATCCTTTCGTAATAAGTCAGTGACCTGTTATCGATCAGTTTCTTTAAATCCTCTATCTTTTCTTTGATTGATTCAGGATTTCCCTGTTCAATATAGGAATTATAGAGTCTGTCAAGTCTGATCATGAGATCAAGATCTGACGAAGGTACCCCGGAAAGTTCCATGTTGCCGTTCGCATTCTGCCGGGATTCTTCAGATAGAGATTTATAGTAAGCCTCACATTGAGAATAAAGAAAATCATAGAGTTCTTCCGGGCCGGGATTTCCTGAGAAAAACCCGTTGTTATCACTGTTATTGAATATCCTGGCCATCATGCCTATAAGATATAGATATTTAGTACTCATTGATGTAGGGAATATACTCAGAAGTATATATTTTACAGGATGTCCATCTATAGACTGATATTCAATCGGGTTCTGGCAGATGCCCAATATTGTAATAAACTTATCTACTGAGTCAGTTCTTGCGTGAGGGATTGCCAGTGCGTTACCGATTCCTGTATTTTCAAGGGATTCCCTGTGTGCAATCTGAGCGTAATATCTGCTGCTGTTTTCGATTAAAGACTGGTTTTGCAGTTCAGATATAAGTTCCTTAAGAGCTGGCTGTTTTTCGGACGCATCTATTCTGATAACCTGGTTTTTAGTAAAAAAATTGTTGAGTTCCATGTAGGTTGTACTCCGTTAAATTTAGAAAAATGACGATCCAGTGAATTGAAATCACGGGAGGGTGTGGTGATTACATTTTCCGAAGTGAACAAAGTATGTCAAGGGTTTAAAGTAGAAAAAAATTCATTTTAATGTTCTTATATTTTTATTGTGAGGAAGGGATGTGCGATAAAAAAGGCCCCTGTTCGGGGCCCCTGTGTAAAATTATTCTTCATACATCTTTTCGATTTGAGGTTTATATTTGTCGTTTATTGATTTTCTTTTGAGTTTCATTGTCGGAGTGAGTTCTCCTCCTTCCTGTGTAAGCTCAGAAGTCAGCAGGGTGAATTTCTTTATCTGCTCAACCCGTCCGAGAGACTCAGTCCTTTTTGCAATAATATCTTCATAGAACTTTTTAATTTCAGGTTTCGCGATTAACTCTTCACGGCTGCTGTAGGTAATTCCGTTCTTTTCGCAGTATTCATCAAGTATAACGAAATTCGGAACAACAAGGGCGGAAATATATTTTCTTCCTTCGCCTATTGTTACAAACTGCTCTATAAAGAGTTCATCACCAAGAAGTACCTCGATCTGCTGAGGTGATATGTTTTTCCCGCCAGCTGTTATTATTAGATCTTTTATTCGATCTGTTATTTTTATGTAAGTGAGCGGGTCATCATGTTTTTCCTCAACAATCAGCTCTCCAACATCCTGGGTTTTAAACCATCCGTCTTCTGTAAAGCAGGCTTTTGTTGCTTCCGCATTTTTATGATATCCGCTCATACACATTCCGCCCCTGAGCTGGATTTCTCCTTCGTCAGACACTCTTGCTTCACACATGGGAATCATGGGACCGCAATATGCCGGTTTACCTGTATCCCTGTAACCCACGCAGACCGGGAAAAATTCAGTAAGTCCAAAACCCTGTATAATGTTAATACCAAAGGCCTGAAAAAATTCGTTTATTTCAGGTGCGAATGCAGCGCCGCCGATATGGTATACGTTACATCTCTCGGTTCCGAGTTTTTCCCTGACAGCGCTGAAGATAAGTTTGTCTGCAATTTTATATTTCAGTCCTGTCTGACCTTTACCTGTTTTTACTTTCTTCCTGTATTCTGTAATACCGACCCTTGTTGCCCAGTTGAAAAGCTTTCTTTTGATAGGAGGGGCGGTTTTAAGACCTTCATGAATAGTACCGTAAACCTTTTCCCATATTCTCGGTACGCTTGTCATAAAATGAGGTTTTACGTGGGCCATTACATCGATAAACTGTTTGGGATCAGGACAGTATGCAATCTGGGCTCCTGAACTCATACATCCATAAGACCACATCCTTTCAAACACATGGCTTAAGGGTAGGATCGCAAGAGATACTGACTCGGGAGATGCTTCAGGGAACCTCATGTAGGAGGGGAAAATCCCGTTCATAAAACTTTTGTGTGTATGAATTGCACCTTTCGGATTTCCCGTTGTTCCTGAAGTGTAGATGAGTGTAAGCATATCATCCGGGTTGACCTTGTTCATTCTTTCATTGAATTCGTCCTCATTGTTCAGGTTTCTCCCTTTTTCAATAAGTTCATCAAGGTATATACTATCGTTACCTGAAATCGATGTTTCCCTGTCAAATGCAACAATCAGTTTCAGGTACTTATTATCTGAAATTATCTCTTTTGCCTTGTTATACTGTTCCTGGTCTCCTGTAAAAATGACCTTTATTTCAGCGTCATTTACAATATACTCTGCTTCATCTTTTGAATTTGTCGCATATATTGGGACAGATACAGCTCTGGTAGAGAGTATCCCGAGGTCCGATATTGCCCATTCCGCCCTGTTCTGAGAAAATATTGCACACATTTCTCCGGGCTGAAGTTTGATATCGATGAGAGCCTTGGCGACTGCCCGGATCTTTTCTCCGAATTCATCCCATGTTATTGATTCCCATTCATCATCTTTATTTTTCTGGCTGAGAGCAATTTTCCCTTTGAACTCTTCCGATTTTTTCAGCATCATGTACGCAAGGGTCCTGTTTTCACGGAGATATTCATCAAAATCTTTCTTCCAGTCTCTTCTGGATTCATAAAGCGGTTGCTGTTCCATAACTCCTCCTGCTCATTTATATACTTATATATTAGATTGTCTGGAAAGCGGTGAGTCAAGCATATTCAGCTGTTTTGACTCAGCTGATAACGACTATATATAAAAAAACATTTAAGATTTATAAATTTGAAACTATTAGTATTATTCAGGTTTACCATGATAGTAATAAGGTATCGATTTTAATAAAATACTCTTTTTACTTTACATATTTATTTAAAAATCATGAATACTTCATAATAAAAAACAGATTATTTTAATGTGGAGCAGATAGCTCAAGGATGAAATTAGATATATCTTTACGATCCGGAGATAAAATATGATATTACGAATTGATCACGTTTCAGTGGCTGTTAAAGATTTTAAAAAAGCAGAGCAGTTTTTCAGTTCCATACTTGGCCTTGTAACAGGTGCTACCGGAAGGGATGATGGAAGCGGCTTTTTTTACAGGGTATACTCAGCGGGGGATCTTTCAAGGTTTGAAATAATAGCTCCTGACAGGGAAGGGAGTTTTCTTGAGAATTTTCTGAAAAATCGCGATGGGGGCGTTCACCATATCACATTTCAGGTGGACAGTATACAAAAGGCGCGGATTGAACTTGAAAAAAAAGGTGTTCCTTATTTCGGTTTTAATGACAGGTACGCGGACTGGAAAGAACTCTTTATACACCCTAAAGATGCGTTCGGGGTACTTATACAGCTTGCTGAATTCTGTCCGGAAGAGTGGATAGATGAGTCACAGAATATACCAGGCGGGGAAAAGTATTCAATTGATAGAGACAGGGATTCAATAAAATTTTCTGTTTCACATCCGGGCGGAGGGAAGGTTGATATGCGTTTAACTGAAAGTGAGGCTGAGGAGCTTATCGAAAAATTAAAAGCTGCTGTCAAAAGTAATTAAATGAAAGAAATAATATACAGTATTAATAAAAGGAGTGAAAAGCGCCTGACCGGAACTCTCCGTGATTCAGGGGTTACATCTTTTTATATTGAATACACCGGTAAAGAGATCCTTCTTAAAATTTACTCTGATGACGACACTCCTTTAGATTTATTTGAAAAAGAAACTTTGATTTCTGTTAACGAAATAGAGAACGATGCATGGAACAGAACCTGGGGGGATAATTATAGAGGCCATAAACTGACAGAATCAATTTTTGTACTTCCTGATGGCCTGGAAGGGATTCCCGGTAAATATAGTGCCGTTATCAGGATTGATCAGTATGATTCATTTGGAGACGGCCATCATCCTACAACACGACTATGCGCTGAGCTTCTTTCGGATTTTATTGATAATATATCTGTGACGCATAAAGCTAAAGAGCTATCCATGCTCGACATCGGTACTGGTTCCGGCATACTCTCGATAGCCGCATGGATTATGGGTATAAGGGATATTGAACTTTTTGATTATGAGCCGGTTGCGGTTGAGAAGGCCGCAAAAAATCTTGAGTTGAACGGGATAACTTCATTAAACCCTTTTATCGCAGATATTTACAGTTTTAATACAGAAAAAAAATATGATCTGATAACCGCGAATCTGCTGTCCAGACTTCTTGAAGATAATATTGAGAAGATAAAGTCTTTTCTGAAGCCTGATGGTATTCTGATATTAAGCGGGATAGGTGCTACCTGGACAGATGATATGATAAATCTTTTCAGGAAATATTGTTTTGAGATAATTGAACGCAGAGAACTTGATGACTGGAATGGATTTTTACTTACTCCTCTTAATTGAGCCCCGAATTTTATTCAGTTGAATCATTTGAACGATAAAAAAGAGTCCGGGATTATAACTCCGGTCGAATTCTTAATTTTATTATGCCATATTTGACATATTTGATGAAAAGTAGTAATTTAAAAATATATTTTTTCGCGAACATAAAAAATGATCGGTCCCTGCCGGTTATTTATATATGATTTTTTAAAACATGAGAAATTTGGGGGCAGGTATGAATGCTGTTTCATCTAAAGAGCTTGACAAACTTATAAAAAAACAGAGAGACTTTTTCAGCACAGGGGAAACAAGAGATGTCGGTTCCAGAAAAGAGTATCTGAAAAAACTGCAAACTGCCATAAAGGAGAATGAAAAAGAGATAATAAGTGCATTATATTCTGATTTCAGGAAGAGCAGTTTTGAGACTTACACTTCTGAGATTGGTACTGTGCTTGTTGAACTGGGAGAAACTTTAAGAAAAATTAAGAAATGGTCAAGAGTGCAGAGGGCTGCGACACCTGTGACTCATATGCCGGGTAAGTCAAGGGTGTATCCTGAACCGTATGGAGTTGTTCTTGTTATTTCTCCATGGAATTATCCGTTCAATCTTGCTATGGCCCCCGTAATCGGTGCGCTGTCAGCAGGAAATACAGTGCTGCTTAAACCCGCCTCAGCGTCACCAGCGACTTCAAAAGTCATGAATAACATAATAAGCAGTGTTTTCCCTGAAGAATATGTTAAGGTACTTCTGGGGGAGGAGATTAAACATACCCTCCTTGATTATGAATATGATTATATCTTTTTTACAGGCGGCCCGGAAGTAGGCCGTGACGTAATGACAAAGGCAGCAAAATATCTTACTCCCGTGACACTCGAACTTGGAGGTAAAAGTCCATGTATTGTGGCAGACGACGCGGATATTAAAACAGCTGCGAGAAGGATAGTGTGGGGTAAGTTCTTTAACTGCGGACAGACCTGTGTGGCTCCTGACTATATGCTCGTGACAGAAAAGATCAAGAATAAACTGTTTGAGCAGATGAAATCTGAGCTGGAAAAGGTTTACGGGGCAAATCCTGAAAAGAGTCCCGATTTCGCGAGAGTAATCAGCGACAGACACTGGGTAAGGATTGAGAAACTTCTTCATCGAGGAGATATCGTAACAGGAGGCGATGTTGAGCAGTCAGCACGATATATAGCTCCCACAATAATTGATAATGTAAAACCGGATGACCCTGTAATGCAGGAGGAGATCTTCGGTCCCGTACTACCTGTAATCACTGTTACTTCAATGGATGAAGCTGTAAAATTTATAAATGGAAGACCCAAACCTCTCGCATTATATCTTTTTACAAGAAGCAATAAGCTGAAGAAAAAATTTATGACAGAAACGAGTTCCGGTGGAGGATGTATCAATGATACACTGATGCATTTCCCGAACGGACATCTCCCGTTCGGAGGAGTCGGTTTAAGCGGGATGGGTCAGTATCATGGTAAAAAAAGCTTTGATACATTTACCCATTACAAAGGCATTTATCATAATGTCAACTGGATAGATGTACCTTTAAGATATGCACCCTATACAAATTCAGGAATGAAAATTATAAAAATGTTCCTTAAGTAAGCGGGGTATTGATTTTTACCTGCTGAATTCAGCACGGCATTAAAACATATTGCCTATTAAAAAAATTATTTTTGAATGAAACCTGCTGATAAAAGCGGGTTTTATATTTTTTATTGAATAAAAATATTAATATTAAAGCTGAATAGTTCGAATAAATGAGTAAAAAGACTGTCATGTATTAACTTTTTTATTAAATTATTAACAGATAAATAATGGTTTACATATGGAAGGTTTTTTAGACTATCATACATTAATAAATAATTCAGCTGGCAGAATATGTTTTGTGAAAGATGTAAAAAAAATGAAGCGACAATACACCTCTCCGAGATTGTAAAGGATGTAAAGTCTGAGATACACCTCTGTGAGCAGTGTGCCAGGGAAGTGGGTTTAAATACTAAAATGTCCAATTTTACCCTTACACTTCCCGAGATGCTTACTTTTCTAAATGTCGAAGAAGTTAATGAGTATCAGGGGAAGAAACGGTGCAGTACATGCGGTTGTGACTTTATTGAGTACAAAACAAACGGGAAACTTGGCTGTCCCGATTGTTATAATACCCTTTCTGATCAGCTTGAGCCTGCGCTTGTAACTTTTCATGGAGAAACCAGGCATTGCGGTAAATTCCCTTTGTATAGTAACAATATAGAACATGAAATAAAATCTGCTTTAGAAAAAAACCACAACACTGATGAACTCCAGAGACTGCAGAATGATCTTGAAGAAGCTGTCAAAGATGAACGTTATGAAGACGCAGCTGTTATAAGGGACAGGATTAGAGAGTTAACGGGGTCATTAAAAAAGTAGGATTAAAACTGAATGACAGGTCTTGAAGAGATTTTAAATGAAAGCAACAGTTTCTGGCGGAAGCAGGGACCAAGAAATGATATTGTCCTTTCCAGCAGGATCAGGCTGGGGCGAAATATAAAAAGCATACCATTCCCTGACTCAATGGGTGATGGTGAGATGGAATATCTTTTTTCAGTAGCTGATAAGTTCGCTTCGAGAGAACCCTCCGACAACAGGTATATTAAAGTAAATTCACTTGATCTTCATTATAAACGTCTCTTAAGGGAAAAAAATATAATAACAAGTGAAATGGAGGGATCTGAAAAAAGTCTTGTACTTGTAAACAGGAACAGGGGATTTACCATCCTGATGAATGATTCAGATCACTTCAGAATACAGGTTATAAAACCTGGTTTTCAGCTTCAGGAAGCCTTCATAACTGCTGATTCTGTTGATGATGAATTAAACAGCCTTGTGCCTTACGCATTCTCCGAAAAATATGGCTACCTTGCATCAAATCCGGCTAATCTGGGGACAGGGCTTAAGGTTTCTGTTCTTGTCCATCTGCCTGTTTTAACATTACAGAAGAGAATATCGGATACAGTAGCTCCGGTTAAAGAATGCGGTTTTCAGATTACCGGTACACTTGGAAACAGCGGCAGGATAATCGGCGGTCTGTATGTTATAAGCAACAGGAAATTTTTGGGCCTTTCTGAAGTCGATATCATTGAAACTGCCGATGATATTATCAGCAGGGTGATAAAGCTTGAAGATGATTCCAGGGATGAATTTTTCAGCACCTCCAAAAATGAACTTGAAGATACAGTCTGGCGCTCACTTGGCTTACTCCTTTATGCAAGGAGGCTTAACTATGTTGAGGCTGTTGAGCATCTTTCCCGTGTCAGACTTGGTGTTGTGATGTCTGTGATTAAAGATTATGATCTGGTCCATATAAATGATCTCATGGTCAAAGTCCAATGGTCTCATCTGCAGGAACATTTCGGTATAAGGTTCAGAAGTATTATAGACAGTGATGAATTCAGGGCGACGATGGTAAGAAAAGAATTGAAAAACAGCGGAGAACTTGATGTTTGAATTTACAAAAAAATCAAGAAAGATAATAGAAATATCAGCACAGATTGAGGGCAAGAGATTAAACTCCGGCATTCTCGGTCCTGAACATATTATGATATCTCTTCTTAAAGATGATGACTCCGTTGCCGCAAGAATTATGAAAAATCTCGGGATTAATTCTGAAAAGATTCTTTTTTTCCTTGAGAAGAATATAAAAAACAACAGTACCCCTGCGCCGCAGGAGGTAATTCCTGCCAGTCAGTCATTTAAAAATATAATTGAATTTTCGAGAGAAGAGGCGAAAAACCTTAAAAATTCATATATCGGGACTGAACATCTGCTTCTCGCTGTATTTAAAGAGGGATCATGCCCCGGAATTCCTGAACTTAAAAAGAATGGTATTACTTACGAAACAATAAAGGATGAAATACTCCGTGTCCTTGGAGTGAAGAGTAATCCGAGAAATATTGCTGTTAAAAACGATTCAAAACCGGCAAACCTCGATGATTTTTCAACAGATCTCACCGCTCTTGCCGCGAAAGGGGAACTCGACCCTGTAATAGGCAGGGATATAGAGATTTCACGTGTTATAAGAATACTTTCCCGTAAAAGGAAAAACAATCCTATACTTATTGGCGAGGCCGGTGTTGGTAAAACCGCGATTGTTGAAGGGCTTGCACAGAGAATAGTTAAGCAGGATGTTCCTGAAAGTCTTTACGGTTACAGGCTTCTTGCTCTTGACCTCTCCTCAATAGTTGCGGGTACAAAGTACCGTGGTGAATTTGAAGAGCGGCTTAAGAAACTTGTTAATGAAATTAAAAACAGTGAAAACCTTGTAATTTTTATTGATGAAATCCATACGATAACAGGGGCCGGTGCTGCAGAAGGGGCAATAGATGCCGCCAATATTCTTAAACCGGCTCTTGCCCGCGGAGAACTGCAGTGTATCGGCGCGACCACAATGAATGAGTATAAGCTTTATATCGAAAAAGACAGTGCACTGGTCAGACGTTTTCAGAATATAATTATAGATGAACCGGATTCTGATGAAACAATGAATATTCTTCGCGGGTTGAAAGAAACTTACGAAAAATATCATAAAGTTATATATTCAGAGGAATCACTTGAAGAAGCGGTAATACTTGCTGAAAGATATATTACCGAGAGATATTTTCCTGATAAGGCGATTGATCTTATTGATGAAGCCGGCGCAATGGCAAGATATGACAATATAGATAAACCGGCGGAAATTATTGAACTCGAAACCGGGATTAAGAGATTAAATGAAAATAAAGTGGAACTTGTCCAGGCCCAGGAGTACGAACAGGCTGCGAGAATAAGGGATATTATCTCAGAAAAGAAAGATAAGCTTGAATCTCTTTCAGAGGAATGGCTGAACAGGACCAACAGGTTTGAAGTGCTGGTTAAACCGTCACTCATCGCGAAAGTTGTTGCTGAAATGACAGGAATTCCAATTGAGGAGCTTGAAGAGGATGAGTCTGAAAAGCTTCTTAACATGGAGGAATATCTTAATAAAAGGGTTTTCGGCCAGAAGGATGCAATAGAGACTGTAAGCAGGGCCATAAGAAGATCCAGGGTCGGCCTCGGACGTGACGACAGGCCTAACGGCTCTTTTATTTTCCTTGGGCCAACTGGTGTCGGTAAGACCGAACTGGCCCGGGCGCTTGCCGAGTTTCTATTCGGAGAAGATCGGAACCTTGTCCGCCTTGATATGTCTGAATTTATGGAAAAACATTCAGTATCTCGACTTATCGGCTCACCTCCCGGTTATGTAGGCTATGAAGAAGGGGGGCAGCTGACTGAAAAAGTGAGAAGAAAACCTTATTCTGTTGTTTTATTTGACGAGATTGAGAAGGCCCATCCGGATATATTTAATATACTTCTCCAGGTGCTTGATGAGGGAGAGCTTACAGATTCATCAGGAACTACAGTGAGTTTCAGGGATACAATCCTGATAATGACTTCAAATGTCGGTAACAGCGAATCAGATACAACAGGTTCCCTGGGTTTCGGGAAAAATGAGAGTCTTGATTATAACAGGGAGAAGATTGAAACCGGCCTGAAGAAGATCTTTTCACCCGAACTTCTGAACAGAATCGATGAGATAGTATATTTCAATAAGCTGGATATTAATGATTTATCTTCAATCGCAGATCTCATGCTCAAAGAGGTCGCAGATAAAATGTCTCAGAATGATATAGAGCTTGTGGTTCCTAAAAATGTAAGAAAACATCTTGTCCGGATGGGATTTGATCCCAGGACTGGCGCAAGAAATCTCAGGCGGATTATTCAGAGAGAGATTGAGGATAAAATCGCGGAGAAGATTCTTAAAGACAAAACAGAGGATAAAATTGAAATCCGTGCCGGCCTTAAAAACGGATCAATATATTTCAGGACACACTTCCCCGAGGCTGACAAAAAGAGTGATATGGCTGAAGCTGATTCTACACTTAAAACATAAAATACTTGATTTTTATACCGCTATGAAAATTAGTGTCTAATCAAACTCACTTAATCTGTATGTCATTTTTAAATAACCCTGATATTTCATGGGATGTGAACTGTTATTTATAATTAACAGGATTCAGGGTATATATTTGAAGTAGTATTGTTATCTGGTAATTAATAAACTGGGGATAAATATTATGGGAAAAACCATTACTGAAAAAATATTTGATGCTCACAGGATAGAGGAACTGTCCGGAGGTATTTCTGTTCTTAAACTCGACGCAGTATTCTGTCACGAAATAACCACTCCGATAGCTATAAATGATCTTTCCGCGCGCGGAAAAGACCGGGTTTTTGATCCTTCAAAAATAAAAGTTGTTATAGATCATGTTACTCCATCAAAAGACACAAAGACCGCGATACAGGCAAAAACTCTCAGGGACTGGGCAAGGAGAAACGGAATTAAAGATTTTTTTGATGTCGGCAGGAATGGAGTATGCCACGCGATATTCCCGGAAAAGGGTTTTTCCAGACCCGGATATACAATAATAATGGGAGACTCTCATACCTGTACTCATGGAGCTTTCGGTGCCTTCGCTGCAGGTGTGGGAACAACAGATCTTGAGGTCGGAATACTTAAAGGTGTCTGTACATTTAAAGCGCCAAAAACAATTAAATTCAATCTTGAAGGAGAGCTTCCGGATGGAGTTTATGCAAAGGATGTGATATTGCATATAATCGGTATGATCGGCGTTAATGGTGCCACAAACAGAATTATGGAATTTACAGGTCCGGTAATTGATGATATGAGCATGGAATCAAGGATGACCCTCTGTAATATGGCTATTGAAGCGGGCGGGACAAGCGGAGTATGCTATCCTGACATGAAGACAGTTGATTATCTCTGGGAATTCATTAAAGATGAATATAAGACAAAAGAAGATGCACTAACAGATTTCCGTAAATGGGTATCTGACCCTGATGCGGAATACGAGAAAGTAATCGATATAGATGTAAAAGACCTTGAACCGATGGTGACATACGGATACAAGCCTGATGAGGTAAAACCGGTAAGTCAGATGGAAGGAGCAGCAGTTGACCAGGTATATATCGGTTCATGCACAAATGGAAGGATTGAAGATCTCCGTGTGGCGGCCTCTATACTTAAGGGCAAAAAGATAAGTGATAACCTGAGAGGTGTTGTTTCTCCAGCGACGCCGGATATCTTTAAAAAAGCTCTGGAGGAGGGGATAATCCAGATCTTTATGGATTCAGGATTCTGTGTGACAAATCCTACATGCGGTGCGTGCCTTGGCATGAGTAACGGTGTTCTGGCCCCCGGTGAAGTCTGCGCTTCAACTACAAACAGAAATTTTAACGGCAGGATGGGGAAAGGCGGAATGGTCCACCTGATGAGCCCTGCGACAGCTGCTGCAACTGCCATTGAAGGCAGTATCAAAAACTCAGAGTTATTCGGGAGGAAGTAACAGATGAAAAATTTCAGTGGAAAAGTGCTCTTCCTTGACAGAGCTGATATAAATACAGATGAAATAATACCTGCAAAATATCTTACAGAAAGTACAAAAGATGCCCTCAAGCCCTATCTTCTTGAAGATCTTAAACTGGACGGCTTTAATCAGGCAACAGATATCAGCAATGTAGAGGTAATAGTTACAAGGGAAAATTTCGGATGCGGTTCCTCCCGCGAACACGCGCCATGGGCTCTTGAGGTAAACGGTATAAATCTCGTAATTGCTGTTGACTTTGCCAGGATATTCAGGCAGAATATGTATAACTGCGGGATGATGGCCGTTGAACTTCCGGCTGATACTATCAATGAGATTTTCAGTAAATTTTCCGGTAAAGATACGTCTATAGTTACTGATTTTGATGCCGGTACATTCACTTTCAGTTCAGGCGGTATAACAGAAACAGTAAAATTCAATATCTCTGATTTTGACAGGGAACTGGTTAAAGCCGGCGGATGGGTTGACTATGCTGATGCGCGTTACTGATTTTTCTTCAGCATTTTGATGTTTTTACTGTCGGTTATATTGCCGTTCAGGGCAAAAGGGATTATATACCATTTCCCGCTGAGATATTTGCTGAATACCGCAATGGCCGGTCTTGGTATATCCTTAACGAAATGGTAGTTGAATTCAAGTTTCATTGACATGTTCTTCGCGTTCAGATCGCTGTTTATTCTTCCGTTCATGGAGAGCCTGAGGTCTTCCGAATTAAAAATAAAAGAATTTATCATCAGATCTTTACCGCTTATATCTATGTTCCCGTAAATTTTATTGAATTCAAGATCTTTCAGCTTATAACGTAATTCTGCGAGGAAAATTATAAGACCATTCTGTATCCCGGTATTAACCACTTTCCCTTTTGAGATATTGAATGTAGCGTTCCCTCTTATTGTTTCAGTCATTTTTTCTTTGATCATGAAACCCAGGTTAACTATGCCGTCAGCAAAACCGAAAAGCCTGTTGTTTAAATTCTCCTCACTGAATTTAACGTCATGCACCTTCATGTTGTTGAATCTGGCGTTTATCTGTGCGGAGGGGTAATCACCTGCAAGATTGATGCTCCCTGAACCGTTCAGGCTGCCGCTTAATACCTTTGTATTGAGCCTGTTGATTTTAATCGTTTTCCCTGACGCGGCAAAATCAGCCTGGTTATTCCTGAAAGTAAAAGTATCGTATATAAGCTCTCCGAGGATAATTTTGCCGCTCAAATTAAGGGGAAAATAGAAATCAGATGATGATTTTCCCCCGCTTAACCTGATATTATTTACATCAAGTTTATCACCCTTTATGAAAAGATATATGCTTTTAAAATTATTGTCCGTAGTAGCTACAGATATATTAAAATCGCTTCCGAAAATTTTTACAGGAATATTTTGTTTCCTTATTACATTATTGACTACTTCAATTTCAGTATTAAGGCCGCTTAAAATTTCGGTCCTGTCTTTATAACTGCAGTCTGAAACCTGTATTTTACCATTAATTATTGAGTTGTTATATGAAAATGAACCTCTCAGGCCGCCGGAAAACCCTGAGGGAATTTTATGTTCAAGGGAACGGAGATCCGCAATTGAATAATTAAGGTTCGTGACATTAAATCTTGATAATTTACCTGCATTATAGTTGATCAGAAGACTGTTCAGTACGGATGATGAATTATTTATCCTGTTTTTAACATCTTTAATCAGAACAGTCCGGTTTTCGATATCTACTACGCAGCCGCCTTCTGCATTGACAATGTTTTTACTGTACTTCAGTGATGAAACAACTTTTGCTTCTCCTTTTATAACAGGAAGTGATATTTCAAAATTATCTACAAAACCTGATACTTTATCAAAGGGGAGCGGAAGAGGTTTTTTCGTAAAATTGTAGACCCAGTTCATGGAACAGTTTTCAAGTTTTACTTTACCTGTTAACCTGAATTTTTCGGTAACATCAATGACTAGATCAGGATAGAGATTTCCGCGGCCCTGGGGGAGATTTATTCCTGTATCAGTTATTAGAAATTTTTTTTCATCTTCAACATTTATTGTACTGTTAACAGTATATTCACCCTCAAGAGGTTTTACTATCCGGGGGAGGTTTAAAAATATCAGTTTGCAGTCAGTGAGTATTATTTTTGAAATTTTAACAGTTGATTTTTTTTCATCAGAACCATCAGTTTTTGACTTTATTTCCTCAAATAGACGCTGAAAATTACTTTTACCCTCATTATCAAAGACGCATCTCACAGACAGACGGTTAAAGTATAGGGTTTTAATATTAAAATCCTTTTTCAGAATAGATATGAGAGAATAACTTATTATCGCTTCTTCCGCTTTGAGAAGGGGGACATTATCTGAAAGGATATTACCTGATTCGTCTGTATCTGATATCCGTACCCCCTTGAGAACAACACCTCGCAGGCTGTAATTAAGTGAGCGGATCTCAACCTTCCTTCCTAAAACGGATTCAGATTTTGTCTTTATAATATTCAGTACTGATTCTTCAGGATATAAGTAAAAGAGAAGAGCGATACCTGTAAAAATAACAAGAGCAGCGCAGATTAAAGATATTATTGTTATTTTTACGAATCTGGTTACTTTTTTTTTCATTTGTTTTTATTTGCTTCCCTCTGTCTTTCGAGGGCGGTCTGTTTTTTGAAGAATAAAACGGTTTTTTCAAGTTCAGACAGATCTGTACTTATCAGTTTACCCTCCTGAAGCATTATATGTTTGTCCTCAAGGAGCTTGACTATTAAAGATTCACCTTCAACCGGAGATAAGCCTACCATGTTAATCAGTTCTTTTGAACCGAATTCAAAGTTGTGGGGTTTCTTGAATTCAATTGCTATTTTCTGTTTCTCTATCTGGATAAGAAGGGTATCATAAATTCTGCCAAGCGGGTTCCTGATCATAAGGTTTTCAAGCTGCCTGTATGCGGTCCAGGTCCTTTCACTGAGCAGCTGAATAAGACGGGTCGCAAGCTGTGGCTGTGCCTGAACCATCCCCTCAAAATTGGACTTGTTTATGGCAAGTACCGAAACGTCCCCATATGAGATAGCTGATGCGCTTCTCGGCTTATTATCAAGTAGAGCCATTTCACCAAATATATCTCCAGGTTTAAGCACGGCAAGGAGTATCTCCTCATCAACGATTTTTGTGATTTTAACCTTCCCGTCCTGGATTATGAAGAGTTCATCGCCAGGCTCAGATTCACTGAAAAGCATTGTGTTGTCCGGATATTTCCTGTTCATTCCGTTTCTGTAGGGCATATCCGGGAATTTAAGCTGTGCCTTTAAAGTCTTCAGCCTTTCAATAGAATTGTCCCTGTTGAACCCGGCAGGGCAATGCTGTATATATTTCTGGTAAGCATATATAGCGTGATTGAATGTACGCTTTTTCAGATAGAATTCACCTATATTGAAAAGATGTTCAGGGTCCTCCTGTCCTGCTGTTTTAAGTGAAAGACTGGTTATGGCTGAATCGAACTGCCGGAGCTTTCGGCTGAAAAACCTGATTATTTTCATGGCAACAGACGGGTTTTTCTGAATAAGGAGGCCGAACATGTCCCTTTCTACTGATATCAATGATACATTTTCAAGGGCAACTGCTGTTTCAAGACGGGCATGACCTGCCATACAGGATACAACGCCAAAGAAGTCACCCGGGCCGAGGATTGTATAGGGCTCTTCTGATATAACAGGAGTCTCTTTTGATATCTTTACTTTACCACTACGGATAATATAGAAATTAGACGCGTTTTTTTTCCCCTCCACCATAACGAAGGAGTTAGCCATGTAGTTTTCGACCTTGAACTGGTTAGCTGCCATTATTCCTCTTCTGCCGGATGATTCGTTTATTAAACTATTATCTAATTTCGGTTAAATTTCAAATCTTATACATGAAAATTTAAACTTACTTTACAACGTTAATAAATTTCAGTCTATCAATTTTTTTAATTTATACAGCTCATTAATGGCATCCATGGGGGTCAGGCTTTCAACATCGATTTTGTTCAGTGTCTGAATAATCAGATGATTGGAGGCATTAAATATTTCCAGTTGTTCTGACGAAGAACTCGATTCTGCCAGTTTTTCCCTGACAGAACCATTCTTCTCCAGTTTCTCAAGAATTTTTGAAGATCTAGAAATAATTGTTTTTGGAAGACCGGCAAGTTTCGCGACATGGATTCCATAGGATTTATCCGCGCTGCCGGCAACGACTTTATGGAGAAATTCAACACTGTTAAGAGTCTCTTTGACCAGAACATTATAATTAACAATACCGTTTCTGTTACCCAGCTGTGTAAGCTCATGGTAATGGGTGGCAAAGAGAGTTTTGGCTTTTATATATCTCTGTATATATTCAACAACTCCCCATGCGATTGAAAGCCCGTCATAGGTGCTTGTGCCTCTTCCTACTTCATCCATAATTATAAGGCTTCTCTCTGTCGCATTGTTGAGAATATTAGCTGTTTCGTTCATCTCTACAAGGAAAGTTGATTCACCACGGGATATATTGTCAGACGCGCCTATTCTGGTGAAAATCCTGTCCGCAATAGAGATATCCGCACTTTCAGCAGGTACAAATGAACCGATCTGCCCGAGAAGCTGAATTATGGCACACATCCTGATATATGTGGATTTACCGGCCATATTGGGGCCGGTTATTATTGAGATCATGTTTTCACTATCATCCAGCAGCACATCATTAGGGATGAATACTTCTTTTGTGTAGTATTTTTCAACAGCGGGATGCCTTCCGCCCTTAATAGATACATAATTATTATCATTAATTTGAGGCCTGATGAATCTGTTGTGAATCGCTGCAACAGCAAGTGAACATATAAAATCTATAAAGCCGACTGCAGTTGCCGTATCCTGGATATCCCTGCTTTTGCTGACTATTTCAGACCTGAGCTTTTCGATTTCACTCTTTTCAATTTCAATAATTTTTTCCGAGGCACCAAGTATATCCGATTCAAATTTCTGAAGTTCAGAAGTTGTGAATCTTTCCCCTCCCACAAGGGTCTGCTTTCTCATATACTCTTCAGGCGCATTTTCGGCCTGACCTTTACTTATCTCTATGTAGTAACCGAGAATTTTATTATACTTTACACGGAGGGTGTTAATCCCCAATCGTGATTTTTCATCCTCCTGGTATTTCAGTATCCAGCTTTTAGCGTCAGATTTAAGCTCATAGAGCCTGTCAAGTTCAGGTATATATCCCGATCTGATTACACGACCCTGTTCCGGAGACAGGGCTGGCTCTTCATGTATGACAGTTTCTATCATATCTGAAAGTTCAGACAAATCTTTAATCCCTTCTGTAATTCGGTTAATAGAAGGTGAATTTATTTCATGCTCAGCGATAGTTTTATGAATTTTTTCGGCTGCCTGAATAGACTGTTTTAATGCGATGAAATTACGGGGCTGAACTTTCCCTATCGTAAACCGTGAAATCAGCCTTTCCATGTCGAGTATCTCTTTGAGGGAGTTGTTTATCTCCTCTGTCAGATCAGCCCTCTGGTAGAAGAAATCCACAAGGCCGAGGCGATCTTCAATTGATGATTTTTCAATAAGGGGCTGAAGGAGGTTCCTTTCAAGAGCCCTTCTTCCCATGGGGGTTTTTGTATGATTCAGGACAGAAAAAAGTGTTCTGTTTTTTGACCCGTCCTGCTGGTTCTGGATCAGTTCAAGGTTTGAAACTGTGGCTTCATCAAGAAGCATCGTTTCCCGTGAGGCTAGCTTCATCGGGTTCTTAAGATGTGCAAAGAGTGTTTTGTGTGTTTCGCGCAGATATTGCAGTATTGAACCAACCGAAATTATCTCGATGTCAGTATCTATACCGAGCCCTTTAAGGGAATGGACCTGAAGGGTCTCAGAGATAACATCTGTCATAAACCCTTTTTCGTAATACCATTCATTCAGGGAATGGACAGGTATATTCCTGTTTTTTATATATTCCAGAAACACTGAATCTGTTTCATGCGATTCCGCATGGAAAATTACTTCGCGCGGGGAAAATTTAGCGAGCTCACCCCTGAAGAGTTCCTGGTTTTTGTCTGATGTCATGTAGCTGAAATCACCCGTTGAAATATCCACAAAAGATATACCCATCTCTTTTTTTGAGAGGTAAACTGAACAGAGATAGTTGTTATCATCAGAAGCAATAAGGTTCTGTTCTATCACTGTACCGGGTGTAATAATACGGACAACGTCTCTTTTTACAATACTGCCGGAGGAGGGCACGCTTTCAAGCTGCTCGCACACTGCAACGCGTTTACCAGCCTTGATTAACCTCGCGATATAACTCTCAGCTGCATGATAGGGGAGGCCGCACATTGGAATATCGTTCTGCCGTGCCGTAAGGGCAATATCAAGTATTTTTGAGGCAATTTTGGCATCATCAAAAAACATTTCATAGAAATCACCCATCCTGAAAAAAAGGATATCATCGGGATGTTTTCTTTTAATATCGCTGTACTGCTTCATCATTGGTGTCAGTTTTTCGTCCATAAATCAATTCCCGTAAATATAACTTCTGTTTCCCTGTTCTGAGAACCGGACAATATTGCCGTTAATTCCATATTCTTCTGCAAGCCTGATTCTGTTCTGAAACGCCCTGTTCGTATCTGTAAATTTTCCGATATAAATGAAATAGCCGGATCTGGCCTTGACTGTTCGCAAAGACGGGTAATTTTTAAGCAGCCTGTACATTCTGTCAGTGTCACTTTTTCTTGTAAAGGGGCCTATCGAAACGGAAAAATAGATAAGAGCCCTTGTTTCCTCTACATTGTATTCAGGTGAAATGTCAAGTTTATCTGAATTATTAACCATCTCCATGTCAGGTATGTAGTCAACTTTTTCAGGATTCTTATTTTTAAATTTTTCAATTTTTAAAATGGACATATCAGCTTCAGGAGAATCCGGAAAAAGTTTTATAATATCAGAATATGCGGAAAAGGCCCTGTTGTAATCTTTTTTATCGTTATAGAATTCTGCAAGCCTGTAAAGTGTGGAAGGGTAAAGCCCTGATTTGCTGAAACCTGCCGCAAGCTCTCTGAGGCTGTATATGTATGATCTGGAGTTACCAGTAGTCTTTCTGTCTATTTCAGAAAGAAGGAATATTGCCCTGGAGAGTGTATCAAAATCGTGTGTTTTCTCTGTGATCAGAAGCGCTTCGTTTTTTGCCCTGCTGTAGTTTTCGAGCATTATCAGAGAAGTGATATGTATTAAACGGAATTCAATACCGTACCGGCTGTTGCTGAAAAGCTTAATTCCCTGATAACTCTCCACCTCAAGCTCTTTCCATTTCGATTTCAGATCAAGTATCTGGCAGAGGTTAAAGAGGGCCAGGGCCCGCCTGTTGTAATAGGGATAGTATTTAACAACTGCCCTGTATCTGTCAGCAGCAAGGTCGGTATCACTTTCAATCTCGGCCAGCATCATCCTGACATCCGGGACCTTACTGCTTTCGGGATATTTTTTCAGGAAAGAAAAAGCCTTGCTTTCGAATTTGTCTTCGTTTCCTGAACTGAATATTTCGGTGAGATCTTTATATAACCTGTCGTGAATACTGTCAGCATTACCGGAATGGGATGCTGTAACAATAAATACCGCAGTTATAAAAAAATTAAGAAATTTTCTGACCGACAAGTGTGGAGCCGCTGACTTCAATGATTTTTACCTGGATCTCCTTCCCGATATCTGTACTAAGGCCGTCAAAAACAACCGGGTGATTAAGAAAGGTTTTACCTGATAATTCATCTTCAGACTTTTTACTGACTTTTTCCGGTATAACCTTTTCTATTCTGTTAACCCTTGCTTTCAGTTTTTCAAGAGAAATTTTTCTCTGAGTGGTAATTAATTCATTGAGTCTATCTATCTTTTCAGATCGGGTCAGCTCCTCATTCAGGGAATATGCCGGGGTACCCTCACGGGGAGAATATGCATACATAAAGGCTTCATCAAATCTTATATCAGTCACTGCTTTCAGCGTTTGCCTGAAGTCATCCCCGGACTCACCAGGGAAACCGACAATAAGGTCGGTTGATATTGAATGGTCAGGAAGTTTACTGTTAAGAGAATCCACTATCCTGTAATAACTTTCCATCGTATATTTTCTGTTCATCGCCTTCAGCGTTGCATCGGAACCGCTTTGAAGGGGGAGATGTATACTGCGGGAGAGATTTTCACTGTTTTTAATAACATCAATGATTTCAGGATTAAAATCCATTGGATGAGATGTGAGGAAATTGATTTTCTTCAGCCCTTTAATTGAGGCTGCCTTTTCAAGCAGCCTGTAAAAGGGAATTTCCCCGCAATCCTGGCCGTACTGGTTCACGTTCTGGCCCAGGAGTGTAATCTCGATTATACCTTCAGCTGCAAGTTCCCGGATATATTCAAGAATCTGTTCAGAGGGGAAGGATATTAGTTTTCCCCGTACATAGGGAACAATGCAGTAAGCGCAGAAATTTTCGCATCCGTGTGTTATTGTCACCCATTTATGCCATGGGTGTATATCTTTTAGCTTTACAAGGTCAAAATTAACACGCTCTGCAAAATCCTTTTCATCCTGGGAGAGGAAAAGTCCGTTCCCGTTTTTTTCAAGATGGGATTTGATTATTGTTCCAAGGAGGGGGGACTGGTAGGGCCCTGCGGCAATATCGGCCCCTCCTTTATGAATAATACCTTCACCGATCCTCTGGGCCATACACCCTGCAACAACTACAAGGCGGCGTCTCGCTGTTTTTCTTGTTTTAGCTATATTTATTCGCGCAAGCGCCCTTTTTTCAGCGTGCTCCCTTACCGAGCAGGTGTTAAATATGCAGATATCTGCAGTTTCTTCGCTGTCTGATTCGGTAAATCCATTTTCAAGCATGGAATTTTTAATCAGTTCAGAGTCGCCTTTATTCATCTGGCAGCCGAATGTTTCTATGTAAAAAGTCTTCATCAGATATAAATACCGTGATAATCAGCTTTAAGCGATACCGGATTTTTTGTAAATTGCATCTATGTTTTTATAATATCTGTTGATGTCGAAAAGGGTGTCCAGTTCAGCTGCAGTTACTTTTCCCATTATTTGCTGTGATTTCAGGGTGAGTTCTTTGAGCGAGCCCTCTCTTGCCCAGACTCTCATGGCCATATCCTGAACCATTTTATAAGCCTTTTCACGTGTGAAACCTTTCTCAATCAGGAGAAGTAGGAGTGACTGCGAGTAGAAGAGTCCGCCAGTCCTTTCAATATTGGCCTGCATATTTTCAGGGTAAAGATGCAGGTTGCTGAGAATAAAGATAATCCTGTGCAGAAGATAATCCAGGGCAATAGTTGAATCAGGGAATATAACCCTTTCCGCAGAGGAGTGTGATATATCCCGCTCATGCCAAAGTGTAATATTTTCAAGCGCAACATTCATGTTCGATTTGATTACACGGGACAGGCCGGTTACGCGTTCAGAAAGTATCGGGTTTCTTTTATGCGGCATTGCTGAAGAGCCTTTCTGACCTTTCTGGAAAGGCTCCTCAATCTCTCTAACCTCGGTCCTCTGGAGATGACGTATCTCTGTAGCCAGCTGATCAAGTGTGCCTGCTGTAATGGCTATGGCCGACATATATTCGGCGTGCCTGTCGCGCTGGATTACCTGCGTGGAAACGGGATCAGGTTTAAGGCCGAGACGCCTGCATACCTCCTCTTCAATTTCGGGGGAGATGTTACTGAAGGTTCCCACCGCGCCTGAAAGTTTGCCGTAGGATATATTATCTATCGCTCGAGACAGTCGTTCCCTGCTCCGCTTGAATGATTCATGGTAAAGTGCCATCTTTACACCGAATGTGGTCGGTTCGGCATGTACACCGTGAGAGCGTCCCATACAGTGTACGTCCCTATATTTAAGCGCGTTGTCTTTGAGTATCTCAATTACGCGGTCAAGATCATTCAGCAGGATGTTGCCTGCTTCCTTCATCTGCATGGAGAGTGCTGTATCAACAACATCACTTGATGTCAGCCCGTAATGGATATACCTGCTTGAGGGGCCTACATTTTCAGCAACAGCTGTTGTAAAAGCTATAACGTCATGGTGGACTTCATTTTCAATTTCAAGAATACGTTCAACAGAAAAATCCGCTTTCTCCTTTATTATTTTGAGATCCTCCTGAGGTATTATCCCCCTTTCTGCATATACTTCACATACAGCCAGTTCTATATCAAGCCAGATTCGGAATTTGTTTTCAAGTTCCCAGATATCTGACATTTCTTTTCTTGAATATCTTGGTATCATCGGTTTCCTCTGTGTAATTTAAAATGTTTAATTAAATGATCATAATATATAAAGATTTACAGGTCGTGAATTATATAATCCCGGTTCCAAGCATGAGGGATTAGTAATTTTTTCTATCCTGAACTTATTAAAGGATTTAATCTTTCCTTTAGATCAAGATTTTTTTAACAGATTCTGTTTTTTATACGGTTTCAGCATGTGGCTTTTTCGAGAGCTTCAAGGTTTCTGTATGCTTCCTCAAATGAATTACCGCATAATTCCTCAGTAGGGGTAAACTCCCTGCAGACAGGCGGCCGTTCATTGTAAATTGAACATTTCATATCCTCTGAGAGGTGAACGCACCTCATTCCCGCAGGTTTTCCCCTCCCTGTACCGGGTATTTCGGTTGAGATGGATGGAGCGATACAGCAAGCTCCGCACATATTACATTTCATAAAATCCTGAGCCTTCAGAAAAATTTAATCCATTACCTGCAAAAACAGGATAACTGTCAAATACTTGTTGATTTTAAATAAACATTTGAAATTATCAGCATCCCTGTATGAAAAAGAGACTGTAACCTTACTGCTCTGCAGGTTTTTTTAAAGGATTAATATTTATAGGCCGGGGGAATCAATGTTTATAAGCAAGGTAATGATAGATGTTAAGATACCTTCCGTGAGGTATGATTTGAACTCTCCGGATCTTTTCTATGAAACCCTTAAAGTTTTAACAGGTGACCCTGCGCCTGTTTACAGAATCGATAATGTTCCTCTTAACCGGACAGATTATATACAGCCTGTTGTAGTTGTATCAGGCTCAAAACCTGACGTTTCTAAATGTAATAAACCCCGGGGCTATTTTTCAAAAATCGAGATCTTTGAATATAATATACCTCTTAAAAGTGGAAGGGTTTACAGATTTTTTCTGAAAGCGAATCCATCCGTAAGAATCCTTTTTAAAAATTTTGATCTTGATACAGATGAAGGGATTGAAAAATGGCTTGAAACGGAAGCATCTGCCAATGGCTTTGAGCTTCTTGAGTGCAGTAGCTCTGATGACGGTTTTATTGTCTCCCGGGACAGGGGAAAGAAGTTCAGGTCGGTGATATATGAAGGTACCCTTAAAATAACAAATGAAACAAAATTTTCAGATGCTCTTTTTAAAGGTGTAGGGAGGGGGAGGGAGCTCGGATTGGGGCTTCTTTCCATTGAAAGTTTTTCAACCAAAAACAGGAATATGGCAGAGGAGATGAAAAAGTCTTCTGAGTCAGTATGACGATATCAATAATGAACCTGCGTCATAAGCGGGTTCATCCGAAAGCAGTTCCACTGTAAGCCCTCTATCATTGATAAAAGAATAGATCCTTTCACGATCCGGATGGGAGTCGATATTTCCTGTGAAAAAAATCATGTTCCGGAACCTTCCCGATGCCCCTCCTAAAAAACCGTATTTATAACCGGGAAGGTTTACGTACCCCGGGGTTATAAGGAGAGAGGCAAACCCGTTTTTTATCGCAGTTTCATTAATAGATTTATCAGCGGTAATAATACTTTTGTCATCAACAATAAGTGTGGAGCATTTGGTGTAACCCTGTTTTACGTGTGCAAGAGTTATTCCATTTGTAACGAAATACTCTTTAATTACAGGGTCTGTCTCGTTTTTTAAATGAAATGCTGTATCCCCTGTAACCGCGATGTTATAAGCTATATCCCCGGGATAGGTCCGGGTAAGTTTTGTACTTCCGAATGTTACGTTGCAGAACTGTGAAATTTTTCTGATAAAGTTCCTGTCGATACCAGGGTGGACAAAGGCGTTTCCATTATTCAGAAATACCTGTAAATCAGGGTGCCCGGCAACAGGGGAATCCACCAGTCCGGTTGCAGGTACCCGTACAGGTTCTATATCAAATTTTTTAAGCTTATTTACAGCCCCGGGTGAAAGCCCTGGATCAATTAATGCAAAATATTTCATTCTTATA
The DNA here is from genome assembly GCA_036745755.1 of Spirochaetota bacterium. Taxonomy (GTDB): domain Bacteria; phylum Spirochaetota; class UBA4802; order UBA4802; family UBA5550; genus UBA5550. Next base: position 40,075 of record DAIOFM010000013.1, on the reverse strand, counting down.
AATTGATTCCGGGTTATTGAAGGTCAAGTTCAATCCGTAAATGTTAATCAAAAAAAATTACCCTCAATACAGATAATCAGCACTAATGTATTAAGAAAATGTTTTATAAAATTAATTTATACTGGTAAAAAATCGGTACCGGATTCAAATTAAACCATCCATTATCGCAAAGGGGTTTAAACCGGTACGTGAAGTTTAGTGTTGACAGAGGAAAGGCTGAATTCATTGAGGTCTACAGTGATTATTACAATGTAATTTTCGGTGCAGTATGCTCAAGGATAAACAGTATTGATGACGCAGAGGATATCACACAGGAAATTTTTCTGAGATTTTACAGAAAAATGGATGAAGTGGAAAATCCCAGGAAGTGGTTGTTCGGAACAATGAAACTTGTACTATATGAATATTACAGGAGTAAAAAACCGGATTCAACCGACATCAATGATCTTATTAATGATGCCAGTCTCAGCTTTGTTAATGGTATGAGGGATCTTAGAATACTGCTGGGAAGTATCCTTGATGATCCGGATGTATTTAATAACGATGATAAGAACAGAATTATATTTGATCTTGTGGCAATACAGAAATATACTTTAGAGGAAGCTGCAAAAGAGATAGGGATGAGTAGAGATCAGGTAAAATACCGCTATTCATTGATAAACAGGTCGATACTTCTGACACTGAAGAAAAAAGGGGTATCAAACCTTGAGGAGCTTATGTAATGAATGAGCAACTTATTGTTGAAGGTCTTATCAGAAAATTCAGGTTTGAAGAACCGGTAACACCTGAAATAAGACGTCATATTGCTTCATCTAAAGCGAAAAATCTTAAGAAAATTCTTAAAAAAGAAAATAAATACGGTTTATTTACCGGTTTAGCTATTATGATATTTATTGCCGCAAGAAAAATGGGTTTAACCATTTCTTTTCTTCAGGCTGCAATTGTATCCGGAGCAGTAACGGTCATCACTGCTGCAGCTGTTGTTACAGGGGGAGTTGCAGGCATCGATTATGTAACTGATATTTTCAGTGAAAAAAAAGTGGTTCCGGTTCCGGAAGTAAAAATTCCTGAATTAAATTCAGCTGTTCAGATAAAAACACCTGTTTCTTTATTCAGCTTTACAGGTACAGAGGAAACATCCTTAATAGCTAAAAGGGCAACGGATATTTTCTATAATAAACTGAAAGCGGAACGTGGAGAAGATAATGTTTTTCTTTCAAAAAGGCCCGGTAATAAGGGATATCTTCTGACAGGCTCTGTTGAAAAGATGACTTCAGGGTATGTAATTACCGCAAAAATAATAGATTCCGGACGTGGGGTCATACTTGATATTGAAACCACGGAGATAAAATCTGAAAAGGAACTTTATTCAGGTTGCACCACTCTTGTTAAGAAAATAAGCAGAAATCTTAAGTGAAATATTCCAGATTATTACTGAAAATAATTTTTTTATTGCCGGTTTTGTTTTTTAATAACAACCTGTTTTCCGAAGAAACAAAAGAAAACGTAGCTGTTCTTGATATTAAACTTATTAATGTAAGTGAAGATACAGGTAATATTGTAAGAAATAAAATTGAATATAATCTCTTCAACAGCAAAAAATTCAATCTGCTCGAACGTAACAGAATTGACCTGATTCGCAATGAACTTAATCTTCACGGCAGGGAAACTGATAGAAGCGGTTACGCCGTTGAAGCCGGGAAACTGCTCCCCGCAGATTACCTTATTACAGGTGAAATTATCCGAAAAGACATAGTATATGTTAATATCGTCCTGATAAGCGCTGTTAATGGTGATATAATATATTCTTTTTCAGAGGAGTATGAAACAGAGGATGCATTACTTAAGAACACAGGTGTTATAGCAAACCGGATAAAAAAGGAGATCCTTTATAACAGTGAATTCGGAAACCAGATTAAAACTGATTCAAAACGGCCGGATTATTATCTCAGTCTTGAAGCAGGGTATATCCCTTCAGCCGGCCGTATAGGCGAGTTCGCTGAACATGGTTTTATGTTCATGATAAATGCAGGTAAAAGGGATCTGTTTTTTAAGGGTGTACGAATAGGAATACACGGAGCTTATTCACATCTTTATACTGAAAATGATATAGAATATGCTTTAATTGCTCCACTTCAGGGAACATTATCATATGAATTTCAGGCTTACAGAAAATTTTTTATAAATCCGGGTTTTGGTTTCGGTACGTCACTGGTTGCAATAGAAAAAAATGACAGTACCATGAGAGAGTTAGAGGCCTGCGGGATGTGTTTCCTTGAATTAAAATATTATTTAAGGCGGGATCTGGCGTTTACCTGCTACGGGAATTATTATACAATTTTTGAAACAGGGGGAAATATAGATTTATACAGTATCGGGGGAGGGCTCGAAACTCTGTACTGATTCAGTGATTACTTCCATTCAACATCAAGTAAATAACCAGTATCAACTGTGAAATTATTAAAAGATTCAACATTAACATCCACATTCTGAAATTCAACCGGAGATAAAGTGCCGGTTGATTTGTTGACATTTATCAGAGCAGTACCGGGTACAGCTTTAGTTTCAGCTATATCTGATATCTGCCTTACAATGATTGTACCGTCAATATCATCATTTATTCTGTTGCAGCTGTAAATATAAGAAAAAGCCGATTGAGTTTCTGATTTTGAAAAAACAATTTGGCGGATCTCACTAATATCTGACTCAAGTGTCCTGTATTCTTTCATGTATCCGGAATAATTAAATTTTACTATTGTTATTGAATAATTATTACTGCTGTCCAGGCTGTAGCCGCCTACCGAAAAATCTCCCTCGCTCCCTGAGATCAAATTATCAGCAAATATAAAATCTGATATCATGTAGTCGTTTTCGAATTTGATACTGTTATCATTTGATACTTTCAGAAGAGTAAAACCTTCATCTCTTCCGAAGAGAGTATCTGATTTGCAAATAAGAAATATATCCTTGGTTTTATTTTCATGAATTATATCAAGAATATAAAGATTTTTATCTGAATCGATAAGGTTATATTCCGCTGTTAATTCCATCGAAGAGTTGAACTTGGCTATTGATAAACAGCTTCTGGAAGTGGAAGGATCAATAAAATATCCTGCTACAGTTATTGTATCATCAACATGAGATGAAATTTTCACAGGGACAGGATATATGATATCGTTGGAGGAGGTAATCACATAATTCAGTCTGTAGCAGGTGCATGTATACACGGTTGGATCGAATTTAATCAATAGAGGGATATATGTATTGTTATCAGGATCATAGTACCTGCAAGCAATAATAACCGACCTGTCAGTCAGCATTATTGAATCATAAGAATATGCAGGCGTGTCAAAATTCAACCTTGTGCACCACTGTATTGTCCTGTCGTGTGAAATTTTAAACATCAAAATGTCGGCATCACCGGTATCAGGATCAATTTCATTACATACTATAATAAAATCTCCATCAGCATCAGTTAACTGGGAGGTAACCCGTCTGTCTTTATCTGACGAAACTATAGATTCAAAAATTTTTTCGCCGGCTTTGTCAAGAACGCCAAGCCATATGTTTTCAATATTATTGTCGTTGACGATTGAGCCTGTAAACGCGAATTCATCAGATTCAGCATAAAGATGAAGCGAAGCAGCAGTAGAAATGTTATTGTTGAAGGATGTTTTGAATTCAATCGCAGGGGAAGAGAGGAACTCCTCAGGGTTTTCAGATGGATTTAATGCTTCCTCGTTTATAAGATTTCCGCATGAAAAGAGGAATACAAATGATGATAGTATTAAGATGGTATTCCGGTAATATCTTACGTATAATCTTTTAATAAGTACCACGGGAAACGTCCCTTATATAAATATGAACGACTTTATGGTCACCTTAGAAAAATAATAATATTGTGACAATCATTAATCACCGTTCGTATAGTTTTTTTGTATAATTATTGTTATTTAATCATTTATTTTTGACTTTGTATTTCCATGTTCATAATTTCAATTCACAGATATTATTAAAAGCACGGAGGCCAATATGCAGATCGAATTGAATAATGAAGAGAATGCGATTCTTGAGGAGATGCTCAAAAGGGCGCTTGCTGAGATCCCGATAGAGATACATCATTGCACAACCCGGGATTTTAAAGAACATTTAAAGAATAAACAGAAAATAATTGATGGAGTTTTTCAGAAAATTAAAAAGGCCGGATAGACTCGATTACAGAAAAAATTATCTGGGGTTTTTCTCCGGATAAAGTTTTTTCAGGCAGTCAGGACATAGGGAATGTGTAAGTTCTGCGTCTGAGTGTTGGTCAAGATATGTTTCAACAGAGCTCCAGTAACCGGCATCATCACGTATTTTTTTGCATGAAGAGCAGATAGGGATTAATTTATTCAGATTATTTATTTCCAGCATCGCGTTTTTAAGATTGCTGTTAGCATCAGATAATTTTCTGTTCTGGGCTTTTATTGAAGCATAGTTTATCAGAAAGTTCACAAGGTAAAAAATATTTAGTGCAATAAAGAGGAAGATAAGAAGCAGCCACAGATTTTTGAATTCGGTAACAGCATCGAGGAGTTCATCCTCAGGGATTGTAATCGCAATGGACCAGTGAGTTGTAAGTAAATTAACAGGATAATAATAAAGAAAATATAGACGATCATTGTCCTTATACCAGGTTTTCCCCTCCTCACCTGACTTCATTTTTTTAACAGCGCTCTTCAGCATCGGAATATTATTGGAATATACGTCGGCATTCAGATCTATGAGCTTTTTGTCAGGATGAAAAAGAATATCCCCGTTTTCTGTAATGACCCATGAAAAACCGCTTTTACCTGTTTTAATATTTTTTAAAAAAGTCTCAGCGATGTGATCAAACTTCATAAGAATTGAGATCCTGCCGGCATATTTACCATTATCATAAACAGGTACATGTACTGCCAGCGCCTTATATCCCTGAGCTGCTGTGAAAAGGTCACTTATAACGGGAACAAGTTTCGTATTCATTTCCCTGTTATGCGGCTGAGTGGATACGTCTATTCCTATGATATTTTTATTATAAGGTGCTGAGTATAAAATTTTACCGGTTGAATCAATTCTTGTAACAGAGGTTAAGTTGTTTTTATGCGTCTCGAAGAAAACCTTGATAAGCCTTTTCCCTTCATTATTGGTTTTAATAATACCATCAGTATCAGCAAGAAATTTAAGGTCTGAAATATAGGTCTGGAACAGGTTCTCAATTCCTGTGGAACTCTGCATTGCCAGAATTTTTAAATTGTATGTTATTTTATTTATAGTTTCTTCTTTATTGATTGTATATGAAATGTAGAGGAGAGGCAAAAGAATTGAGATAATAGTTGCAACAGCAAATATCTTCCATTTCATTTTTTTGATTATATTAATCATCAATCCGTAAATTAAATTTAATTTTACCATGTTAATAACTATATATTACATATTTTATTTCATGTCATTTAAAATTTATGAATTTAAACATAAAAAGAATATAAACAGTTTATACTGAATTTTAATTGATCAATATATAATTTTATTATAATATTATTCATTAAAATAACTGACAGGTAAATAATGAAAAGGTATATAGTTCTTCTATTCGTTTTATTAATTCTCCCGGTTTTTTCAGAAACCGGTATAGTAAAAACCTCAATATCAAAAATACAATCTGAAACTGCCCCGTTTACAGGAATGAGAGAGCCTGCTAATGATTCATTATATAACGCTCTTGACGGAGATGTGAGGACCTCCTCGTTTTTTTCTGATTTCAAAGTAGAGTTTTCAAACCCGATAGAAGCAGATGCAATTGTAATTATTAATGGTAAAAGTAATGATTTCAAAAAATTCGCAAGGCTGAAAAATATAGAAATAACACTTTATACTTCGAAGATTAAACCTGAAAAGAAAACTGACTCTCAAAAAAAGAAAAAAGACGATCCGGCAGATAAATCAAAAATAAAGAAACCGGTTGATAAAGAACAGAATAAAAAAGATAATAAGGAATATAAAAATAGCCGGTTAACTGCAAAAAATGATTCAATATATTCTGAACCGGTCAGGGGAACTCTGAAAGAAGTCCTTGCCGAGGAACCTGTTATTGAGAAAAAAGAAATTAAGGATGGAAATTCAGATATTCAATCAGAAACCGGAAGTGAAATAAAACCATCAAAATCGGTTAAAAAAGAAGAAGCAGGCTCTGACCCGGATTCAGAAAAAAGTCCCGATACAGAAAAAGACAAGAAGATCAATAATGTTGAAAACAATAAATCAGTTGAAATCGAAGCTGATAAAATAAATTCAGAAAAAAATTTAAAAGAGACTGATAATAAAATTGAAATAAAAAAAACAGATAAAGATAAAGTTTCTGATGTTAAAAGTAAAAAAACAAAGATACTTGATAGAAATAAAAATAAGAAAAAAACCAGTTATAAACGGGTCCCGAAAATTCACAGGATTAAAGATGGAGATAATTTAAGAATAATCATATATATCACTTTAAACGATGTCAAAACGGCACAGAGCATTAAACTGGGCGGCCTATATACAATTCAGGGATTTTCTATGAGGCAAATAGATAATAGTTATAGCGGGCAGGGGTCATCAGCCCCCTATTTAACTGATTTATTATTTGCAAAGGGTAAAAATAAGATCATGGTCGATGGACTGGGACCTTTAAAAAAAGAGTATGAGGAAAATTTCCGTCAGGTTCTCAAAGATTCAATAAATGGAAAAGTTTTTTCTGTTTTTGAAGGACTGGAAGAAAAAGCAAGGATCTTGTTCAGCAACGACGGCAATATTAAATGCAGAGAAAGATTCAGTTGTGGCGGGAAGGGGGAATCTGATTGTGTCTGTGCGTCAATGCCTGATAAATGGAAAATTATGGAAGGACGCTTATATTTCAGATATCAGAAAAAATGGCTGCAATGGAAATATGAACTTTCGAATGAAAATGATCTGTTAAATGTAAAAATCATAAAATCAGATCCCGGCTGGTTTAAATTTTATATTAGAAATGAAAAGGAATTTACGAACAGATACCTTTTGCTTGAAAAGACGGTACCTCGTGTATGGAAATGGGATTAAAAAATTCTTGTTATTCATTTTTAAAAGATTTTATTATATTTAAGTATATTGATTTTCGGAGGTTATCATGAAAAGGCCGGCCTTTTTTATTGCTGTCATTCTGTTTCTGTGCGTGACTCTTCTGGCTGTATCTGTAGATGAGATGGCAGTAGATTTTGTAAAAACATTAATAAAGAAAAGTCTCAAAGGTGATAACGGCAGCCTTGATGCATTGCGTTATTTCCAGTATACGGCCACCACTGCAGAAAAAAATCCTTCTTCATTTGTATTGTCCGTGTATGGCAGAATGGCTTTAAATGAGTCAGGCATAAAAGAATCTGACAAGGAGAAAATGATTTCTGTATTAGAGGACAGATCTTCAGAAAGAATAAAAAAATTATGGGATAGAAATAAAAATGAACTTTTAAAAATGTTCCCCGTTGAAAAATATAACCAGATTCTTAAACATCAAATAGATTCTTTAATAAAATGTCACGAGTCTTCTGAATACACTGAGCTTATAAAAAAAATTAAGGTACAGAATCCTGTACCTGATATAACGACTGTGGAAAAGGCAGGTATGATATCCAACTGGAGCTGGTACAGGGAACTGTCTTTCTGGCATAGGCGTGTCTATGAAAAGAATGATGACGTTGTATATTTGATATTAAAAGAGCTGCAGAATCACTATAAATAAACGAGTGATAATGTTATATCGTATTTTATATTATTTAATTTCTTTACTTCTATGTCTCTTTTTTTTGTCATGCAGGACTTCAGTTGACACTAAAGATAGTTCAATAAAAATTATTAAAAATGAGCGTATTGATATTGTTAAGGAAGTCATAGAGAAGGACACAAGGGGAATTAAAACAAGGGAAGAGGCGATTCAGTTTTATATTGATAAAGGTGTTTCTCTCTATTTTGATAATTCAATGAACCTCACCAGTTTTGACTGTTCCCGTCCCGGGGGTCTTACGGATGATGATATGAAATATATTGTTTTTTTCCCTGAAGCCGGTGCTGTACATTTATCAGATAAAACAATAACAGATGAAGTGTTTTATTACTTTCAGGACTTAAATATGATTACTGTTTTAAGTCTTTATAATACCGGTGTATCCGGGGATGGTTTCAGGTACCTTCTTGAGAAAAGGAAGCTTATTATATTTGATTTTGGCGGTTCTCCAATAACAGACGTGGGATTAAATTATTTATCGCGGATTAATTTTGAGAATAAAGTGATTATACTTAATCTGAAAGGTTCGAAGATAACTGATGAAGGTATGAAATATATTCAGAAGATCAGGTTCGGGAAGGGAAGGGTAAACCTCCGTCATACTTCTGTAACTGATGCTGGGATTCGGCATCTTTCCGGATTTAAAGAGCTCGTAGAGGTTGATCTTATTTATACTGGAGTGACCGACCGCGGGGGTGAATGGCTTAAAAAGCAGATTCCTGGAGCGAATATTACCTGGGGCGTTCTTTCTCCCGCAGAGAGCCAGTGACACGCCTCATATAAATGAAAGGTTTAATCATTTTGAACAGGGAGTTAATTAATGTATTGTTATCAATGCGGTAAGGAATATCCTGATGACGCTAAATACTGCCAGACCTGCGGAATTTTACTTGTAAGTTCGCGGAATAATCATTCAATAAATCAAAGAGAGCTTATCGTTGCTTTAATACTTTCTGTTTTCCTCGGACAATTGGGGGTTGACAGGTTTTATCTCGGTTATATCGGCCTGGGCCTTGTTAAACTCTTAAGCTTTGGAGGATGTGGTGTCTGGTGGCTTATTGATATAATACTCATCTCTACAAGAAAGCTGAATGATTGTGATGGCAAACCGCTTTTATAATTTTATGAAAACTTTGCTGAGCAGAGTTTCGTTCAGTTCATATGTTCTCCTTGCTGCCGCGATATTTATTGTATTTATTAATCCCGCTGTGAAACTTCTGCCCACGGGATGTATTTTTAAAAAACTGACCGGATATTATTGTGCCGGTTGCGGATTGACTACAGGATTATATTTTCTCTTCAATGGGGATATAACAGGAGCAATGAGTAGAAATATACTTATTGTTACTTTAATTCCGGCAGCGTTTTTATATTACATAGTCAGAAAAATTCTTATTACATTCTCAGATTATTACAGCAAAAGGTATGATCTTTATGTTATACTTTTTTTTACTTTCTCAGTCATTGCATTTACAGTTATGAGGAATATTCCTTATTCGTTTTTTTATTTTTTGAGGCCACACTGAAAAATTTCAAGAGAAAATTCAGGGTTGCTTTAATAAAATAGCAGTCGTTATTCGTTATAATTAAAATAATTTCAACTGTTCTGCAGAATAATTTTTATTCTTTTTCTCCCTGATCGTTTCACTGCCGTTTAGTGTTCCTGAAAGTAAATCAGAACCAGGATTATGACGTTCAAAATTTTTTATCGCAAGCTCATGGTCATAATTCGCATAGCAATAAACGCAACGGTGAGTACATGTATTATATGCACCGATGTCGATACTTTCTGCGCACTGGCAGTATTTTCTCTGATTTCGGTCTTCTGGTATAAAAAGATTTTTACCCGTTAATTCTGATATAAGACTATCATCTATGCATTTCCCTTTTTTAATACCGTAACAGCTCAGATCATCCTCCACAGCACAGGTCTGTAATTCTATACCTGACGAAGAAGCAATTGAAGAAAATGACTCAGAAAGAATAAGAGAGTCTTTTTTATCCGGCACTGAAAAATCAATACCCTTCATGTTTTTTTCACACTTCCGGTAAACTGTGAGAAAACTGTACATACATCTCTTTGTATAACCTTCAAGTTTTTTAGTAATTGTTTCATAAAAATTCAAGTGGCTGCTCAGATTATATCGGTATGTAAAAAATACAGGATCATATCTCCAGATAATTCTTGAAGGGCCAATAGTATCGGAAAGTCTTCTAAAGGTATCAATTAATTCTATTTTGGAGGGGAGATTCATTTCAATAGATGAATCATAGGGAGTCAGAGTAAAATGAAAATAGTATTGGAATTTATCTAAAATATTTAATGATTTTATAATAGGTAAGGGATTTTTAGTCCAGAAAACGATGCAGTCAACCATTTCAGGAGATAATGAGATTTTAGTAATCTGAGAGCTGTTCATCGGATTTCTGACAAACAGGTATCCGGTCCTTACTCGGTTTATAAACCAGTCGGAATAAAAGGCGGGTATATCAGTTCTTCTGCTTGCGGAAATGATCAAAATAGAATCCGGTTAAAAAAAGTATTATAAAATGGGAATTTAAATCATGGATTATAGTTTATGATATAATCCATGATTGTTTATGTAAAAGCTGTATTTTTTTATTTCATAATGTTTATAAGTTCGACTTCAAATATCAGAACCGAATTTCCTGGAATTGCCTGGTTACCCATGGGGCCGTATCCTAAATCTGAAGGGATTACTAACTGATATTTGGCTCCCTCTGACATTAACTGCAGGCCTTCAGCCCATCCCTTTATCACTGAATCAAGTTTAAATTGTATAGGTTCATTCCTTTTATATGAACTGTCGAATTCAGTACCGTCGATAAGTTTTCCAGTGTAATGCACTTTGACTGTATCAGTTGCTTTGGGACGTTTTCCATCTCCATTTTTGAGTATTTTATACTGCAGACCAGAAGAGGTAGTTTTAACTCCCTCTTCTGTTTTATTCTGCTCAAGAAACTCTTCACCTTTCTTTTTATTCTCTTCAGCATTTTTCATTCTCTTTGTCTGCATGCTTATTCTAAGATCCATAATAGCCTTTTGGGCCTGCTCGGGAGAAAGACTGCTTTCCTTGCCGTTTAACGCATCTTCAAGGGCCGCAATAAAAGAATTTGTATCAAGATCGATATCGTCATTTTTAAGATTTTTTCCGATGTTATAACCGATTGCATAACTGTATTTGCCTTTATCTGAATCCAGATCAGCTTTTTTACATGCAATAGAGGATATAAATAAAACGGCAATCACTAGACAAATAAATTTTGTTTTCATATCATTCCTTTTGTTAATTTTATAAACCGCCTTTGTTTGATTAAAAGTGGATTATTTATGAATAGATATAGGTTTAATTTTGCAAGAAACAATTTAACATTTCATAATTTTTATTGAAAGAGAGGATTTATTTGTGCAGAAGTTCAAATACTACTTTTGATAATTTTTCCATGGTATAGGGTTTTTGAATAAAACCACATCCGGTCTCCCTGATCGCGTCATCGATCCTCTGATCTTCTGTTAATCCGGATGCGAGCAGCAATTTAATATTATCAGGATAAATCCTGGTAATTTCCCTGAGTATCTGGTCACCTGACGTGACAGGCATAAGCAGGTCTACTATAACAAGATCAATCTGTACATTTTTATCACTCAGGATATTAACTGCTTCAATACCATCGGAAGCAGTTATTACATCATAACCGCTTTTTTCAAGTATAAGTTTTGCCGAACGTCTGATCATCTCTTCATCATCAATGACGAGAATAGTTCCTGAACCACGGGGAATATCTGCATCAGATTCCTGAACAGAAAGCTCGAATGAATTCAGAACAGGCAGATATATGTTGAAAATAGTCCCCATACCCGGGGAGGAATATACATCAATGAATCCCCTGTGATTGCGGATAATACTGTAAACCATTGACAGGCCAAGACCGGTACCTTTACCGGATTCTTTCGTAGTAAAAAAAGGTATAAATATTTTTGAAACAGTTTCAGGCTCCATACCGATACCGGTATCACTGATTTTTAAATTCCAGTAATAATTATCAGTACCGGCCGGATGCGTTATCCTGAATGCATGGTCGCTCCGGATCATCGATAGTGTTGTTAAAAGCTTTCCTCCTGATTTATTATCATTTCGCATTACAGTCATTGCGTGGCTGGCATTTATACAGATATTGAGGATAGCCTGTTCAATTTGTGTCGGATCTCCTTCTGTCATAGACGGCATTTCCGGGATGTCCATCGCAAGTTCGATACTTTTTTCAAAAGTACTTGAACATATCTTATATACATTCTGTATAGAGGCGTTAAGGTCAACCGGCATAAAGATAGAAGGTGATTTATGTGCTAATGAAAGGAGCTGCTTTACCATGTCTATTGCTCTGAAACTGGAATTTTCCATTGTGGACAGCATTAAATCTAGTTCTTCTTTATTAATATCTTCATCATCTTTTACTGAATGCTTTATAAGTGATAACGGCCCTGTTATGCCGCCAAGAATGTTGTTGAAATCATGTGCAATCCCCCCGACCAGAGCACCTATTGTGTCCATCTTCTGCATTTGTATTAAAGCGTCTTCAGCCGTTTTACGGTCGGTGATGTCGCGTATAATTCCTCTTATGCCTGTAATTCTATTGTCAGTGTAGATAATTACAGCGCTATTGTCCCCGATAAATTTTTTTCCGTTTTTCCTTCTGACTGACTGGTTGCGGTTGAAAATATTTCCGCTTTTATAAGGTTCTCTGATAAAATTCTGCAGCTGCTTAAGTTCATCACCATCCAGTAAACTGCTCATGGAGAGTCCTGCAATGAGATCCTCACCGGTATAACCTGTAAGAATAAAACCGGATTTATTTAAATATGATACATTAAGATCTGTGTCAGTTTCATAAATTATATCAGGTAAAAGATCTGTGAGCTCCCTGTATTTTCTTTCAGAGCGGGTAATCATTTCCCTGTCAGCGACAAGCCGGTTTATCATAAGGTTAAACCGGTCAGTAAGAAGTCCTATCTCATCCTCAGATCTTACTTCAAGACGGAAGTTGAGGTTCCCTGACTTGACTTCCTCTACTCCTTTTAAAAGTGCGTTCAGTGGTATATACAGAGTTCCGAAGTATAACCATGGATATCCGATTATCATAAAAAGCATAACGCCGAGAATAAGTATAACCATTTGAAAAACAGATTCATGAATGTAGTATCTGTATTTAACATAGGAGAAACCTGCCTCATAGATTATACCTGTTGTCTGTTCTTTTAAAATATATGAAATGAATCTGAATTTTTTGGAATTCTCTCTGTATAATCTGTTTCCTGAACGGGAAAATAATTCTGTTTTGCCTTTTATATCTGAGATCTTCTTAATATTTTTAAAAGAACTGACATCGTTGACTTCGGTGATATTCATTGAAGGTAAAACAAATTTTTCATCAGCAGTATAGATTAATTCAATTTTTTTATTATCAATTCCTATCGCATAAAGATAGGCAGGATAACCGGTAATTCCTGCAAGGCCGAGCTGCATTTCATGATTTCTCATGTTATCGTATTCATGGTCAATATTACGTATATATAACCTTGAAATAATAAGAAATATTGCAAGAAATGTAACTATTGTAACTCCGACAATTCTTCCCATAAAAGTAAACCGGTCTTTTGTTGTGTTCAAATGAGCGAGAGACATTGTAAAAAAACCGAAAAGGTGGGAGGCATTAAGCGTTGTCTGAAAAAGTTCACGATCAACCATGCCCTGTCTTAACAGGATATTCAGTACAGCGGGTATAATCATACCAATTAAAAAAGGAATTGTTACAAGAAGCAGCCAGAAACGTTCTCTTTTTTTGAGTTGTATAACTCTCCATATTACGATAAGTACAGACAGTAAACTGTTCATCAGGATTGCTGAACCTGAAACAATACCGGCGGTCTTATTGTCGATGTCCCAGAAATGGCCGTCAAACCTGAATATTCTGGGTGAGTTGACAGTACTGAATATATAGTAAACGGCCATTGTTGCTGCGATGATATACATAATAATTTTAATATAATGTGACAGTTTTTTATTTCTGTTATCCGGATACTCAACCAGAAATAATATTATATGGATCTGTGTAAACATAACGCATATTACAGTGAACCATCTGTGATATGCTGCATATGGATGATATATGCTGAATCCTGTGAAGTAGGCAAGGTGGAAAAACGAAAGAAGTGTAAATGCTATCCCCATATTTTTAGTAGCTTTCGAACGGTTTTTCCCGATAAGAAAAAAAAGCGCGAAGGTAAGTGAAAAGATCGCAAGGATTAGTGAACCTGTGGAAAACTGTGTGAGGTAAAATGTACCCACATCTATTTCTTTCATTTTTACTCTTTGTTTTATTTTAATGTATTTAAAATATACTGATTTATTGCTGAAAATAGTAGTCATATTTTTTTATTTTTATTAAAATGCGTTTTTTCATTTTTTATCTTTAATTATAAAGAAATAAGATTATTGATTGAAAATTATAGTGAATATATGGTAATGTTGCTCTAATCGGGAGCTCGAGGCGTGTGCTATATTCCCCTGATTTAACGGAAAATTACAGTATGAATAACAAAAATTCAGATATAAACAGTATAGACAGGTTCCAGCTTTTTTATACAGAAGCAATAATGCAGGATTCCTCTTTTCCTCAGATAAATAAGATCAAACCGATGTTTGAGGAATTAAAGCTTGATGAATTTATTGAACTTGTAAACAGAGTTTTCAGCGCTGAAGAGTATGAGCTGACCCAGCAGTTTCTCTATTTCCTTATACTTTTCCGGGATATGAAGCATATTCAGGAATATATAAATTCAGATAAATTTACACTGGATATGCTGGAAAGATTTATAATCTTTACATTCGGCTATTGCACAATTCATGACCATTCCACTGAACGTGTACTTGATGAAATTCTTTTTTTTCTGAATGACGAACGGCTTCTGGAACTTGCTTTAAACTCACATTTTATTAATCATGATAAACTTATTTTATTTCTTATCCTGTCAAAATTTGATACTAATATGCTTAACAGGTATTTTCTTAAAATAAAAAATACTTCAGAATTTGCTGAACATTTCGTAAAACTCCCGGATGAAGTTCTGAAATCTATTATCACCAGGAATTATCATCTTTTTCAGTATATTATGATAATGATGGCAGAAATGGAAGCAACTCAGAAAATTTCTGCAGAATTTATGAAGAAATATAATGAAGATATAAAACAGTTCAGCAGGTTAAGCGATATTTTAAAAACATACAGAGAAAAAAATGACCTTGATAAGGACAGGGATATTCCTTTTCAAAAACGTGATATGAGCAGGATTTCTTTTCTTGTAAATATGGTGAGGGAACTTCCTGATCCGGTGAAGGCTGTAGAATATTTTAACGGCGAACGTGTTTTTGTTGATGAAATGGAGAAAAGTGTGGTTCTTGCCGTTGTAACGGACCCGATGCTGAAAAGTATGTTTAGAAATTACAGCATAATATCAGAATAAAACAGGTCATTTTTTTCTCCCTGATGAATCATAATCAATTGTACCGTCAATAAGGTGGATCTGCCTTGAAGCCATTGCTGCAAAGTCCGGCTCATGGGTTACCATAAGTATGGTTGTACCGTATGATGTATTGACTCTTTTTAATATATTCATGACCTTTTCACCATTCTCAGTATCAAGGTTTCCGGTGGGCTCATCTGCAAAAAGAAATTCAGGTTCCATTATAAGTGATCTGGCAATTGCAGTCCTCTGCATCTCTCCACCGGACATCTGTGAAGGCAGTTTGTTCCGGCAGTGAGATATTTCAAACTCCTCCATGAACTCAACAGCTTTTTTTCTTCGATTTTTTTCCTCCCTGATCTTTCTTGCCGGCATCAGTATATTTTCGAGAGCGCTTATCTCGGGGAGGAGGTAATGGAACTGGAAAACAAAACCGAATTTACGGTTTCTGAATTCGTGGGTCTCTTTTTCTCCCATTGAATGGACATCTTTGCCGGATATATGAACTGTACCTGAATTGATTTTATCCAGGCCGCTGACCGAATAAAGCAGTGTGGATTTACCTGAGCCGGATCTTCCGGTAACACCGACAAACTCACCATATTCAATATCAAAAGAAAGCGACTTGAGTATTACCAGGGGAGGTTCGCCGAATGATTTAATTATTTCTCTGCATGATATTGCTTTCATATCAGCCGGAACTCCTGATGATCTCAATCGGAGATAATTTGCCCGCTGAACGGGCAGGGAAGTAACTTGCAATAATTGACGAACCGGATACAAGAAGAAAAGCCTTAATGTAAATTGCGATATCCCATGCAATGCGCATAGTGTGTCTACCCATCTGTATTTTCATTGATTCAAGGAGTTCGCAGATGGAATAACCGGTAATCAGTCCTATCACCCCTCCTGTAAGACCAAGAATTGTTCCCTGAACCAGAAACAGAAAAACGGTATCTCTCTGGTTAAATCCTATTGACCTTATTATTGCAATATCCCGTGTTTTATGATTAACTGCCATATTCAGTATATTATATATTCCAAATGCGACTATGACAATAAATGAGAAAGTGGTTATGTTCCTCACAAGATCCTGGGTTTTCATCATTTCAAGCCTTGATTGATAGCGCTGGTCCCAGCTTTCAACAAGATCAGTAGTTTCGTGACTCCACTGGTTTGCGACTTCCGCGGATTTTGAATAATCTTTAATTTTAATTATGATTGAATCGATCAGTCCGGGAGAGGACGCAACATATTGAACTGTTGTAAGGGAAGCGTAAATGGTCCTTTCGTCACTGCGGCTCTCTCCTGTATCGAATGTGCCGACTATTTTCATCGGAATCACATTGCCGCCTGATGTGGAAATATTTATAGTATCATTCAGCCTTACCCCGAGGAGCTGAAGCAGCCTTTCACCGACCATTATAACTGACAGGCCGTTATTCAGCGCATCCAGTGAACCGTTTGTCACATCCTCACTGAATGTTGTTACCTGTTTATGCCTTGCCGGGTCTATTCCTATAAGATTTATATTCTGGTTGAACCCTCCACGGCTTGCAATCGCCTCCTGTGTAAACATCGGTGAAAATCCGACGACTTCAGGATCTTCAGAAAGTTTTCTGTACCATTTTGAAACGCCTGTTAGACCTTCATTTGATCTCCTTCCGGAGGGTTTATTCAGCCAAACAATCTTTTTGTCTCCGGCGAATATTCCGTTAAGAGATTCTGAGGAAATAAACTCATCTCTCGGAGAAATAATTATATGCCCGCTTCTTTCAATAAGTCTGCTTATCATATATTTCTGGAAACCCAGCTGCATCCCTGAGAGAACAATGTAACCGGTTGAGCCGAAAACTATTGCCAGCAGTGTGAGGAGTGTCTGGCTTTTTCTTGAAAAAATATGTTTTAATGCGAGAAACCACATTATATAGATCCTTTTAACTTTTACCGGAAACCGGTATGATTTCTGTTTTCTCTTTTTGTGCTGACATTCTTTTTATCATAAAACACGGTATCATCAGTAGTAATGTTTCCATCAACTACCTCCACCCAGCCGTTTTCAACAGCTCTTGTTTTGACTCTGATTTGTTCTATTTTACCTTTTCTCTTTATCTTAACTTTTCCATTCACAACCGCGGTTGCGGGAATCAGGATACCGGATGGATTCTCTCTTAAAATGATTGCTGTATCACAAGTCATTTCAGGCAATACCATTTCAGGCATGTCCGGGACTTTTATCCTGACAACAAATTCCCCTCCTGACTGATAAATCGCCTCTACTTCCCCTGAAACTTTTGTGTCCCTCAGGTTTTCAAAACTTATATCGGCTTTCATCCCTTTTTTTACCTGTATTATTGATTCCTGATCGAGAGACAGCCTGACATACAGGCTCTTCATATCTGTAATGGTCAGTACAGCCTGGCCTGAAGGGACTATTTCATTTTCATTGAAATGTTTGCCTGTGACAATACCGGGAATTGGAGATCTGAATGTAACAGAAGAATCTGTAGTTAGAAGCGGAGAATTTTTTGATACAGAATCCCCCTCCTTAACATAAAACCTGGTAATAACAGAATTCATTCCAAAACGGATATTAACAGAACTGTCACTTTTTACTGTTCCGAGTGCATAAACGGCATCAATAACGGGAGAGGATTTAGGTCTTATAGAGCTCTCTGAATTGTCAAAGAAACGGAATATAAGAATAAGAACAAAAATAATTGCGGCAGATATTAGCAATTTTTTTTTATTTAATAATTTCATGCCAGGTTCCCGTTTGTAATCAATACTATTGATTATGAAATTTTAATTCTCCAGCTCCAAAATGAAATCAGCGGAATAAATCGATCTTAATAAAATAATAGACCTTTAAAGCAATATAAAAAGTTCCGTTTGGAATATTTTTTTAAATAGTACATATAATGTAGAATTTTTGACTACAGCTTTTTTACATTATAGAGGCTTCTTTTTTTAATTATTTATATATTATCTTGTCTTCTGTAAGATATTCAAGATTATTATTTAGTTTGACTAAGATTTTCATCATGGAGAGTCAGATGGTACTTAATTCATTAGATCAGGTCCTGGAAATAGCAAAATCAAAACCTCCGAGAAGGATCGTAGTAGCTGCAGCCGCAGATGAACATGCCCTTAATGCGGTCAGTATGGCAGTGCAGGGGGGGATTGTTTCGCCTATACTTATAGGTGAACGGAAAATGATTGAAAGTATGGCAAAAGATTCAGATTTCCCAATCGATAGTGCTGAGATTATTGATGAAAAAAATCCTCTTGAAGCCTCAAAGATTGCTGTGTCCCTTGTCAGGGATGGTGAAGCAGAAATCCTCATGAAAGGGCTTATCGGAACCGCCGATCTTTTAAGGATTATTCTTCATAGGGATACAGGGATCGGCAGGGGAGTTACCATGAGTCATGCGGCCCTTATTGAATGCCCGGCTTATCATAAACTGCTCTGCGTTACAGATGCCGGAATGAATGTGGCGCCGGATATAAGGGAAAAAATTGATATAGTGAACAATGCCGTAAGTATATATACAAGGCTCAGACTCGATCCTCCCAGGGTCGCTGTTCTTGGTGCAGTGGAAGTTGTGAATATCAAGATGCAGACCACAATTGACGCGGCAATGCTTACCCAGATGAACAGAAGAGGGCAGATAAAGGGATGTATTATTGATGGCCCTTTTGCTTTCGATAATGTGGTTTCAAAAGAAGCCTGCGAATATAAAGGCATAACTACAGATGTAGGAGGGGATGCTGATATTGTCCTCTGCCCCCAGCTGGAAACCGGAAACACACTTTATAAAACACTTACTTATCTTGCCGGAGCTACCGCTGCTTCTATAATGCTTGGAGCGAAAGTCCCGGTTGTACTTAATTCAAGAACTGATTCAGACAGGAGCAAGCTGATGTCACTTGCCCTTGCGGCTGCAATTTAAAATTCCGGCAGGAGATAGAAATGAGAATACTGGCCATAAATCCCGGATCAACATCAACAAAGATTTCCGTATTTGATGATCACGACGATACATTCACAATGAATATAAAACACAGTACTGAAGAACTATGCTCATTCCATTCCGTTATGGAACAGCACGGTTTCCGAAAAGATTTAATATTAAGTGAACTCAAAAATGCCGGAATATCACTCCCTTCGATTGAGGTGGTAGTGGGGCGGGGAGGGCTTGTGAAGCCTATTCCGGGCGGAGTTTATAAAATAAATGATACCCTGCTGCGCGATCTGAAAGAGGAGGTTATGGGGACCCATCCGAGCAATCTTGGGGGACTGCTTGCCTTTGAGATTGCCTGTGAAATTGGGCCTGAAATAAAAGCATATATAGTTGACCCTCCCATTGTGGATGAACTGGACGACATAGCAAGAATATCAGGTATACCTGATATTTCCCGTAAAAGTATATTCCATGCCCTGAACCAGAAAGCTGTCGCCAGAAGATTCGCAAGGGAGCACTGGAAAAAATATGAAGACCTGAATCTTATAATTGTTCATCTCGGCGGTGGTATAACCGTGGGGGCCCATAAAAAAGGGAGGGTAGTGGATGTAAATAACGGCCTTGACGGTGATGGACCGTTTTCTCCCGAGAGGAGCGGCGGACTGCCTGCAGGTGATCTTATGAAACTCTGTTTTTCGGGAGATTATACGATTAATGAAATTAAAAAAAAGATAACAGGTCAGGGGGGACTGGTCGCATATCTTGGCACAAACAGCGCGTATGAAACCGGTCAGAAAGTAAAGGAGGGGGATGAAACAGCTGAACTGATTTATAAAGCAATGGCATACCAGGTATCAAAGGATGTCGGTGCAATGGCAACTGTACTGAGCGGGGACATCGATGCCATTGTACTTACAGGAGGCATCGCATATGATGAAGTATTCTGTAAATGGATTGAGGAAAGAGTCGGATTTATAGCAAAAGTCATAATATATCCAGGTGAAGATGAAATGAAGGCCCTGGCCGAAGGTGTATATTACGCCATTAAAGGTGAAATAGAAATCAGGGAATACAGTTGAATCTGTATCGGAAATGAATTGATTCCCGGAAATGTGACTACAGGATTATATAACTGTTATTAAATCAGGATGTTAGCTGTCATCAGCCAGTTCATCAAAGAGATTAAAGGAAACATATCCGCCGTACTGGGCGGGGAATGTTTCAGCTGCAACCCTGAAATCCCCTTTGCCCGGGTATATTATCCAGCTCCATAAATTCGCGGTATGTGCTTTGAATGATCTTGCAGGCTCATCCTCAAAAAAAGTATCTTCAGGATAGAGCGCGCAGATCGTTGCAAGGATATTATTACTTATAGATGGTGAGAACTTTTCTCTTTCCCTGCCCGTGTAGGGATCAAACCTGTCACACAGAATCTGAACCGCAGTATCAGGATTTATATTTCCCTTATATTCATCAAGTAATGTCCTGTATCTTTCAAACCTGCTCGGCGCCGCGACATAGAGATTGTCGGGGTCTTTGAGACTGGTCTGCCAGTTTTCAATTGTATTCACTGCATCAAGTTCATATACCGGAGCCTGGTCGTTGATCATATTATAACCTTCATACCCTGTCCAGCCGGGGTATGAATTGGAATGGTTTGTTGTCCAGAGCCTGCTCTCTCCGTTTTCAGGTGTTCGCCTTGTGACTTTTTCAGAAGAGACTTCAATTATCGCAGCGTTATTTGATTTAGCGTCAGCTACATGGTAGGCGATACCGGTACATCGCGGATGTGTCATAAAGACATTGTATGCTTCGTCAATTGTTGATGCATTTTTAAGGACAGTTCTTGAAAGAATTCCTATTCCGCATCCTTCCATCGTTTCGTGGATTGAGGGATTGTACTGTGTCATCATTGATATTCCCTTATCATTAAACCCTCCGTCTATACCGACCATGCCGGGGTGTGTCATGCAGGCATGGGAGTTTCCCTCATCCGGTTTAATGATAAGTATCAGCCTGTTTTCAAGAATTCCGGGAAGGCTGAGGTTGTCCATATTCTTGCCGAAGATAAGAGAGCCGTCAGCCCCTGCAGATTCTCCCCAGGCTGAAAAACTGCTGCATCCGCATCCTCCCAGAACAAAAGAACCTGGCCTTCCCCCTTTATATTCAGACTTCTCTTCAGGCTGATAGGGGTTCCAGTGTTTTGGATGGGCATAGATACACCACTGATCATACATTGTATTCCATAAAATAATTTTTTCAAAATTGATTTCCGGGAATCCGCTGCTGCTGACACCGTCAGCAATCCCTCTCATTTCCTCTTTCAGTTCATCAGGTATAAACGGGAAAGCTGTTTCAGCTCCTATTCGCATCCGTTCCTTTGCTTCAATGAAGGGGCAGTGTATGGTTTTGGCTATAACTGCTGCTGCGGCGTCGAGTGTTACAGTAATTAATTCATTTATTTCAGACGCTAGAATTTTCCCGTGCTGGAATCCTCTTTCATGAGGTGGACCTTCAATCCTGAGGAGCTTCAGGTTGTTTCTGATCTTTAATCTTGCTTTATCATGTTTTTTCAGTATTTTATCCATAATTTAATATCCGGTAATGTATATTTCAATTGCATTATTTAATGCATAATATAAGAATAATTAAAAGTATTTTTTACAACACTCTACTGGAGCTTAGATGAGGCTGAAAGCGTCTTTAGCTGTTATAATGATTATTCTTGCAATATCATCAGTTTCCTGCAGGAATGATAAGGAATCCGCCATTCATGCTGTTAATGGAACTATAGATTTCCGGGGATATGATTTTAATTTACAGGGCAACTCCACTCTTGATGGTGAATGGAAGTTCTGCTGGAAACAGCTCCTTACGCCTTCTGAAATGGCTTCATCAGAAGCAGGTCTCTACAGGGTTCCCGGTGCGTGGAAAAGTTCAGGAATAGAGGGGATAACACCTGACGGATACGGGACAATATCCCTCCATATAAAAAAGGATAGAACTTCTGTTCCCCTGTCGCTGAAAATCCCGTCAATATCCTCATCATTCAGACTTTTCGTTAATGACAGTATGGTTTGTGAAAACGGAGTGGTATCGGATTCGGCGGAAACCACTGTTCCCGTATGGCTTCCAAAGGTTGTTGTAATCCCGGAATCGGATAAAGATGATATACGTCTGACAATGCAGATCTCCAATTTTCATGACAGGAGAGACGGATTCTGGGGGAGCATTCTTATAGGCACATCAGATAAGATTAATTATGTGCGGGACAAATCGATAGCTTTCGAGTTATTTCTTTTCGGAAGTATTTTTATTATGGCGCTTTATCATTTCTGCCTTCTGCTGCTGCGGCGTAAAGATAAAACAATTCTTTATTTTGCATTTTTATGTATTCTTCTGGCGGTTCGTGTTATTACAGGAGGGGAATGCGCCCTGACACTTTTCAGTAATGTTCCGTCAATTGTTGTATATAAGATTCTGTTTATCTCCTTTTATTTTATAATACCGGTTTTTATTTTATACTTAATAAGCCTTTATCCTGAGGAGACCTGGGGCAGGCTGAATTTTGTTGCATTCATGCTGATCCTGCCGACTCTTGTACTCATTTTTTTGCCCATCAGGATTGTTATAAAGGCGGTTGCCTTTTATGAAATAATGATACTACTGTTTATAATCTACGCAATTATATCTCTGATTCGTGCTTATTTAAATAAACGTGAAGGCTCGCTGATTTTTCTTTTCGGTATTGCAATTCTCGGCCTGACTGGTATAAATGATGTTCTGTTTGATTTAGGCCTGGTATGGACAGGTCTGATGTCGCCATTCGGACTTCTCTTTCTGATTTTTTCACAGTCTTTCATGCTTTCAATGCGTTATTCGAACGCGTTCAGGACTATAAGGATTATGAGTAAACGTCTCATGTCCCTTGATGTTATGAAGGATGAGTTCCTTGCCAATACTTCTCATGAGCTTAAAACACCGTTAAACGGAATAATCGGGCTTGCGGAATCTCTTGCGGACGGTGCAAAGGGCGAACTCACTGAGTCAGTTCAAGGTGACCTTGCGATGATTGCAATGAGCGGGAAACGTCTTTCATCACTTGTAAATGATATACTTGATTTCACCAGGCTTAAAAACAGTGACATGCCCCTCAGATTGACCGGGGTTGATATAAAGGCGATAATTGATTACATACTATACCTGACAAGACCGCTTTTAAAAAATAATGATATAGCCCTGGTAAATAAGATCAGTGAAGGGATGCCTCTGATTAATGCAGATGAAAACAGGCTTCAGCAGGTGTTTTATAATCTGATTGGTAATGCTGTGAAATTTACTGATTCGGGAAGAATTGAAATTAATGCGGAAGTAATAAATAACAATAACAGAAAGTATATGAATATCAGTATCAGTGATACAGGTATCGGGATAGATAACAGTAAACTGGATGTTATTTTTGATGCATTTCAGCAGGGGGATGGAGGAATAGCAAGAAAATACGGTGGGACCGGTATCGGTCTTTCAATAACACGTCAGCTTGTTGAACTCCACGAAGGAAGAATAACTGTTAAGTCCGAACCCGGTATAGGTTCTGTCTTTACTGTAAGCCTTCCGTTCAGGTCATTGGAATCAGCTTTTACTGATATCAGTAATCCGGACGTTTCTGAACACAATATGGAAGAGGCTGGCGACTCTTACAGTAATTTTTTTGAAACTGAAATAACCGGTTTTCCTGAAGGTGATTTAAGCAGTATTGAGAACATAACATCAACCGGAATCTCTGAAAAGAAAAATTTCAAGGTTCTCCTTGTTGATGATGATCCTGTTAACCTGCAGGTCCTTGAAAACTATCTGTCACTTGAGCATTATACAATTTTAAAAACACGGGACGGCCTTGAGGCAATCAACATCATCGAAAATGAATATATAGATATAGTCCTCCTTGATCTTATGATGCCGCGGATAACAGGCTTTGACGTGGCCAGGAAAATACGTGAGACACATCCGCATTATGATCTGCCCGTCATAATGCTCACTGCTAAGAACCAGGTTCAGGATATAGTTTCCGGGATAAGTGCAGGTGCCAATGACTATCTTTCAAAACCTTTTGACAGGCAGGAACTCCTGGCGAGAATAAACAATCTTCTCACATTGAAAGAATCTGTACATGAAAGCCGGAAACTCGCCAGTATTGAACAGGAACTCAACATCGCAAGGGGAATCCAATTCGCCACACTTCCATCATCTGTTCCTGAATTATCTTCATTAAAGTTAACTGCCCGTTATATTCCAATGCAGAGTATAGGAGGGGATTTCTACGGCTTCCATGTTATTTCAGATAAAAAGCTGGGCATTCTTATTACTGACGTAACCGGGCATGGAATACCCGCGGCACTGATCGCGTCTATGCTTAAGATTGTCTCAAACATTCTTTATGATTATTCTGATGATCCGCGGATATTCCTTTCTGAAATGAATCAGATTCTTACCGGGAATATGGGTAACCAGTTCCTTACTGCAATATATGTTTTTATTGATATGGAAAAAAGGGTACTGCTCCATTCAAATACGGGTCATGAACCGCTGCTTGTATTGAGAAGGAAAAGCGGAAATATTATGGAGGACAATCCTAAGGGGAGAATAATCGGTTTAAGTAAAGAGAATAATATTGAGCTGTCAAGGATAGAGCTGGAGGATGAAGACCGAATCATTCTTTTCACAGACTGTATTACTGAAGCGTTTAACAGTAAAAACCAGATGTTCGGAATAGAATCCCTGAAAGAGACAATTTTGAAGACAGTGGAGATGGGCGGAGAGGAGAGCGCTGATTTTATACTGAAAACATTGTCAGACTGGACAGGCAGCGACATGAAATTTAATGACGATTTAACTCTTATAATTGCGGATGTTATTTAAACGGGGTTTATTATGAAAAGATATATTTCTTTTACGCTTTTTATTATAACAGCATTATCTTTTTTCTGTTTATCAGGATGCAGTAATGGCGTTAAAGTCCAGAATAAAGGCTCTCACTATTATATGACCGTTGATTATACTAAAGGAAAAAGCCATTACGATACCGGACGATTGATCGGAGAGGCCCTTCATAAAGGGGTTGATAATTTTGAAAAGATTTATGACAATTTTATCGCCCTGACTGCCAGGGAATACGGTTATCCCGAAAAACCTGGCGGCACACCTGAAGAACATTACACCCTGTTCATGTCCCGTGTAAATGATCTGAAGGCATTGCTTCCTGAAGAAATCAAAGCCGAAATCGATGGTGTCGCAGGTACTCTTTCCGGCGGTGATAAGGACACTATGGGGGATGGAAAGCTTTCTATTAATGAATACTATTTTATTAACCTCATAGTTGAAACCTCTGAGAATTCAGAGTGCTGTGCAGTATCGGCATTCGGCGATGCTTCTGAATCGGGAAATACAATAACAGCAAGAGTAATGGACTGGTATATAGATACAGACAAAAAGGAGATTGAACACCTTTTCGGTATAACGGAATACAGGTATAAAGATTTTACCATCCATTCTGTTGGTGTAATAGGCCACCTGGGTTTGATTTCCGGAGTACGAAGCAATGGAATTTACGGGGCCATTCTTTTCTCAAGGAACAATACCCCTTATTCTTCAACAGGGAAACATTCATATTCAATGGAATTCCGTTATGCAATGGAAAAATACAGTTCAATAGATGAAATCGCAAATTATATGAAATCGGCTGAGAGAAATTATACTATGAATCATAATATATTTCTTTCAGATAAATCTAAAAGCATAGTACTTGAAAATGATTTACAGGGAGGTCCGGGAGCAGCCAGAGGAATACGTACATGGAATTCAAGGCTGAACAATAATGTACAATGGGGATTTGAAAACAGAATAGCCTGTGTAAATTCATTTATACTTTACGGTAATGATGATAACCATACAACAGTTCCGGGAAACCGGAATCGCTGGCTTGAGATTCTTAAACTGATGAGCGAGAAGAAAAAACCTCTGTCATATAATGACATTCGTGAAATTATAACATATTATCCGGGCAAACAACCGGCAGATTTTGACGCAGGGGGACTTTATACTGAATGGTCAAAACAGATAATGATATTTCAACCTGAAGAAATGACTTTCGATATCTTTTTCAGCCCTAAAACGGGGAAGCTCCCGTCTGAGCCGGTTTTTGAAAAAATAAAACTTAAAAAATAATACTTAAAAAATAATACAATCGGATGACTTTAAGTTAATCCTGATTCAGTTTCTGTTTTCTGTAATCCCGTGGAGAAATGCCCTCTCTTTTTGAGAATAAAGTGCTGAACATCGATGAGGAACTGAAACCGACTTCACCTGAGACATCAATTATCGACATGTCAGGCCTTTCAATAAGAAGCTTTTTAGCTTCATCAATTCTGTAATTATTTATGTAGGAGTTGAAGTTTTTACCCATATGCCTGTTGAGAATTTCTGAAAGCTGGTGAACCGTAATGTTCAGTTCCGTTGCCATGGTTTTAATTGTTATCCCTTCAACAGCATATGCCCTCTGTTCGTTCATGGCTTTTTCAAGCCTGTTTATTATCACCGGCACATTGAGCCCTTTTATTTTTGATTTAATATAACTGTATGTTTTAACCTCTTCGTGGAGCTTTATCCTGAACTCAGGATATCTCATTGCGAAAATAAATGTAAGCAGCATGGCATTATTACCGAGAAAGAGGCCGAGCTTAATAATATTAAATGAAAACAGAGTACCAATACCTGCGACAACTGACGATATACAGATGAACAAACCACAGAGGTAGGATGCTTTTGACAGTACAAGCTGCTGGCCAGAGTGTTTTTTGCTCCAGATAAATGACGTCCTGTAGAGAGGAACAGAAAAAAGTATAACATGATAAAAGTGAAGTAACGGGTAGAGAAGAATAACTATTTTGTAATATTTGGGAAGAGTAAGAAATTCATCCGTAAGCAAAGGTGTAAAACGAAGAAATTCAGCAGTATAATCCAGGTTGTTACTGAAAAGAGGAATCAGAATTATAATAGTAACAGCAATTGCCGGTATGTAATATACAGAATTTTTTTTCTTTGTGACCGGTTTCAGGGATACAAGTATATTGTACCTGATGTACTGGCTCGTGGCAGCAATATATGAAAACGGAATCAGGGCAGTACAGATGTATTCATAGTTTTTAATCATTCTTGTTGAATAAAGGGCAATATTCAGAAGCCATAGCCCCATCATAAAAATAGATACAGTATAAAGGTCACTTCTCTTTTTTGATCTTTTAAGGGCAAGGTTTCCAATTGCGAGAGTAACACCCAGGAAAAAACCATAAAAGAGTATCAGGTTAATAAAATTATCCATATATTATTATTCCATAAGCAGATATATTATAGCAAATTAAGAAATAATTAGAACATTGTCATTCCGGTTTTGTCGCAGATAAATATATAAAACTAGTACTATGGGATTAGCTTACAGCTCTTCCTGCGGTCGCCAGCCGGAGTTTATCCCCGCAAAGGCGGGGACGAGAATGACAGCGGATGTATTAATTCAATCGTAAACTGCTATAGTGTAAAAAATAACAATTTGATTTCTCCGCCGGCAAAAGCGTCAGGGATAATAGAGCACTTTTTGCCTGAAATATATTTAAGAATAAATATTGAGTAAAATCATTATTTAATTAATTAAGATATATATATATGGATGAAATATCCCCTTTCCGATCATAAAATCTTCACTGAAAAATTTTTAAACTAAAATTAATATCAAAACAACAAGTAAAAATTCAATAAAAAAAAGGGGGAAAGCATGTCGGTATATGAGAGTAAATTCTGGCTCAAGTCTTATGATGAGTCAATGGTTAAAGAGATAAAAGTTCCTGAAGCTGCGGTAAGGGACTGGTTTATCAGAAATGTTAAAAAGGATCCTGCAAAAACATATCTTTATTTCAGGGATATTCAACTTTCCTACGGTCTTGTTAATACTATGGCAAGAAAGCTTGCAAACGCTTTAAGTGATAAACTTGGCGTAGTAAAAGGGGACAGGGTTGTTTTCCTTATGCCTAATATTCCCCAGCATGTAATTGCTATTCAGGCAGGATATAAATCCGGCAGTATTAATGTTGGCCTTAATCCTCTCTATACTCTGCCGGAGCTGAAACAGCAGGTTAACGACTGTTCTTCAAAAGTATGTATAGTTCTTTCAATATTTGCTGAAAAAGCATTTGCTCTACAGAAAGATAAGGACTGCACTCTTGAAAAGGTGGTAGTAGTAAATCCCCAGGGTGCGCCGAAGGTGGAAGGTGGAGAAAACTGCTACGATTTTGATGAACTGATTAAAGATGGAAGGGATGAAGAACCAACTGTTGAGATTAAAGCTGATGATATCGCAATGCTTCAGTATACAGGGGGAACAACAGGCGTATCTAAAGGGTGCTGCCTGACAAACAGAAATATCCTTTCCATGTGTGAACAGCACGGCTTCTGGGTAGGAGGGGCAATAGACATTTCTGAAATGAGGAACCTCTGCGTTATACCTCTTTTCCATGTGTACGGCTGGAACACAAACGTGAATATGACGCTCCTGGGTGCGGGTTCAATTATACTTGTACCACAGCCTGATGTTGACCTGATTCTTGAAAATATTAATAAACTTGAACCCACAGTGTGGTGTACCATACCGCGACTTGTAAATGCGATGATACTCCATCCCAAGATTGGTGAATCAAAACTGAAAAACATTAAAGGATTTTTCTGCGGTTCCGCGCCTCTGCCGGTAGAATCAATTAAAAAGCTGAAAGAGATCTCCGGTGCTGCTGTTATGGAAGGATACGGAAGTTCTGAAACGACTAATATCGTTACTATTAACCCGGTAAACAGGGCGAAAGTCGGAAGTGTAGGTGTACCTCTTCCTAATACGATTTTAAAAATAGTTGATGTCGATGACAGTTCAAAAGAGATGCCGCTTGGTGAATCCGGTGAGATAATTGCGATGGGACCCCAGGTAATGAAAGAATACTGGAATAATCCCTCTGAAACAGCGAATGTATTTGATAAAAACGGGTATCTTTTTACCGGTGATATCGGCTACATGGATGAAGATGGTTATATTTTTATTGTCGACAGAAAAAAAGACATGATAATCAGGAGCGGTTTTAATGTATATCCCAGGGATATTGATGAGGTACTTTATACTCATCCTAAGGTAAAAGAGGCGTGTACTATCGGTGTTCCTCATGAACTCTCCGGGGAAACAGTTAAAGCTTACATCGTGCCTCATGATGGTGAAACTTTGACAGAGGATGAAGTCAAGGAATTCTGCAAGTCGCAGCTGGCTGCGTATAAATGTCCTGAATATGTTGAATTTTCAGATGATATTCCGAAAACGTCAATAGGAAAGATGGATAGAAAGGCTTTAAGAGAACTTGATAAAAAAAATTAGTTAATCTTCCCTTGCACGTCGTTTTAAGGTGTGTAATGGGCTTTCATAATAACTCTTAAGTGCATCTATCTGAATGCTGCACAATCAGCAGTTATGTAATTCAGATTAAAATTTAATATTAAACCGGATATTTTTAATTATTCCGGTTTTTTTATTACACGGTTTCTATTAAAATTTATAATTTAATATAGGAGGCTTTTTTAAATATTACTATGAATAATATATCTCTCATAGGAATGCCCGGCTCAGGTAAAAGCACATTAGGTATCGTCCTCGCTAAATTACTGGGATATACTTTTGTTGATACTGATATTCTTATACAGAATAAGGAAGAGAGATTGCTTCAGGATATCATTGATACTGATGGGATTAACGGGTTTTTAAATATTGAATCAAGGGTTATTACTTCATATGATTATAATAAGGCTGTAATAGCTACAGGCGGCAGCGCGGTTCTTTGTGAAAATACAATGCTGTACCTTAGCAATCTCAGTACGATGATATATCTTAAAGTCGATTATGAAACGATTACAACCAGAATTATGAATTTTAAATCGCGGGGAATAGTAATGTCTTCTGACCAGTCTTTACATGATGTATATGAGATAAGAGAACCTCTATATGAAGAGCATGCTGATATAATTGTTGACTGCAGTGGTAAAGAATTTGAAGAAGTTATTAATCAAATTATAAAATTTCTCGGTTGATATTATCAGATTATAATTTATTGTTTAGAATTCTATAGACTTCATTTGAAAGTACGGGCAGTGTGAGGGGTTTATAGAGTATACTATTAATACCGAATGAAGCAGCATTATCAGTTGAGACCTGTTCACTGTAACCGGTACATAATAGAACGGGAATATCCGGATTCATTTTACGTATTTCAAGAGTTAATTCCGCTCCGGTAATTTCCGGCATAGTCTGATCAGTTATTATAAGATCAAATTTGTCAGGTCTTGCTTTAAAAACCTCAAGGCCTTCGATACCTCCGTTGCATACATATACTGAATATCCCAGTTTTTCAAGCATAACCTTTTCCATATATGCAATCGGTTCTTCATCATCAATTACAAGAATATTACCGGTCCCGGTTAAATAAGCTTCATTCTCAATATTATTTTTAACTTTTATTTCACCAATATAAAGAGGAAGCGTAATTTTAAAGGTTGTTCCCTGATTTATCGAACTTGAAACAGTTACAGTTCCACCGCAATCCTTTATTATACTATGAGAAATTGAGAGGCCAAGACCTGTTCCTTCTCCTGCAGCTTTTGTGGTGTAAAATGGATCGAATATTCTGTTAATTATATTTTCGGGGATACCTTTCCCTGTGTCAGAAATAATAATTTTAATCAGCTTTGCGATGGATGAACCTGTATCGGATGGTTTATCATTGTATACATCAATCTTTAATAATCCTCCATGTTCTTTCATCGCATGTGCGGCATTTGTTCCGAGATTCATTATAACCTGAAGTATCTCAGTGGAGTCAGCCTTGATTGTTTTAAGTGAAGAGTTATCGTTCATTTCTATTGTAATAGTGGAGGGGAGTGAAGCTCTTAATAATTTGATCGCTTCATCGATAACCATTACGATATCTATCGGTTTTTTTGAAAATTCATGCTGTCTGCTTAGCGCGAGTATCTGTCTTACCAGATCTGATGCCCTGCTGCTGAATTTAAGAACATTTGAAAGATTCTCTTTTACTTCGTTGTCGCTTGAACAATCTCTGGCCAGTTCGGTATAACCTATAATTCCGGTCAGTATATTATTAAAATCGTGAGCAATTCCACCTGCAAGTGTGCCTATGGCTTCAAGTTTTTGTATTTGCATCAGGTGTTCCTGAATTTTACGATTTTCTTTTTCCATCTCCACACGTTGAGAGATGTCAAGGATCGCACCCAGAATTCCGGAAAAACTGCCGTTATTTTTAATCGGGGCGATGTATATTATCGACGGAAACGTTGTTCCGTCCTTTCTTTTCATGGTAAATTCACTGTGAGTTGTAAGCGGATGTTTTTTAAAATTAGCAAATAATTTAACTGTTTTATGACGTTCGTGATCTTCAAAAAGCTGTTCTATATTTATGTTGTTTTCAAGATCAGATGCATCATATCTGAAATCTTTGAAGGCCTGAGGATTAGCGTATATTATTTTCCCTTTCGTATCACATCTGAATATCGTAAGAGGGAGAAGCTCGGATAGTTCACGATACATTATTTCGCTTGCTCTAAGTTCTTCCTGTGAATGTATCAGCTCTTCATTGATTGCCTCGAACTCTTCATTGGAAGCCTCAAGCTCTTCCATCGCTGCCTGAAGTTCCATCCTTGTTTTTCGTTCAATATCGAGTGAAAAACTGAGTCTGGGTATAATAAAAGAAGTAGATAATGCGGCAAGAAGAGATAATAGTGAAGTGTTTAGAATATAAATTAACCAGTTAAATATCCCGTCAGCATGGGTTGCCTGCCACGCGTTATTCGTTTGAGGGGTTGTATAATAAAGAAAAATAAGGAAAGAAGAACTTAAAGCTATATAGGTAATACTTGCTTTCGTGCCGGCGAATATGGCAAACATTATTGCGCATGTTATCAGCCATGCAGGACGGGCGTAATTGGGGCCGAGAATGATAAAAAATCCGGCAGTCATTGTGCAGAAGAGAGCAAGTAATGTATAAATTTTAATCTTTTTACGATTACCCGGAATAAAAACACGTAACAGGAGTAGAAGCCATAAAGAGACATCAAATATAATTAATATGTATTGCCTGTTCTTAATGAAAAGAGGAAACATCAAAACAAGACTAAGCGGAAGGGTAAAAACGAAGATAAGAGATATAACATCAATCATCCAGTTTCTCCATCCATCCAGATCTTCAATTTCATGATAGCGTCTTTGTAGTTCTTTTAACATCCCCTGACCCCGAAAAGTCTTAGTTATTGTATATAGGTAAACATGGTATGTGATAAATGACAGATAGGATAAATTGATTATTTTTACCATTACTAATAATAATGGCAATAAAAATTCATTAAATATTATCTTGTTGCATAATTATAAATTCGTAATAAAAATTAACTAAATTATTGACTGAATTAATAAGTATGTATATAAAAAGTATAAAATTATACAGTAATAATTCCAGAAAAAATATTTTAGTATAAAAAGTAAAAATTATATACCCCTGCCGCCGAAGGCGGCGGGGGTTACAGAACATTTTTAACTGAAATATGTTAAGGAATAAATACTGAAAATTATGAGATAAATTAACTATTTTTTTATAAGTTTTATCAGAAATCGATAGTTATGTTTCAGACAAAAATTGAACTTTTGTACACCAGGGGATATAAAATAAACAGAGTTCTCTCATTTAGCTTTGCGTTTATCCTTGCTGTTATAATTGCGGGAATTTTTTCTCACCCCCCCTATGGAATAAAACTTGCATATGACATGAGAGCCCTGGCAGGGATTTCAGTTTTTCTTTTATCAAATCTTTATTTTACAAGAAAATACAGAAAAAGAAAGACTGTAATATCTACCCCGTATCCTGATGATTGGAGTATTATTCTTAAAGAGCATGTTCCGTATTTTAATCAACTTGGAAATGATGAAAAATATTATTTTATAAAGAAAATTCAAATTTTCCTTGAAGAAGTTATGATAACAGGAGTTAATATGGAAGTTGATGAAGTGACAAAAGTTCTAATCGGAGCTGCGGCAATTATTCCTGTTTTCAAAATTCCTGACTGGAATTATTCACATGTTTCTGATGTTTTTATATGTAAGGATAATCTTCATGAAAATATAGAATTGTTAAAATGCAAGGATGATGTACTTGGGCTTGTTGTTCATAATAAAACTTCAGTTTATCTGTCAAGAAATACGCTGATTGATAATTTTAAAAAAAGTAACGGCTATAATATCGGTATACATGAATTCGTACATAAAATTGATGAAAAAAGTGGTGCTATAGACGGGATCCCTCCTGAACCCATTCTGTCAAAAAAAGACAGAAAGAAATGGAAAAAAATAATTGATTATGAAATGGAAAAAATCAGGCAGAATGAATCTGATTTTAGAGAATATGCGCTTACAAGCAGATCGGAATTTATCGCTGTAGCCGCGGAATATTTTTTTGAAAGACCGCTGGACATGAAGGAAAAACATGAAGCCCTTTATTATATGATGGCCCGTATGTCCAGGCAGAATCTAGCTGCAGCTGTAAGCAGTGAGGCAAAAAATATTTTCAGAAAATAAACTTATAATTGTATTCGGAGAATGGATGGGTTGATGATGGTTAAGTATAATTATTTATAATCGGATATACCAGAGGATACATTATTAAATGTGGAAACTTATTTATGAAGATACATTCGGCTTTAGAGAAGAACGGGACCCGCCAAGGGTTGAATGTCATGGTGAAAACGATAAAGAGGGATTCCTTCAGCTCTGGTATTATGTTTTGAATGAAACACTGACGGAATCTTCAACAGGGATCTCCGAAGGTTTTGCCAGATTTACGTTGATCTTAACCGGTTCTGATGGCTCTATTTCAAATATACGTATAGATGCGGAAAAGGAGATCGATACACTTATAAAATTAAAAAACTCGTATACAATGAAAACCTTACCGCAAATATCGTCTAAACATTATGAAATGTTTTCTGAAAACAGGGAAGAAGAGTTCTGGTTAAATCTTAAAAATTTTTAATTTCAAAAAAACTAAAATCTTTTTTTATCTTCCATTATAATTTTTAATTCATCAGCTATGGATTTCAGTCTATCATAACTTGTGCTGAGTGATTCTGCGCTCTTTGTATTTTCCTGTACAAGACTGTTTGTATTTTCAATTGATTTTGCTATTTCCTGAATTGCTATTGCCTGTTCTGATGATGCACTTTTAATAAAGTCAGATTTTTCAAAAACATTTTTATTTCTTAGAATCATGTCCCCCTGAATATTTTTCTGGCTTGAAATAATTTTCATCGTATTGACAGCTTTGGCCTGGACACTGTTTATGCTTGCATCCAGTGTTTGAATAAACATAATAATCTTTTCTATTATTGAATTAGAGAAATTGACATCGCTTTTTCCTGTTTCAATAAGGTCTTTAATTTTTTTTAATTCGCTCGATGAATTGTCTGCAAGCTTTCCAATTTCATCCGCAACAACAGCAAAACCTCTTCCGTGTTCACCGGCCCGTGCTGCTTCTATTGAAGCATTTAATGAAAGGAGATTAATCTTTTCAAAAAAATTATCAATTATTTCAGCTATAATCTGCATGTTCTCAGAGTTCATCAATGTTTTTTTGTTCACTTCGTTAAGTTCACTTGAAGATGTTTTACCTTCATTTGATATCCGGGTAATGGATATAAATTCTTTCTGAAGTTCAGTACCGAATTGTAAAAGACTGTCAATTATTTCAGACAGTGATTGAATACTCTCACTTAACTCGTTAACTGACTGGTTTTGGTCACTGGTCGCCTGTTCAACACTTGTAGTTGTTGAAGATATCTCTTCAATGGATGCAACAAGTTCTTCAATTGTTGCAGCTTCAGTCTGTATATTTGAAAATATACTTAAAACAGCCCTGTCGGTGATAATAATGGCATCGTTAAGCTCATTATATGATTTACGGATCATATCAATCAGTTCAATAATGTGCGTGTTCTTTTCATTACTTTTTTTTGTTTCATCTCTGCTCATAGACAGAGTAATATTTAATGATCTTATCGTGATAATTGATATTGTATAGATGAGCAGAAGTGTCGCTATACTTATAACTGTACCCCTTATGAGCATATCGTTAAGAATTTCAGGGCTGACTTCAACTGCTGAAATATTAAATCGAAGCATATTTGTTATGAGAGCTGAAATGAGTACTAATAGTGCTGTTATGTGTACCCACATGTCTGAAAAAACAACAGCAAGTAGGACAGTTGGAAAACAGAAAAAGGCAACAGTGATCAATGCCATTTCGGGAGAACGCATATATCCTCCCAGTAATATTATAAGTGTCTGTAGAATTACAAGCAGGATACCTGCCTGCCGAACTTTACCTCTAACTATAAGAAACATGGCGATTGATGCTGAGATGCATGAAGTGCCGCTCGTAGCAAATGAGCTTATAAACCCAAGCTTTTTCAGATTTATAAAAAAAAGGACTGTCATCATTATGAAAAAGAAAGCAGAGAGATAAAAAAGAAATTTTGAAAACGATTGTATAAAAGCATCTTCTTCAGAATACCTGTAAAATAATTTTGAGTTAACAATTTTGAATATGCGCATACAGACTTCCCCCGGAATTTATACAGGCTGGTATAAGGCATTAAAAATTCCATGCAGTTAAAACACAGCACCATATAAAAGATTTGTATATTATATTTGGAATTTGAGACCGGCTTTTATTTTTGTTTAAAAAAACTATATTGTATCAGATACTTTTTTTTAAATAAATCTTTTAGTCAAACATTTTGTTGTTTTCTGAATGATTAATTCAAATAATTATTATTTTATTTAATTCTTTATGATCTTAAAATGTATTCTATTTTTATAACTGAAGAAAGATATACCATTTTACAACCTTTGTCCGGTACCTCAATGAAATCACCAAGAAAAACTCTTGAAATAAAATAACCTCTCTGCAAGTTTAACATGAATCTTTATTATATGATGAAATTATACCAGAGGTTAATATATGAGAGTTTCTAAATATGTTCTCCCGACTCTAAAGGAGAACCCGTCAGATGCGGTTGTATTAAGTCACAGGTTAATGCTTCGTGCAGGCCTTATGCGTAAGGAATCAGCGGGCATGTACGCGTATCTTCCGCTTGGATTAAAAGTATTGAGAAAAATTATTAATATAGTTAAAGAGGAGATGGATCGATCAGGGGCTCATGAGTGTCTTATGCCTGAACTAACAAATGCCGACTACTGGAAGGAATCTGGCCGCTGGAATACAATGGGGCCTGAACTTTTCAGAATTGAGGACAGAAACGGACTCGAATATGCCCTGGGGCCGACTCATGAGGAGGCATTCACAAATCTTGTTCGTTCTTTTGTCTCCTCCTACAGGGACCTTCCTCTTAACCTGTATCAGATTAACACTAAATTCAGGGATGAGATCAGACCGAGGTTTGGAGTTATAAGGAGCAAGGAATTCATAATGAAAGATGCATATTCCTTTGATCTTGACCAGAAGGGGCTTGATGAATCGTATAATGCCATGGCTAAGGCCTACAGGAGAATTTTTGAAAGGTGTGGTCTTGTGACTATTCCCGTGCAGGCGGATTCAGGCAACATGGGAGGGAGCACTTCCGAAGAATTTATGGTGGCTTCAGAAATAGGAGAGGAAGTCCTCCTGCTGTGTAAAAATTGTGAATACAGGGCCAACAGTGAAAAGGCGGAGTATAAAAGAATTGTCCCGGAGCCAAAAGGTGAAACTGAAGAAATCAAGGAAGTTCATACACCTGATGTAAAGACAATAGAGGACCTTGTTAAATTCTTTAAATGTGATGAGGACAGGTTTCTGAAAAGTATAATTTACGTCGCTGACGGTAAACCGCTCATGGTCGTTGTGCCGGGAAGCAGGGAAGTCAATGAGCATAAACTTAAAAATCATACAGGCGCTGTTGAATTAGGCCTTGCTTCGGATGATGTTGTCGAGCAGTTTACCGGGGCCCCTTATGGATTTGCCGGACCTGCTGGTCTTAATAATTCAAAAATAATTTTTGATATTTCAGTTAAAAATATTAGTAATGCGATTACCGGTGCAAATAAAAAAGATTTCCATTATACCGGCGCTAATCCAGGACGTGATTTTGACATAAAAGAAGAGGCGGATATAACATCCGCCAGAGAAGGGGATACCTGTCCTAAATGCGGCAGTGAAATGTATGAAAAAAAAGGTATAGAGGTAGGCCATATATTCAAGCTGGGATACAAGTATACCAGGGCAATGAATCTCACCGTTCTTGACGAAAATGGAGAAGCTGTAACTCCTATTATGGGGTGTTACGGTATCGGGGTTAACAGGACTATGGCTGCTGTTGTTGAGCAAAGCAGCGATGAACGTGGTATTATCTGGCCAAAAGAGATTACTCCGTTCCATGTACATCTTGTAGGTATTTCAAAGACTGAT
This sequence comes from Spirochaetota bacterium, assembly GCA_036745755.1. GTDB lineage: Bacteria > Spirochaetota > UBA4802 > UBA4802 > UBA5550 > UBA5550. The sequence goes on along the minus strand of DAIOFM010000013.1, from coordinate 2,158 downwards.
GAAGAAATAAAATCAATTGATGAAATATATGATAAACTGTTAAATGCGGGTATTGATGTTTTATATGATGACAGAAAAGCCAGTCCCGGATTCAAGTTCGCAGATGCGGATCTAATAGGTATCCCGTTAAGAATTACAGCCGGGAAAGGATTCTTCGCAAACGGAGAACTTGAACTCAAAGAAAGAGGTAAAAAAGAGATAGTAAATATACCTGCAGATAAGATTATTGATGAGATAAAAAATTTTTACAGATAGATTTTGCGGCCGGGATTTTTCATCGTTCCGGCCGTAAGTAAGATTTTTTAATAGGGTAGACAAAAATAAAAAAAATTAATTTTATGAAAAGAGTTTTTACTTTAAATATAATTGTTTTTAAATCCCCCCCCTTTTTTTATTTAAAATGGTGCAACTAAAGAGTTAATTTGTTTCCGACCGGTCAGATATAATCTCTATTTTTTATCTTTAATAATATTTTTCCATATATAAATTAGTACAAGATAGGAAAACTGTAATTTTTTCAAGAACATCGTGTAAATATAAAAAATATTACTTGCAATAGTAGGCTTTTAAATGTTAATTTTTTCTTCCCATAAGAAAAATATAAAATAAAATTACGGGGGGATTTAATGAAGGAGGTTGTCGTCTTATCTTCAAGTCGCACGGCGATTGGAGATTTCCTTGGAGCGTTAAGCAGCATACCTGCTGTTGATCTGGGAATAACGGCGGCGAAGTCAGCTCTTGAAAAAGCAGGTATAAAACCTGAACAGGTGGATGAGGTTATTACCGGAAATGTTTTACAGGCAGGATGTAAAGGTAACACCGGCAGGCAGGTATGTCTCGGTGCGGGATGTCCGGCTGAAACTGTAGCGGTAACAATTAATCAGCTTTGTCCCTCTTCAATGAGGGCTTTGGAAATTGCGTCTCAGCAGATCATACTCGGCAAAACGGAGATTGAGCTTGTTGCAGGGTATGAGAGCATGAGTAATGCGCCATACATGTCCATGAAAGCAAGACATGGATTACGAATGGGGGATTCTGCTTTAGTTGATCATATGCTTTATGACGGATTGATCGACGCATTCAATAATTATCATATGGGGATCACTGCTGAAAATATTGCCGATAAATATCAAATCAGCAGAGAAGAACAGGATGAATGGGCATTGATGAGTCATCGCAGAGCCGTTGCTGCTATTAAATCCGGAAAATTCAAAGACGAAATAACACCTGTAACAATAAAAACAAAGAAGGGGGAATTTCTTTTTGATACTGATGAGCATCCTCGTGAAAATGTCACGATGGAATCCCTTGGCAAGCTTAAGCCCGCTTTTAAAAAGGATGGTAGTGTGACAGCCGGAAATGCATCCTCTCTCAATGATGGCGGCGCTGCGCTTGTGCTCGCAAATGCTGAAAAAGCAAAAAAGCTGGGAATGAAACCTGTAGCCAGAATTATTTCAACTGCATCAGCTGCAGTTGATCCAACGGTTATGGGAATGGGGGTTGTCCCGGCAGTACAGAAAGCGCTTAAATTTGCCGGTTTAAGCATGAGTGATATCGGATTATGGGAGCTGAATGAAGCATTTGCCGCTCAGATCATCGGATGTAACAGGGAACTGAAAATTAATACTGAGATAATTAATGTCAATGGTTCCGGGATTGCTCTCGGACATCCGGTTGGTCAGACCGGTGCCCGAATCATAACAACACTTCTTCATGAAATGAAAAAACGTGATGTAAAATATGGTGTTGCTTCACTTTGCGCAGGCGGGGGGCCTGCAGCGGCATCTGTTTTTGAACTGATTAAGTAAAGCAACAGATGAGCCGTCCGGAATCAGAATCCGGACGGCATTTTTCTTCCTTTTTTTTATTGATTAGATAATCAGAAAAGATATTTAAAACTTTTTAAGTTCTTAAAATAAATAAAGATTAGTTTATCCATGTTCAATAAAGCGTACAGAATTATTAGAACTTATACAAATTATAATTAAACATATATGTAAACTGTGTTTATTTTATTAATTTTGAATAGATTTATATTGACATTTATACTAACTATAGTAATAAATGCTAATAGACTTACTTTAACTTTAGTGAATAACAAATAAAAATTCAATTAAGGGAGTATGGTAATGAAGATAGTTGTCTGTCTGAAACAGGT
>DAIOFM010000012.1:0-64644 GCA_036745755.1 Spirochaetota bacterium | reverse complement strand
CAATACCCCTGTTAATGGTTTCACAATTATTTATATCAGGCAGATTTTCCCACTGACAGATCCTTGAATCGCCAAAGAATAAAACTCTGGCTTTTTTCTTTTCAGCAGACGTTATTTTAATATTATCCTGTGAATAGTAATCCAGTTTTGCCGGATTAAACCGTGCCCATTTTATATCTTTGTAAAACGTGATTGATATATGTATAAATACAATTACCGCGAAGCTCAGAAACAGCAGTAAAAAAAGGTTTATATAGAAAAAAAATTTATTTTTTTTCATCTCGGATTATTAAACCAGGTATTAATTAATAAAACAATTCAAGGGGCAAAAATTCTATAGCCTTGCCGCAGGTGAAAATAGATATATTTTTTATTTATGTACGGGAATAAATATTCAGAAAAATATATTCTATTCATTGATGCCATTAATATGGTTATAAAGAATTCTTGTTATAATCCCTATATATATCCAAAACATAAAATGGAACGTCAAATCAGCAACAACAGAATTAATAACACAAAATGCGATCACCCCGCTTATTATTAATATGAGTAAATGTTCCTGAAAAACTTTCATCCTTAGATATAGTATCGGCTTTATTAATGCATACAGCATTAGGAGTGTCCACGAGAACAAGCCCATTAATCCATATAACCAAGTAAAATATAAATAAAAATTATCAACAGTGCTGGCATAGGTTTTCACTGTTCGCATCAATGCAGGAGGTGATACCATACCATGCCCAAAAACCAGATTGTTTTGAATTAATGGTAGCATAAAATTAAACTGTGCAGATCTCGCTATAGTAGATGCTTCCAGAACAGCATCTCCCTTAAAAAAAGGACTCAGAGTTTGCAACCTGTATCTAAATGAACCGGAAGCGAAGGGAACTGGCATAAAAAGACAATAAACCCATCGATGTCTTTCTACTATAAAATAATAAATGATAAAAACAATAATAAAACCGACCTGACCCGCCCTTGAATCTGTAAATGTAATAACTGTAAAAAAAAGAACTAACGATGCTGTTCTGAGAAAAAACTTATCTCTCAGATAATAAAGTATAAATGGAAAGACAAGAGCATAATAAGCTCCGAGCGCAATGGGATGGTCAGCTGCGCCCCTTATCCTCAAACCTCCACTTCGAGTTACATTTGAAACTTCACCACTCTCCTTTAAAAATGTCCCGAATATATTATAAAAATTATATTGAGTAAAACGCTCAAAAAAACCGAGGAAAAGTACAAATAAAGACGTATAACATATGACCCTAACAAGAACATTAATATCTTCATTCCTTTTGCAAACCGAAAAGATTGCAACCGGTATAATCAGGTACTCAACAAGAAAAGAACCGAAGAAAAAAATTGAACTTGTAAAATTTGCGGAAAAAAAAGATGAAACAAGCAGAGAAAACACAATTAACATTATAGGAAATGTAAAAATGCCTGCTTTAAAAAAATCCCTATAATATTTAAATAATACCTTTTTTCTTAACAGATAAATTACATATATTACAGTCAAAATCCTTACAGCTGTAATCACCGGTATTCCTGCGGCAATTTGAATCCCCCATAACCTGGGTATCATCGGCTGAAAGAAAATAAAAAAAAACAGCATCTGTTTTTCGCTGAATCGGTCGGATACTATCCAGTAAACCGGTAAAACGAGTAAAACGAAACTCAGAGCAAACCCGACTTTCACGTTTGATATAAACAGCATCACGAAGATAGACGATACAGCTATTGTAATTAATATTTTATTTATGTTCATCTATCCACTGACCAGGCACATATCTGATATCACTCTATGCATTTTCTGCTATTCTTAAATTCTTTTATATATCACTTCAGGGATTTTAAAAGTTCTGTTATTCAATATACCGCCAATAACATTGGCTTTTATATTCTTAAGAGGACTGATCGTACTTTTAACAACCTGTTTTCTGTCTCTGCCCTCATTCACAACAATAATTACACCGTCTGCATGTGGGGCAAGTACCACCACATCATTAAAATTTTTTATATTTGTGCAGTCAAGGAGCACAATTTCATATTCCTGAATAATATCTTTCAGAATTTCATTGATATTAAACCGCTCCAGCAAAGTCACGGGATTCATAGTTGAAGTGCCGGCAGAGATGGCATCAAGATCTGAATCGATCTTCTGTATATGGTCAAAACTGCTTCTTCCGTTATCAATACCGTTTGCCAGCCCGGGAACCTCATTTATTCCCAGAAGTGTGTTATACACAGGATTTCTCAGATTGCAGTCTATGATTAGCGTTTTATGATGCAGAAGCCTGGAAAAAATGTATCCAAGATTCGGTACAATTGTTGAATTAAGCTCTCTCTGCATTGGCGACGCGACAAGAATTGTTTTAATATTCTGTGTTTTCAGGAAAATATATATCTGATCAGCAAGGTCCTCGTAAAAAACCGTGTACCTGTTAGGCTCATCCGCATCTTTAACAAAAAGCTTGTCGCTTAATCTTTTCTTAGGTATTGAGCCGAGAACAGGAATATTGACAACTTTCAGCAGATCGTCAGGAGACTTGAAAGTCTGATCTATCATATCAAAGAAAAGTGCAAGGGCAACACCGATAAAACCGCTGACAAAAAACGACATTATCAATATAAGTATTTTAGGTTTTCCAACCGGAAAGCCGTCTGTTGTTGCCTGTTCTATAATTTTGACACTTGCCGTACCAATTGCCTCAAGGTCAGGCAGCCTCTCCCCGGAAAGGTTCTGATCCATCCTGAATATATTGTCCTGCAGCTGCTGCACAACAGGGTGGAGGTTACCGTATTTGAGAGACATCTCTGTCAGCTGCTGCTGCTGATCAAAAATAGTATATGCCCTGCTTACTACATTCGCTATAGCAACAGCCATATCAGGATCATAGTCTGTCGCAGTAATATAGAAAATATCCGTATTGGGCTTGAGAGATGTTATAATATTTGCCTTAAGCTCTTTCAGAGCATTATAAAACATAACTTCCTTTTTTTGGGCAAAACCAAGTTTATCCAGTTCTTCCATCTCTTTTTTCGCAAAAAAATCGATCAACGGCCTCTTTAAAATAGATGAATAATATTTTTCATAATCAAGCGGGCGCTCATCAAGTTTAAGCGTGGAAACAACTCTTCTTAAAACAGGCTCAGAATGGACAATCTCCATCTGTGTGAGATGTATCCTGAATCCTCCGAGATTTTCATACGTCAACGCCTCGGTATGACTAACCCCCTTGATATACATCTTAACGGTTGCCTGATAAACAGGGGTCTGCATTTTCAGCCCGATAAAAGTACCGGCTGTAATAATAATAAAAGTAATAATGATCACATATTTCTGCCTGAACAGGGCCCTCGCGATATCTCTTAAAGTAAGTTCTGACATAAAATTCTTTTCCATTTGACTCTCCAAAATTTCCTGTAAAAATTGTTTTCTCAATATACAAGATACTTTATTAATCAGAAAACCCCTTCCGATATCACTATTATATCTCCCGGCTCAATAACGATGTCGGCCCTTGCATCACCATCCATTACGGCCTGTAAATCCACCTTGATACTCATATAGCCGGGCCGGTCCTTCCTTGGTCGAAGAATCTTAACCCTGCTTGAGGAGCCAAATTTCGTAAAGCCGCCTGCAATCGATATTGCTTTAAGCACAGTGGTATTTTCAACAAGAGCATAATTCCCGGGCCTGATAACCTCGCCGGAAATAGTAAAACTCCTGCTTCGAGATTCAACGAGGGCAACAGTAACAACAGGATATTTAAGATAACCGGCTGCGAGCTTCTGCTGTATCAGGTTCTGGGTCGAGGAGATTGTTCGCCCCTTCACATAAACACTCCCGATGTAAGGCACGGATATATCACCTCCCGGTGAAACCGTGACCCGTGTAATCATCTTGTCCGGCTGCAGTATAGCAACATCAAGTATGTCTCCAACACCGATGGTATATACCCGGGCGTAGCCTGAAACTGCCGATATTATTAAAAACAAAAATGCCGCCTTTTTCAGCATCTGGTCCCTCCGGAAAATTCAAATAGAAACAGGAGCCGCTAATATTCTCCTGATATACCTGCAGAAACCTGGTTCCTGTCATATGAGGATTCATCACTGTCCGGAACTTCAGTGCTGCTCCATGTGTAACTGTATTCAGCAAAAAAACTGATAAATTCAGTTACTGCAAAACTTAAAGAAGCGGAAGCTCCCGCCAGTTTGTTTGTGATGTCACTCTCTTTATATGTACCTTCTCCATAAAAAAGAGATAAGTCAGCAGATGCCCTTTCACTGATATCCCTTTTTAATGCCAGGGAAATCTCCCAGCTGTCAAAAATGTCCTCATCAACACTGCTTACAGATCTCTCTTTCAGAAAAGTTAAATCAAGCTGGTTGTTTTTATCCACATCATCTATAAACGAAAGTGAGCCCATATAACTTTTACTCACTACGTCAGTTGCGTCTTCTCTGATATAGTCATAACCGCCGCTTAAAACTGAATAAAACTGCCTGGTAAAATATCTCTGGTAATCACCATAACCTCTATGGCTTATGATTTTATTGCCGCTGTCGTATTTCATTCTGCCATAGATATATCCCGCTTTAAGAATATTCGCTGAATTAAAACTGTAAGCGAAATATCCTCCCGGCTCATGTAGAACAGAATCAGGCATGATATCTTCTTCATTTTTAACAACCGTATTATTATAGCTGAATCCCACGGCGAATTGCCTTGTCATGTTGATTGAAAGTTCTGACGTAAAATAGTTGCTTATATATTCAGAATTCTGCTCCTCACTTTTCCCGAACAATGCACCGAAAGTCTCTGATTCAGGATAATGTTCAAATGTATCCTCAAGGGATATTGTTACAGTCTGAGAAAAACTTTTTTCCAGAGACGCGCTTAAATCCTCGTAAAGCCCGTTCTGATCACTGTTATTCACGTAATACTGCTGATACAGATTACCTGATATAAGCATTTCGAATTCTCTACGTTCACTCTTTATCCCAAGGCCGAGAATAATATCAGTAATCCAGTCCGATTCAGGGTCCTCGCTTGATGAAAATATATTATCATCATAAGTTTCATAAACCTGACCGCTTATAATAAACTCTAACGCTGAAACATGATTAAAAGTGAAAATGAGTAAAAACAATATAAAAGTTAATAATTTTATAGATTTCATTTTATAGATTAAATTTAATAATACATTTTAATGTTGATATATTAGCATTTTTTTAAATCAGTCAAGACAAAAATAGAGCTTTAGAGTTTTTTTAACCCATTCAGGCTCTTTTAAAAAGTTATTTCATATAAAACTAAATAATAGTGCTTGATTAATTATAAAACTCTTATATGATACATAAAATTTTATAACCGGAGTTCATGATGCCCCAGCTATTAAAACGATCTTTAAAAATTATCATCTGTCTCATTTGTTCAATAATTATCTCTCAGCAGTTTATCTATTCCCAGACATATCCCTCCCCCCTCTCATCAGAAGGCGGCGTTGACACTCATCTTTATAAATGCGACACTGTAATGTTTGAAGCAACGGCTCTTGAAGACGGAAGCTGCAAAATCGAAGAGAGAACTTTTTATGCCGGTTTATCCATGCTTCATTCTCCATACCTGTCAATATTCTACATACCACTTAAATATGATCTGAATAATTACTTCCGTATAATATTCTCTCTCCCCTACCTGACCAAAACACTTGTTTATAATGACACGCACTATATAAAAAGCGGATATGGTGACACAATGCTCGGTTTTACAGGTTCATTTTCTCCATTCAATGCCTTTACCAGCAGCACAACCGCAAGAATGACCCTCCCCACAGGAAATGTTAATGCCCAGGATTTTGATTATTACATTCCAATGGGATATGGCGGCTATATAACATCAATACAGGAGAGCATATCCACCGGAAATTTTAATATAGGCTTTACCAATATGCGTCTATTTATGAGCGGAATTTATATATATTATTTTACAAGCACACAGAAAGCCGATACATCTGAAAAGTTCACTTTTGACAGGACCTATTCATGGTCTGTAATGGGTGGCGTTGAATTAGTATTAACCACGAATCTGAACATCCAGTTTAAAACAAATTATATTTTTATTCCTGAAAGAAAATATAAAAGTAGCAGCTCTCAGGGTGAATGGACAGAGGCAGATGACTCAATACGCCAGATAAATGTTCTTCCTTTTATTAAATACAGGTTTCTTGATGATATTACAGGTCAGGCGGGACTTATTTATCCTGTAAAAACAACACAGGACAGTGAAGTCTCACATAGTTATGAGCCGGAATGGAAGATCGCCTGGGGAGTCGAAAAAAAATTCTGTGATAGAAACTCTTCTTCAGGTAAACAGAAGACAAAAATTTAACTGTCAAAGCCTGTTGATTAAATCATTTCTTCAACGTTTGAAAAAACGGGAAGTATGAAAAAAAATTCATTCGGGGAAAAATATAATTATTCATCAATACCATCACAATAATTTCAGCAAAGCTAAAATTTATATAAATTAATTGACAAGAAAGAAAAAGCTCAATAAAAGTGTAAAAATTAAAAAACAATTCTTTTTTTATTCAAAGAAGGATTTAATAAAAATGATATAACTTTGATGAGAGCTTACAAAATCCTATATACCTCTATCCTTATGGCTTTACTCCTTGTCTCATGCTGGGATATCCCTGCAGCCGTTACATCAATTGATGAAGTTATTATAATTTTCAATTCGCAGGGAGGAAGCCTTGTAGATAATAAAACAACACAATCAGGAAGTTTGCTCAATCCCCCCCCTCCCCCTTCCCGTGTCAGTTATGATTTTGAGGGATGGTATAAAGATACATCATTGACATCAATATGGAACTTCTCTACTGACAGGGTATCAGAAGATATAATCCTTTATGCAAAATGGACTTATAATGGGACCCCCGAGACATTTGATGCCGCTGACAGACCATCTTTTATACAGGATACAGACGGTGATTACTACCTGTGTAAACCATGGAATTACGATAAGCCGATAAATTCAGGTCGTTACTACCCTCTTTTTGTTTATCTTCATGGATTAAGTTCCTCGGGGATACCGGGCGTACTCCCCTGCTTTTATAATGACGATGCTGAAATGCAGAATTACCCCTGCCTTATATATCTTCCTCATACAGCCGGTTCATGGAATAACACAATACTTATATCCCAGATTGAGAATATCAGATCCTCATACCGTATAGATAATAACCGTATATACCTCATGGGTTATTCAATGGGAGGCTCAGGTTCATACTCCCTGGCCAATGCTTATTATGATTACAATCAGCAACTCTTTGCAGGCATAGTACGTATGGCAGGACAGAGCCAGACAACTGTCCGTGATGCAATCGCCGATAAAACTTCAATATGGTACCATGTCGGCGCGGATGACACCGAGCTTCGCGTACAGGTGGCCGCTGACTCTTACGCTTTTCTAAAAAACTATCCGGGTAATGCCGGGGCAATTGAAACATCAAAGGCTGTACCCCTGGCAAGCTATCCAGGCACAACCCTAACCCTGACAGACAACGGACTGGAAATAGTAAAATACACAGTTTATGACTCACCTGTTGCCCATGGTATAAGTCATCTTCCCCTTCTGGATCCGTATGTACTCCAGTGGTTATTTACCCAATCCCTTGACCAGAGATAATATACCTTAACAGGAGATATAAACCCCCTGCCACATTTACTTCGGGTTGTATATCTACTTTTTTGTTAAACGACCTGACTAAGCCGGTTTTAAATCTATCACAGAATAAACAGATGTTTAATTCCTGGATGTACCATAAAACAGTATTTATTCCTTAAGTTATTTCAGGTAAAAATTATATATCCCCGCCGCCTTTGGCGGCGGGGATATATAATTTTTACTTTTTACACTAAAATACATGTTTAGGAATTATTGCTGATCATAAAAAGTGTTTACACGCTTTCATTTACCTGTTTTAATCTGCCCTTAAGTGTAAAACAGGCCGGTATAAATATGAATAGTTTTCCATCCACAATTATCAATAAATCGTTAATTATAATAATATCGGTGAGCCTTATATTACCGGTTTCATGCCGATGCTCTTCAGAGAAAAAAAATGTTACCGTGGCTTTCAATTCACGTGATGGAGATATCATCAATTCCATAACTTTACGAAAAGGAGACCTGCTGCCATCCCCTCCAACACCATTAAAATATAAACATTCTTTTCACGGCTGGTACAGGGACACTGCATTCACAACCCCCTGGAACTTTAAAACCGGAAGGATTAAATCAGATATGATTCTCTATGCTAAATGGACATATCATGGTGAACCGGAAACATTCAACGATAAAGATCGTCCTGCATACATATATAACAGTAAGGATAATTATTATCTCTGCAAACCGTGGAATTATAATAAAAAAGAAAACCTCAATAGAAAATATCCTCTATTTATCTATCTTCATGGCGCAGGTTCACCAGGGACACCAGATATACTCCCATGCTTTATTAGTGATAGTGATAAACAAAAGTATCCCTGCTTTGTCTATCTGCCTCACACATCAGGTTCATGGGATAATAAAAAGCTTATTTCACAGATTGAAAACATAAAGTCATTATACCGCATGGATCAAAACCGTATCTATCTCATGGGCCACTCAATGGGCGGTTCCACTTCATATTCACTGGCTAATGAATATTATAACATGAAAAAGCAGTTATTTGCCGCTATTGTGCGTATGGCTGGTCAGAGTCAGGCAACAGTCTTAAACGAAATTGCCGAACAAACTTCAGTATGGTATTATATCGGTTTATCAGATACGAAACTAAGAGTTGATATCGCGCGGGAATCTTTTAAATTTCTTAAAGAATACCCCGATAATGCAGATGCCCTGGAGATAACTGATTCTGCTCATTTTTCAAAATACCGAAGAAGAACGTGGACTCTGATAAAAAAGGGAATGGAAATTGTTAAATATACAGAATACAAATTCCCTGTCGGTCATGGAATCAGCCATATCCCTTTAAAAGATCCTTATCTGCTTGAATGGCTGTTCGGCCAGTCACTGAAAAAGAGGTAAAGGAAAATTGTTTTCCAGTTTTTCTCTTATATCAGAGGTTTTCTTTATGATCGCCTCTCTGTTTTTTAAAAGCATATTAAGACTATTTCTTAAAATTTCTGATTTTAAAATTTTATCAGCAGGTAATACATATGGCAGTAATTCAAAATCCTCATATAATGACTTTATTATCGGATTATCTGATAAAGCTATAGCGGGATTATTCTCAATAATACAATGCAGGAGTGCATGATAATCTGAAGAAATAACTATCATGTCACTCCCGGATGAAACAATAGTCTTCATACCGCACTCTATGCTCATTGAATCTATTTTCCATATATCGGAAATATCATTACTCAGCTCTTCAATCCTCTTTTTTTCACTATCATTATAGGTATAAATTAAAAATTCTTTAAATATACCGGTTAATTCCTCTTCTATGTTTTTCAGGTGTGCTAAGAAATTATCCGTTTTTAACATTAAATTCATATCTGGAATTAAAACCAGTTTATCAGCATACTTACAGGTTTCGCAATAGATCTGCTTCTGCTCATGATAATACATTAAAAAATCCATACAACGGATTGGTCTTACCTTTGATACTTTATTTAATGCTTCAACACCCCATGATTCTCTGACGCAAAAAACATCTGCATATGATGGAATTCTTTTTACCATTCTGCTCAATATAATAGAAAGGGGGAGCGAATATGAAAAAGGTGATACTGATTGTGGAAAAACAAAGAATGGGATTGAAAATCTTTTTGCAAATACAATGTTTGACAGCATATTTGCTGTCCAGCCGGTTGCCTTTGTCGAATCCAGTTGATAATTACCAAGGTCTACCATGAAAGCAGCATTCATCGCATATTTTAAAATAATTTTTTCATCAAGCCCTTTTTTTTTATAAAGCAATTTATAAAATGGACATAATAGACGAGCCCTTGTCTGATACTCCCATGGTATAATTTCTACAGGTAATAGTGCGATGTAATCTCTCCAGTTATCCAGTTTTGAAAGAAGTAGTACTTTTTTATCAGGAAACTTAATACTGCATAGATTATAAAACTTGACTATTTTCTCATATGAATAACTGAGATGAGGTTCTACTCCACATAGTAAAATAAAATGATTATAATCAATTAATGATGACTTCTTGCTATTTCTGATAAACATAAAAGCGACCAGGTGAGTAAATGTATAAAAAAGCCTGAAATTAAGATAAGATATTCTTCTATAAAAAGTTATTAATCGGCGAAACACAATAAATCCTCCTGATACTCTTTGACTGTTCCCACTGTAAAAAAAGAAGCCTCTTTATTGATTGACCGCACAAGCCCCTTTAAAACTTTTCCGGGCCCCGCTTCAATAAAACTGGTAACACCATAGGCTGTCATTGCTTCAACTGTTTCAATCCACCGCACAGCTCCTGTTAACTGTTCAACCAGAAACTCTTTCAGCTCACTGCCTGACATTACCGGCCTTGCTGCCATATTAGGAATTACAGGGATAAGCGGATCTCTGAAACTGACAGTATGCAGTTTCCGTGCAAGAGGTTCAACAGCAGGGAGCATTAATGGCGAATGGAAAGCGCCGTTCACCGCGAGTTCCTTTACGATTTTAGCCCCGGCTGCCTTAGCCTCCTGCATTACCGCCCTGACTCCATCACATGTGCCTGATATCACTGCCTGAACCGGTGAATTAAAATTTGCCACACAGACCCGGCCTTCTGATTCGTATTTACGGCATATCTCAGTGACTGCGTCAATGTCAAGGCCGAGTATAGCAGCCATTGTGCCCGGATTAATTTCTGCAGCTTTCTGCATCTCCTCCCCCCTTAACTTGACTATGGCCAGTGCATCAGTAAAATTTATAACACCGGCGGTGACAAGGGCGGTGTATTCACCCAGGCTGTGCCCGGCCGTAATATCAGGCATTATATTTTTCTCTCTTAATAATTCAGATATAATCACTGATAATATAAAGACAGCCGGCTGGGTATAACGGGTCTCTTTAAGCATCTCATCAGTACCGCTGAATATTATAGACTTAATGTCAAACCCCAAAATATCATTCGACATTTCGAAATATCTTCGAGCTGTTTTATATTTGTCATAGAAATCCCTTCCCATTCCCGCGTACTGCGAGCCCTGTCCCGGAAAGATAAAAGCTGTTACTGGCATATAACCTCAACTCAGTTTTCTTGAAATACTTTATGTATTGACGAAAGATCTAATAATAAAACCGTTTTTTACCAGGTCTCCGCCGTAGTTTACCATCTGGAGACACCGGCGGGAATGATATAAAAAAATCAATGTCCAACTATATCTGCCGCGAACCTATTCCTCCGTTGCTTCTGCCTGGACAGGGCCTCTTTATTCCTGTTTTTTCTCTCATTAATATTTACCAGGATATCACTGTCATTCTCTATACCTGAGGATAAATATTTTGCGAGAGCTGAAATTGTCGTATATTTAAAAAACGCAAGTATAGTCAGATCTGAATTCAGCTCTCTGTTTATCCTGTTTACAATCCGGACAGCCAGAAATGAATTCCCTCCCAGGTCAAAATAGTTATCATTAATTCCGACAATTTCAGCTGACAAAACCTCTTTCCAGATGGCAGTCAGCCTTTCCTCCATATTGTTTGCGGGGAGTACTACATTACTGATATCACGGCTGCACTTGAAGTCAGGCAAAGGAAGAGCCTTCCGATCCACCTTGTTATTCGGTGTAAGCGGCAGTTTATCCATCATGATAAAAAAGTCCGGTATCATATAAACCGGGATCCGCTCCTGCAGAAAAAGACGAAGATCACTGCTGCTGATTGCGCCTCCACCTCTGGTGACAATATAAGCCGCGATCCGCCCGTTTCCGGACTGGTCTTTTATCAGGGCAGCAGCCGAATCAGATACCTCCTGATACTGATTAATATTAAATTCTATCTCCTGGAGTTCAATTCTGTAACCCCTGAGCTTCACCTGGTGATCAATACGGCTGAAAAATTCGAACATGCCGTTATAAGTGATTCTGCCTGTATCACCGGTTTTATAAATCCGGTGTTCATCGTCCCGAAATGGGTCCTTTAAAAACCTTTCAGATGTCAGTTCAGGTTCGTGAATATATCCCCGCGCCACACCTGCCCCACCTATATAGATTTCACCCGGCACACCTGGAGGAACATGGTTCAGTTCTTTATCAAGGATATAAATAAAAGTATTATCAATGGGTTCTCCGATATAGATGGGGGCATCCGGATTGATGATGCGGCAGCACGTGGACCATACTGTGGTTTCAGTAGGTCCGTACATATTCCACACCTCTGAAACAGATACCGCAAGCTTCTGTGCTATATCGCGAGGCATAGCCTCACCGCCGCAAAGAGCTTTAAGGTTGGGAGCTCCTCTCCATCCCGATAAAAAAAGAATTTTCCATGTTGCCGGTGTAGCCTGCATTATCGTGGGCTTATAGTTTTCCAGTGCCTCAATCAGCAGTCTGCCGTCCACTGATGTCTCTTTTGGAAGGATTACAGTCTTTGCTCCCTGGGAAAGAGGAAGAAAAATCTCCAGCACGGATATGTCAAAAGAAATTGTTGTGACTGCAAGTAACGTATCATGCTCATTCAGCCCCGGTTTTTTTGCCATACCTGATAAAAAATTAACAACCGAGGAGTGAGTAACCTGAACCCCCTTGGGATTCCCTGTTGACCCCGATGTGTACATAATATAAGCCAGGCTGTCTTTTCTCACAGGGATGTACAGATTTAGAATGCTTCTCTTCGCGATCTCCGGCCACTCTTCATCAACAATAATTTTTTCTACAGCGGTTTCCGGTAGTTTAGCGGACAGTGTCCCCTGGGTAACAATAATTTCGAGCTTTGAATGCTCTATCATGTACCTGATCCTGGCTGCGGGAAATTCAGGATCAAGGGGGAGATAGGTTGCACCGGCCTTATGGACAGCAATCATGCTGATGAGCATTTCAATTGATCTCTCGATGTAAATTCCTGCAATACTCTCCGCTGAGATCCCTCTCTCGACCAGGTAATGAGCAAGCTGATTAGCACGTCCGTTCAGATCTCTGTAAGTAATTCCAATAGCACCTGATACGGCTGCGATCTTATCAGGAACACGAGCAGCCTGTTCCTCTATCATCTTATTAACTGATGAATATCGGCCAGCACCGTCTTCTGTGGTTGTCTCAGGAGATTCTATAAAACTCATTTGCCCGCCGTTTAGTGATACACCGGAAAGAGGCGTAATACTGTTGAAAATAAGGTTTTCAATAAGATTAATATAATTATCAGCGAAATTCTGTATTGAAACTCTCTCAAAGAGAGCCGAATTATACTCCACTCTACCCCGGATGGAACTCCCCTCTTCCCATAAGGTGAGGAAGAGATCGAGCTGTGCCCCTCCGGGATGAGCCGGAAGAGATATTGATTTGACTCCTGCCAGGTCCAGCTTCATCGGAGGCTCAAAAGCAAAAGCTATCTGATAGACCGGGTTAATCCCCGGCATGCGCGGAGGTTTTAATCGGGCAATAATTTCCTGAAAAGGGATCTCCTGGTTACGGTGCGCCTCAAGCATAACTTTACGCACTGAGATCACCAGTTCATCAAAAGATTTCGAGCCTATATTATCCACCCTCAGAGGAATTATATTCATCAGGCAGCCCATTATATCCTTAAACTCTTCCTCTCGCCTGTTAGTCAAAGGGAGACCTATAATTACCGACTCCTGACATGTATATTTATAAAGAAGGACATAGTAAGCCGCAAGCATTGTCACGAATGTATTCACTGAATTCCTTCTGCTGTATATTCTAACACTTTCAGTTATAACTCCCGGAATGTTTATGTAACAGGCGTCACCTTTAAGTGTTGACGTTTCAGTTCTGCAATGATCAGCTGGGAGGTTGAGAAAAAACTCACCGCCGTCAAGCCTGCTCTCCCAGTATGTAAGCATATGATTTAACTTTCCTGAGCTGATCTGCGCACTTTCCCATGAAGAGTAATCCCGGTAATGAAGTCCATGCTCATTTATTCCGGGTTCTGTATCTGATATAATGGAATTGTAGATAAGAGACAGCTCTTCTGAAAATAAATTCCTGGAATGGAGGTCTGTTATTATATGATGCATTGTTATGCAGAGATAGTATTCATCATCTCCAGTGCGGAATATTTTCCCTCTTATGAGTGGACCATCATTAAGATTAAATGGAGCTGATATCTCTTCTTTTATCCGCTCGTCTATAGTTTCATTGATATCGTCCGGACTGAAGCGAAGGTCTTCAAGGGAAATATCCGCAGGCATTGATTGATGTACAACCTGCACAACATCTTCCGCTCTTTCTCTAAATGTTGTTCTGAATATCTCATGTCTTCCAATAATCATGTTTATCGATTTTGCGAGGATAGCGGAATCAAAATAACCATTGAGCCTGAACGACGAGGCCATATTGTACGCCGGATCTCCAGGATACATCCTGTTTATCGTCCAGAACTGGTGCTGAATTTTTGAAACCGGGTATTCTTTCATAATAGTTATAAAAAACTGTCCTTAGCATTAAGACGTTAAATTAGAATTTATTATAATAATATTGCTGTAAAATCAATACTTTTAAGTATATGGCAGATAAAATAAAACAATACAAAAATAACAGAATATACAAAAACTTATTTTATAGAGCAAAAAAAATGATATTGACATTAAAAGCCCCACTGTGCTAATTTTTAAATAACAATCTGTCAATTTATAAATCATTAAAGGTTTATATAAAAATATTAATATAATCATCCGGATGAACTACGGAATTAATTTATATTTTATTCTTCCAGCATATATTTAAAAAGAGTGAGGATGCATGGCATCAGATACACTACATATACCTGAGCATATCTATCCGGCTTCTGAAATTCAGAAGATGTTCTGGCTGACAAACCAGATTCATCCAGAAAATCCAGCATATAACATTGCTTCAATATTCTCCATTAAAGGATTTATAGACCATAACATCCTTGCGAAAAGTATTAACTTCGTTGTCAGCAGGCACGATGTTCTAAACGCGGGTTTCAGATATGAAAATGATGACCTTATACAGTTCACGAAAAAAGAAAATTATACGAACCTGCCATACCAGGACCTGTCAGACGAATCAGATGCCGTTAAAAAAAACAAAATAAACACACTACTGGAGGAGGAGGTCAACAGGAAATTCAATCTTGAAAGCCCTCCCCTTATCCGCTCATTGCTTATAAGATTTTCAGAAGATGAATTTATACTGTCAATAGTTATCCATCATATAATCTTTGACCTGGAGAGCAAAGAGATCTTTGCGCGGGAACTCTCTGAAGCTTACAGTTTTTTCAGCGGGAAAACCTCCGCAATTCCTGACGGGATAATAAAACAATACGCCCGGTATTCACTTAAACAAAAAGATATTGTTGCATTGGGAAACTACGAAAACGCGGCTGCATTCTGGCGTGAATCTCTGAATGGTCAGAGCGGAATATTAAACCTCCCCTGCGATTTCCCCAGGCCTGCGGCAGTTACGGCGAAAGGTAATCAGCAATATTTTTCAATTAATAGTGAACTTGTAAATAAACTGCGGATTCTAAGTAAAACCTGCAGTGTAAACCTTTTTGCAACCATGCTTGCAGTATATTATATTCTTCTCTACCGTCTTTCTCAACAGGAGGATATAATAATCGGTGTCCCTCTTACGAACAGGAGAAGTGATGAATGTAAAGGTGTAATCGGATGTTTTGTCAATATACTCCCGCTTGCCCTCAGGCTGAACGGGGTACAGTCATTCCATGATATAATAAAAATGGTAAGAAAAGCCCTGCTTAACGCACACCGCAATCAGGAAATTCCATTCAGCCTGATAGTGAAGAGTGCAGGGTTAAAAAGGAATCCAGCCTTCAATCCAATTTATCAGGCCGGTTTTACATTTGAACATCCTATGAAACTGAATTTCTCCGATGTAGAGATTCAGAATATTTTTACTAAACGCAATGGCTCCCAGCTGGATATATTCATGACCCTGTGGGAATCGGGTGATGAAGTAAGAGGTTACCTTGAATACAGCACAGACCTCTTTTCCAGCGAATCAGCCGCGCGCATGATTAGATGTTACAAACAGCTGATTGATGTCGTACTTCATAATCCCGGAGAGAAAATAGACAACCTCCGGATGCTTTCAGACGAAGACGAGAATAAAATTCTCCATAACTGGAATAATACAGAACGGGATTATAATCTCTCAATGCCTCTCCACCACCACTTTGAAATACAGGCTGAAAAAACACCTGGAAGAACCGCTCTTAAATTCAGGGGCCAGACAGTTACCTATGGAGAACTTAATGAAAAGAGCAACATACTTGCTCACAAACTGCAGTCCCTGGGCCTTGGTCCTGATCTGCTTGCAGGTGTATATATGGAGAGATCCATTGAAATGGTTATTGCCCTTTACGCGATACTGAAGGCGGGTGGCGCCTACCTCCCCATTAACCCGGAACTTCCTGAAGCACGTATCAGGTTCATTCTGGAAGACGCGGAACCTGTAATAATTATAACACAGGAATATCTCAAAAGCAGACTGCCGGATTGCGGGATCCGGATCATTTCAGTAGATCCCGAGCTAACAACACTGAACAACTCCATGACAGACAATCCCTATTCGGCTGTTAACTGCGAAAACCTTGCATACTGTATTTATACATCAGGATCAACAGGTAAACCCAAGGGAGCACTTATAAGCCATAAAAGTATATGCAATCGTCTTCTCTGGATGCAGGAATATTTTAATATTAATGAAGATGATCGTATACTTCAGAAAACTCCATTTGACTTCGATGTATCTGTATGGGAATTTTTCTGGCCACTCATGCCGGGTGCAACTCTTGTTATCGCGGAACCCGGCGGTCACAGGGACAGCGGTTATCTTGCACATGTAATCAGCTCAGAACAGATAACAGTAATTCATTTCGTACCGGCCATGCTTGAAATTTTTCTTTTTGATCCTGAGATATCACTCTGTACAACACTCCGCTATGTTATATGCAGCGGAGAAGCCCTGCCCTGCAGTCTGCAGGAACAGTTTTTCAGCATATTCAACTGCGACCTGTATAATCTCTACGGCCCCACCGAAACAGCTGTTGATGTGACATACTGGAAATGTTCAATGAATTATGAAAAGAAAACTGTTCCCATAGGCTATCCTGTTGCTAATACACGAATTTATATACTTAATTCCAGACTTCTCCCTGTCCCTCCCGGGGTAGAGGGGGATCTTTACATAGGCGGAGTTCAGCTTGCTAAAGGATATCTCAATCGCGAAGAACTGACCGGTGAACGTTTTATTCCTGATCCATTTTCCTCTTTAAAAAATGCAAGAATGTATAAAACCGGAGATATCGCACGATGGCTGTCTGACGGGGCGATAGAATACCTGGGGCGTTCCGATTTCCAGGTCAAATTCAATGGCGTACGCATAGAAACAGGAGAGATTGAATACGCGCTCTGTCTTCATCCCTCAATATCCGGAGCAGTTGTTACCCTCTTTGGAGAGAGGGGAGAAAAAAAACTCGCTGCCTATTATATACTAAAGCCCGGAAAGTCCTGCTCAGCAGCGGAACTAAGAAACAACCTGAAAAAAATACTCCCTGCAGTGATGATTCCGTCATATTTCACTGAAGTGACATCCTTTCCCAAAACATCAAGCGGTAAGGTTGACAGGAAGGCCCTTCCTGTTCCGTCAGAGCAGAATACGCAGCAAGAGACAGCACAGGTAAACCTTGATAAGATGCAGCAGCTAATCATGTCACTCTGGAAGACTCACCTTAAAAGAAAGAACATTGGTAGTAATGATAACTTCTTTGATCTGGGCGGTCATTCTCTGCTGCTCACTTTAATCAACCATGCCCTTCGCAGGGAAACCGGTATTAATATATCCATGACGGAAATGTTCCAGTACCCTACAATATCATTGTTGGCTGAACATCTGGGTAAAATGAATCATCCGAAAGAGTCAGCAACTGTATCAACAGATAACAGGATCAAAAAACAACGGGAAGCAATTCTCAGGATGAGAAGGAAAAACTGAAAATGTGCGGAATAACCGGAATACTTGATAAAAATTTAAACCGTGATGGCCAGAGAGAACTCATCCTGAAAATGACTTCAACTCTTCAGCACCGCGGACCTGACGGCTGGGGAATCTACCTTTCACCGGGATGCGCGCTTGGGCATACACGTTTATCAATTATTGACCTGAGTTCAGGTCACCAGCCCATGGCCACAGAAAAATATATAATATCGTATAATGGTGAAATTTACAATTACGAGGAAATAAGGGACAGCCTTAAACAAAAAGGGGTACGTTTTAAAACCAGGAGCGATACAGAAGTGGTACTTCGCGCCTATGAATTCTACGGTAAAAAATGTTTCCCCATGTTTAACGGACAATTTTCGATGTTGATCAAGGATCGCATCAGCGGAGATCTGACAATCGCCCGGGATCGCTACGGGGTCAGGCCGTTATATATACTTAAAAATAACGGAGCTTACTATTTCTCTTCGGAGATGAAGGCTTTTGACACCATAAATGGACTTAAACGTACAATCAACAGATCCAACATGCTTACTCATGCCCTTGCATGGAATACTCTCGATGATGCAACTCTCTTTGATAATATACGCAGCCTGCCCGGCGGTACATATGAAGTTTACTCATCTGACGGCACGGTAACAAACAGGCGTTATTATGAACTTGGAGAAACAGAAAAGTGTATACCGGCAGATTATGAATCAGCAAAGGAGGAATTTTCCGCCCTCTTAAATGACGCCGTACGGCTGAGACTTAAAAGTGATGTTGAAGTGGGTACATATCTCAGCGGAGGGATAGATTCATCTGTAATAACACACCTGACCAGTCACCACAATAATGCACAATTTAAGACCTTTTCGGTGGGATTCACTGACGCGGAGTTTGATGAGTCAAAATACCAGAACGAAATGTCCGATAAGCTGAATTCCGATCACCTGATGCTTCCTGTTGATTACAGTCTGATCGATCAGACATACCTCGAGGCTTCATACCATTTTGAACGCCCGGTATTCAGGACAGCGCCTGTCCCGCTTTTTCTTCTTTCACGGGAGGTGAAGAACAGAAATATAAAGGTCGTGCTGACGGGTGAAGCTGCTGATGAAATTCTTTACGGTTACGACACCTACAAAGAACTTAATATGCTCCGGCAATGGAAAGAAAACCCGGGAACCGGCAGCATACATGGAATGATACGCCAGCTCTATCCTCATCTCCAGTATTTTGCTGACCCGAAAAAACTCGGCTTTATAAAAATGTATTACGAAGATTTTCTTGGAGACTTTGATAATGAACTGGCCGGACTCAACATAAGGATAAAAAACAACGCAATAATGGCAAGCATGTTTCACAGGGAATGGGGGATCTCTTTCAACAGGGAAAAACTCCTGGAAGAGACAAAAAGCATACTCCCTGAAAATTACGGTTCATGGTCACTTTTACAGAAAAACCAGTTCCTGGAAATGAAGACGTTACTCTCAGGTTATCTCCTTTCATCGCAGGGTGACAGAATGTCCATGGCCCATGGGGTTGAGGGAAGATATCCATTCCTCGATCACCGCCTTATAGAAAAAATCTTTTACTATCCTGACAGTTTTAAACTTTCAGGTTTCTCACACAAACATATTCTCAGGGATTCTTTCCGCGGTACCATCCCGGATTCAATTATTGACCGTCCGAAGAAACCCTACACCGCACCGGATCTTCAGTCCTTTCACAGGGATGGAGCATGGACTGAAACAGCTTCATATTTTCTCTCACCCGAAAGAATCGCAGAATACGGTATCTTCGATCCCGGATTTGTGCAGAGATTCTGCAGAAAATTTATCAACGGGCTGCCTGTAGAGATCGGTTACAGGGATAACATGGTTGCATCATTTATTCTCTCAGCGCAGATGATACAATACTGGATTAATAATCCGAAAAAACACACGTTAAAAGAAGAGATTAAAACAGTTGAAATTTCTGATTACTGAAAAAGGAGAAGCCTCTATGCTTGAAAATATCAAAAAACTGTTACTCGAATTCATATGCAGGAACTTCATGGTTGATGAAAATGATGTACCGCAGGACAGATCCCTTGTAGACGCGGGGATCATTGATTCCATAGGTTTAATCGAAATATCAAACTTCATGGAGAAAGAGTTCAATATTATGATTGATGAAGAACATCTTACCAGGGAAAATTTCGGTTCAGTTGAAAAAATGGTGAATTTCATTAAAAGGCAGATGGAATCATGAAACACTCTTATGAAAGATGCACAAGATGTATACTAAGTGCCGCTTTCCCGCGTATTGAATTTGATGAAAACGGCGTATGCAATTTCTGCAGGGAGACTATTCTCTATACAAATGAAACAGATTCAATCGAAAAAGCACGAAAGCAGATAGAGAATCTCCTCAAGAAAAACAAAGGAAACTCTGAATATGATGCTGTAATGTGCTACAGTGGCGGTAAGGACAGCACCTATACACTTATGCTTGCCGTTAAAAAATACGGATTAAGGGTACTATCTTTCACCTTTGATAACGGGTATATATCACCAACTGCTTTTGAAAACATACGCAGGGTTACAAATTATCTCGGGATCGATCAATTCACCTTTACACCGTCAAAAAAAAATATGAATGCGATCATAAAAGCCAGCGCTCTCAACCCTATTTATAACGCCAGGACTCTCACAAGGATTTCAGCGGTGTGCAACTCATGCATTTCAATAGTAAATATGACAGCATTGAAAATTGCTATTGAAAAAAAGCTTCCATTTGTTCTTGCAGGGTTTACACTCGGACAGATTCCTCTGAATGGAATTGTTTTTAAAAACAACTACGAATTTCTGAAAGAAAGCCGCGAGGCTCCACTGAAACGCCTGAGGGAAAAAGCCGGCGAGTTCGTAGACAGCTACCTTACGCTCCCGGATTCACTTATCAGCGAAATTGATTCCTATCCTCATACAATAAACCTTTTATGCCTTGAAAAGCTCACAGAGGAGGAGATAATTTCTTCTATTTCAGAGATCGGATGGATAGCGCCAGGTGATGTTGACGGATGTTCCTCCAACTGCATGCTGAACAGCTTCAGTAATATGATTCATTGCAGGGCACTGGGCTACAATCCATATGAACTTGAACTCTCCCACCTGATACGCAAAGGACTCATGACACGCGAAGAAGCCCTCGCAAAAATATCAGACCAGCCTGTTAAACAACAGCAGGCAGTCATGAAGGAACTCGGAATTACGGAGAATGAACTGGACACATTAAACGGGATATACGGCAAAAAATAATATGAACAGTGATTATAACGACACCGCTCTTGAAGGCGTAGCAATTATAGGGATGAACTGCCGCTTCCCCGGAGCAGATAACATAGATGAGCTCTGGGATAATCTGAAAAACGGCAGATGTTCCGTAAAAAAACACACCGACGCGGAACTCCTTGATGCCGGTGTTGATAAATCACTTCTCGTAAATCCGAACTACGTGAAAGCAGGAGGTCATATTGAGGGAAAGGAATATTTTGACGCTGCATTCTTCGGATATACGCCAAGAGAGGCGGAATGTATAGACCCGCAACACCGTCTCTTCCTGGAATGTGCCTGGGAGACATTTGAACTGGCAGGTTATAATCCTGAAGTTTATAACGGCCTAATCGGTGTTTTCGGAGGATGCGGAACATCTGATTATCTCTTAAAGAATATTGCTCTGAGCCCTGAAATTACAGAAACACTTGGCAACTTCCAGATAATGATTAGTAATGACAATGATTTCTTCACAAGCCGAGTCTCATATAAACTGAACCTCAAAGGCCCCAGTATTAACATACAGAGCGCGTGTTCAACATCACTCGTAGCAGTATGTATGGGATACCAGAACCTGATAACCTACCAGTGTGATATGGCACTATGCGGAGGGTCCTCTCTGATGATACCATCTAAACATGGTTATCTGTACAGAGAAGGGTTTATTTTTTCCCCGGATGGTGTCTGCAGGGCATTCGATAAAAACGCCAACGGTACTGTCCAGGGTGAAGGTGTCGGGGCGGTTCTTCTTAAAAGGCTCGATGAAGCAGTAGCCGATCGAGACAGGATACATGCCGTGATAAAAGGCGCTGCCATAAACAATGACGGCTCGGTAAAAGCCGGCTTCACCGCACCGGGTATAGACGGACAGGCGCAGGTAATCGCCCTTGCCCAGGCACTGGCAGATGCTGAACCGGAAACAATAAGATATATTGAAGCACACGGTACAGGAACACCCCTTGGAGATCCAATAGAGATGGCTGCTCTCACGAAGGCTTTCAGGGCGAAGACTGATAAAAAAAACTTCTGCGCAATAGGCTCGATAAAAACCAACATCGGACATCTTGATGCCGCAGCAGGCGTTGCCGGGCTTATAAAAACAGCTCTTGTTCTTGAAAACAGGGAGGTTCCCCCAAACCTTCATTTCACAAGCCCCAATGAGAAACTCAATATTGATGAGAGCCCTTTTTTTATAAACGCAGTTCATTCCGGATTGGAAGATAAAGGTTTCCCTTTACGCGCTGGTGTCAGTTCATTCGGAATAGGAGGGACTAATTCCCATGTTATACTGGAGAAAGCACCGCAAGTCCCGGAATCCGAAAAAAATGATAAATGGAAGGTCCTCCTCCTCTCTGCCAAAACTGTAAACAGCCTGGATATCATGAAAAATAATCTTTCCGGACATTTAGAAAGGCATACAGGGATTAATCTTTCAGATGCGGCATTCACACTCCTTACGGGACGTAAACTTTTTGACAAACGTCTTGCAGTTATCGCCCGCACAGCTGATGATGCGCGTAAAGCACTTGTCACAAATGACCCCAGGTATGTTTTTACCGCTGATGAATCAATGGAGAATAAGCCTGTAATTTTCATGTTCACAGGACAGGGCTCCCAGCATCACGGCATGACCAGTGAATTATATGCCAATGAACCCGATTTCAGGAAAGAAATGGATTCATGTGCCGAGATTTTAAAATCCCGGCTCGGAGCGGATATCCGTGACATTCTCTATAAAGACAATGAAGAGTATGCCGGACACCTGACACGGACTGAATTTGTTCAACCGATCCTTTTTTCTATAGAATACTCCCTCGCACGGTTGTGGATAAAGCGGGGAGTAGTCCCTGCGGCTCTTATCGGCCACAGTATCGGTGAATATGCTGCTGCATGTATCGCAGGGGTGTTTTCCCTTGAGGACGCGCTGAGAATTGTTACTATCAGGGGAAAGCTGATACAATCATTACCGGAAGGTTCTATGCTTTCAGTACCTCTCGCACCGGAGTCACTGAAAAAATATCTTAGAGCGGGTATTTCTATTGGTGCTATTAACGGGCCAATTCTCTGTGTTGCTTCAGGTAAAGATGCTGACGTCAGGCTTCTTCAGCAGACGCTTCAGAATGATGGTATAACCAGCAGCATTCTTCATACTTCTCATGCTTTTCATTCATCAATGATGGATACGGCATGTACTCCATTCCTTGAGGAATTAAAAAAAATAAAGCTGGAAGCACCAAAAATCAGCTTTATGTCCAATGTTTCGGGAACATGGATCACTGATGAAGAAGCCACTGATCCATATTACTGGGTAAGACATCTGCGCGAACCTGTAAACTTCAACGGAGGTTTTCAGAAATTAATCAATGACGGTTTCAGAATATTCCTTGAGATTGGCCCGGAAAACACCCTCTGTTCAATTGCAAAACGTATTGTACTTAACACTGATAACATGCAGTATGTAAATATAATCCCATCTCTGGCCCATCCGCTTAACAAAATACCGGATAGCGAATCCATGGCAAAAGCTCTGGCTAACCTCTGCCTTGGGGGAGCTTTAATCAACTGGAAGTCCTGCTATAAAGATGAAAGAAGAAACCGCATCCCTCTGACCACATATGCCTTTGATCGTAAACGATACTGGGTAGAGCCTGAAGCGGAGTTAAGAAAAACTCATATTAAGAAAAAAAATTCAGATCCGGCTGCTGATGATAGTAACGGCTTTTCTATCCGTGTATCAGATCAGACTCCCATTGATGAAATGGAAAAAATTATGGCTGATATATGGGTTGAAATACTCGGAATCAGCAGCATCAAATCCACTGACAATTTTTTTGATCTTGGAGGTGATTCTCTTAAAGCCGCCCAACTGATTGCCCTGATTAATAAACGTCTCGGCCAGGAGTTTACATTAACGGACCTTTTTATTGACCCCACAGTAAAAAGTATTGCGCAGATGGTAAAATCTTCTGTAGGGATGAAACAGAAAAAGGTCAAGGGTGAATTCAGACTGCCGATTCTATTCCCCATCCAGCCAAAAGGTACAAAACCACCTATGTTCATCGTTGCCGGGGCTCATGAAAACCGCTACTTTGATCCAGTAAATATGAAGAGCAGTTACGAGGAGGACTTTCTCAGATACCTCAGCCAGATAATACCCCATATAGGCATGGATCAGCCCCTTTACGGATTCAGGCCGAAGGGCCTTGATGCCAGGGAAACTCCTCACCATTCAGTTGAAGAGATGGCCGCTTCATATATAGAGGAGATATACAAATTTCAGTCTGAAGGCCCATACTTGATTGCCGGTGAATGCGTAGGCGGTATTGTCGCATATGAAATGGTACATCAGCTGCGTAAATCCGGACAGGAAGTTGCACATCTGATATTGATGGATACGCACTGCCCAACAAAATTTTTCGAATTGAGAGAACGTTACCTGCATATACGTCGTAAGACTGCCCAACCGTTAAAAACCATAATCAGGGATATACGGGAAGGAGGACTGAATCAGGCAATCAGAACAATAATAGATAATTCAAAAATTATACCCCCTATATTTTTCCCTGTATCTGGAAAACTCCGCTCACAGCGCCAGATACTTCTTCGAAGTTATAAATATCAGAATACACTTATGAAATACCGGGCCGTCCCATATGAAGGCGAAGCAACTCTTATAGTTAACGAAGAATGGCTTAAGAAAGAACCTGATATGGGATGGGGGGACGGGTATCGCAGAAATATGTCCATTATACCTGTTCCGGGCGATCACGCCACACGCCTTACAACGTATGGAATAACTACCGGAAAATATCTTCGTGATATAATAAAAAAATCCTGGGATAAGTATAATAAATAGAATCGCAAAATGGATGCTATCAATTCAATAATACTCCGGAACAACCTATTTCTGCAGGGAAAGGAATTTCACCTCTATTATATAAATTCATATACATCACCGGATTACCTGCATCTGTATAGCCCCCCCCTCTCCCCCGAAGAGCTGGACAGAATAAATCATTTCGTTTTCAAAAAAGATCGCATAACATATACGGTATCCCGGGGCATGCTGAGATATATACTCGGTCACTACCTCCACATTAAACCTGAGAATATAATTTTTTCAACCGGTAAATACGGCAAACCTTTCATCTCAGAAGAACAGAATCTGGACAATATCCAGTTCAATCTCTCCCACTCCGGTAATATGATAATATACGCAATATCAAAAGACAGAAATGTAGGCATTGATATCCAGGAGATAAAAGAAAACCAGGAAATTGCCGGCATTGTTGAACATTACTTTTCAGAGGCCGAAATCGCGGAGTTCGCTGCGCTCCCTGAAGAACAGAAACTGAACGGTTTCTACTCATGCTGGGCGAGAAAAGAGGCCCTTATAAAGGGAACGGGACTCGGACTCTCCTCCCCTCTTGACAGCTTTACCGTGCAGGTAAAACCTGACGACTACACCGGACTTTTAAATGATAAAAACGGGACATCCTGGGCCATAAAAGACATCTGCATATCACCGGAATTCACTGCGGCCATCGCGCTGGAAAGCAATAACCATGAATTCAATTACTTCATACAGGAACTTCATGCGGGGGATATATCCTCTTCCCCGGGCCAGGATATAACGATCGGGGTGCAGTTGTGAATGATATCGACAGAACAGAACTCCACAGCAGGTTAGCCGGAACAATTGATATACTCCAGGAGATAAATCCCCATGTTAAAAATAGAGACGCAAACTGCAGTAATTACCGTGAAGAAAACAGGCAGGGAAATCTGCGCAGGGTCCTCATTGCAAACCGTGGAGAAATAGCGAAGCGTTTTTTTCTTTCACTTCATGAAGAGGGGATTCCCTCTGTAGCAGTAGTAACAGATCCGGACAAAGGTCAGTCCTGGTATGACTTTGCGGATGAGGTTGTATTTATAGGCGGCCACGGAAATTATTCAGACCCCTACATTATAATTGCTGCTGCACGGATGATTCATGCCAACGCGATTTATTCAGGCTACGGATTCCTTTCAGAAAATCCTGCATTTGTCAGGCTGATTGAAACCCTTAACCGGGACATTGAAGAAAAAATTATCTTCATGGGCCCCACATTCAGCGCCATGCATTTAATGGGAGACAAGGCCAATGCGCGAAGAATCGCCAGGGAAAACAGCATCCCCCTGTTTAAAAGTTCGGAGATATACGATTCAGACGACATACTATCCCTGAAAAGAGACGCCGAAAAGATAGGTTACCCTGTCATCATAAAACCGGTATCCGGAGGGGGAGGGAAAGGAGTTGTAACAATCAATTCCCCTGATGAAATTGAAAGCGCGGTCTATTCATGCATGCGTACAGCATCAGACCTGTACAGTCTCCCATCCTTCTATATTGAAAAACTGATAGAAAATCCTGTTCATATTGAGGTCCAGATATTCAACGGCTGGGTCATCGGCATAAGAAAATGCGCCATTCAGAGAAGGAACCAGAAACTAGTTGAAGAGAGCGGTGAACTTTTTCTGGAACCTTCAACATGTAAAGAGATGATCGCAATAGCTGAAAAAATCGCCTCTTTATCAGGATACTCTCATGACTGCGGCGCGGGAACAATCGAGTTTCTCATTGATCAGGAGACCGGTAAAGCCGGATTTCTTGAAATGAATACCCGTCTTCAGGTTGAATACGCTGTTACCGACCAGTCTCTTGATATAGATCTTGTGAAATGCCAGATATGGTTATATGACGGCAGGAGGGGGGAACTTGAACACCTGGCCTCACTTAACCACAGGGTAATCTACAAAAATCACGCAATCGAATGCAGAATATACGCGGAAGATCCCGACAACAATTACCTCCCCTCCCCCGGTGTAATAACAGAACTGGACCTCCCCACGTTTAACGGTGTGAGATGTGACTTCGGATTCAAGGAGGGGGACCGGGTTCTGCCCATGTACGATCCGATGATAGGCAAACTCATTGTAAACGGTAAAACCCGCAGCGAAACCCTTATCAGGCTGGAGCGGGCACTGCAGGAACTCTACATTAAAGGCGTTAAAACCAATATTCCGCAGCTCCTCGATATTGTCCGCCACCCTGAATTTACAGGGGGAAAATACAACAACAACCTGCTGTCGGAAAATTCTGATTTCAGCCATTTTATACGGAAAAAAAAATCAGGCCGGGACGACAGCCGTGTCCATATAATTACCGGGGCATTTACTGAATATCTCAGGCTGCTTAACCGGAATGTTTCTGAATTCATGGTCATAGCAAGACTTAAGGGAATTGTCGACGCGACCATCCCTGAGATCTGCAGTGACTTTACAATCCTCTGCGGGGAGAATTCATTCTACGTGCGGTTCCTCCAGATATCACTCAATGAATACTATACATTTCTCGGCGAGGAATTCACCGGCACAATAACACTGAAGTTCGCGAATGAACAGGCGGATAATATTATAGTAAACTTCCGGGACCGTATACTGAGGATCAGGGTGGACAGAAAATCGGGGTCTATAAGCCTCAGGATAAAAAACGACCGCAACAAGATCAGCTATTACAGCATGTGCGTTTATGCCGACGGGACTGCCGGTAGAAACCAGACTGAGGTTATACGTTCCCCCTTCCAGGGTACAATCGTTTCCATCTGTAAAAATTTCAAAACAGATGATATGGTATGGGAGGGGGAGCCTCTTATCATACTCTCCTCAATGAAGATGGAGACAACCATCAACTCCCCGGTAGACGGAAAAATAAGCTACATTATCGGAGACAGGGACAACCCGGAAAAGTTCAGGAGCGGGTCCCATGACAGTCCCCTGCACGGCAGGAGTATCCAGGAGGGTGAAATACTTATAAAAATAGAAAAAGGATATGATGTCTATAACAGATCTGAAATCCGTACTGTAAGTGATAATTCCTCGGAATTCTTTAACAGATATTTCAACAGAAAATTTATAACAGACATTATAAAAAGCCCTGAAGAGAACAGCAGTGTGATAAGCGGTTTATTGCTCTCCCTGTTCCGCGGTTATCTAAGCCAGCCCGCAATAATTGATATGCTCCAGCGGATAATTTCAGAGATAAGCATTGAAAAATGGAAATCACTGATTAATGATTATTTCACAGAACCGGCAGATATGGCCTCAGAGCTTGCTCTCCTTATTAAAAATATATTCTCACAGAGAATTACCGGAGAAGGGATCTCTTTATATGATGAATTCAGCACATTTATCAGCGAACCTGCAGGCAGAGACCTGCTTCTCTCCGACCGGTTCAATTCCCTGCTGGAAAAAATACTTCGTTCATACGATCCCTCAGGCCGGCTGATTCCCGAGCTTAAAAATGGCGATATCCTCTCTGATAAAATATTTCTTTTTATAAGGTCAGCCTATCAGAACTTCACCGATTACCCGGGGTTCTTCAGAAATATTATCCACATGCTCCCCTGTACAAAGCTCACGGAAGAAAGGATCGCAGAGATAACCGATTTATGCATCAGGATTGAACATGATGAACCGACTCTCCTGACCGCGGAAAAAATAAAGAACTCGATTTCTGAATATCGCGAAATTCCATCATCAATGCGATTCCCCTCCAATGAGCGGGAAATTGGCGGAAAAGAGCATAACGGCATTAATAATATTTTCTTTAAGAAAAGCAGAAAGGTTCACAGATGGCATCTTGACAGGATACAATTCCTTGAAAAGGATCATGAAATTGAGTGCCTTGATTCATCTATTCCCTGTCTGCCGGTTTATTCCATATCATCATATTCCGATCATAAATCATCCTGCATAGCCTGCTGTTTAATTGATGGAGACAAAGTTTCTGCGGAAGAGCTGTATGAAATAATAAGGTCAGGTACAGAATGCGCTTTATCCCTGCTCTGCAGGTACCGCGCTCCGGTCTTTGACAAAAGGCAATGGGTCCACATTATTATCACTGAAAATATAATATCCTTTGATGGCAGCAGTTCTGAAGGATCTCTTACATTTAACAGGTTAAGGGATATGCTCTCTTCAGTCTCCGGTGTGATGAACGGCCCGGAAGGATTCAGCGGAATCATTGAATGCAACACATGTCTGAACAGAAACGATATACCGCGCAACAGGCAGATCCGTTTTTATACTGAGGCGGGGAGAGTGCTGTTTGAATTCATATCCGCTTCAGACAGCAGAAGCCCCTACTCTATTACAGATGAAACCGGCAAAAACAACCAGCGGCTTTTTGATATCAACAAATGGCCGGTTGAACTGTGGGCGGAGGAGTGTTTTGATCACGGCTCCCGGGAGGAGATAAAGATCAGAACAATAGATTATGATCTGCCGGGGCACAAAGAGGCGAAACCTGTTGGCGCGAAAATATTCAGAGGGGAAATACAGGGAACCCCGGCCTGTTTCTTTATGAAGGATTCCAGGATAAACAGCGGCTCCACAGGGGATCTCGAGGGGATGAAATATGTGGCCGCATCCTATCTCTCAATAATGACAGGGATGCCCCTCTATGTCTGGAACGACGGGGCAGGCGCCAACATCAGGGAGGGGCTTGTTGCACTGAACCGAGGGGCCGAGGGTTTCATGATGAACGCGCTGCAGACAGGATTTACCGCTGACCGTTTCAGAAGTTTTATAAAACATAACCCCGACCCGGATTTAATATCCCTTTTCTATTCCATTAATGAACAGTTCGGGTTCACATCAGACTCACCGGCGAATGACATACGCCCTCTTACGCTGGTCGCGATAGGGACAGGTTCTTCAGCAGGGCTCGATGTGTACGGTTCAAGCCAGGCGGTATTACAGATTATGCTCGATTCTGAACATTCATACAGGGTGCTTACAGGTTCAGGTGTTATTAAATCAATTATAGGTGAAGATATATCAAATTACGAGATAGGAGGGGCAAAGAGGATATGCAGGATGGCAGGTGTTGCAGATATCCTGGCTGAAGACAAACTCCATCTTGTATATTTAATCCGGCAGATTCACGACTTCTTTTACGGCAGGGCGGCTCCCGCTTTTAATGAGGAGGAAAAATCTTTATCCAGGAAAGGCGAAGAGGATAATAATGCCGCTATTGTATTAAATGAAAACATTATAAGGCGCAATGTTGCTCACCGGGAACTTATAGAATTAAAAAGAGACTGGTACGAATCAGATTCACTTACCGGCGGGCTGGCGAAACTGGGTGGAGAGAGAGCGATGATTATCGGGGCAAGGACCGATAACGGGCTCATAACAGAGGCCTCTGTCATAAAGGCCAGGGAACTCCTGAGGATAGCCCGGCGTACCTCTTCTCATGAAATTATTGTTTTCGGCAGAGAGTTCATCAGGGAGATGAGCGGCAAAGAGTTCCGTCTGAGCTGCAGGATAGATTTCATGAACACACTCCAGTCCGGGAAAAACCTGAGAATCCATATTATTACACATATTGACGGACTGAAATTATACTACATCAATAATACTGCTGATATAATTATCCTGGTTGGAAAAGACAGAGATAGGATCGCCATCAGCCCCCTTATAAGGAACAATACTACATTTTCCTGTTCTACAATAGATGAGGCCTTCGATTTATCCCGAAGACTGCTGGCCCTGATCTCCGGAAATAAAACCGGCGACATAACTGTTTCTGAAAAAATTCCGTCAATCCCGGAGAACCCTTCAATACCATTTGATATGGTTACATCTGTAATTGAGCCTGTTTTTGATTCCGGGAGTTTCATGGAATTCTACCGGGAGATGAACAATCCGGAAACCGGGCCGATGCTGATTACAGGTATTGCTACATTGAACGGCACCACAACAGGGATAATCGCGGATCACCCTCTAAGGAAAGGGGGAGCTGCTGACGCATACGGCACGGAAAAATTCAGGATTTTCACTGAGCTGCTCAACAGGAGAAAGCTCCCCCTGATCATGCTGTCAAATTCTTCAGGGTTCATGCCCGGTTCAAAGCAGGAGACCCTGCGAATACAGGCAGTTGGGGCCGAGTCAATTGACGCCAACATTCTCGGGGATATTCCCGTTGTATCTGTTGTATTCAACCAGAACTATGGAGGGAGACTGATCCAGGCATTCAATAAATTCCTCCGCCCCGGAATAGTATACCTTACCCTTCCTGACTCAATTCTTGCTGTTATAGGTGCCAGGGTCGCCTTTGACCTTTTAAGCAGAAAGGAGTACAACAGACTGATTGGCGAAGGAGATATGAAAGGGGCTGAGGAGATTAAATCTGAATTTCTCAGGGACTACCTTGAAAGAGCTAAAGGTGACTCTGACGGCATTAAAAGCGGACTTGTTGACTGGATAATAACGGACATAAGGGATCTGAGAACACACCTGATTAAAGGCCTTGAAACTGCTAAAAAAAGGTGCGATGAGGCTTTTAACAGTCAGAACGCCTCCTTCATAAGAAAATAAAAATTTGCCGTTCCCTCATCATCAACACCGCAGTCAAGCCTTGCAGCGATATGCTGTGACCGGTCAAGAACAAATCTCACCCCTCCCCCGCCTGAATAATGGATATCCCCGGTATTGTAATCCGACGGTTTCTCCTGCACCTCTCCAGCCGCGGCAAAAATCACCCCTGCGAACCTCCATATAACGGGAAACCGGTACTCTCCCTGTACCGCTGCTGATGACCTGTCAAGGTACCTGCCGGTCATGTAACCGCGCATAATCTGATGCCCCCCTATACCGCAGAGAGACTGAAGCGGGACGTCACCTGCTGCGGCCCCGGCTCTAAGCTGAAAGGCAAGCACATGCTCACCTGTAATCCCGGCGAACCACCTGGCATCGAGATCAAACCTGCTGAAACTGTACTCGCTTGTAAACTCCTCCCGGTTGAACACGCCCTTACCTTCTATAAAAAGTCCGCGCAGCGGATAAAATATGCTGTCCCTGGTATCATACTGAAATGAAAGGCCGGCGCCGATCTCCCTGGTACCGTCTCCTCCTTCAATCCCTGTTGTTTCAATAATTCCCCCCTCCTCAATATCACTTATTCTGCTGAACCTGTAATGAAGCATGGGGCCGGCGTAAAACCCCCTCCACCCACGGAAAAGGAGTGCCATATCCCCCCAGGTTTCAACAGAGGTATAAATCTCTTTCCTCTCATTATCAGTATCAGGCCCGACGCCCCAGAAAGCGGTCGGATATTTATTCACCTCACACCTGCCGGAAAGTTTAAGGCCGCCGTCCCGGAAATATATATCAGGCAGAATTACAAAAAAGGCCTGTTTCTTCTCAGTGCAGGCCGCATAAAAGGATATCTCATCAGGAGTTGTAAACGGTGAATCGGGATCAGGCCTGAACCAGGTTACAACATAAGCCCCGATCCCCCACCCCGTATCAGGAGTATAGTAGGGCGCGGCCATGGGCGTTACACCCCGGCGGCGTTCATCCTCTTCGGCATGCAGCAGGGAACATGAAATAAAGACCACTAAAAATAAATTAAAGCGATATCTCATATATCTTATATAACAGCGGATTACAACCATGTTCAAGTATATTTGTTGCACTTCAGGGAGGGGCTATGAGAATATGGTACAGCAGAAAAAATCAGCCGGGCCGGAAATTATAATGATAGTCATTGAAACACATCTTGTTCCTGAAGGGACTGAACGGAAGAGGTTCAGCGATTACGCCTGTGAAGTAATCATGTCAATCCCCTCCCGCAAGGGGATTAAAAAGGCAATCAAAAGGGGCGACTTTCTTATAGACGGGGAGAAAGGGGAAACTGGCACCTGGATAAATCCCGGACAGAAGATAGAACTTCTGGCGGACGAGTCATCCCTTCCGAAAGAGTATGAACTGGAATTAGAAGTTGTATTCGAGGATGAGCATATTGCAGCTGTTATAAAACCGGCCGGTGTACCTGTAAACGGCAACAGCTTCCGTACAGTTGAAAACTCCCTCCCGCGCAACATTAAAAGATCGGGTGAGCCTGATGCGCTGAGGTGGCCCAGGCCTGTTCACAGGCTTGACAGTCCCACAAGCGGCCTTCTCCTTATAGCCAAGACAATGAACTCGCAGGTATCCCTTGGCGAACAGTTTGAAAAAAAAATGATCAGGAAACGCTACCGCGCCGTAGTCCAGGGAAAAATTGAAAAACAGGGCCGTGTAGATCTCCCTGTTGACGGGAGAGAAGCCCTGACCGATTACTCGCCGGTGAAATACGTGCCCTCACTCAAAAACCAATGGCTCACTCTTGTTGATCTCTATCCCCGCACAGGGAGGACACATCAGCTGAGACGCCATATGGCATGGCTTGATCACCCTGTAGTAGGAGATACCACTTACGGCCGTGAAGGAGATGTTTTCAGGGGAAAAGGTCTTTTCCTTTCAGCGGTGGAGTTATCTTTCATCCACCCCGCCACAGGGGATGAGATGAACATAATAATTGATGAACCTGAAAAATTCAGAACATATCTTGAACGGGAAAAACGGAGATGGGAAAAATACAGGCGACCGGTATGAACAATTTCATCTATAATAATCTACTAGCAAAACTCCCCGAGGGAAACGGGATTATGGGAAGGGATAAATATTTCAACTCAGTGGTATTTGTCCCTTTCCTTGAGATTGATGGAGAGTGGCACCTCCTGTTCCAGCAGAGGGCGGCAGGGATAAGGCAGCCTGATGAAGTATCATTTCCAGGGGGAGGTTTCAGCAGCAGCAGGGACAGAAACTGCATGGACACTGCCGTAAGGGAGACTATTGAGGAACTGGGAGTTGCAAGGGATAGTATAATTGTTGAAGGGAAACTTGATTCCATCGTTGCCCCCATGGGCGCGATAATCGAAATATTCGTGGGAAGACTGACTGACTCCGACATAAACTCATATAATATAAACCCGGACGAGGTTGCCACGATCTTCACCATACCGTTCAACTGGTTTATTAACAGCGAATGCGAAACATATAAAGTAAGGCTTGAAATACAGCCCTATATGACAAACGGTTCAGGCGAGACAGAGGTAATTTTTCCTGCAAAGGAACTGGGGCTCCCTGAGCGTTATCGTGAACCCTGGGGCGGTCTCCTTCACGAAGTGTATGTCTACAGGACAAAGCACGGTGTTATATGGGGGCTCACAGCTCAAATTGTAAAAGAAATTGTAAGAATTGCAAAAAAATAACCTTAATAAAAAGAAAAATTACACTTAATATTTATAATTTTTGTATATTATTAATATTAAATGACTGGACATAAAAAAGAGTAACATAATTATGCCATAAATACTCAGAAATAATTAAAATAGGAATCAACTCCGGTTCACTAAAAAGCCGAATGCTCCATGCGAGGGAGACGGCTTGAAAATGGATAAACACCTGTTCAACCACATGAACCTGTGATTTAGTCTTAATTATACTGGAAAAAAATCTCAGCAACAGAGGTAATTAATGGAAAATGAGAAAATCTTCCTGGGCAACCTTAATTTTAAAGCCACTGAAGATGATGTAAAGGAGCTGCTGTCAGCTTACGGAACAGTTGAAAAAATAAGATACGTAAGAAAGAAGGGGCACGCTCTGGCCCAGATGTCGGCCCGGAAGGAGGCTGAAGCTGTAATAGAAAATCTTGACGGTACATCCTTTATGGAGAGAGCGCTTAGAGTAAACTTTGAACAGCCTTCCAGGAAAAGAAAGGGGGGATCCTCCGGAAACAGTGAAAGCAGATCAAAAACCGCAACTGACAAAAAGATGAAATCAGCGCCCGGAGACAAAAAGAAAAACAATCGTGACATGAAAGGGCGGGAAAAAGGAGAAAAAACTTCTTCCCGGAAAAACCTGCAGGAAGATTATGATGATACAAAATGGAACAGGAAACTCTCTGATGATGAGATGAGGAGCTCAAAATTTGAATCAGCAGGCGGATATTACAGCCGCAGCTTTAAAAAAAGGCTCGAAAAAGCTACTCACGCCTTTTCAAAATACAAGTTTAAACACGGCTATAACGATTCATCAGATGATTTCATGAAGGATGAATTCGGAAGGGACTACAGGGACCTTGAAAAGGAAGCTGAAAGAAAACACTCCGGCGGCCGTCCAAAAAACGGTTCAGGCAACAGAAAATCTGATGGTTCAGGGAACGGAAATTCCCGCGGGAGCGAGGGGAAAAGAGGTTCTTCCCGTAATGACCAGAGGAAAGTCAGGGGCCGTAATTCTGAAAATAACAGTGAAGGAGCCCGCAGGAATTCCCGTCCGGGATCCGGAAATATGAATTCATCACAGGGGTCTCAGGGTAAAAGCCAGAGAAGAGGCCGCCGGTAATTCACCGGTTGCAGGAGGGGAGATATCCGGTTCTCCAGGGTTCCTCCCCTCTCCCTGAAATAATCCCCGCCACAACCGCACACTCAATACCGAAAGGAAGATACCCGGCGTAACCAAGTAAAGGCATTTCGAACAGTTTAAATCCGTGAACAAACGGTATGCTGTATCTCCACCTGGCCATACTCTCTATGTTCCACATCTCCCAGAAAAACCCGCAGATCAGAGCGGCAAGGGAGTACACAGCAACAGCACGCCAGTCCCCTGAACCTATACCGTCCGCAACAGAATCATCACCGGCAAGAACCTGCATGGAAATTAAAAGAACCGCAGGAGACACCCAGAGGAGAGGGAAAAGCCACTCCGGATAAATACCGGTAAAAAAAAGGCTTATACCTGATATAATAATCGTAATAAAAGCCGTTGCCCTGACATTCCGCGGCCTTAACCTTATGTACGAACCGCTGCCGGAATAAAGCCGGGGATAACTTTTGACAAGTTCAGCAGTGGCCATAACTGCAGGA
Organism: Spirochaetota bacterium; assembly: GCA_036745755.1. Classification (GTDB taxonomy): domain Bacteria; phylum Spirochaetota; class UBA4802; order UBA4802; family UBA5550; genus UBA5550. The sequence goes on along the minus strand of DAIOFM010000012.1, from coordinate 28,349 downwards.
AGAACCGTTGAAAAGGCCAGGGTCGCTTCGAGGAAATATCTCATCGGGGCGAGGGAGCCTGTCCCCGTATAATACCAGTTTGCGGTAAACCGGTTCAGGTATTCAAAGACCCACCAGAAAAGGGCGCTCAAAGGGAACAGGGCCAGGTAGTACCCCCTCCTGCCGGTGAGAAGAGAACTCCCGGTGCGCCGGACGCAGAGGGCATTAACAATAATTATATACGACAGCCAAAGAGGCAGAAAAGTCCACCTCTGAAGTTCATGCAGGAGGGGCAGCCTTGTCCAGGCGACAATCCATGAAAGGAGGCCCGTACATACCCCGGCATAACCCCACCAGGGAAAAGGATAAGATCCAACCGGCTTCACAGCCGATCCGCTGCGGATAATGTGTATCACAGGATGAAGCAGCACGAAAAAAATAAATCCCGCGAGAATTATAAAAACTGCCCATGAAAACGGCGGATGTTCCACATAACCGGCGGCAGGCGGAAAACCGGTATAACGGATAATATCGCCGCCGCTTAAGATTATCCCCGCAGCCGGAAGTAAAATAAGAAGAAAAACTGATAGAGATGTAATAATTAATTTCTTCATTATCCCCGATTTTCCATACCATACTGTCCAACAAATTAATATAATATAGACGTGGATAATGATTAAAAGCAATCTTTTTGTTCAGGTTTAACCGGTTTGCCGGCATTTTTTACACTCAAATTTACATAAAAAACTGATAAATGTTGAAAACCCTTTACGGTTTGATTAATATGATTACAGGTGATGGGTTTTAAGTCTTGATGTAAAAGGAGATACGATATGACAGCTGCAATAGATAGAATTATGAACGCACAGGTGATTTACTGGAAGAAGCAGAAAGAACAGCTTGATGAGCCTGAAAAAGTAAACCACCTCCCCTTCGTAACAATATCACGTGAATACGGATGCGGCGGGTATGAGGTTGCTGCCAAACTCAGTGAAATCCTTAACGAAGAGTTAAAGCCTGAACCTCTATGGGCCCCTTACAACAAGAAGCTTCTTGATAAACTTATGATAGACACAGGGTTATCCGAAAGCCTTGTTGAAACCCTTACAGGCAGGGCAAGGAGCAAGCTTACAAACCTGATCCAGACCACTTTCAGTTCCTTCCCTCCCCAGGTTGCGGTTCACAAAAAGCTTGTGGAGATAATGGCCATGCTCGCCATGAACGGCCACGTTGTCCTTGTGGGGAGAGGGGGCAATATGATCACAAAGGATATGGAAGGAGGCTTCCACGTAAGGCTCTACGCCCCAATCCAGAGCAGGGCTGAAAAGATGGCAGAGATACTTAATGTCTCAACAGGCGCGGCCATGAAAACGATTAAAGAAAAGACAAAACTAAGGGAGGAGTATATGAAGGAATTCTTTAAGATTGATATCTCCGATCCTCATAATTACGACCTCGCTATAAATGACTCGACATTCACAGTTGAACAGGTTGCAAGGATAATCATAAATGGCATGAAAAGCAAGGGTGTACTTATCGAGCCCGAAGAATAGAATAAATCATCTCCTGTTTCAAACTACTGAAAATACCGGGTCATGCCCGGTATTTTTGTTGTCTCTTCAGCGGCTCCCCGTTAAATGTCTTTAACCCATATTCTGGCAGGACAAAATGAAAATTTATATAGACGCCGACGCGATCCCCGGAGCAATCCGGAACATACTTTTCAGATCAGCGGAAAGAAACCGGATTAATACAGTTGCTGTTGCGAACAGAAAAATCCAACTCCCTCTATCTGATTATATATCAGGCGAAGAGGTGGCTTCGGGTCCTGACGAGGCTGATGATCTCATAGTCGAACTTGTCGCGCAGGGCGACCTTGTCATTACTGCAGATATTCCACTGGCAGACAGGGTAATCAGCCGCGGGGCCCGCGTTCTGAATCACAGGGGAGAGTTCTATGACAGCAGCAACATAAAAGAAAGGCTCACAATGAGAAACCTCATGGAAGAGCTGAGAAGTGCGGGTGTCGAAACAGGCGGGCAGGCCCCTTTAAATCATAAAGACCGGAATATCTTTGCGGGACAGCTTGAACGCATTATAAGAGACTATACAAAAAATAAAACAAGAAATAAAGGATAATTTTCAAATGGAAGGCAACCTGAGGAAATCGATAAAGCCGGGAATGAAAGTGGCTATTGTTCTTAAAAAAGACCAGAGAACCGGAAAGCTCACAGAAGGGATAGTAAAGGACATCCTGACAAATTCCCCCTCCCACCCGCACGGCATAAAAGTAAGGCTTGAAAGCGGTGATGTAGGAAGAGTCAAGTCGATCCTGAAATAACTGAAAAGAACTTCATGTCGAGGTGACATTTTAACCCTCCCCGCGTGTCTAAATATTAAACATAACAGGCGGAGGAGATTATGAAATCTCAAAAAAATACCGGCTATACGTCTGAGCCTTGTAATGAGAACCGATACTGCAGTATAAAAAATCCTTGCAGAATCGATACTCCGGCTTTATCTGATATACCATTGATAAAACACTGAATGCAAAAACGGAGAGAGATGACAACAGAAAAAAGCAGGGGAATGGTAGAAGCGGAAATATGCGAAGCTGTAATACGCTTTGAAAAGGAGTACATGGGGCGGGGCCCCTCTGAAGCAAGGACTTATATAATCGATGACATGATACTTGTCCGCCTTAAAGGGGTCCTTACAAAGGGGGAGGAGCAGCTTTCACGAAACGATGAGGGATTTATGCTTGTAAAGGAACTGCGGACCAAGCTGCTTGAAAACGCGCGTCCCCTACTTGAAGCATTAATATATGATGTAACGGGACTGAAGGTAAAAAGCCTCCACACTGATATCAGCACATCAACCGGTGAAAGAGTAATACTCTTCATACTTGAAAAAAAATTTGAAGAGAGAAAAAAATGATTGACCCTTGCCCTGTATACGGACATCTCTTTAATATAGATTTTACATAGGAAGACTTTTCAGAACTCCTGAGGGGAGCTGAAGGTAAGCCGGCATTTATGTTAACGTTTCATTCCCTGAAACAGGTATGCATAAGTGGCGGCTTTTTTTGTTATTAAAAATAAAGGAGAAAAAATAATGTCCGGAGTAACTTACAGGGAGATTGAAAATAAAATAATAATATACACAAAGGGGAGACTCTGCGAAACACAGGACGAACTGCTTCAGAGTGAACTTTTCGCCAGGATGCTTAACAGGTTTATTGACGATCTCTCCGCGCAGCAGTCCCGGCTCCTTGATATATTCAGGGGCGAGCCGACGGTGGAGATGAGGGAAATACTTCATATCACTTTAAAAAACCTGGCAAGGATGGACGGAAGCTATATACCCAAGATCGTGCCTGAATCGGGGGAGTTCTTCCGCAATCCTCTGCTTCTGAATGAATTTGTTGAGCACCTCTATAATTTCTGGAGGGGATTTGAGCGTTATGTGATATGCGATTCCGAGGGCGACACCCTTGACAAGAGGCCGTACCGTACATTTAACCAGACAGTTGAAAAGCTGGACGACCTGATTATGGGAGCCTACCGTGATATACAGGAAAACATTACCGGGACACACCCGAGAATATACAGGCAGCTCCCTGCAGGGGCCGCAATAAGCGCCATAGGCATACCGAAAGATATTCTCTATCCTTCTAAAAGCTTCGAACAGCTGCGTGATATAATCATAATAAGGCAGATACTTCTCAATCCTCCTGTTATACTTGATCCTAAAAGCAATAAAAGGAGCGGAACATTCAGGAAGATAGAGGAAAACCCCCTTGACCTGGTTAAACTTGAAAGCCCGGAGTGGATATGCTATCCCGCAAAAGTCGGTGAACTCCTTATAAACATCTACACACACGAAACATTCTTTGACCTGGCATTTTCCCTGTGCAACCTTTTTGAGCTGGCGGACGATGAGGACCTGAAACGCAAGCCTGACGCGGTTTATCTTTTTGGTATTCCGGGGAATGAACTGGACAGGTTTGACGAGATACCGGCAGTATTCTATGACGATGAAGAGAACGGCATAATGGTCGCTGCATGCCCCAACAGGGACATTTTCGGCTACTTCGGGTTTCTCAAAAAAATGGTGCTGACCCTTCACAACGCCATAATGATAAAGTCAGGAAGGCTTCCGTTCCACGGCGCATTGACCAGGATAATGCTGAAAAACGGCAGGGAGAGCACCATTCTTCTCATAGGCGATTCAGGGGCAGGAAAATCTGAGACACTTGAAGCTTTCAGAAACATGGGGCGTAAACATCTTCGTGACATGATAATTATAGCTGACGACATGGGTTCCCTTGAACTCGATGAAAACGGGGATATCTTCGCTTACGGAACAGAGATAGGCGCCTTTCTCCGCATAGATGATCTTAAACCGGGTTACGCCTTCGGCCAGATAGACAGGTCAATAATGATGTCACCCACGAAGGTCAACGCAAGGATCATACTCCCTGTAGCTCCATATGAAACAATTATTGAAGGGCATAAAATAGACATGATCCTCTACGCCAACAATTACGAACAGGTTGATGAGGAACACCCGGTAATAGAGAGATTCACTTCGGTGGAATATGCTTTTAACCTCTTCCGTGAAGGGACAGTAATGAGCAAAGGAACAACCACTTCAACAGGGATTGTCCATTCATATTTCGCCAACATATTCGGCCCGCCGCAGTATAAAGAGCTTCACGATCCGCTTGCCATGAAATTCTTCAGTGCGTTTTTCCAGAAGGGCCTTTTCGTGGGGCAGATGAGGACAAGGCTGGGTATTTCAGGTTACGAGATGAAAGGCCCGGAGGAGGCTGCAGAGAACCTTCTGAAGATTGTTGCGGGAGAGGAGTAAATAACAGTCACCGGGGGCGAATCTTTATATGTCCCCGGCAACTTACGGATTATAATATCTATACCGGCTTAATCAAAAAGATCAGCCGTAAATATTGGCCGTTATTTCATTCAGTGCTTCAATATCGTCAGATGACAGAGAAAGAGAAGCCCCTCCAAGGTTGTCCCTTACCTGCGCCGCATCCCTTGCACCGAAAATCGCTCCGGCAACGGAAGTGTGAGAGAGAATCCAGGCGATTGCCACATGACCCGGTTTTGCCCCGTGTTTATCAGCAATCCCCTCCACAACTTCAACGGCTTTTTTAACAGCCGGCCAGTACTCCTTTTTAAAAAATCTATAGAAAAAATTCCTGGCGTCCCCCTTTTTAAAGGTAGGGTGCTCCTTATATTTTCCTGTAAGCATGCCGGCCGCAAGTGAACCGTATGAAATAATACTGACACCGCTTTTTTCGCAGACCTTCATCTGGTCGCTCTCAATTTCCCTCTCCAGAAGTGAATAGTTCGGCTGCAGCGATACGACCTCCCCGCAATTAATCGCCTCCTCCAGCTCCTTACCTGAAAAATTGCAGACACCTATATACCTGACCTTCCCCTGCTCTTTCGCCTTCATCAGGGCGCCCATTGACACCTCAATCGGCACGTCTGTTACAGGCCAGTGGATCTGGTAAAGATCCACGTAATCTGTTTTAAGCCTTTTAAGTGACATCTCAAGGTCGTGCATGATAAATTCCGGGGTAAGTATCTTTTCATACCTCCCCTCTATATTCAGGCCGCACTTTGTCGCGATTATAAGTTTGTCCCTGAGTCCTGATATAATATCTCCGATCAGTTCTTCGGCGTGTCCTCCTCCATAAGCGGGGGCTGTATCTATGCAGTTGATGCCGCTATTGATAGCCTCTTTTATAGCTTCCTTTGCCCCTTCCTCATCGTATTCGCTCCACATCGTACCGCCTATTGCCCATGTACCGAGAATAAGCTCTGTTACATGAAGGTCGCTGTTTCCAAGTTTCTTTGTTTTCATTGACTACCTCACTTTTCTCAATTTAAAATTACAGGTTATGCATGGCAATTAAAAAAATCGGGTATAGTGCAGATGAAAACAGAATATGGGGCACCTGCGCAAAATGAAGAAATAAAAAGATATAAGGCTGTTAAAATACCCTGTTTTTTCCTCTTTATGGTTGACAAATAACAAATGTTATCTAACAATCACCTTTAAATAACATATGTTATTTAATAACCATCAACACAAGGGGGGCAATAATGAAAGTTCTTTTTCTGAACGGAAGCGAAGCAGATTCAACAATCAACAGTTATATCCGTTCTGTCACCGATTCACTGAAAACAAAGGGGCATGAAGCCAGGGAACTGGTACTGCGTGACATGAAATACTCGCCATGCAGGGGATGTTTCAACTGCTGGGTCAAAACGCCCGGTCTCTGTATATTTAAAGACGACGGAGAGATACTCTGCAGGGAATTTCTCACCTCGGACCTCGTTGTCCTTGCAGCTCCTGTGATTATGGGATATCCCTCCGCACTTGCGAAAAACGCAATGGACAGGATAATTCCCCTTATACACCCCTATCTCGAAGATGTTGGCGGGGAGGTTCACCATATGAAGAGGTATAACAGGTATCCGGAATTATCACTTCTCCTTGAGAAGAGAGCAGATACGGACGATGAAGACATTGAAATAATAAATGATATCTACACGAGGGCCGCTATCAACCTTCGAAGCTCCCTCAGATTTCTTAAACTGACAGATTCACCTGCAGAGGAGGCGGTCAATGCAATTATCAATAATTAACGGCTCTCCAAGGGGAGCATCAGGAAACAGTGAAAAGCTCCTGGAGCATTTCATAAAAGGCTTTCTCGAGTCAGAGGAAAACAGTGTTGAGGTAGTACACTCAATCAAGGACAGACCGGATTTTGAAAAAGAGAAGGATCTGTTTCTGAAATCGGAAAGGCTCCTTATAGCTTTCCCTCTTTACGTGGACGCCATGCCCGGATCGGTGAAGGAACTTTTTGAATCCTTTGAAACTATGGCAGGGAAGAATCCCTCCCTTAAACTGATGTTCATGATACAGTGCGGGTTCCCTGAAACACACCACACAAGGTTTGTGGCAAGGTACTGCGAAAAGCTGACAAAAAAACTGGGATGCACACCGGCTGGTGTTATATGCAAAGGGGGATGTGAAGGGCTTACAGTGCAGCCTCCCGCTCTGGTTGAAAAAGTATTCAGAAGGTTTTATGAGCTTGGAAAAGCCTGCGGAGAGACAGGTGAACTTGATCAGACAATACTGACCAGACTTGCCCATCCTGAACAACTTACCCCGGAAAACCTGAAACAGGTAGTCCCCATGGTTAACGGATTTCTCTGGGATTCCATGCTGAAAAAAAACAATGCCATGGAGAAGAGTTTCGATAAACCGTACGGTGAAGATTTATAATCTACATTACCACTTTTTAAATTAAACGGATTCCGGACTTTTTCGGAATCCTTTTTTTATCTTCATGCATGTAATTAATTATTGACATCATATAGCTTTGTATTTATATACCTTACTATTAAGATACATAAAGGTTAACACATGGCAACAAAACATATGCTACTGGGAGCACTGATGAGCGGACCGGCACACGGTTACTCGCTCCGATCAGACTTCTTTGCAAAGATCCTCGAAGAGTTCGGGATAAATGACGGTCAGCTCTACCCTCTTCTCAAAAAAATGACAGACGAGGGACTGATCAGGAAGGAGATCGAATACAGGGAGTCAGGCCCGAACAGGCACAATTACCATATTACTGAAAAAGGGCGGGAGGAGTTTCTTTCATGGCTCACGGGAAATGAAGGTGAAGAGAGGGCCTTCAGGTACGAGATGATTCGAAAAGATGAATTCCTGAACAAGTCTATGTATTTTAAATTACTGGAGAAAGGAACAGCCCTGGAAAAGATAGGGGAACATATAAAAGAAGCTGAATCGATACTTGAAGATTTCAATAAAGCATATAAGGATATGTCGGAGCGCAAAATGGATCCGTTGAACCTGCTGGTTCTCAGGTACTGCGTTATGAACCAGGAGACAAGGATCAACTGGCTGAAGGAACTTAATACCTTTTTTAAAAACAAAAAATAACCGGGGAATATTTTCCGGCAGGAGGATAATATGGGTGAATGGAAAAAGACAGGATGCGTACTATGCGCACAGAATTGCGGGCTCGAGGTTGAAGTTGAAAATAACAGAATAATAAAAGTCAGGGGTGACAAAGAGAACCCGCGAAGCAAAGGGTATGCCTGCCGCAAGGGGCTCCGCATAGCCTATCACCAGCATCACGATGACAGGTTAAAATATCCCCTCAAGCGTACAGAAAACGGGTCTGAGCGAATCTCATGGGAACAGGCCATTGATGAAATTTCCGCGAAATTGGAAGATATAATAGAAAAAAACGGGCCGAAGTCATACGCATACATGGGGGGCGGCGGACAGGGGTGCCACCTTGAGGCCGCTTCAGGTGTTACACTGATGAAAGCCCTGGGATCAAAATATTACTACAACGCCATAGCCCAGGAACTCACGGGACAGTTCTGGGCTCACGGAAGGGCAACCGGAAAACAGTATAAATTCACGATCCCGGACGATCACAACTGCGACATGCTTGTGGGGATAGGCTGGAACGGGATGACAAGCCACCAGATACCGCGCGCTCCCATTGTACTGCGTGAGTTCTCAAAAAACCCCGACAAACTTCTTGTCATTATTGATCCGAGGAAATCTGAAACCGCTGAGCTTGCTGATATACACCTTGCCATTAAGCCGGGCACTGATGCCCTCCTTACAAAGGCAATGATTGCTATTGTAATCAATGAGGGGTGGACAGATGATGAATATATCAAAAACCACGTTTCCGGATACGAAGAGATTAAAGGATGGTTCGCAGGTTTTGACGCGAAGGCCGCTATTGAATTCTGTGAGCTTGACTACGAACAGGTAAAAGAGATATGCAGGCAGCTTAAAATAAGGAAAGCGGCGTATCACCCGGACCTGGGCGTGTACATGAACAGGCACAGCACCCTGACGTCGTACCTTGAAATAATCCTCTTCACAATTACCGGAAATTTCTGCGTACCAGGCGGGAATATCATCCCGGGAATGCTTATGCCCATAACATCCCACAGTGATGAGCGGGATGAAAAAACATGGAAAACAGTCGAAACAGGTTTTCCCGCGCTCTGCGGACTGTTCCCGCCCAATGTAATGCCTGAAGAGATAATGAGTGAAAAGCCTGACAGGTTGCGCGCGGTTATGTGCTGCCAGTGCAATCCCCTCAGATCGTTTGCAGATACAACAGCATACGAGGAGGCCTTTTCAAAACTTGATCTCCTTGTGGTTTGTGAGATAGCGATGACAGAAACAGCAAAACTGGCCCATTATGTTCTGCCTGCGAGAACAGGATACGAATCCTGGGACGGCACATTCTTCCCATGGACATGGCCTGAAATATACTTTCAGATGCGACGTCCCGTTGTTGAGGCAGAGGGGGAGCAGATTGAACTTGGCGAGATACATATGCGTATTGCCGATAAGCTTGGCCTTATACCTGAAATCCCGGAATCCCTTTATGCTGCGGCAAAGGAGAACAGGCTGAAGTTCGGGATGGAGCTTATGAATTTCGGGAAAGAGAACCCATCCGCCATGAAGATGATGCCTTTCATTGTTTCAAAAACTCTCGGCAAAGAATTAGGTTCAGGCAACCTTGCAAACCTCTGGGCAATGCTCATGGTCGCGCCGGGGAGTTTTAAAAAAGCGGCTGTTCGCGCGGGTTTCCCGAAGGGGCCGCTTCTGGGAGAGGAGCTGTTTAAGGCAATCATAGATCACCCTGAAGGTTTATGGGTAGGGAAATCTGCTCCTGAGGATAACTTCTCAGACCTGAGCACAGAGGATAAAAAGGTAAACATTTATATTCCTGAGATGAAGGAGTGGCTCACCGAAATTGAGACTGAAAAAGAAAGGAAGGAGCTGGAGCATAACGAAAAATATCCGCTCATACTCTCCTCCGGCAGACATATACCGTATAACGCCAATACCCTTATGCGAAACCCTGAATGGAACGAAGGGAAGAGGGACTGCACCTGCATCATGAACCCGGCGGATGCTGAAAAACTCGGACTGAAGGACGGGGATATGGTAAAGGTCTCAACAGAAGCGGGCTCAGTTGAAATTGAACTTGAGATTACAGAACAGACCTGCAGGAGATATGTAATGATACCTCACGGCTTCGGCCTTGAATTCAACGGAAAAATTCACGGGGCCAATGCCAACAGGCTGGCTAAGAACACCCACAGGGACAGGTTCGCGGGGACCCCGTTCCACAGGTATATACCCTGCAGTGTGGAGAAAATTTAACAAAATACTATGTCATTTCGAACCCCTTTCCTTTTTTCGGGTGAGAAATCTTTTTGACAATGAAATTCTCATTCAGCATAATGATTTCTCAGTAGCTTACGCTTCTTCGAAATGACAGCGTAAAATTATTTACGGCTAAACACTTAAACATATCCGGCAAAGCATTAATTATGGAATCTTCCGAAAGTATAAAACTCAAATATGAGCCTGTTTTCATATCGGTCAATGATACAGACACTCTTCACATGATGAGAATATACGGCAACCCCGGAGCGCAGCCGGTTCTCATGATTCACGGTGCTGTTGAAAACGGAAGGATATTCTATAATGAGAAGGGGAAAGGCCTTGCCCCGTACCTGGCCATGAACGGGTTTGATGTCTACGCTGCAGACCTCAGGGGAAGAGGAGCCTCCTTGCCGCATGTAAGTAAAGAATCCCGTTACGGACAGACTGAATCAATTACAGAGGATATCCCGGCTTTTATTGAAAAGATCAGGGAAATCAGGGGCAATAAAAATATTCACATGGTCTGCCATTCCTGGGGAGGTGTACTGGCGACATCTTTCCTCGTAAGGTTCCCGGAAAATATAAAAAGAATTAAATCAATTGTCTACTTCGGCTCAAAGAGGAGAGTTTCGGTTTACAACCTCCACAGGCTTGTATTTATAGATCTGGTATGGAGGCATCTCTTTACTCTTACAGGTAAAATTCTCGGTTATGTGCCTGCGAAAAAATTCGGTATAGGAATTGATAATGAGAGCCGAGGCTCGCACTCCGGATGCGTCTTCTGGGTGGAGGAGAAGGGATGGGTCGATCCCGTTGACAGGTTCAATTACGGCGAGGCTGCCTGTAAAGTCACCCTCCCCCCTGCCCTCTACTTTGCCGCTGAAAATGACAGGTCACTGGGACACCCCTCCGACGTAATCGACTTCATCAATGAATCGGGAAGTCACAGGCATGAGTACAGACTTTTATCCCGAAAAAACGGTAATATGCATAACTATGATCATGTTTCCATGATTACCCATAGGGACGCTGTCATCGACCACTTCCCTGAAGTTCTGGAATGGCTCTCCGGATAAGCCGGCAAAAAAAATGTATATAAAAAAATAATATTAATATTCTGACATGGGATAGATTTCAGAAAACCCTGAAAATTTTTCAGGAGAATCAGGCCTGCCGAAAAAATACCCCTGACAGAACTCAATACCGATCTCCCTGATCTTTCGGAGTATCGTTTCATTCTCTGTATATTCAGCTACAACCTTGTACCCCGCGTTACAGCAGAAATCATATATAGTTTTAATAAAAAGGTACGCCTCATTATCATGCTCTATTCTTTTAATCAGCTCGCCGTCTATCTTCACTATATCAAGATTAAGCTTTAAAAGGTTCGCGATATTTGAATAGCCGGATCCGAAATCATCAATAGCTACGTGCACACCCATAGACTGCACCTTCTTTATAAAAGCAATACACTCGTCGATGTCACAGAATTCATCATTCTCCACAATTTCAAGAATAAGGGTTCCGGCTGAATAACTGCTCTCACCGGAAATTCTCTCAATGTTATTAATCACAGCTCCGCTCATAATATCCTGAAGTGAAATATTTATTGAAACCGGGATTCCTGTTTGCCTGATTATTTTTTCCACCTGTTCGAACATGTAACCGGTGAGCAGCGGATAGAGATCAGTGTCCCTGGCAATGTCGATATACCTGTATATCGACTCAATTCCCCCGTTCTCCCCCTTTAACCTGAGCAGAGCTTCATACCAGCAGATTTCACCTGTTTGTGAATCAACCACAGGCTGGAGATACATTTTCAAAGTCTTATTAATAATATTATCATGAAGTATACTGTACTTCTTCACCCGGTCATATACTTCAGCCTTTACATCCATGCCGTCAATGTAGAGACTGATGTTCCTGTGCCTGGAAAGACCGTAATCCAGGGCACTGTCGGCCTTTGACAGGGCGGTATTGTAGTCCCTGCCGCATATAATAACACCGCCTATCGAAATAGCGAGATTGACATCCATATTATCCATTTTGATCTTCCGGTTCCTCAGGCTGTTAAGAATCCGGCTCAACAGCTGTTCTGAATATTCAGGTTCAAGACTACCGTTAAGGGGTATCTGAAGACCGAATTCATGCCAGTTAAGTTTATAGAGTCCGAAACCGAGTTCAGATGAAAGCCCACTGAGAGTTTCCGTTACATCAACCAGTATACGGTCTGAAAACTCATATCCGAAAAGTGTAGCGAGGTTTTTAAAATTTGTTATATGCAGTATGGCAATCAGAGAATCTTCCATTCCGCGCATACACTTTATAAAGGAATCCTTGTTAGGGAGCCCTGTAACCGGATCATATGCAATACTGCGGATAAGTTTTTTTATAATTTTTTCATGCTGTCTCTGCCCCGCGTAAAGAAATAAAAACATTATAAGCAGAGAAAAGAGTGCTACGGGTACATTTTCCGTTGATAGATAAACGGTCAGAGTCCCATCCAACAGAACATAATGGAAGATAGCCAGGCCTGACAGAGATACTGCAAAAAGGAAGAACCATGCGGCAGAGCCCCTGAGCCCGTAGAGTGAAAAGATCAGGGGGATAAAATTTAAAAAAATAATTATATAAGTATCATGACCGCCGGGAAGCAGAATCGCGCAAAAAAATCCGGTGATCGCGGTAAATGCCGCGATTACACGCATAACAGCAATGTTTTTAAAAACAATAAGGTATATCAGCATGAACAGCATAACAGCTAACGGCACAATATAGTTTACAAAAAGCTCCGTTCTCTTATGCAGCAATTCATTTATTAAAAAAATCAGGGGTATATTTACAGTTACAAGAAATGATATAAGAAGGATGCGGTATCGGTATCTGTCGTAATCCTTTCTGATTAAGTCATACCACCTGGCACTGTCAACATCATACGCATGAGGCAGTAAACTCTTAACATCCATTTTAATCATAAACAAATCCTTTTGTTTAATAATGTATAAATTTTTATCAATAATAATTAAGTTTTGTCAATTATTATTACCATACTAAATTTTGCTTTCTTAAAATATTTCACATCCTGCTCCATTTCACGGACAAACGGACTGAAATCTGCACCAGTATAAAAGTTTTTCTCACTTTTCTTAAGACCAAAAGATCAAAAAAAACTGCCCGCAGGGGGCAGCATTTAAATAATATAATTCACCGGTTAAGGATGAGTTTTAATCTGTATACATGGAACTAATAACATTCTTATATCTCTCAGAAATAATCTTTCTTTTAATTTTGAATGTCGGTGTAAGTTCACCGTTCTCCTGTGAAAATTCATCAGGCAGCAGGGTAAACTTTTTCACCTTTTCAACCTGGCCAAGCGCCTCGGTCCTGGCGTCGATCCTCTCCCTGTAAAGCTGAATAATTTCAGGTTTAGTGACAAGTTCCTCTCTAGATGAATATTTTATCCCTGCCTTTTCGCAGTATATTTCAAGCTGCTCAAATGAAGGTACAACCAGTGCTGAAACATATTTCCTGCCGTCACCTACTGCGGCAACCTGTTCAAAAAATATATCCTCTTTAAGAAGAGTTTCAATCTGCTGCGGAGCTACATATTTCCCGCCTGAAGTCTTGAACATGTCCTTGAGCCTGTCTGTTATTACAAGGTACCCCTCCTCATCAATATGGCCGATATCACCTGTTTTAACCCATCCGTCCTCAGTGAAAAGAGATTTTGTAAGTTCAGGTTTGTTCCAGTAACCCTGTGTCTGGCTCGGGCTTGTGGCCTGGATCTCCCCCTCATCAGATATTCTTACTTTCATAAGGGGAACAACAGGTCCGCATGTGCCGAACTTGTTCCTTGTGGGATTTGATACGGTTATAACAAAGCATTCTGTCATACCGTACCCCTGTAGAAGAAGGACTCCGCACTTGAAGAAGAATTCAGATATCTCGCCTGAAAATGCTGAACCGCCGCAGTTATAAACCTTGTTGCGCCCTCCGAAAAGGTCCCGCACTTTATGAAGGATCAGTTTGTCAGCAATTTTATGTTTAAACTTCAGCCCGAATGGTACCGGTTTCTGGTCTTTCTTCAGATACGCGACCTTGCCACCAATATCAAGCGCCCAGTTGAAAATTTTCTGTTTCTTCGGAGGCATCTGGCTAACGCCATCCATAACTTTCGCGTGCACCTTCTCCCATAGTCTCGGCACACTGCACATGTAATGCGGCTTTGACTCCAGCAGGAACTGCATAAGCACTTCAGGCTTTGCCTCATGACAATAATCAACACGGGCATTACAGCAGAGAATAAAATAGCTCCACGCCCTTTCAAAGACATGGGCAAGAGGTAGAAAAGCAAGGTTGACATCAGATTCAATGATCGGGATGTAATAACCTGTTGCGAAAAGCATGGCCAGCCAGTTCTTATGTGTGAGCATAACCCCTTTCGGCTCGCCCGTTGTGCCTGAAGTATATATCAGTGTTGAAAGGTCCCCGGTGTCCCCTGATTCAAGGAGTTTATTAAGTTCCTCTTTCCTTCCGCTGTTTTTTCCCATCTCAAGAAGTTCTTTATACAGCATTACCCTGCTGTTATTCTTATCGTAATCAATCCTGTGGTCTATTATTATGACCTTTTCTACAGATGTTTCAGGGAGAATCTTTATAGCCTTGTCGTAGTGATCCTGATTTTCAACGAAGAGTATCCTTATGGCACAGTCATTAACAATATACTTAAGTTCCTCAGCCGAATTTGACTGGTAAATCGGCACCGAACATGCTTTGATTGAAAAGCAGGCATAATCAGCTACAGCCCACTCCACCCTGTTATTTGAAAATATCCCTACAAATTCACGTTCTTTGACACCCAGTTCCAGCAGCCCCATTGCACATGAATCGATGATGTCGACAAACCTTCCCCATGTAAACTCCTCCCATTCACCAAAAGCCTTGTGCCTTACGGCAACTTTTGAATTGCCGTACTTTTCCGCTCTCTTGTGCACCATCTTACCAAGATGATCATCCTTTGCGAGAAATTCCTGGAATTCCTTTTCATAATCAATATTACTCATAACTACCCCCGACATTATATTATCCCGGCCCGGCAGCAATACAGATTTGAATTTAACTGACACTATCGGGCCCTGACTGGAATTTTAAAACTGCATGCCTTTTATATCATTTTTAAAAGGTAGAGTCTCGCGGAAGTATAATTTTTAAAAATCCCGTTTTTAAAAATTATAATTTTGAAATTGAAGTTGTAATTGACATGCATGTCAGTAATATATATTTTCAACCGTTGAAAGAAATCAATATTTATTCCTTAACTTATTTCAGGTAAAAAATGCTCTATTACCCCCGCCGCCTAAGGCGGCGGGGGTATATAATCTTTAATTTTTACAATAAAATATATATTCAGGAATTAATACTGAAAAGAAATAGTTCACATGGCACTGACAATACTCCATTTTATAATGTTTTTCGGCCCGACTTTCGCGCTTGTGATATCAATCGGGCAGCTGGTTCAGGCACGGAAAGACCTGATAGACTACCTCTTTGCCATCTCCTTTTTCGGAATGGCAATATGGATGTACCAGATATGTATTTTCAGTACAGGAATACTTGATCCCCACGACTGTGCGTATTACCTTACAATTTACCCGATACCGCTGATATACCTGATCCCCCCCATTATGGTAATGAGATACAGATGGGTCCTTTCCAGTACCTTTTCACTGGAGAAGAGCCATCTGCTCATGTTTCTCCCATGCCTTATTGTGCTGGTAATACTTTTATACCTCCCCTTTTCGGATTACACAGATCATGCGAAATACTTCCCGGGACTCCCGGTCATGAGTGAAAAATTCTCCGGCCTCCCTTTCTATTTCAGGCTGGTGTACATTATTGCTATAATTCCAAACCTCTATGTATCGGTACTGATGACACCGGTACTGATCAGAATGCTCCCTGTATGGGGGAGGGACAGACACAACCGCATTTCAAAACCTGCAAGGATGGGGTATCTTTCCGCCCTTTCAATAGTTCTTTCAAACCTTCTCTGCCTGGCAGGGTATATATTTTCTCTTGATATAGTCAAGGCCTCGATTCTCTTTGCCAATGCCGCAACAATATACGTCTATCTTGTTACCCAGAGACATCCTGACTACCACAGGCTTCTGCGCAGTGAGACAAGAAAGGCCCACTATGAAAAGTCGAGAATAGCGGGTCTCGACGTGGAAAAGATATACATACGTCTGCAGGAACTTATGCGTGATGAAAAAATATTTGCAGATGAGGAGCTGACACTGCGTGACCTTGCCTCAGAGCTAGGCATAAGCCAGCACCAGCTCTCGCAGATACTTAATGAAAAACTGAAGAAAAACTTCAACACCTTTGTTAACGAATACAGGGTGGAGGAAGCAAAAAAGATGCTAATAGATGAGCCTGCAAGATCCATACTCTCAATAGGAATAGCTGTGGGATTCAATTCAAACACCGCTTTTTCAACCGTTTTTTCAAAAATTACCGGCACAACACCGAGCCAGTTCAGAAAGAACAGGCAGTCTTAATTTTACTCTGTATAATTATCCCCTGCAGAAATTTCACTCCGTCATAAAATAAAATCTTTTTAAAAATAAATAAGCATACTTCATCGAGTCCTCGTTGACAATTTATTATCCAATCCGTAAATTGCAATAGAACAACAGTAATAATTCCTGAATATATATTTCAGTGTAAAAAGTAAAATTACATGCCACCGCCGCCGAAGGCGGCGGTGGCAATAGAATATTTTTCATCTGAAAGAAGTTAAGGAACAAATACTGATAAATTAATATCTATATTTAATGGGGGGAATATGGGAATAATACTGCTTATAATTGTAGGTCTGATTGCAGGTTACCTCGCAGGCATTATATGGAAGGGACGCGGTTTCGGTCTTGGCGGCAACCTTTTAGTCGGTATCGCCGGTTCATTTCTGGGGAGATTTCTCCTTTCCCTTATAGGTTTCAGCATACATGGTATTCTGGCACAGATAATTGCCGCGCTTATAGGAGCCATGGTTCTTCTATGGATAATCAATAAAATACGCTGATGCACCCTGTTCTTGAAGTTATTGATCTTAAAAAAAGTTTTCCCGGAGTCAGGGCCGTGGACGGGATCAGTTTTTCCATTGAGCCGGGAATCTGTTTCGGTCTGCTCGGCCCCAACGGCGCGGGCAAAACAACGACAATAGAGATAATTGAAGGGATACTGAAAGAGGATTCAGGCATGATCCTCTACAGGGGGGAAAAGCGGGGAAAGAGGTTCAGGGAGGAGGTTGGAATCCAGTTTCAGAGCACAAGGCTCCCTGAATACCTTACAGTCCTGGAGACACTTAAAACATTCAGGGGGCTATATCCCGGTAAAGCGGACATGGACTGGATAATAGATGTATGCAGGCTGGAGGAGATCCTTAACCGGGACAATAAAAAAATTTCAGGCGGCCAGAAACAGAGGCTCCTCCTGGCCATGGCCCTTGCCAACAACCCGGAGCTGATCATACTTGACGAGCCCACAACAGGCCTTGACCCCCAGGCGAGAAGGCACCTGTGGGACATTGTAACAGGGATCAAAAACTCAGGCCGTACGATTATCCTTACCACCCACTACATGGAGGAGGCGGAGAAACTCTGTGATCGAATTGCAATAATGGATTACGGAAAAATTATAGACATCGACACGCCCGACTCTCTCCTGCGCAGACACGGTAAAGGCGCTACCATATATATACGGACTGAAGAGCCGGAAAAGTTCATGAAGGCCCTTCCGGGCAGAGCATATATAGTTGAAAACGGTATTGAGGTGCGTACCGATTCCCTGAACCAGTGTATACAGAAAATTTCCACTGCGGGAGGTGACCTGTCGGGAATGACCGTGCGCACCCCTAACCTGGAGGATGTTTTTCTTGAACTGACCGGACACACGCTGAGGGCATAAGAACATGTTGAAAAGAATTATAATTTTATTTATAAACAGAAACAGGGAGTTCTACAGGGATCGGTCAGGGCTGGGATGGAACATCCTCTTCCCTTTTTTTATAATTGTGGGTTTCAGTCTCATATTCAGCCAGGACAGCAGGAGTGAATACAAGGCGGGCCTTATAAACACCGGAAGCATAAAGAAAGAGATATCAGCACAGTATGAACAGTTCAGGGAAATAAAGATCATTGAATTTGTAGAGATGGACTCTCTTGACTCCGGGCTCAACAGGCTGCTTCATCACAGAATAGATATACTGATAGATCCGGCGCTGGGAAAATACTGGAAAAGCACAACATCACCTAAAGGTTTTATTGTAGAAAAACTTCTTATCGCTTCAGGGAAAAGCAGCGACAGATCCTCATTCCTGCGCGGCAGTGTAAAAGGGAGAGAAATCCCCTACATTGAATGGCTGTTCCCAGGGGTACTTGCAATGAACATGATGTTCAGCGCCCTCTTCGGAGTGGGGTATACCGTTGTACGCTACAGGAAAAACGGGGTGCTGAAAAGGTTCAGCGTCACCCTCCTCTCACCTTTTGAATTTCTTACAGCACAGGTACTGTCCCGTATGTTTGTGATCTTTCTCACAACCGGCATAGTCTACACCGCATGCGCGGCTATATATGGATTTGAGAACCGGGGCTCATACGCATCACTTCTACTCCTTTTCCTGCTGGGAAGTTTCAGCATGATCTCCCTGGCCCTTATAATCGCATCACGGAGCAGCAGTGAGGAATTTGCGGGAGGAGCACTGAACCTCCTCTCATGGCCCATGATGTTTCTTTCTGAAGTATGGTTTTCCATGGAAGGGGCCCGCCCCTGGGTAATCACACTTTCAAAATTTCTTCCACTTACACATTTAACAGCGGGGGTCAGAAAGATAATGAATGATGGCGCTACACTTTACGAGATAAAAGCACATGTTATCGCGCTGACAGTAATGTCTGTTCTCTTTATGGCAACAGGTTCTCTTCTCTTCAGGTGGCAGAAAGAGGATTAATCAGGTTTTCTTTTATATATCACAATGCCGTCAATAACTGAATCCTTCTGGTAACTGTCCCTTATAAAGCTATCCAGTTCAGGATAGAGATTAATAGGGAACCTGTCATAACCGAAGTATCCTGAAGGCGACGTATCCACAAAGAACAGGGGCCTGTTTCTTTTCAGATCATCCATGAAAAGAGGCATAAACTTCTCCTGCATTTCAGATCTCATAGCAGTTGAGCTATTCGATGTGCCGAAAATTCTCCCTGAGATAAAATCAGAGATAAGAAACCTTGAAGCAGACCTTCTGTCAGCGAAATAGTAAACAGGGGTCCCCCATCCCCATGTGTAGATTTTGTCTTCCGGTGCTGAGACACTTTTTATATATTCCCCTGTCTTTCTGAAACTTATTTCAGACCTGTAGTTCGGGTAGTTTACAAGTTCATAAGACTTAAGGATATCGATCCTTGAGGCGGTGAAGATAATTGCAGGAAGGGCCAGCCATACCCAGAAGAGCCTGTAATTTTTTGAAATAAAAGAATACCCTTCAGCAGCAGCCAGTGAAAGGGGCGGGACGATCTGTATAAAGTAATGGCCATACCCCCTTCCGCCGATGGTTGCGGCATACACCGAAAATCCGAGCCAGATAAAGATAAAAAGAGGCCGGGAATAGTCTATTTTACTTCCGCCGCTTTTAACAGCAGATTTCAATCCTGAAAACCTGTCTATAAAATACTTTACTGACAAAATCCATGCAGGAAGGGTAAGTATAATAAAATATCCGGTTCTCCCGATAATTTTAAACGACGAAAAAGCCCCCTTCCCAGACTCAATATATCCGAAATTATAGAGGAACCCCCAGAAGAGGGCCTCGTCGAAATTTCCTTTACAATGGAATAACAGAGCAAATGCCGCAACAGGCAACAGAGAGGAGAAACCTGTTATGCAGAGTTTTATAAACCCCTCCCTGAATTTTATTACCCTCTCCCTGCAGAGCATCGGCTCGATAAAGAGCGAATGAATTATAAACACTACAGCAAGAATCCCGGCTTTATAATTCGTCATTACAGCAAGGCCAAGCAATATTCCGGATAAAATATGAAGCAGAATATTTTTCAGGCCGTAAGTCTTTACAGAAATAAAAATAAAAGCTGAAAAAACAAGGAAAAGATTAATCAGAGTCTCGCCGTTTGTGGAAATATACTTCGGCTCATATGTATGCATTGCAAAAGCAAAAACCAGTGCTGCAACAAAACCGTTTTTATATCTCTCTCCCCTTGAACTGAAGAAGAAGAGCCCGACGCCTGTTGCTGTTACCCAGAATGTTGTAACCCAGTGAATAACATAAAGACTTCCGGTTCCTGAAAAAGCGTAAACCAGGTAAAAGAAATAGTATGTCAGAGGGGGTTTGTTGTCAATAGCATCAACATAGGGCAGCCCGCCGTTCATAATAATACGGGCGAACTCGCTGAAAGCGGTCTCGTCAATATCGACAATATGCTGGTAGAGGGTCGGTATCCGTAAAACAAAGATCAGCCCTGCAATCCAGAGTATATACCTTATGTACTTATTCACTTTTTCCTCACCCATATTCTCCCCTCGCCGAATTTACCGGCAAGCGTGTAATTGCCGTTAAGGTAATCTATCACTTCCGGGAAATCATCCAGTGTGGCGAAGCTGCCGAAACGCACAACAGGTGCTGTATTCCAGTCAAAGTAATACGGGGGATCGGTCTTCTTTCTGTAAATAAGGACCTTCCTGATCATCGATGTTGAACCCACGTCAACAAAATAGTCAGGATTCAGTTTTCTTATCTTTCTTATTAATTTTTTCTGATACTTTTCATAAACCGGCAGGTTCCCCTTCTCCCTCTGTACAATGGCATAAAGCGCTTTTTCGTTCAACCAGTATGAATAACCGGCTGAATGTCTCCCTGAATAATAGACCACCTCTGTACCCATTGGCCAGGACATAATAGTCGCATCAGGTTCTGTATTACTTTTAAGATAATTGATTACAGGCACAATGCTTTTATGCGGAAGAAGGTATTCACCATGTGAAGCAAGGGCAATCATCCTGAAATAATACGCGAACTTTCCCTCCTCCTGTTTCAGTTCAGGAGCAAAATTTTTAACACAGGCATCCTTTACATTCCATGAAAAGAAAAACAGTACCGGGATTATAAAGACAAGAAAAGCCCTCTTCGCAAAAAGAGGCTCTGAAAATCTATTTTCAATATACCCCGCAGAAAGGATTGAAAGAGTGGGGAGGAGCATAATAAAATAGTGAACAGAGAGCCTGGCCCCTCCGAGGAATATCGACGCAAAGAGCGCCAGGGTAACTGCCACAATAAATCCTTCACTCTCAGCCCTCTTTCTTTTTCTGAAAAAAGAAATAATTGCCAGTGTACCGGGGACCCATATAATACTGTGATAAAGAAGAAAGTGCACAGCCCGCAGCATAAGTTTCCCCATTACCATTAACGGGTTGAACCCCCTGTTAGCCACATACTGAACAAGGGGTTTAATTTCACTGCGAAAAGGACCGCTGAATATTAACTGTGTAAAATTCCAGTCAATCAGCACAACAACAAGCAGCGCACCGCATGATGCGAAGAGTATTGCATAATATCGCAGAGGAGTAATTTTAAACCAGCTTCTGTATAGTGGAAAGACAAAAAGAAGATAAACAATAACAGCAGGAAGAGAGAAGGCCCCCTGAACCTTGATCATATATCCTAAAAAAACAGAAACAAGGGCCAGAGGAAAAATCCATAATTTCCTCTCTACAAAAGCCAGATAGGAAAAATAAAAAGTCCCCATAAAAAAAAGATTATAAAGGACCTCGCCGTTTGTCGCAGTAAACTCGGTATTATAAGACGAAATAATGAACCCGTAGAGCATAGCCGCGATAATACCGGCGCTTAAGCTGTAAATCCTCCTCCCCAGCATAATAATAAAACACATGGTCAAAAGAATAAAAATAATACCTGTCAGATGAAAAGAAGTTACAGAATCTCCGAAGAGTTCAATACTCCATTTCATCAGGTAATGATTAAGCCACCCCTTGTTAGGCGAAAAATCGAGGCCGGCGAGATCCCTTTTGACCAGTACATATGATGTGACAACATCAACATGTATAAAATCAATAAAGAGAGTATGAGCCCTGAGTATAAAAGCCCCTGTAAAAACAAAGAGGAGGGATTTCCATCTCTCCTCCCCGGAAATAAAAGACCAGAATTTCTGAGAAAAATTCTCTATTCTATTCATATTTCAGCGCCTCAATAGGTTTAAGCTCCGCGGCTTTTTTCGATGGATAGTATCCGAAGAAGATACCCACAGCCGTGGCGAACATAACTGAAACCAGAAGCGAGGAAAGCGTAAAGATGAATGGCCATTTCACAAAATAGACAATGAGACCGTATATTGAAAGCCCAAGGATTATTCCGATAATCCCACCCGCCATACTCAGAGAAACAGATTCAATAAGAAATTGAAGCATTATATCCTTTTTCTTGGCACCAATTGCCATCCTTATACCAATCTCCCTGGTCCTCTCTGTAACAGAAACAAGCATAATGTTCATAATACCTACCCCTCCGACAAACAGGGATATAGAGGCGATGCCTGCAAGAAGTATTGCAAGGGCGTTTGAAATATCATTGGCCATCTTGAGTTTGTCCTTGCTGGTAGAGACAGTAAACTTTGCTTTTACACCATCCGGTATTGAAAATTTGCTTCTCATGTATCTTATAACAATATCCTCAACCTCGTCCATGGACTGTTCATCTTTGACCTTGATATATATCTCATCAAAAACACGCCGGTTACGAAGTCTTATATTATAAGTGGAATATGGAATAAGAATAACATTATCAAAATCCCTGCCGCCAAAGGACTCTCCTGTAAACTCCAGAACACCGACTATTGTAAGCGGAATTCCTTCAAGGAGTATCTGCTCACCTATAGGATTTCTGTTACCGAAAAGTTCTTTGTGAGCAGTAGTCCCTATAACCCCGACTTTAGCTGTTGTAGTTATATCATTGGGGATAAGAAGGCGTCCAAGTTCAACTTTCTTACCTTTAATATCAAAATACTCGTCATTAACACCCTCAACAACTGTATTCAATGTCCTGTTTTTATACCTGGCAATAGAATGTTTATCTTTAAGATAAGGGCTGATTTTTTCTATCTGGTAGTAATTCTTCTTCAATTCAACAATGTCAGAATCACTGAACCATTTACCGGTCCATCTCGGCTCAGAGCTTACGCTCATTGCATTGGCTCCGTAAGTAAATATTCTCTCCCTGACTTCAACTCTTGCACTGTTACCCATACCTATCATTACTATGACCGATGATATTCCGATTATAATACCTATACTGGTAAGGGCCGAACGCATCTTGTTTTTTGTCAGCGCCCGCAAAGCCGTTATTATTAAATTCATGTAACTCATTTTATTGCACTACTTCTCTTAAATTTTTTATTATATCCGGTTGATCGCCATTAAATACATACATTAGCGTAGTTCTGAAAATTTTACAGTATTTTTTTAAAATAATCGTCATCAAAAGATGAATAAAGCTACAGAGGCCTTATCTTCATATCTCCACGAACAGGAATAGTAACAGACGGATTATTATACCTTTTACCGTTAATGTTCCATCCCTTAATGCGCTGTCCGCCCGGGGAGAGAAAAATTTCACTCCCATCATAATATATTCCTGTGAATCTTTTTCTTATTTCAAAACCATCTACAACAAAAGTCCTCCCTTCCGGGGGTTCAAATCTCACCCTGTGAACATCACCCAGCTTAAAATACCTGTTCATCATCTTTATCACATATTCAGGCCGGTTGAGCATAAAATCATGAAGGTCACGGTCAGCTTTGCTCATGTTCATACCGAAACTGCGGGCAATACTTATATTTTCATCAACTACAGATTGAAGATAATCATTGGTAAGCAGATAATTCAATACTTCTGTAAGCCTTTTTTTAAAAAGGGCCCTGAATGTTTCATCGTGAAAAATGAGTCTTCTGAAAATAAAATATCTGGGATCGGTTTCTTTTTTGGTATTGGAGTACACCAGGTTTACCGGCCGCTCCTGCTGCCAGAGGTATTTTTTGTCAGATTCATAAATATTTTTAAAGCTGTGGTCCATGTCCCATATAAGCCAGAACCACCTGGGATTTTTCTTTCTTTTATCGAGGAGGGCAATCCCCTGGTAGGGATCACTGTTGGCGCAGAAAATATTTACGATCCAGTAATTGATAAAATTTTCCATATCAATTACTTCCGAAGTTTTCTCAAAAGTAACGGAAGCGCCTCCATATCTTGCCCATTCATAAAATCTCTGGTATTCAGGCGGTCTGTCCTTTCGCCCTTTAACTTTATAGTAAACAAAATCCTTATGGCCGAAATGATTCTGCAGATAATCACGGCTCAAATGTTCAATCAGTTCAAAATTACCGTGGCCGTGCGGTTTCCCGTTAAGATAAAACCTTACAGGTTCAGTTTCCGGAGAGAAACAGCCGATTTTACGTGCCATATCATAGGCCATGGAATTTACGAATCCGAATTTTGTGTCCCCCTTTCTTAAAACCACCCTTTCGACAGGATCCGCAACTCCTTTTAGAATAGCCCCCTCCAGAAATTCACTTTTCCCGTATACGTCCCTGAAATAAAGCCTGAAACTTTTCAAAGGATGGAGTCTGCTGGTACCTCCATGAATCCTGGCTCCAGCCCCGGTTCCAAAAAGAAGTTTACCGTTTTTAAAATATGACATGAAACAGGGACGCTCCCAGTTTCTACCCCTTTCCAGGGGATTTGCATAAATACCGGTATATTTATCGTAAAGATCATGCTCATTCATGTACATAGAGAGAACAGGAAGCCCTGAAGCAATAACCTGCTTATCAAGAATTCTTGTACTTAGCATCTTTTCAGGAGGGAGTTTCCCGGCTTCAACCCATTCCTCTCTTGACTCAAGCCTGGAGAGATCCATTGTTATTCTGCTGGCGCCGTTATCCCTTACCTGTTCATCAAGGGGGACAACATATTTAAGTCCCATCTCCTTCATAATCTGCCCCCTCCTCCCGAAATTAAGAAGGGGTGACGGAAGTTCCCTGTCCCGCAGCCCTTTTACCGCGTTCCTGAAACCCTCCATTCCTTCAAGGAGAGCTCCACACAGGGCTATTATGATAAACAGGGAGATGAAAAGCAGATTCTTTTTCATATTATTACTGAGTCTATATGTCCCCTATCCTGTTAAAGAAAAAACTTGAGCTTATACTGTTTGAGATAGCAGCAAGCTCATTCTTTATTGTCAGTATCATCTCATCTTCAATTGTACTGAAACTGTATGATATTACCGAGTCACCCTGGTTTTCAGTAATGCTCTCAATCTTGCCTGCAGGAAGAGATTTTTTCAGGTAACTGAAAATCTCACCCGCTTTGCCTGTATACTCATCCGCCGGCACAGTAAGTATCAGCATGCCATCGTTGAGCCTCCCCTTGAGGAACCTCGGGCCGCTCTGAAGAACGAGAAGACCGATATAGGTCACCAGGAGGATTAAACCGAGAAAGAGAATATTAAAAGTTGCGCAGCATATGGAAGTGGCTACAACAATCATGATGAACCCGATCTCCTCCGGCTCCTTGATCGGGGTCCTGAACCTTACAATTGAAAGGGCACCGAGAAGTCCCAGGGATAGAGGAAGAGAAAACTGGATACATACAAAAATGCCTGTTATGGCCACACCCAGTAGCGGGAAAGCCCTGTGTATCTGGCTCCCGGTCGCTCTGTTTTTATAAAATTTCAGGTACAGATACGAGACTATCATTGCCGCCACAAGAGAAAGCAGAAGTAAAAGAAGAAAAGGGAGGAAACCTATATCCTCCATCTTCTGACTCCCGAACCCTTTAAGAAGAATTGATACTATCTTTTCAAATGAAAAATCCATAATAACACCCTTGTATAAGATTTATTATTTCAATAATTACGCCTTGTCAGTTTCTGGTAACAGGCGCTGTATTTCGAAAATGCCGACTTTCTGAGCCCCATATCTGTCAGAGGGTAGAGAGATGTCGGGAGCTCGCTTTCGCTCCCTTTAACCTCAAAAACCGCGGTCTGCAGCATAACAGAACTCATAAATGGAAGCATTATCCTGTTTGTTCTTGGTGAATGTATGTCAAAGTCAAAACAAATACGCGATCCCGAATAGGGGTCTATATACCTGAACCTCTTGTAGGTAATCTGAATTGCCGGGAGGAGTTTGTCCCTCACGATAATCCCTTTATTATTAAGGAGTGAAGGTATTCTTAAAAGCCTGCCGTCTTCAAGAGGCATGCCGGCAATCTCTCCCCCTTTATACGGGGATTCGACCCTTGCCTTGTCCCGCCTTGAACCGATTTTGTATTTCACCTCCACAAAAGCCGCATCATAATGAAAACTGTATTCCAGATCTGAATACCATCTGAGCCTCACCTTTGTTTTAAGGTAGAAACTGTTGAATTTTTCATCAAGATATTTCCACTGCATCGTATCATAATAAATGCTTGAGATCATACCCTGAGGAAATTCCGGATCCGGCTCACAATACCTTGAGAGCCATCCTGTAATATCAACAGCGCGTGAGTTACTGATTATATATTTCAGTTCGTGTTCGACTTTATCTGTTATCATTATTTCCGGTTTTACCGCAGAACCATATTTTTTAAAATTTATACATAGAGAAATTGTATAAATCAGCCGCAGATAGTCAAAAACTATTAATAAAAGATGATAGCAAGTATTTTTTACTGATAATAATACCCGCTTATTCGGTAAAAATTAAAGAAGGAAGTTCCTGAAGCACTATACATATTATTTGAATAACCGGGAACCTGCATGTACCCGGTTATTACTTAACTCAATAAACAATTCAATCAGTTTTTATTAGCAATCATTTCAGCAAGCATACCTACAGTCAGGATATTCAGGCCGGATAAAGTAACTAAAACTGACACTGTATTAACATTCCGGTGTAAAACAGCCTCAACAATTATAAGTATTGTCCCCCCGAAGAGCAAAGGAAGGCTGATGGGGAGAAACACCTTAAGGGGATCAAAAAACATTACAGTACGGATAATAAGCTTAACAAAATTCATTGTATCATAAATGGGCCGAATCTTCGATTTGCCTTTTCTCTGATGATAGTTAATAGGCACATATTTCACCTGATATCCGTTTGCAAGCATCGAAATAGTAATTGTAGAAGTAAATGAGAACCCGTCAGGCATAATATGTATAAACTTCTCCACTACCTCTTTTTTCATAATACGGAGACCGGAATTCAGGTCAGGAATTTTTGTTCCCACCATGTAATTCGCAAGCTGGTTTATGACCCATTTAGGAGGACGCCTTATGAGCGGAATTTTCACAGATTCACCTGTTCTTGCTCCAACCAGCATATCAAGGTCATTCTGAACAACATCACGGAAAAATTCAGGTATCCTCTCATCCGGATAAGTGGCATCAGCATCAGTAATGGCAATATAGGGATATCTTGAAGCACGTATCCCTGTTTTAAGGGCCGCACCGTAACCGCGATTTTTAGCGTGATGGACTACTTTTATGTCTTTATCTTTGGAAATGCCTTTCAGCACATCTTCTGTCCCGTCAGAAGATCCGTCATTCACTATTATTATTTCAAGGGTAAAATCCTTACAGCTTTTTTTAATCTCTTTTAAATGTACTATACTGTTATCAATAGCGCCAATTTCATTATAAACGGGAACTACAAGTGTTAATCCTGGTTTCATCGATTCCTCTGCTTTTTTAAAATAGAGTATAGGTTCCTAAAAGTGAATAATCATATCCATATCTGTCAAGATAATTATTAAAGACTCCCTTATACCCCTCCGGGATTCAGTCTGCATCAGATATTTCAATCTCCTCCTCAGCTTTTTTAAACCTGCTCCCTACCATCATTACAAGATTAATTATCCAGCCATGAAGACCGAGGACAGGACTGAGCATAAAAATTGATAATGAAAATAATACAGCCGCCTCCTTACCGAGACCGATACTGCTGAAAAGATAAATCATCAC
>DAIOFM010000011.1:49580-65896 GCA_036745755.1 Spirochaetota bacterium | reverse complement strand
GTCCACCTGTTCGAAAGGTAGTCCCGCTCCCCCTTCCCCAGTTCCGGGAAGAGCATAAGGCATATCTTTTCAAGGGGATATCCCAGAGTCGCTGTTATTGCCTCCCTTGACGGGGCCTTAACATCGCCGTAATCCCCCGATTTCAGAAGGGAATCCACTGCCTCGGCAAAGGCCTCCTCAAGGATATTCCCCGCGTCATAAATTGTCCCGTCTATATCAAAGGCCAGGTACACCGGTTTTGTCATAAATTCCACCTTAATCATATCTCACAGAATATCGAAGCAGACCAAAAACTGATAAAAAAATTAACACAGATTAACACGGATACAAAAACAATTATCAGATTATTATTCATTATATTCGATATACCGTTTAACTTCCCTTATCCCTTTTATCTGTGTGTATCTGTGTCACATGTTTTATAAAATCCCTGCGCCTTTGCGGGAGACATTTATTTTTTACAAAAATCATAAAAATCAGGGCCTCAATTGTTACTGTCAAATAAAAATTTCAGCAATTACATCCCCCCTCAAATTATTTTATTGACTCAGAGTTCCAAATCTAAATAAATTAAGCCATATAAGGAGAAATTTCTTGGATACTAAAGTAAAAATCGGAAATCTGGTTCTGAAAAACCCGGTAACAGTCGCCTCGGGCACTGCGGGTTATGGCGAGGAACTTTCAAAATACATGGACATAGCAAAAATAGGTGCAGTCTTCACAAAGGGCCTATCAATTAAACCGAGGAGAGGAAACCCCGGGAACCGGATACTTGAGACGCCTTCAGGTGTACTCAACTCAATAGGCCTTGAAAATGTGGGGATGGAGGAGTTCATAGACAAAAAACTCCCCTTTATTTTTAAAGCAGGGGCCACCCCCATCCCTAATATCGCGGGCCATTCCATTGAAGAAAATGTTGAGATGTGCAGGGTGCTCTCCACGACAGAGGGGATAGAAGCGGTTGAGCTGAATGTCTCCTGCCCCAATGTAAAGCAGGGGGGGATGGCTTTCGGCACGAACATGGAGGTATTCTGCGACCTGCTTGAGAAGGCCCGGAAGGTTACAGAATGCGCGCTTATTGTTAAACTTTCACCAAACGTGACTGATGTCTCAGCTTTTGCCGCCGCGGCTGAAAAGCTCGGGGCTGACGCGGTTTCTGCTGTAAACACCTTTCTGGGAATGAAAATCGACATAAAAAAAAGAAAACCCTATTTCAACAACAAGGTTGCGGGCCTGAGCGGTCCGGCGATAAAGCCTATGGCTGTCCGCATTGTCTACCAGGTATACGAAAAAATTTCGATACCCATTATAGGACAGGGCGGGATATCCGATATAGAAGATATGATTGAATTCATAATGGCCGGGGCCTCAGCAGTATCGCTCGGCACAGCGAACATGATTGAACCGGCGGCTTCCGAAAGACTCGTCACTGACCTTGAGAATTATATGAAACATGAATCGATTAATTCCCTTTCAGAGATTATCGGGGTCGCCCATTAAAAAGAATTTTCCGGCATTACCTTTTTTCAGCACTTTACTATAACAGCTTATTCTTTTACAGGAGGGGATATGAAATTCTGGAACAAAACCCTTAGGGACATGGATGAATACATCCCGGGTGAACAGCCCGCGGACATTGACGAATATATAAAACTCAACACAAACGAAAACCCCTTTCCGCCTTCAGAGAAAGTGATGAAAGCAATAACAGAACATGTTGACGGGAACCTGAGAAGATACCCTGATTCAAAGGCGAAGAAAGTCAGGGAACTGTTCGCAGAGCAGAACAACATCTCTCCAGACAATGTTTTCGTGGGAAACGGTTCTGACGAAATATTCACCCTGATTTTCAGGGGACTCATTGAAGATGACGGAATCGCGGCGTTCCCTTATCCGTCATACTCCCTTTACGACACTCTCGCGCAGGGGAACGGCATAAAATATGAAAAAATCAACCTCACTGACGACCTGCAGATTGACCTGAACAAATTCCTGGTAAATAAATATGACATGGTCATCATTTCCAATCCCAATAACCCCACAGGAACATATGTCAGCACAGGGAAAATAAAAGAATTCCTGAATATATACAAAGGGCTCATGATTGTGGATGAGGCATATATAGATTTCTACGGGGGCTCGTCCCTGGGACTTGTCAATGAATACGATAACCTCATTGTAACGCGTTCATTCTCCAAGTCCTATTCTCTGGCAGGATTAAGGGTGGGGCTTGCAATAGCGAACCCGGATATAATCAACGGCCTGATGAAGATTAAAGATTCATACAACGTTGATATGCTGGCCCTTGCGGGAGCTGAAGCGGCGCTGCTTGACACCAGAACATTTGAATATAATCTCAGGATGCTTCGCAACAACAAGGAATACCTTGAAGAGAGACTTACTGATATGAATTTCACCATAATCCCTTCAAAGGCGAACTTTATCTTTACAAAACACCCGGAAATAAGCGCGGGAGAGCTATATGAAAAACTGAAAGAGGAAAAAATTCTTGTTCGTCACTTCAAAGGAGAGATCCAGTCTGATTATTTAAGGATCACCATAGGCTCAATGATGGAGATAAAGAGGCTCTGTTCGGCCATTGAGTCAATAACAGGGGGCGGGGAATAGCCCCCTGATAGTTTATATAGGCAGGAGTATAATTCTCCCCCTGCTGTTTGTTATACTGCCCCGCTGAAACATCTCGTTAGCGGTGAGTCTTTCTTCAACGAAAAGAGCAACATCCTCCTTTTTTATCCAGATATTGACCTGCTGATCTATGCTGCCGTCTCTCCATTTAAAACCAATAACAATTCCGACCACTTCCTTTTCAGATCGGACAAAACTGTATTTATATATTTCATCAGCAATCTCGGCCACATACTCCTTAATCAGTTTAACTGAAAATCTGCTGTAATTAAGCCTGTTTTCATTATTAACAACAATATCAAATCCGAAGAAAAGCCTGTCAGGCCTGTTCGATTTTTTATCATAATAGAAACCGACGCTGCCGATCGATATATCCATATCCTGCTGTTCGGCCATGTCCCGGGCCAGCCCGATAATATCCTTTTTATATTTTTTCTGGTAATATGCCCCGTTGGTGGAATAGGAATTTATATCAACAAGATAATCCTCGTATTTCACACCCTCATTTCTCACTTCCGTGCCTTCAGTTCCCCGGCCGTTTTTCAGGCCATTTTTGTCACCCCTCACATCACCGGAGGACGCACAGGCTGCTGCGGAAATCATCATTGTAACGAGAATTGAATAAAAGCTGACCCTTAAACGGGAATTTTTAAAACTCATACACCTGCTCCATGATTTATATTATCTGTACTGATATTATTATCGGAAAGGGCGGGTAGAGACAAAAAACTTTTCACTATTTCCCCTGAAATTATTCCAGATGCAAACAGCCTCATATCCCGGTCGGGAACAAATGGTAAGGGATATTTATTGTCTTTGCCATAACAAAGTATTCCCGGGGATTACAGCTGAAAAATATCTACATTTTAATTAAATTCATATACTTTTCAATTGCTTCAGGATACGCGCCCGATGGATCAAGATATTTTTTAAACCGGTTTTCATAAGATGTCACTTCCCTGTTCTGGACATTACGATACCTGTTTGCCGATTTGTTAAATGCCGGCATATTCTCAAGCTGGTCGCGAATATCCCTTTTGAAAGGGATATGTTTAAAAAACATTTCACGCACAACTGCGTTTAGTTTCATAATGCCTTCTCGTTCATATTCAATCCAGAGCATGTAATCATCGGCGAACCTGTCACGGTTTGTCCTCAGGCTCTTAAACCTGAGCGCAATCTTCTCCTTCATTTCAGGCGACAGTTTTGAATTCTTTTTGAAGGTGTTCACGTAATCAAAATACTCACCTGTAAGCCCCCCCTCTATCGGGTCGGCCCACATCGCCCCCTTAATGCTTCTGTTAAGCTCCCACCTGAAGCAGGCAAAGGTGTGCATCAGGCTCTTTTCTATATCACCCACAAAAAGGATGGGGATCATAATCCTTCCCCTGGATCTCTTGTTGTTGCCCGAAAGTTCCTGCCAGAGGAAAGTCTTTGTGCCGCATATGGGGAGAAGTATAAAATAGGGGAGTATCTCCTCCTTTATAATCTCTCTCGCGTTGTCCAGCTTCAGGACTGTTTCCCTCCAGAAGAGTGAAAAATCTATCTCGGAAAGCTTTTTGATCAGGGAATCAACCTTATCCTTGGACTGGTAAAGATGCCTCATATTCCCCCTTACCATATCGCTGAACAGCACGGGAAAAGCTGTTGCCGTACTCCCGGAACATACTGCAGAAGAGCTTGCAAGCCTCTGCTGTATCTCGTGAAGTGTCTTGTTCAGGTTCTCATCGCCGGAGTCCCTGTCGCCTCTTTCCTCACCCTTCTTGCCCCTTTTCTTGTACTTCTCCTGCTCTCTCAGATAGGCCTCATAATTAAGCCCCATCTCTGTAATACTCGGTTCCTCCTCCCCTGAATAAATCTTTGAAAGAAACTCATACTCAAGGAAAACAGGGGCCTTTGCCTCCCTCTCACGAATCCGTCCCAGGTCATTCAGTTCAGAAAGCTGTTCAGGGGTGAGAAGTTCATCATCAAGAAAGCCGAAAGAAAGCATAAGCTTTACAGGCCTGGGGATGGAGGATTCTATCTTTGTCCTTGCAAAAACCTGTTTATACAGGTCCCAGTACATCTGGGTTATATGACGTCTAACTTTCCTCTCCTCGGATTCAGAGCTTAAAGGATTTTTCAGATTTCTGAAATCATTAAGAAGTTTCAGGAGCCTGTTCTGGAACTCCTTCTCAACCATTGAAAATTCGAATATCTGGTATATCGATTTCTGAAGGCCCGTGGATATGACAGGCGTTGCCGCGATTTTTTCGCCGCCGTTTTCTTCTGCAGCACCGGCGTCTTCAGCAGCTGCTGCAGACGCAGACGGGGCAGTTCCCTTCTCCAGAAGGGCGCAGAAATCGGGATAAATCGGGTACCTGTTAATTCCCTTCCCGGTAATCTCTACCGCCACTGCGTCAATCTTCTGGAACACCTTCTTCAGGTTGGTAAGAAAATCGGGTGAAAGCCTTCCGGTAGAGTTCCATGCGTCAAGCCCCCCCTGTGCGGCAAGAAATGAGCCCCAGCTGTCCTGTACTTCAAATATGCCCTTTAATTTACGTTCAAATTTATCAATAATATTATGCATGCCGGAAAGTACAAGCCTCAGTGATTTCACAATTGTAATAAAAATCGAAACAGCAAGTTCAGGATCGCTTTTCAAAACCTCACCAAGAAGACGAGGCTCAAGTTTCAGAAGCCGCCTGGCCACATCAAGATACTCAGAGCCGGGAGAATCCACTGTTACATTTTCGTTATAATTTTTCTTAAGGAGCTTTGCCTTGTCCTCAATGATAAAATCTATTGTCACATTCTGTGGCACACTCCCCTTGCTGAAAGTGAAAACGGAATAGAGGTCTTCACTCTTTTTCAGAAGATTATCCGGTCCGTTCCCCGGAGCAAGAGCATTATGCAGCAGGTGCATGTTATCATCGACCTGGCACAGTCGGATGTAAAGCCCGGCCATCTTCTTCATAGAAGTCTGGGCAATCATATAATTATTAAACAGCTGCCTGAGCATATTCAGGGAGCTGTTTATATCGCGCTGGGCAACCCCTTTATATCCGCCCTGGGCTATGGGGTATTCCGCGATCTTCGTGTCAGCTACAGCCCTGATTGTATGAGTGTATGGGGTTGTCAGAAGGCCTGAGAAGCCGATAAGCATTGCTTTTCCCCTGATAATACAGACCCTTACTGATTTGTCAGCAATTAAATCGCCGTCAAGCCCCATATATTCCTCCGGGGCGGAGAGGATTTCCACCTCTCCCTCCTGCATAATATAAAACCTTGTGGGATTCTCACCCTGTGTAAAAAGAATTTCCCCTTTTTTCAGAACTCTGCTCTCAGGCATTATATAAACTCCCGGATATTAGTAACTGCTGATTTTTATATAACATAAATAATCAGGCATGAATTCAAATATTTATCAATATCTGTGCTTTAAATGAACTTCTGGTAAAAAAAAACTACTATCCCCTGCACCGGGGCCTGCATAGTCACATGGCTCCTGATCTTTTATACTACAAAACATGTTCAGGAATTATTACTGAATATTTATAATAATATTATCGGATGAAATGCCATACAATAAAAATAATTAAATTTTGCCGTTTTTTATATTATCCATATATTCGTCCCACTCAGTGGGCAGCATGTACTTTTTTTTATTATTGCACTCCTTGCATGCGGGCACCAGGTTTATCTTCTCGCTCTTCCCCCCCCTGGCAAGAGGTATCTTATGGTCCATGGTAAGCTCAGAGGGGTTGAACTTACCGCCGCAATAATAGCACTCCCCGGAAGAAATTTTATTTTTCCACCATGAAGAGTTACGGAGTTCCCTGGCTTTACTTTTCTCAATAGAAAGTTCAGATTCAGCGTTCTGGCTGAAAATTTCATGTTTCGGGGAGCTTCTCCTTGCCCTTTTGCGGTCTATATGCCTGTCCTTATACGACATCTTATCCGAAACTCTCCCCGGCCTCAAGCCTGTAGCCGTTTATAAAAGAGAGTCCGTCCATTCTCTTCTTGTTTTCAGGCTGAATCTCCAGGATTTCAATTATTCCATTCCCGGTACCTGCCAGGAGCCGTTTCTTCTCAAATCGCCTTATCTCACCGGCCTTAAGTTCAGGGCAGTCCCCTTCAAAAATGGCTGTTTTCCATATTTTCATGTGATGCCCGCGAAATGTAGTCCAGGCAACGGGTTTAGGATTAAGCCCGCGCACAAGGTTATGGATGGAAAATGAGTCTTTATCCCATATTATCTGTGACATATCTTTATCTATTTTACCGCAATAGGTAGCCTCTGAATGAACCTGCTTTTTCAGCTCCGCATCGCCGCTCCCCAGGAGATTTATGGCTTTTACTATCATCTCAGCCCCTATGGGGAACACAAGCTCAAAAAGCTCACCTGCCGTGATCTCCCCGTCGATCTCTATTTTCTCCTGAAGGACTATATCGCCGGCATCCAGTTCTTCATTTATCATCTGTACAGTTACGCCGGTTTCATCATCACCGTTTATCAGTGCCCACTGCACAGGCGCGGCCCCTCTGTATTCAGGAAGAAGCGATGGGTGAAGGTTAATGGTGCCGCATCTCGGCATATTAAAAATATTTTCCGGGATAAGTTTCCCGTAAGCCACGACAACAAAGATATCGGCATTGTAGGATTTCAGAATATCAGCGAATTCAGGATCTCTGAGATTTCCAGGCTGGATCACCGGGATATCACTGCATGTGGCAAATTCCTTTGCAGCGCATTCCTGCAGTTTCATGGCCCTTCCGCACTTTTTGTCTTCCGGGGCCACAAGAAAGACTATATCAAATATATTACATATATGCTGGAGAACGTAAGATGCTATTTCAGGTGTACCAAAAAAACCTACTCTCATTTTCCCTGCTTGTTATTCAGTTTTTTAATCTTCTTCAGCTCACTGCGCATCTCATCCCTGATGTACTTTTCAATCCTGTCAATGAAAAGATACCCGTCAAGGTGATCATACTCATGCTGAAAGACCCTGGCAAGAAGCCCATCCGCCTCTATCTCAACCTCTTTACCTGATGTTGTATAGCCGCTGATAAGAATACTCTCAGGCCTCATCACATCAGCATTAATTCCCGGCACGGAGAGGCACCCCTCCTCGTAAGGAACAAGCTTGTCAGATCTCTCTTTTATCACCGGGTTAATCAGTGCGAACTTGGCCCCTTTGGTCTCACCTGTGTCAACAACAAACAGCCGTTTCCCTAAATCGACCTGGGGGCCGGCAAGGCCTATTCCCTGCTCCTTATACATCACCTTAAACATCTCCTCAATGATAGAGACGATGTTCCCGTCAATATTCTCAACCGGTTCAGCAACACCGGCAAGCGTTTCATTTCCGTAAAAAACAAGATCCATAGACATTTAAAACCTCTGCTACTTAAAATTTAAATCGTTCTCCAGACCCTTCTCCGCTCTCATGAGGTCCTCCTCGGTGTCGACCTCATACCATCCGAAACCTGAAAGGTCACATATAACAGGCACTCCCTGATCTTTTTCAGAAAGCACCTGAAGGATATTTTCAACCACGGCCTTTTCACCGTAGTTTTCAAGGACTTCATTTATGGCATCCCTGTAGAGGGAATCCATCGAAGCATCAACATAAGTCATGCCGATATAGCCGCAGTCAAAATCATTGAGTTTCTTGCTGATCGCGGAAACCCTTTTCCCGTCACCGCCGAGTTTGACTTTCATATCGTCGTCACCCAGAGTTCTGTCAAAATCGCACATAGCTGTTACAGCCTTCATCGATTCCTTCATTTTATTGAACATAACCCCGGGGTAAATATGGTCAACATTGGTTATAAGGAAAGAATCTCCGCTGAATTCCCGCAGTGCCGTTATCAGGGTAAAAATGTTACCTTTAAGATACTCTTTATTCTCAACGACCCTGACATTCTTATATCCGTGGGAATTTATATGTTCGCGCAGATCCTCGTAGCAGAAACCTCCTACCACAATAATCTCATCAAAAAAATCGTGTTCAAAGAACTCCAGGAGATAATCAATAAGTTTTTTACCTCTAACAGGGACCATACCCTTGGTCCTTGCCTTTGTAATCTCCCCTAACCTGCTACCTGTGCCTGCCGCAAGAACAACTGCTCTCATAAATATAATAGTTCCTTTATTGAATTAATAGTTACAATATCGTCACGGATTTTAAGGAAATCCTCTCTTTGAAAAGTCCCGCATATGCCGACAAAATTTATCCCGTAATTATATGCCTTTTCCGCGTCTTTCAGGGAATCTCCCACAAAAGTCATTTCATTCTTATCAAGGCCGAATTTATCCTTTACAAAATCGAAATGAGGCTTCCCTTTCTCAAATCCCTCCCTGAAACCGAGGACAATATCAAAATCGAGCTTTTCGTTTTCCACGAATTTATCGATAAGCTCCTGAAAATTATTGGAAGCTATACCGACTATATGCCCGTTCTCCCTTAACTTATTGATTGTTTCCCTTACCTCGTCCGTGAATTTCGAAAGGAAGAAACCCTCTATCTTGGTCTCTTCGAATATCTTCGCCTTTTCACTGTTTGTCGGATCACCGGGGAGGATAATCTCAAGCTGCTGGAAAAAGGGGTTCCCGGAAGTCTCCAGGTACCTTTCCCTTGCCTTTTCAAAAGATATTTCAGGATGGTATTTATTAATAACCCTTCCGGCAATATCGGCGAAACCCATCATGGTGTCAACAAGTGTACCGTCAAAATCGAACAGAAAAGCCCTGGTTTTCCCCATATGTCTGTATAATGCCCCTGATTGATATTACATAACAGCTGAAAAACTGATCCGGTCATCAGCCCGGGGCCGCCTTGATTAAATCATCTCTATTTAGAGTCAGTCCGGCACATTGCAGGCCTCCACGAAAGCCACCTGCCGGCGCGAGCCGCAGTTTTACAACAAGTTCAATGTTAATCTATAATAAAAAACAAATATGCCACGTCAAGTATAAAGTTCTTGATAAAAATCTTTCATATAGTCTTATTATATTTATATATTAATAACAGTGTCTTCGTTTAAAAATTTCCGGAAATTTCCCTGTCAGCAGGCCTAACATACACTGCAGTTATAAGATCCGGTTTAATGTTTTTCAGGAGAATAGAGATGAAAAGAGTTCTTTTTACAATAATAATAGTATTAACAGCCCTGACCTCTCTGAGCGCGCTCGAGGTTGACATTGACGAAATATCAAAATCAGAACGCGTTAATTTCACCCATTACCAGGGGCGGGGAAGAAAATATGAATCAGTAAGCCAGATAAAATCGATAGGCTACCAGCTGTCATACAAAAAATCAAAAGGAAGAGAATCTGACATATTCCGGTACCATATGAAGTACCATGTACTCCGCGTATCAGCAGATGAGCCTGAAATGTATTCATCAGATATATTCTTCATAGACAGGGACGCAAGAGTTGACCATATAAAAAACGTAAGAAGAATACTCTCCGCATACCTTGAAGGGATGTACGACTATACAGTAAGGGAAGCGGACGCCATAGCGCTCTACCTGACATACTACAACGCTGTACACAGGGGAGACACCGATTATTTCGCGTCAAAATATTCAGGCAAAATAATGAAGCATATAAACAAAAGGAACGCGGGCATATCAACAAAGTATAACGAATGGCCCGGAAGAACGGCAATAGTAATTCCCCTCACAAAGGAGAGCAAAAAAGGGAAAATTGAAAAAATCGATCCCTTCACTATTTCAGATGAAAAAACAACCCGTGAAGTAAAAAAAGACAGGGAGAACGGCAAAGACCGTAAAGAGCTTATAGAACTCAAGAAGGAGGAGATAAAGAAAAACAAAACCGACCTTGAGAAGGAGAAGAAAAAGCTCGAAGAAGAAAAGAAAAAAGTAGAAAAGAAGAAGAAGGAAACAGAAGAGACAAAGAAAAAAATTGAAAAAGAGAAAGAGAAAATAAAAAAGGAGAAAGAAGAAACCTCCAAGATAAAAGATCCTGAAAAGAAAAAGGAAAAGGAAGAGGAGATAAAAAAGAAAGAGGAAGAGGTCAAGAAAGAGGAAAAGAAAATAGAAGAGACCGAGAAGAAGATAAAGAAAGAAGAAGAACAGATCAAAAAAACAGAAGAAGAGACTGAGAAGAAAGAAGAAGAGATAAAAAAGAAGGAAGAGAACGTAAAAAAAGAGACTGAAGAGACAAAAAAAGATGAAAAGAAAACTCCTGAAGAAGAGGAACTGAAAAAGAAAGAGGAGGAGCTGAAGAAAAAGGAGGAGGAGTTAGACAAGCGGGAAGACGCAATCAGGGACAAAAAATCAGACAAAAACGTCTTCGGAATCAAGCTCTATTATCTCAAAGTCAAGGAATACCTGGAAGGGGGGCACTACAACAACGAACTGTACATGATAAACGCCTCCAGCAAAAAGATCGACTTCAAATCGCCTGTGACCAATATCTGCGGCAGAAGATACGATGTATTCTCAGGAGGGATAGTGGTAATCACACACAGGGGGAACCACGTGTCAGGGCACAGGCTCACCCTTATTGACAGGGAAAAACTGACAGAAAAAATTACAGGAGAAGACAACATCTTCTGGAGAAGTTTCATAGAGATACGGGAAAACCACATCTACGCCATAGTGAAAGAGGGGGACAGCTTCTACCTTGGCAAATTCGACCAGGACCTTAAACTTGTGGCGAAATCAAAAGAGAAGATACATGAAAACACATTTATAACATTCTTTGAAGACTTTATATATATAAACGGGGAGAACAAAAACATCATAGTACTTAATAAAAACGACTTCTCCCTGGTTGGAGAGATAAAGCCGTAAGAAGTTTGAATCATGCCGGCTATCCCATACGGCGAATTCCATTCCCACGTCACCCCGGTTTAGAGGAAGCTAATACCGGGGTCTCATACTGCGAGTTCATTCTACCGTCATACCGGCTGGAGTGAAACGTAATGCCGGTATCTCATACGATTCATCCAGGAAAATTCATACTATGAGATGGCGGTATTATCCACGATAAACCGCCATGACAAAGCCTGAATCTTCCCATAAGATAGTCAGCATGATCCGGACATCCGATTCAGACAGATGTCCATCGTGAAGGCAGTAACAATAATCCCGGGGGAAAGCCCTTAATTCAGCTTGATTATAATTTCAACCCTGCGGTTTTTACTCCTCCCCTCTTTTGTCGAGTTGTCGGTCAGGGGCTTATCCTGGCCGTAGCCCCTGTATGAAAACTTGTCATGCCCAACCCTTGATTTCAGGTATTCAGAAACCTTCTTTGCCCGCTTTTCAGAGAGGGAGTAGTTATATTTTTTCTGACCCACATTGTCGGTGTGCCCTTCAACAATGATCTCACGATCAGGGTATTTCTTCTTTATAATTTCAGCTATGTCTTTAAGCTTATCCTCAGTGTCCTTTCTGAGATTGTATGAATCGAAATCAAAGAGAAGGTCGCCCATGCGTACAACAATTCCCCTTTTGTCTATGTCAGCATCAACACCTTCGGGGAGCTCTTTTTTGAGTTCCTCCTTCTCCTTCTCCTTCTCATCTTCAGTGAAGTTTTTATACAGGCTGTTTTTTGTTTTTATGTTCATGTGAAATTCCGCGGTTGCAAGGCTCCCCCCTCCTGCAGCGAAGATAAAAACAATTTTATAGGCGTCCTGCATGTCCCTGGGCTTCTGCGAGGTGACGTCCCAGTATAAAATACCGTCGTTCTTTGCCACGATCTTCACAGGGAAGTCAGCCGGGTAATTACCCCCCGCCAGCGTTGTATTGATCGTATAAGCATAATTGATGACCGCGATCTTTTTGTCTTTATCATCCACAATCTTTACAAGCCTGTACTCAACAGGGAATGTCAGGCTGAATGGCCTTGAAAAATTGTCTATAATAATCTCGCCGTTTGCAGTCCACGTATCTTCAGGCTTGAGGTCCTTTTTGGGGAAGGAGGGGATATGCCTCAGGTTCGGCATGTAATCCTTCTTCTTCACAACAAAACGGCCGTTCGGCTCAATGAGAAAATCCACCATGAACTTCCCCTTCAGCTTGAACACGCTCTCGCCGTACTCCCTTTCATGAATTGAAAATACTCCGTTTACCCTGTTCAGCATGTCAGACTTGTCTGAACAGGTAAGGTCAATAATATTTCGCTCCTCGTAGACCCTTCTCAGGCCGGAGTTCACGAAATACTTTATACCCGCAGTCTTTACCATCTCGATTCTTTCGTTTTTGGCAATGTCCCATTCCAGGTTGACAGCAAACGCTCCGGTCAGGGGGAACAGTATA
This sequence comes from Spirochaetota bacterium, assembly GCA_036745755.1. Lineage (GTDB taxonomy): Bacteria > Spirochaetota > UBA4802 > UBA4802 > UBA5550 > UBA5550. The sequence continues at coordinate 52,972 of DAIOFM010000011.1, read as the reverse complement.
AGGATGGTGAGGATGATCAGCTTTTTCATACCATAAACTCCGGGCGGAGTAGCTCCGCACAGTCATTATCGGTAAATTATGTCATATCTATTAGCAAATTTTTTATTAAAAATCGGGGGTTAAGGAGGAGGTGTGCCGGCTCCATTTTGAATTCTGTTACATACACGTCAAAAATCATTCACCATATGCACATTTTAAAAGAAAAGGCTCGATTCTAATGAATAATTCATATACATGCAAAGCAGTTTCAAATTCTATCTTCTCGCCGGCAGGATATCGTAATTTCGGCAGGTAATAATCTATTTCGAGTATTTCATCCTTTATACTTAGCATTTCAGGATAGCTTATTAATGCAGAATTGAGAAGTTTATCAAGCCTATGGCTTTTTTCAAATAAAATTTCGCTTCTTACCAGGGCTGCCTTTATCAGTTTTTCTATACCCTGATGGATGTGATAAATAATAATATCAGGATGTCCCTTCTCTTTAACCAGGAGACGCACTGTATCTATATCATGAGAAGCAACTTCAATCCACTCCTGTGCGTCACTGCCGCTCATAAATCTTTTTCCCGTTTTTTATTATATCATTCCAGAACTTTGAATTTCTTTTAAGCTTCTCCCTGATTTCATCAGGCTTCAGCACAAATATATCAAGAGAATAATCCCTGGGGAAAAGGGCCTTGCTGATTTCAATACCGACCCTGTCATTCGGGGCAGAACTGTTATCTATAACAAGAAGATCCAGATCGCTCTGTTCTGTGGCCCTGCCGTCAGCATAGCTCCCGAATATATAAATCGCAGCAGGGCTAAACCTGCTGACTATTACTTCCCTGATTGAATTTATTTTCTGTTCATTGAGCATTATTAATACCTGATATTTTATATTACTGATAATATTTTAATAATGTCAATACAAATTATGGTAATATAACGGGCGCCCCGGCTCGCAGAAATTACCGGAAAGGGATTATTGATTATTCTATTATTCCAGAAAATTACACAGACAGGAAAGTAAATGCAAAAATGAGAGGAAAATAAATATAGAGTCCCGGACGTTCTCCTTTTGAGCTTCCGGGACTATGTTTACAATACCTTTGAAAGGAAATCTTTAGTTCTTTCATTCTGAGGATTGCCGAAAAGCTCTTCGGGAGGTTTGTTTTCAACAATGACACCCTCATCGATAAACAGAACCCTGTTGCTGACTTCTCTGGCAAAACCCATTTCATGAGTGACCACAACCATGGTCATCCCCTCCGATGCAAGCTGCTTTATTACATCAAGCACTTCTCCTACCATTTCCGGGTCGAGTGCGCTTGTAGGCTCATCAAACAGCATTATATCAGGATTCATTGCAAGAGCTCTTGCAATAGCAACCCTCTGTTTCTGGCCTCCCGAAAGACGGCTGGGATACTCGGCAATCTTATCCTCAAGGCCTACCCGTTTAAGGAGTTCCGCAGCTTTCGCATTCGCTTCTTCAACACTCATCTTACCGAGTTTTACAGGTGCCAGGGTTATATTCTCCAGTACGGATTTATGGGGAAACAGATTAAACTGCTGAAAAACCATTCCCACTTTTTCACGAAGCTTGTTTATATCGGTTGAGGGGTCGGTGATATCCGTTCCCTCGATATAGATGTGTCCTGATGTAGGCTCTTCCAGCAGATTCAGACATCTAAGGAAGGTGCTTTTGCCGCTTCCTGAAGGGCCGATAATACTTATTACCTCGCCCCGATTTACCTGTTCGCTCATTCCCCTGAGAACTTCCAGTTCTCCGAAGTATTTATGAAGATCAATTACTTTAATCACTGTTTTTCATTCTCCTTTCAGCCCTTGCAAGCAGATGGGAAAGAGTCAGGGTGAGTATCAGATAGATAATCGCCGTTGCGATAAGAGGTATAGTGGCCTCATAGGTAATACTTCTTATTTTGTTACCTGCCCGCATCAGGTCGTTCCCGCCGATAAAACCGATGATCGACGTCTCTTTAAGAAGAACTATAAATTCATTCCCCAGGGCGGGAAGGATATTTTTTATGGCCTGTGGCATTATAATCTCCCTCATAGCCATACGGTGAGGCATCCCCAGGGAACGGGCCGCTTCCATCTGCCCTTTTGAGACGGCCTGTATTCCTGCCCGGATAATCTCGGAAACATAAGCCCCGGAGTTTATTCCGAATGCGATAATAGCAGCCACGGTCTTATTGACATCAAAGGCCTGAAAAACAACAAAATAGATGATCAGGAGCTGCACCAGTACCGGAGTTCCTCTTATCAGTTCCGTATACGCTCTTGCGGTAAGATTAAGAGATCTTTTTTTTGACATCCTCATAAGAGCGATAACAATCCCCAGCACAACACCTATTGCAATGGCAAATAAGGTCACCACGATGGTGACCTTAAGCCCGTTTAACATAAGTGTAATGCCGTTGGGACCGGCGTCCCAAAGCTCTTCCAGAAGAGTCCTTTTTAAGGCATCAATCAAAATATTCTCCTATTTGATGAACTGTGAAAGGAGTTCATTGTATTTCCCGCTTGATTTCAGCCTTTTAAGTGTTTTGTTTACAGAGTTAAGCAGTTCCTTATCGTCTTTTCTAATGGCTATACCATAGTATTCGGGTTCAAAATCGAAGGAAAGAATTTCAAGTTCTGGATTCTTGCTGACAAAACTCAGGGCGGGCTGCTGATCGATAATAAGACAATCTACCTTTCCGTTCTTCAGTTCCATTACAGCTTCAAAGCCGGTGTTGAATGCAGAGATATTGGATTCTGCCGTATGCTTACTGGCCAAATCGTTTCCGGTTGTACCGAGCTGAACAGAAATTTTCCTCCCCTTGAGATCTTTAATAGTTTTAATGGCGCTCTGATCCTTCCTGACGATAACAGCCTGTGTCGCTTCATAGTAAGGTTCGGAAAAATTCACGCTTTCGGCTCTTTTGGGATTTATCGTCATACCGGCAAGAACAAAATCTATCTTATTTGCATTAAGAGCGGTAAGGAGGGTGTCAAACTCCATATCCTCAATCTTAAGCTCTTTACCGAGGTCTTTTGCAATCTCTTTTGCAATTTCCACATCAAATCCTACAACCTCATTACCTGCTTCTCCTCCGATAAATTCAAAGGGAGGAAAGGCCGCATTTGTGCCCATTACAATGGTCTCTTTCTTCTTTGAACAACCAGTCACTGCTATTAAAGAAATAAGAAGGCCAATAATCAGTTTAGTAAATTTCATTTAATGTCTCCATTTTTGTTTCTTTTGCAGTACCTACCGTGAGTAGATATGCATAAAAAGTCAATCAAATTGAATATTTATCATAACTACTGAGCTATAAAATTCCAGAGGAACCATTGTTTCCGGTGAAATAGATATTATGGCCAGTCAGCTGCCGGAAAGAGAA
>DAIOFM010000011.1:4665-49480 GCA_036745755.1 Spirochaetota bacterium | reverse complement strand
TTTTTACTCCATAATATCGTATAAATAAATATACGTACATCATCAATATTTTATGAAAATTCAGACCGGTATAAGAGGCGCACAATGGCAAAGGTAGAACTCACATCAATACTGACAAAAGCAAGGGGGAACATGAACAGGGTTGTGCACTACAACAGGCTGGGCACGCAGTGTTCACGCGCCCACGTTATTCCCCGTAATCCCGACACAGCTGCACAGAGAAAAAACAGAAACAGCTTTGCTGGCGCCGTGAAAGCATGGCAGCTCCTCCCTGAAGATGAGAAGAAAGAGTGGAACAGTAAAGCGGCTCAGCTCCGCAGAAAGGGGAAAACCGGAAAAACAGGTTACAACGTGTTCATGTCAGAGTACATGAAAAACCCTGAAAGCAGAGATTAGAAAAGACCAGAAAATCCGCGATACCGGCTCCGCTTCCGCCCCGAACCAGCTCCGCTTCCCCTCCGTTTCCTCTACGTTGCTCCTTCTGTATTGCTTCGGTACAGAACCGAAGGTGTAATTACCCGTTATCCCGCTTTTATCTGATATTCAGGGCACCCCGGCTCCATTTTGCATTCTATCATTTTATACCCCGTGGGATATTCCGTAAACCTCCCCTCTCCATCCGGGAGAGGGGGCGGGGGTGAGGTCATATAGAATCTGCCCCCAGGAAAAAAAAGAAAGCAAAAAGCATAAAAAAATCAGTGCCTAGCCAGAAAGGATACATAAAGGTGTTGCAATAATAGATACTGCATTTAATGACTTAAAAACCAGATTTACTGCCAGTGGTAAATACACTTTTACTTTCAATCCGGCAAGTGGTGATTATACAATTACCAGGCAATGATTGTGTAAATTAAAATTAACTCTTTTTAGAGGTGAGATTTATGAAAAAAGTAATTACAGCTTCAGTATTAATGCTCTTCATGGCATTGTTTTCAGGTTGTTCAACTATTGAAGATACATTGCAGACCATTGATGACAACGTGCATAAAAACAAGCTTGCAAGTGAAAGCCTCTCCAGTGATGAAACCCCATCCGGCGAGAGTGATAAGAACAAAACAATAAGAACCGAACTCAATACATTAATTGGGAAAACACAAGCCGACATTATCAGTGCAATGGGAACTCCAACCTCCAGAACATTGACTTCTGATTCCAAAAAAGAAATTTATACATACAGAAATTATAAGAAGGGTAATAACAGGCTGGAATTTTATTTTGAAAACGGTAAAGCTGAGAAGTGGATTTTCTACAGATCAAAGCTTCAGTAAATTTTCATGATTCATTTTTGTGCAACAGGGCCTCCTGATAAAGGAGGCTCTGCTGTCTGCGGATGAACATCCTGATCACTCTTTCAGGGCGGACGTGCCGAAAAACTTCGACTGACATACCATCTCTTACCTGTACTGAGTTCATCGAAGCATCGATAGTTATAATACCTTTAACACCTGTCTTTAAGTCCCGGGAATGGTTTTATAAACTAAAATTTATTACTCGATTTAGACAATATTGACTCAGGAAAAAAATAAGGGAGTTATAGAGATAATCAATCAAAACTCAAGACACATACCACTGCCCACCTCATAAACCGATGCAACAGAGCTCAGTACAATCTTACTTTGCAAATCTGTACAATGACAGGGGTACAGACTATTCAGTTCAACACTGCTCAGATATTTTTTTACACCCTCAATATGATCGATAGAAGGGTTTTGAAGATGGAGTCCGCCTATTACGGACAACACTCTTTCCTCTCCTGTTACTTCACGTGCATATTCAATTTTATTGCATATACCCGAATGAGTACATCCGCATATTATGACAAGACCTTTTTCAGAAAGATAAACAAGAGATGAATCATCAGGAATGTAATCATCCACCATCCCGCCGGAGGTTTTTCTCTGCCCAACGGGATTCGACTCAAAACTGTTAATTCGGGGGATTTCACCAAGGAAAAGGAGCCTGTCATTCAGCCGGAAAGGTTTCAGTGTTGTATTGATTTTAAACAGCCCGGAAAGAAATTTCTCAGAGAGATTCATTCCAATGGGAATATCTCCGTAAAATCTTTCATCAAAAATCGAAGGATGACATATAAACTCAGGTGTTAAACAAGGCCTGTTTTCAAGCCTGGCTTCCATCATTTCTCTTACAAGCGGCTCCAGACCCCATGTGTGATCAAGATGACCATGAGAAATAACAGTATAATTAATATTTAGAAGATCTATATCCATCTTCCTGCTGTTTATCAGAAAGGCGTCAGAATAACCTGCATCAAAGAGAATTTTATCGCTGCCTGTTTCAATATAAAACGAAAGTCCGGGCTCTCCCAGAAAATACCTGTCAATAATAGTATTATTATCCACAAGAACTGTTAGTTTCATGAAATTCTCCTGTATTTAATATCTGATCAGTCTTTCTGATGAACAGATAAAAATCTGTTGCGTATTGATAATATTACATATCTGCCTTACTGTTTTATCGAAGCACTCTCTCCTGCAAAAATCACCTACCGGCCAAAGAGTTTTGCAACGCTATTTTAAAGGAATTTAAAATAGTAAACGACAATTTAATGTTGCCATGTTCGCCAATTACCCGTACCTTATGGTCAAGTGAAGAACTGTCAATTCTGATGTTCTGTACCATTGGTGTTGACCTCAGTTTAATGATAATTCTTCTGCCGCGCTCTTATATTGGTAATACAATACACTATAAGCAGCCAGAAGATTGGGGAGAGCGGTAGTGTCGGCAGCATTTTAGTATGCCGGATATCGTTAGTTCTCCCCTTTATCAATATGGAGATTAAAAGTTTCTCTCTCCATATTCAGTTTAATATATAAGGATACTGCAGGCAGACGTTTTTTTCAACATCCGTATTGTTTCTCTGCAGGTGAATATCCTGTTCACACGGTCGAAGCGGACGTGCCAGAAAGCTTCGACTGAAATACTGGTACTTACCTGCACCGTGGTTCGACCGGGCTCACCAACCGTGGCGTAGCCTGTACCGAAGTGTGGTAAACAAAAAACAGTTAGTTTCTTGACTTTAATTTCCGGGAATGATTCTGTAAATTAAATTTTTATAATTAAAGCAGTAATGATTCCTGAATATATATTTTAGTGTAAAAATTAAAAATTATATATCCCAGCCTCCGAAAACAGCGGGAATAATAGAGCATTTTTAACTGAAATAAGTTAAGGAATAAATACTGAATTAAAGTATAATAATACAAAATTTTAATCAGATAAACTAAGGCATAAACCATTACAGGAGGGGTTTACATGAAAAAGTTATCACTATTTCTCACAGTAATACTTGTCCTTTCTCTGGCTCTTTTCAGCTGCGGAAAAGGAAAAAGCAAATATGCAACAATAGGTACAGGCGGAGTTACAGGTGTTTATTATCCCACAGGTGGGGCTATTTCAAAAATGATAAACGCTAAAAGCGACACCTACGGAATCAGGACTTCTGTTGAGTCCACAGGAGGATCAGTTTATAACATAAATGCAGTTCTGAGTGGTGATCTCGAATTCGGAATAGCACAGTCAGACAGGCAGTTTCAGGCGATGATGGGACTGGCAGAGTGGAAAGACAAGGGAGAACAGAAAAAACTCCGATCTGTTTTTTCCATACACCCGGAAGCACTGACATGTGTAGCTTCTGTAAAAAGTGGAATCAATACTATAAAAGACCTGAAAGGGAAAAAAGTAAACCTCGGAAATCCGGGATCAGGTCAGCTTGAGAATTCAAAGGATGCTCTCGAAGCCTTCGGAATGACTGAAAAAGACCTGAAGGCCGAACATATCAAAGCTGTTGAAGCCGCAGGCCTTCTCCAGGATGAAAGAATCGATGCTTACTTCTATACTGTTGGACACCCTAACGGAAGTGTCAAGGAAGCAACATCCGGCCGTATTAAAGTTAAAGTTGTAGAAATCGCAGGTAAAGAGCTTGACGCACTGATTAAGAAAGATCCTTTCTATGCAAGAGCGGTAATTGAAATGAAAAATTACCCCAGTGCAGCAAACAAAAAAGACGTAAACACAATCGGCGTAAAGGCAACACTTGTAACTTCTTCGGATGTAAGTGCAGATGTTGTTTATGCAATAACAAAAGAAGTTTTTGAAAATCTGGAAGAATTCAAAAAAATTCACCCTGCATTCAGTGTTCTTACAAAAGAAAACATGCTGGAAGGACTTTCAGCTCCTCTGCACCCTGGTGCGGTGAAATATTTTAAAGAAGCAGGTCTCGATAAAATTATCAAGCCCGACCTTCTTAAGTAAGGAATTACAGTTTGAACCGGAGAGGGACTCCCCTCTTCGGTTCAAACTGTAAACACAAATACATTTCCTAATACCGAATTTTTTAATCATTTATCAGGCAAAGGATTATTTATGGATAAGAATCACAATCTGAACCACGTTGAACGACTGGTCAAAGAAGAATCAGCAACAATAAGACTTCTAAGCAAAAAAGAAAACATGCTGGTGGCCACTATTTCTATTATCTGGGCCCTGTTCCAGCTGTCTCTTGCTAGCTGGCTGATACTCGACAGTACAATGGTCAGGTCTATTCATCTGTTCTTTGCAATTGTACTCATATTTCTAAACGTCCCGATGATCAAAAAATCGAACAAATACGGCTGGCTTTCGGAAACAAAAAAAATTCCGCTTATCGACTATCTTTTCGCTTTCGGGTCAGGACTTCTGACACTCTACATCATATTTGATTACGAGGGCATAGCGCTGAGAATGGGTAATCTTAATTCAACGGACATCCTCATTGGCGGATTACTTGTGCTTGCACTGCTTGAGGCAACAAGGCGTGCAATCGGTCCGGCGCTTCCGGTAATTGCTATTGTATTTTCTCTGTATTCTTTTTTCGCCCCCTACATGCCGACTTTCATGGCCACTAAAGCCGTGTCTCTGCAGAAATATATTAATCAGATATCCATGTCCACAGAGGGCATCTATGGAATACCGCTTGGAGTTTCCGCTACAATAGTTTATCTCTTTGTTCTTTTAGGCTCAATGCTCGACAGGGCAGGAGCAGGAAGCTTCTTTACAACACTTGCCTTATCACTGCTGGGGAGATACAAAGGAGGGCCTGCGAAAGCAGCTGTTGTTTCATCCGGTTTTTCCGGACTGATCTCCGGTTCCAGTATTGCAAACATTGTTACAACAGGAACTTTCACAATCCCTCTCATGAAAAAAGTCGGATACCCGCCCAGAAAAGCAGCAGCCATAGAGGTAGCCGCAAGTACAGATGGACAGCTTATGCCGCCGATTATGGGGGCCGCAGCGTTCATCATTGCGGAATACTGTAATGTGCCTTACATCGAGGTTGTCAAGGCAGCTGCGATTCCGGCTTTTGTCTCATATGCCGCACTTTTTTATGTGACACACCTGGAGGCGTCAAAGCTGGGAATGACCAGGCTGGACAAAGAGGACATCCCCAGCTTCAGGCAAACCATGAAAGACGGATGGCATTACACTATACCGATCATGTGGCTCATTTACGAACTCGTTGTACTTCGGCATTCGGCTGAATTCGCAGCATATCATGCAATTCTTATTCTTATTCCCACTATTATCTTTCAGGAAATTCACAAGGTGCGGGAAGAGGATGTAACTATAAAAGAAGGACTCATCAGAGCCCTGAAAATAATTACCGGAGGACTTATCGGCGGTTCCAAAAATATGGTAATTGTCGCACTGGCAACCGCATCTGCAGGAGTTATTGTCGGCGTTGTCAGCATGGGCCTGGGAGGGATGATTACACAGATAGTCGAAGTACTGGCCCAGGGAAATGTATATCTGCTTCTGCTTATCACAGCTATTGCGAGTCTGCTTCTGGGAATGGGGCTGCCCACGACCGCCACTTATATAGTTATGGCATCACTCACTGCGCCTATCATCGTAAATGTCGGGGCATCCATGGGACTGATAGTCCCTCTTATGGCAGCGCATCTTTTTTGTTTCTATTTCGGAATTCTTGCAGATGACACTCCCCCGGTGGGTCTGGCCGCGTATGCCGCCTCGGCAATTGCGAAATCTGATCCCATAAGAACCGGTCTGCAGGGATTCACCTATGACCTGCGAACAGCAATCATTCCTTTCTTTTTCATATTCAACCCGGACCTGATCCTCCATGGCATAAATTCATGGCCCCAGGGATTATTAATTTTCACGATGGCAGTACTGGGAGCCATGTGCTTCACTTCAGCAGTACAGGGCTGGTTCACCACAAACAACAAATGGTGGGAAGTCCCGCTGCTGCTTGCGGCAACTGTAATACTCTTCAATCCCGGTGCTGTTATTAATTTTTTCAAAATCGACATGTCCATGAAATACTACATGTACCTTTCCGGAATGGCCATCATGGGTGGAGTTTATGCAATGCAGAAGATAAGAGTAAGGGTGAGTGGATAATGAAGCATCGGTAGTTATAATACTCTTAACGCTTGACATTAACTTCCGGAAATGGTTCAGTAAATTAAAATTTTCTTTGTATGGCTTTTTACTCCTGGAACACTGCTGAATGCACTGTTGATGGAAGGCATTCCGTTTTTTCCTGGAGCTACAGCTTTTTCTGCCAGGAGAAAATCGTATATATAAAACGAACTGAAAGAGGGAGTAATTTTATGGAATCAGCAGAAATATTTTTAAAACCCACATATCACATAGACAGTGACAATGAAAACATAATAAAGAAGGCAGAGGAGCTCACTGCAGGATGCACAAATGACAGGGAGAAAGCGGTCAGTCTTTTTAAGTTTGTACGTGATGAAATCCCCTATAATCTCTATATGATATCTGTATTCAGGGAAGACTTCGTTTCATCCAGGGTTCTGGAGTGGGGAAAGGGCTATTGCGTGCAGAAGGCTGTTCTCCTTGCCTCTCTCGGCAGGGCGGCTGGAATTCCTTCTCGTATCGCATTTGCGGCCATAAAAAATCATACGGTCCCTGCAAAAGTTCTTGAGCTTACCGGCGATAATATATTTCCCCGTCACGGGTACAACGAGTTTTTCATAGAGGGGAAATGGGTGTGTGCGGCCGCTACATTCAACAGGACTTTATGTGAGAAGAAGGGGCTTCCCGTTGTGGAATTTAACGGCCGGGAGGATGCGTTCCTCCCTTCTGCGGATCTGAGCGGCAATCCGTATATAGAGTATGTGGAAAAATTCGGGAGTTTTGATGACCTTCCCTTTGACTGGATTCGGGAAAAAATTATGCAGAAGGTGGGGGCTGAAAAGAGGCCCTGGCTTTCAAAGTCTGATATACAGCAGGCAAAGGGAAACGCATAAGGCGCGGCAGCATTGCGAAGCGGGTTGCCGGATATGCGCAGCCTGCCTCATCCGATCTGCGGGCATTTTCAATTTTTTGATTATACAGGAAACTGCCCGTATTAAAACATTCTCACCTGTAGACAGCCCGGGTCGCCTTTTACACATCCATCTGACCGGCGACACTAAGAATTCCACGTCTGTCGCTTTCCGCTTATATCACGCCAAAGCGTGATATCGGCTCAATCCGTGATGCAGGGAATATTGCATCAAAGCAAGGGGATGCAACCCCTTGCTTTGTTTACCGGTCTGGTTCACGTCTTTTCTCCCCCCTATTCATGGGGAAGATGCTCTCCGGGCAGAGGTGGCGCCTTCTTTCTGAACTCCTGAACAAGGTGGTAAACGATAACCCCGTATGCAACAGAAACATTGAGTGACTGTTTCAGCCCGTACATCGGGATCTCCACTGACTGATCGCACAGGGCAACAGCCTCCTCCGACAGACCGTCAACCTCATTGCCCAGAAGAAGGCAGACGGGAAATTCGTATTCCGCCTCGTTATAGTTCACGCTTGAATCTGTATGTTCAAGGGCAAGTATGGTGTACCCCTCCCTCTTCAGTCTCTTAATGAGAGATATTGTGTCAGTTTCATGTTCCCACGGCACGCTCTCAACGCTGCCGAGAGCGGTCTTGTCAATCTCCTTTCTCGGGGGATATCCCGTGTATCCGCAAAGCCAGAGCTTTTCAATCAGGGCCCCGTCTGATGTTCTGAAGATCGACCCCACGTTGTAAAGGCTGCGCACATTCTCAGCAATAACTGTAACGGGAAACCGTTTAACGGCACCAAGCTCCTCAAGATCCGGCCGTTTGGATTTTATCTCTTCATATGGTAGTTTAACCGCCATTATAATCTCCAGCAATTCTGATGGCGGGTATTTTAAAAACAGACCCTGTTTATGCAATACAAATATATGCCTGATTTAAACTCTGAAACCCATTATGGCGGGATTATCAGGCATCAGGGGAGTAAAAAGCCCTATCCTTCCAAAATATCATTGACTTTAACTGTCTCTCTGGGAAACTATCAAAATATTTCCCGCGCTGCGGGCAATTTTTTATACTGTTGACCATTTCTGTTGATATATTATATAAGAGAGACATAAAGGGAGCTGACTTAACTTAATGAATAACAGTGAATCGATATACTACTCATTACTGCCGCTTATCATAGCACTTGAATGTTTTATGCTTCTTTTCACATATTTTGCTCTCACCTGGCACAGGAGGGAACAGTCGGAAGAGACCCTCTCCAGGCTTCATAAAAGCTTTATAGGGATATTTCTCATTGAGTTCTGGTACTGGATGACAGGCCCGTTACTTGAATTCTTCAAATACATTAAACTTACACCGAACAAAATTACATCTATCTCTATTTTTCTTTCATTTATTACAGGAGCAATATACGCAACCGGTAGTTTTGCGGCAGCGGGTTGGATGCTCTGTGTAAGCGGGACTCTGGACATGCTGGACGGCCGCCTTGCAAGGGAGACAGGGACAGTCACAAGGGCCGGCGCGTTTTTCGACTCATGCAGCGACAGGTACAGCGATTTTTTTGTCTTCATAGGTATAGCGATCTATTTTCTGAATAAAAAATTTTCACATTCCGGCGGACACTTTATTCTGGAAATTCCTGACTATGTAAGCATACTGCTGATCATGGCCCTGATGCTCGGCACAGCTTCAATGAGCTATGTTAAAGCAAGAGGGGAGGCCATTGGTGTCACCACCAAGTCCGGGCTGATGCAGAGGCCTGAACGGATAATAATGATAGGTGTGTACTCCGTTCTTGATCCGTTTATCAGGATTATCCTGAGCAATTACGGTATCAACAGGGACTACTGCCTTATTTTCATTCTGATTCTCATGACAATTCTTATCAACTTTTCAGCAGTGGTGAGGATGGTTGATATTTTCAGACTTATAAGGATCAGCGAGAGATAAGTTATCGTGCGCAGAAATTTTCTTGGCAGGCACTTCATTGCCGAATTCTATAATTGCAGCAGCAGTATCATCGATGATGTCAATGCTGTTGAAAAAATAATGACTGATGCAGCTCTCCTTTCAGGAACAAATATAATCAGGCCCTTTTTCCATACCTTTTCTCCCCAGGGAGTAAGCGGAATAATAGTCATATCTGAATCACATTTTGCAGTCCATACGTGGCCTGAACATTCCTACGCGGCCGTTGATCTTTTCAGCTGTTCAGATTTCAATTACAGAAAAGCCCTGACCCATATCCGTGATGAATTTAAATCGCAGGATTACTCAGTACGTCTGATCAAACGGGGATTAGCTGTAGAGACAGGGGAAGAAGATCAGCCGGCAGAACTTGAATGTATCAACATATAACAGGAAAACTTCGGGCTGCATAGCAGATTTATAATTTCAATCGGGATTTTAAATATTCCGCCTGGAATTTCAAAATAAATCTGTACGGCTTTTTCAAAGAGTAATTTAAATAAAATTATAATCATAAGAGTGCATTAATGCCGACTTATATAACAGTCGCATTCTCAAAGTTATATAAGCAGAAAAATGTAAAACAGTAAATTTAAACAGTTATATTTTAATAAGTGAATTCTTAACCAGCTCATGGAAATAACTACATACAGGATTAACACCGGTTTTAAATTATGACATTAAAAAAATTAAGGGAAAGGCTGCTTGGTGATTTCATTATAGACCCGCGGCACGATTTAATTATATACGATATTCTTGTAAGAGACGGGTTCATCCCTGTAACCCTTCTGCTCGGATTTGCGCTCGCTGTATCGATAATTGCGATAAGAATATTATCAGGCTACTATATTTCAAGTTTCGTTCATTATATATATCTTTTCTTCTTCATTTTTCTCTTCTATATCTACAGGTTCCTGCAGAAACAGGGCCTGTTCAGGTTTTTTATATTCCTGATGATGCTTGCGGCCCTTTACTTAACAGTGACAGTAAAAGGGAGAATAATGAATGAATATATTATTGTCCTTATATTCCCTGTTATTATCTACAATCTCGCCGGTAAGACAAGAGGGCTGAGCTGGAACATTGTAATAGGTGCGTGTTACATTCTGATGATGCTCCTCACCGGTTCAGGAATAATAAAGTCCAATTACAACCTGGCAGACCTTGCGATAGGGCTTGTTCTCTATCTTTATATTGCCATATTCGCCCACTATGCTGAAGTAAGACACTCAAGTATTGAGAAGCTCCTGCTCCGCCAGCTCTACTATGATCCGGCAAGCGGGCAGCCTAACAGAAAAATGCTTTTAGAGGATATTTCCCACAAAATATTCCCTGCTCTATTTATTCTTAAAATTCAGAATTTTCATGACATCAATACCTTCTTCGGCTATTCACTGGGGAACGAACTGATTAAATTTATAGGCGAAAGGCTGAGCCTTTTCAGTGTGTCGCGTAAAATAAAATCATACAACCTCTCCGGAGGTGAGTTCGCCCTTCTGGTTGACCTGCCATCATCCACTCCAGACATCAAGGCCCTGGAAAAGACAGCCGGTGACCTTATAATACATATTTCAGAAAAAGAATTTATTCACCAGAATACACGAATTCCCCTTATACCCTACGCAGGGGTCTCGGTTTTAACGACAGGGGAAAGCAACCTTATCTCGCAGGCTGACATGGCACTTCATCATGCCATTAAAAGCAGACTGTCATATCATGTGTATGACGCAGATGACAGGGACCAGACAAATTTTATTGAAAATATAAATACTCTTTCAGACCTTAACCTTGTTATCTCAGAGGATAGAATAGTCCCCTATTACCAGGCAATAATGAATAACAGAACCGGGGTTATAGAAAAATATGAGTCTCTTCTTCGGATTGTGACTCCTGCAGGTATCCCCCAGGAACCTCTCAAATACCTGCAGGCCGCAGCAAAGACGCACATCTATCCTGATATAACAAAAAGGATAATTGAAAAAGTCTTTCTGCAGATGACTAAATGCGGCGAGGAATTTTCCATCAATATATCAGCCGAGGATATAACCAACCCTGGATTCTTCGCCTTTCTTGAAAAGATGATGAACTCACACCCCTCCTGCTACAACAGGGTTATACTGGAACTTCTGGAATCAGAGGATTTCGAAAGCTACCGTATTATTTCTGAATTTATAAAAAAAGCGAGAAAATGCGGATACAGGTTCGCCATAGATGACTTCGGCGCCGGTTATTCAAATTTTTCACATCTCAGCAGGCTTAATATCGATTTTATAAAATTCGACGGAGGCCTTATAAACAGGATAGACAAAGACAGGACAAGCAGTGTAATTGTCAGGAATATAACCGGCCTCTGCAGAGAACTCAATATTAAAACCATTGCCGAATTCGTTGAAACTGATTCCATATTCAGGCTTGTAAAGGATTTCGGCATAGACTATTCACAGGGGATGTTTATAAATGCCCCGTCACCACTGCCCGACACATCGATGCCGAGGTAATATGTCCGTAAAGGCGCCCATCCTGATAATCATCCCGCATGCCGGGCTCAAGGTTCCTGAAGAGCTTTCCGGCTACGAAGAGGTCGCACCGTTTAATATTTTTTTTGAATCTGACGCCGGGGCTGACCTTCTATTCTCTGCATGTAATTACGTGGAGTCGGTAATACAATCTGATATTTCACGCCTCTTTGTTGACATTGACAGGGAGTTCCGCCACCTCCATCCCTCCACTGAAGACGGTGTCATTAAATCCAGAAATTCAATGAACAGAAACATTTTCAGGGAGGGATGCTATCCCGATGAAATAGCTATCTCCAACATCCTAAAGAGATACTACTTCCCATTTCATGAAAAAATAAGAAACATTATTAAAACCGGAAGGATAAGTCTTATCATTGAGTGCCACACCCACATGCCCGTAGGGCCGGAAAATTCACCTGACAGGGGGCAGCCAAGGCCCATTGTAATGACAGGTTACACCGCTGACAGTGACGATGGGATTCAGAAGACAACGTCACCTGAGACCGCAATGGATCTGGCGTCGATTATGGGGAGAATCTTTTCAGGCGAAGGGGACACTGTGGCCGGCGATTTCCGTGTTTCAGGTAACAGCGGGGGATACCTTATGAAAAACTACGGTACAAGGGGGATCCCCATGCTGCAGCTTTCACTTTCAAGATCACTCTTTCTGAATGACACGTTTTTTGACCTGGAAGAACTGAAGATTGACCCGGCAAGAATGGAGAGACTTAAAGAGATGTTTATTGGCGGCCTGGAGAAATTCAGAAGAAAATACCTGTGAGGACTGCAATTAATCAGCACCGCTGTATTTCACGATGCTGATTAATTCTTTCAGATTTTTACTGGAAAAACTTGGCTTTCTCCATCTTTTTGCCCATATCTATAAAAGCCTTCTGTACTTTAGGGTCTCTCATATACTTGGCTATTGAGGCATTCATAAAAGCTTTCTGGAATTTTTCAGACTGGGCATTCAGCTTGTCGAAATCCTCTTTAAGTTCAGCAGGAGGATTTTTGTCCCACTTGTCTGAGTCAGGATACTTCTTTTTGAGTTCAATGCTTTTATCTGCGAGTTTTATAATTTTGTCGCCAAAAGTATCTACAGCGCTTACGATATCATCGGCACTGCCCGCTTTTTCAATTGAACCGAGAAAATCAGACTGCGTTTCAATCACGTCATTGATGAAAGATTTAACATCACCGTATTTCCCTGCTCCTCCACATGAAATAAGAAATGCAAGAGCTGTAATAGTGAGAAAACTTACAATTTTTTTCATTATATATCTCCTTTTTTTTAGGTGCATGAAATTACAGAGAGGTATTCATAAGCCCCCATGGACGCCGTGGCGCCGTCTGCTGCTGCCATAACTATCTGACGCTTTGAGCCGCTCCGCAGATCCCCCGCGGCGAAAAGTCCGTCGATCCCGGTTTTCATATCCATGTCGACAATGACCTCTCCCTTTTCGTTAAGCAGGCTGTTGTCGAGATAGGATGTTATAGGGTCGTATCCCACAAAGATAAAGACGCCGTCTGTCTCCAGGTTCCGGGTCTCTCCGGTTTTTACATCTTTTACTGCAACAGAATTTACTTTATCTTCACCATTTATCGATTCCACTACGGAACTCAATACAGGTACAATTTTCTCATCGCCCAGGACCCTTTTCTGCAGTATATCAGCCCCCCTGAAGCTGTCGCGCCTGTGCACAAGGTATACCCTGCTGGAAAAACGTGTGAGGAAATGGGCCTCTTCAAGGGCGACGTCCCCTCCTCCCACAACAGCTGTTATTTTATCCTTAAAAAACGCGCCGTCACATGTGGCGCAATACGAGACCCCTCTCCCGAGAAATTCCTTTTCACCGGGAACACCGAGTTTCCTGCTCTCAGCCCCGGACGCTATTATTACAGACCTGGCTGCGTAAGAGCCCCCTGTTGATTCGATATTAAAGATCCCGCCGTTCTTTGAAAGGGCTGTAACTTCGGCTGATTCAATGGGTAGTCCAAGACGCCTTGCCTGGTCCTCCATTCCCGCCATGAGCCTCCATCCCGGAACCGGTTCTGCAAAACCGGGGTAGTTTTCAATTTCATATGAATTGATGACCTGCCCTCCCGGGGAGAGTTTCTCCAGCAGCTGTGTATCAAGCCCCGCCCTCACAGCGTAAATACCGGCAGTGAGCCCCGCGGGGCCCCCTCCGATAATAATAAGATCAAAAACCTTTGTTTCCATAAAAAATGATGTTTCCTGTTTTATTTATTGTTCACGAGGAAAACCGCATCCTCAACTTTGTCCGTATCCGAGAGCCTGACCCTGACAAGATCATCTTCACCGGCCTCAACTTTAAACCCGCAGTAATCGGGCTGTATAGGGAGTTCCCTCCCTCCCCTGTCTATAAGCGTAAAAAGCCTTATAATATAGGGCCTGCCGAAAGTCATAAGGGTTTCAAGGGCCGCTTTCGTTGTCCGGCCTGTAAAGAGCACGTCATCGACAAGGAGTATGGTCTTTTTATTAATATTAAACTCTATCAGGGTCTCTTTAAGCACGGGCAGTTTTCCTCTTGTGGCAAGGTCATCCCTGTAGAACGAAATATCAAGTGTACCGTGCTTTATTTTTTTGCCTGACTTTATTTCCATCCTGTTGCGGATTCTTTCAGAGAGTTCAACTCCCCTGGTATGTATACCTATTATTGCGAAATTATCGAGATCACTGTTATCATTCAGAATTCTGTCAGCTGTTTCATTAATGATCTTTTCAATCTCATCCTTACCCAGAATTTTTTTCTCAGCAGACATTACTCCACCTCCCTGTAGTATTCCTGTATCGGCTTGACTGAAAGTTCCTTTTTCCCCCTTACAAAAAGCAGGCCCTCAATTGCCGCCTTCGCGGCGGAGACTGTTGTTACAGCCGGTATATGATAACGGACTGCAGCCTGCCTAATAAAATAGGCATCGTCCCTTGTCATCTTCCCTATGGGAGTATTTATCACAAAATCGATATCCTGGTCCTTGATCCTGTCCACCACATTGGGGCGCCCCTCGTTTACCTTGTAAACCATTTCACATTCAATGCCGTGATCATTAAAATACTTAGCCGTTCCCTTTGTCGCTATTATATTGAAGCCGCCCTTTTTAAGATTCCGTGCATCTTCAAGAAGCTGCGGTTTGTTTGTGTCATTTATGCTGAAAAAGACAGTCCCCTTAACCGGCAGGCTGTCACCTGCGGCCAGTTCAGCCTTAAAGTAAGATTCACCGAAATCATACGATATCCCCATAACCTCACCTGTTGATTTCATCTCAGGGGAGAGGAGGATGTCCACGCCGGGAAACTTGTTGAATGGAAGTACGGCTTCCTTGACGCTGACATAGGGGAACTTCTTCATCTCAACAAGGCCAAGCTCTTTAAGTTTTTTACCCAGCATCACCTTAACAGCCATCTTGGGCAGAGAGATACCGATCGTCTTTGACACAAAAGGAACCGTCCTGGATGCCCTGGGATTGACCTCGATTATAAAGAGTTCATTTTCCTTAATGGCAAACTGTATGTTCAGAAGGCCGATCACGTTAAGTTCCAGAGCAAGGGCCGCTGTTGTATCCTTTATCTGCTGCTGAAGCTCTTCAGATATTGCTACAGGAGGGATTATGCAGGCTGAGTCACCTGAATGTATACCAGCCTCCTCAACGTGTTCCATGATTGCGCCTATATACACATCCTCCCCGTCACAGATTGCGTCAACATCCACCTCAACCGCATCCTCGAGGAACCTGTCAACAAGTATGGGGTGCTCAGGAGAGAGCTCAACCGCTGTGTTTATGTAGTTATGCAGACTCTCCTCGTCGAATATTATTGCCATGGCGCGGCCGCCCAGGACATATGAGGGCCTCACAAGAACGGGATAACCGATATGGGCCGCGATCTTAACAGCGTCATCCTCATTAAAGGCTATACCGTTTTCAGGCTGGTTGAGTTTCAGCTTTTCCACAACCTGTGCGAACCGCTCCCTGTCCTCTGCCCTGTCAATTGAATCGGGCGTAGTACCTATTATATTCACACCGTTTTCTTCAAGCGATTTGGCAAGGCGGAGGGGCGTCTGCCCTCCGAACTGGACTATTACGCCGTCAGGTTTTTCGTTATTGTGAATATGAAGAATATCTTCAAGTGTTAGCGGCTCAAAATAAAGCCTGTCTGAAGTATCATAATCTGTGGAAACAGTTTCGGGATTGGAGTTGACCATGATAGATTCAAACCCCTCATCCCTGAGGGCGAATGAGGCATGACAGCAGCAGTAATCGAATTCGATACCCTGACCTATTCTGTTCGGGCCCCCGCCCAGTATCATAATCTTTTTCTTATCAGTAGGTACAGATTCATTTTCAGTATCATATGATGAATAGTAGTAGGGAGTGTATGCCTCAAACTCCCCTCCGCATGTATCAACAACCCTGAACCCGGGGATTATTCCGTACTTCATCCGGAAGTCCCGCACCTCCTTCTCCGCGTGACGCAGTGACATGGAGTACTTCTTCTGGAAAAGAGGCCCCTTGCTGTAGAGCTCATCAATCACCTCTTTATTGGTTATATATCCTATCTGTCTGTCTGCATATCCCAGGCTTTTCATCCTCATAAGGCTTTCAGGCTGGAGTCCCTCTTTTTTAAACTCCTCTTCAAACATTTTCTCTTCTTCAACGATCTCTTTGAGCTGGTTTAAAAACCATGGATCTATCTTTGTGAGGTTATGAATCCATTCAACGCTCTTCCCGTTATTTAAGGCCTCCCTTATATAAAAAATCCGGTCTGACTTGGGAAAGGTAAACTCCCTTTTAAAAATCGTGTCCCTCTCCTCATCAGGGAGAGATGAAAGATAACTCTTCAGTTTAAGGCTGCCGTCAGATCCGAAACCGAACCTGTCTATTTCAAGTGAACGCAGGGCCTTCTGCATGGATTCCTTGAATGTCCGCCCTATTGACATAGCCTCACCAACAGACTTCATCTGGGTACCAAGCCTTGCGTCAGCACCCTCAAACTTCTCGAATGCCCACCTTGGTGCTTTTACAACAACATAATCTATGGTTGGTTCAAAAGAGGCTGGTGTCTCCCTTGTGATGTCATTGGATATCTCATCAAGGGTCAGCCCCACCGCAAGCTTGGCCGCGATTTTGGCGATGGGGAAACCTGTTGCCTTTGAAGCAAGCGCCGAGCTCCTGCTCACCCTGGGGTTCATTTCTATAATAATTACTCTACCGTTATCAGGGTTTATGGCGAACTGTATGTTCGAGCCGCCTGTATCAACACCTATCTCTCTTATAATCTTTATACCTATATCACGGAGGTTCTGGTACTCCCTGTCAGTAAGGGTCTGCTGAGGTGCAACTGTTATTGAATCCCCTGTATGCACGCCCATTGGATCAAAATTTTCAATTGAACATATGATAACAACATTATCATTCTTGTCCCTCATAACCTCGAGCTCGAACTCCTTCCATCCTATAACGGATTCCTCAAGGAGAACCTGGTTTATCGGCGACTCATCCAGTCCTTTTTTAACAAGGTCAACAAAATCCTCGCGGTTGTAGACGATGTTCCCTCCCGCGCCTCCGAGAGTAAAGGCCGGCCTTATTATTATGGGGAGTTTTATTTTATTGAGGATTTCATTTGCTTCCTCAATGCTTGAGGCAAGCCCTGATTCCGGGACTTCAAGTCCCACATCAAGCATTGCCTTTTTAAATAGTTCCCTGTCTTCAGCCTTTCTTATCGAGTCAATATTGGCCCCGATAAGTTCAACATTATATTTTTCAAGGATACCCATATCGCCGAGGCTCATGGCAACATTGAGTGCAGTCTGTCCGCCCACTGTGGGAAGGATGGCATCAGGCCTCTCTTTTTCCACGATCTTTGCAACAACTTCAGGATGAATCGGTTCAATATATGTCCGGTCCGCCAGTTCAGGGTCTGTCATTATAGTGGCGGGATTGGAATTAACAAGTATTACCTCGTACCCCTCCTCTTTCAGGGCTTTACACGCCTGCGAGCCTGAATAATCAAATTCGCATGCCTGCCCTATGACAATCGGGCCGGACCCTATAATAAGTATCTTTTTAATATCTTCTCTTTTAGGCACTGCAACCATCCTTAATAGAATAAAAATTAGACCTGTTGTTTATCCGGTGAATACGGTTTCAGAGGGTCGATCGTGAAAATTTTTAATACTGATGAGATTTGTCAATAAAAATAGTGCGCCAATTTCAGAATGCCGTAAGGGCCGCACGTATGAAACTTGTTACCGGGGCCTGTTCCCTGGAATCCTCTATTGTATCTCTCAACTCCTCAATAAGTTTGCCGGTATCCCTGTGAATTGTGTCTTCATTAACAAGCTTCGCAATAGTACCGTCCCCCTTGTTGATTTTTTCGGAAAATTCTCTCAGGTTTACTATTGCCTCCCTGAGGTCTCCCCTGTTTTCATCAATTATTTCAGATATCTTTGTCAGAGGGTCCCCTACAGTCAGGCCATGCAGATTTTTATAGCTGCCCACTGTATCATGCATGACCCCCTCCGTTTCAAACTCTCCGGGGTTAATTACAATTATCCTCCCGCCTATTGCTGTCTGGTTTTTCAGCATAATTTTATAATTTTCGTAAAGCGTAAAGCTGATAAACATCTTTATACGCACCAGAACCTTCGCGTCAGGCAAAAGTTCTATCGATTCCACTGTACCTGATTCAACACCATTAACCAGCACTTTGTTCCCTATACTGAGACTCTCAACGTCAGGGAATATAACTGATAATTCATAGTATTCCTTATCACTGAAAAGCTCCCCCCTGATTATGGTGAAATAGCCAAGAACAGTCATGGCAAAAATAAAAACTACACCCACTATGAATTCATTTATTCTCTTCATTTTCTTTAGTCAGTTCTGATAATCCTGTCAAAAATATCCTGCATTGGCTTATTAAAAACAGATCTCCCGCTGCTTTCAAAGTCCGGAAAAAATCCACTTTCTATCCTTAAATTGTATAAAAAATATATAATGATATAACCTGTAAAATATAACAATAAAAATTAAATAAACAAAAGATAAAAACAGTATATCACGCTTCTATTGGCCCTGAAAGGCTGCCCTCAACAAACTGCTGCACATAGGGATTTGTGCTCTCCCTTATCTCATCAGGGGTACCGCACTCAATAATCACTCCCTGGTAGAGCATCGCTATCCTGTCAGCTATTCTATAGGCGCTCCCCATATCATGGGTGACCACCACAGAGGTAACACCCAGCTCCCCCTGCATCCTGCGTATCATATCATCAATCCTGGCAGACATTACAGGATCAAGGCCAGACGTAGGTTCATCATAAAGAATTATTTCAGGATTACGTACTATGGCACGCGCAAGGCCGACCCTTTTTTTCATACCGCCGCTGATATCTGAGGGCATCTTGTCAGCCGCGTCACTTAACTGCAGCAGTGCCAGTTTTTCATCCACTATTTTTTTTATCCCGGCGGCTGTCCCTATCCTGTGTTCCACAAGGGGAAGAGCAACATTATCCCATACATTCAGCCAGTTTATAAGGGCCCCTGACTGGAAAAGGAACCCCATCTTCTCCCTTAGCTTTGTTTTTGTCCTTCTCCCGGCGCCATTCATCTTAACCCCGTCTATGAGGACATCACCGTGATCCGGATCAAAAAAACCTGCTATATGCCTTAGTATTGTGGTCTTCCCTGCGCCTGACTGTCCTATTATTACAAAAGTCTCCCCATTCTCAATAGTCATTGAAACATCATCAATAACAATTTTACTGCCGAATCTTTTCGAAACATTTCTCAGCTCTATCACATGAAACCGCCGTAAAAGAGCGACGTGATAAAATATCCTATTATCAGGACCATTAGATACGATGACACTACAGATACCCTGGTGGCCCGCCCCACGCCAAGTGCGCCGTTTTCAGCCAGAAGCCCGTTGGCACAGCTGATGGAGGAGATAATAACCGCAAATACAAGACTTTTAAGGAGCCCCACAAACATATCCTTCACCCAGATCGATTCATAGACACGATGATAGTAATCCTGGAAGGTAAGCCCCAGCTGAAAATAGGACACAAGTGCACCGCCGAAAACGCCCAGTATTACGGTATATATGGAAAGTGCCGGGACCATAAGCATCATGGATATCATCCTTGGCATAACGAGGTACCTGACCGGGTTGATTGACATCATCTCAAGAGCATCAATTTCCTCTGAAACCTTCATGGTGCCCAGTTCTGCAGCCATAGCAGCACCTGAAAAGGCGGTAAGTATAATCGCGGTAAGGAAGGAGCCCATCTCCTTGTTCATTACATTAATCATCAGAATGGGGACCGCATCCTGCTGCCCCCACTTTTTAAGTTCAACACCTGTATGAAGAGAAAGTATCATACCTCCGAAAAGGGCTACGATAGAACAGACAAGCATACTCTTCACACCTGATACATACATCTGTTTTACTATTTCACGCCATTTCCTGAAAGCAAACCTCGACTCTACAATTGCCCTGAAAATAAGGAGGATGGTAAACCCGGAAAAATATATCTGTGACAGCATCCTGTCGCCCACTGAAGAGAACAGGTCGTATACTCCGCTCTGTGATTTCTGCACAAGTTCTTTCATATCAGAATAGATTAAACCTTATATAACAGTTTCCGTCAAGCGATCTGTCGAAAAGTTCACTGTGCTGGGGATTAAAACCCGCAAGTTTAACATAATTTTCATCATCAAACCCTTCTTCAGGGAGGAACTCATCACCTTTATCCGTAGAAGTTATACTGCTGTCCCCTTCACCGATCTTCAGGGGGATCCAGAACAATTTGAGGTAAGCGCCCTCCCTGTCCTTTTCATATCCGAAAGAATTCAGCAGCACCGAAAATTCCCTTACAGTATCGCCCCTCTTCTCATAAGTGACTATCAGGGGGATCTTCATCTTAAAATAATTGTCATCCCAGACCTGGTAATAGGTCCTGAGCAGTATGCCCAGGTGTTTTTCCCCGTCCGGTTTTCTCCTGTATTCAAAGAGTGTCCAGAAAGGCTGGTATAGTTTTTCATATCCGTCGGTGTCCCTGAAAGGGAGCAGGGAGAGGATATTGATTGAATACATATCCTGATCATTCCACTCGATCTGCAGGAGGGGCCAGAGCTTGAAATATCTCCATGAATTACCGTAATAATCATGAGTTGACGAATATTCCCTTTTAAAATACCATGCGATTATACAGCTGAAATGATAGGCAGAACTGTACTTTGAGGTCTCTTTCTTCATCCTGAAATAGAGAGGAGTAACAAAAAAAGTCTCATTGCTTCCGTAATTATGCCTTCCGTAAAAGGGGAAGAATATCCTGCTTCTTACTTCAGGCCTGTCACAATCACGTATCTGCACTAAAGGCCAGGGGAGATTATATGATCTGTCATTTCTCTTTTTATCATACCCCCATGAAAAGAATGGCCAGAGTATTGTATAAGCCGACAAATCACCGCTGTCGCTCCACTTCCTGCCATAGAAGGGGAAGAAGAAAAAAGTGTACCTTGTATCGTCTTTGAAATAGGTCTCCCGATAGTTAATGAGGAGGAGCCAGGAATAGGTATCATACCACTCCTCCTTGTAATTATGAGCATAGAAAGGGAATACCCTTTTATCATACCTTTTGTCACCCTTTCCCCATTTAATAAATGGCCAGAAGATGGCCTTGCCGTTGTAGTCCTTGAATTCAAATTCAGTATAGGCAGGTATAAGGGCCGCGAGCCCCCATAACAGGGTCTGCCATGTAAAAAGACCGGAAGGAGGATAGAGAAAAAAGAGGGCTACACCGGGAAAAACCCATGGTGAAATTCTGTCATACCCGAACTTTCCCCTGATATTGCCTCCGACAGGATATACGAAAAGGTAACGGTCATCTTCCGTTTCCCCGTTGCCGTAAAGGTAAAGGGGGAAAAAACCTGAATCGTAATCATCCCCCTCCTTTTTATGACTGTAGTTATCAGATTCATACAGGCCGAAAAAGCCCTTTGTAACGTCACTTTTCTCGCTTTTATACCGCCAGTAAAAGAGGGGCATCAGAGACGCCTGGAACATATTGCTCCCTGAATTTGCCTCCATGAAAAAGGGCCTGTAAACTACAGTATCTGAAGAACTGTCGGCAGTATATTCATAAAAAAACCAGAACCAGTCGATCTCTTTATCCCCTGTCTGGATGGAGGATGAATATACTTCGCTGCTGAAGGATATCAGAAACAGCAGGAGGGTTATTACTTTTTTTAATTTCATCTGGAGTATTGAAAATTACGGCTGATGCCCTATTCTCGCTGTTTTCTGAATATTCTTTCTTATCTTTTCAACAGCACTGTTGAGTTTAAGCCTGTCCTCATCAGCCAGAATTTTAAATTTAAGCCCGGCTTTATATTTCCTGGCCCTGTTTGAATCATCTGTTATATTCCAAATTTTCTCCACCCCTATCAGAATAGAAATCCCGTCAATATTGAGGGTAATAAAAAAATCCTCTCCGTCGGAAACTCCATCAGGCCTCTCCCTGTAACCCAGTTCAGTTTCAAATGAAAGGCCTGAACCGCTGAGATCAAGGACTCGTCCGGACTCCTTTTCTTTACCATGAAATTCAACCGCAACTCTTCCGCTGTAGACATTCTCTACAGCATATCTTACCGCCTGTCTTAAATCTTTCATAAATATAATATTAATAAAAAAATCATTCCCCGGATAATTTCAGCTTCAAAAAACTCAGTTATTATGCAGCCTTGCGTAATTTTAACATGAAGACCATGTTCAGCAACAGATGCTGAGTATATTAACACCCCTCATACAAGACCTTAATAAATAAAATTGCAAGAATAATTTATTAACCCGCGGTTTTGATCACATATACATTCCGATATAAAAATTAGCATAAAAGATTAAGATTTAATTGACATAACCGGTTAAAAACCCTACCTTATACAGGTAATTAATCCGGAGGGAATTTCATGAAGAAATTATTCGTCTTTATTATCATAACACTATTTATTTTACCCGTTTTTTCACAGGACACAAAAAAGCCTGAAGAGAAGGGTGATGAAGTTAAACAGGTTATTCAGAAAGTTTATGCCGAAGTAGCTCTTGAAGATTTTGAGAATACACAATATACTCAGGCCAACCTCAAATTCACTAAAACCAATGAGCAGGAGGGGTCTATCCAGGTAAGGGACCAGTATGCCGCTGAATTCAACAACTCAAAAAAATACCTCGGTATTAAGGTATACGGAAGACAGGGTGACACATATAAGATTATCCCGGCCAAACCCCTTGAAATAGACAAATACTGTAAATCCATATCAATCTGGGTATACGGGAAAAACTTTTCAGGACAGCTTGTAATGATACTTCAGGACGCTTCCGGAAGAAACCATACAATATCATTCGGAAAGCTTAATTTCCTGGGATGGAAAAAACTTACAGTGAACCTGAGCCGAAGAGTCAAACAGCAGGATTCATACCTTGAGCAGGAGAAAAAGCTGACAATTCTTCACCTGCAGTACAGGCCGGGCAACAAGTCACTCCATCCGGAATGGCAGTACTTCTATATTGATGACATAACAGCCACAGTACGGGACAAATACAAAGACAGGCAGAGTGACGACTGGTAAAAATCAGCTGAACTCACCCGAAACAGGGAGGACAAGATGCCTCCCTGTTACCGGATTTACCCCGCAATAAAATCGCGATCCGTAAAGATCCTTCATTGAAGATTCAGTAATTACCTCTTCAGGAGCACCGTCAAAGATAACCTTTCCCTTCTTAATTGCGACCACTCTGCTGCAGTATTCCAGGGCGTAATTAACGTCATGCATCGCAGAGATAATTGTAGTGCCCCCCCTGTGAAGCTCCCTGAGGATATCCATGACAGTGACAACATGCGAATAATCGAGATTGGATACCGGCTCATCAAGAAGAAGAATATCACTGTTCTGTACAAGGGCCCTAGTCACCTGTACAAGCTGAAATTCACCTGCCGAGAGTTCACGAATCGACCTGTCAAGGAGATGACTTACACCTGATTTCTGGACAGTCGCAGAATATTCTTCTGAATCATCTGAATCTCTCTCCAGCATATCTACAAAAGGGAATCTGCCCAGGGAAATAAAATCTTTTACCCTGAAATCGGGGAGTTCACCGGTGATCCGGCTTACAACGGAAAAATTTCTGGCCAGTTCCCTTGCCCCTAAACCATGTAAAGGCCTCCCGGTAAATTCCACAGACCCGCTGAACGGTTTATGCAGCCCTGCCATCAGCCTCAGAACTGTACTTTTACCGGCACCATTCGGCCCTATGAGAGATATAAAATCCCCCCTGTTCACTGCAAAATTGAGGCCATTTATAAAACGGTTATTCCTGTAACCAGCGTCAACTTCTGATAAACTGAAAACCGGCATATTCATCACAACTCTCTTCTGCTCCTTAAAACATAAACAAGAAAAAATATTCCGCCCGTCATTCCCGTAATAACCCCCACAGGAATTTCGAAGGGGACAACCACCGACCTGCTTACCGCGTCACAGGAGACCAGGAAGGCGCCCCCTGCTGCTGCTGAAAGAGGGATAAGGGCAAAATTCCCCGCGCCTGCAAAAAATCTGACAAAATGCGGAACCATGAGGCCGACAAAGGGTACAATGCCGCCCAGCGCGACAGAAAGGGCGGCAAGGGTTGATGCCAGAACTATAATAATTCTTATTTCAAGGGAAGTGACTCCCGAACTCCTTGAAAAATCGGTACCAAAAGCAAGGATATCAAGATGTCGGTGGAACAGCCACAGAACTATCATCAGGCCCGCTGCAATTACAGAAAGCACCGCAAGATATTCTCCTGAGGAATTAAGGTCTCCCATCATCCATATCACCGTTTTATGGACGCTCTCAGACCTGGCAACTGAAAAGAGGAGCATAACCGACGATGAAAAGATAAAACTCATGGCTACCCCTGACAGAATAAAGATGCTCCCCGTGAACCCGGCACTTCTGGAGAGAAAAAATATTATCAGTACACTGAACAGACTGCCGCAAAATGCTGAAAACATGGCCAGCCCCGGAGCGGGGAAAAATATTACCGCAATGGAATAACCCAGTGCCGCTCCCCCGGAAACACCTGTAATGAAGGGATCAGCCAGAGGGTTTCTGAATACGGACTGAAATACCGCGCCGCACACCGAAAGTGAAGCCCCTACCATCAGGGCTGCAACCACCCTGGGAAACCGTAATTTTAATATTATTTCACCTTTTAAACTCCCCTCCATGAAAAGAGAAGCTATTGCCTCAAGGGGACTGATTAATTCAGTGCCAAATGATATCCCGGCAAGGACTGCCCCGGCGAGTAGAGCAGTGACCGCTGCTGCAGCATATCCCTTTTTCATCTCTTTATCCGCCCTATAATAGATGCTATTTTCTCAACCGAAACAGTATAGTCATGCGGTGTATAATATGGAATGATTTCATCACCTGTTGTAAAAATATTATTATTCATTGCAAAATCCGTATTACTGAATCCCCTGATCAGGACATAAAGATGATCAACATCCTCTCTATTCATTACAATTATCGCGTCAGCCCGGGATAAAAGGAGAGATTCCAGACTGAGAATAGGGTATGCTGTTTTAGCCTTACTGAAAACGTTTACTCCCCCTGCGTCACTTATTATAGATGAAACATGTGCCCCCTCCGAAACTGTTATCAGGGGTTTAACAGACACGAGGAAAACTATCCCCGGGGGTTCAGCCGGTTTCACAATCCTTTCAAGCCTGGCACGGTATTCCGCGAGTTTTTCTTCAGCAGTTTCACCCTGTCCGATCATTGCCGCAAGTTTCTTATAGTTGGCACACATCGATTCAAAATCGGAATTCTTTCCCAGCTCAACCACGCGAAGGCCGAACTGCTTAAGAAGGGGGGCTTTCTGAATATATGCATCCTCCTCCGAAATTATAACCAGATCCGGTCTGAGAGATATTATCTTTTCCAGGTTCGGACTCATATAAGACCCTACACTTTCCGATTTGAGTTCAGGCCGTAGGGCGCCCTCAGTAATCCCCACAAGGAGATTCCCCGCGCCCAGATCAGCAATCTGTCTTGTTATAGAAGGGGAAAGAGATACAATCCGCAGCGGATTTACAGCGGTCAAAACACTCTCCCTGTTTTCTTTTTCCTGTTGAAAAAAAAGGACAGGCAGGGAAAGTACATATATTGCTATGCTGATTTTTTTCAGGTTCATCGGTAAAGACATCTTTACCGGGCAGAAGAAGAGTTCAATGAAGATTTTGAAAATGCCGTGAAAAACTGCATGCAGAATATTTCACACAAGGGTTATTATATTCTCCTCCCTCGCGCACTTAATACAGTATCTCAGGCCCTCTCTCCTGTTTTTTACCGGAACATAAAAATGGTTTAAATTGTTAATATCTTTTCCGCATCTTGCACATTTCATATCGGTATTCCTCTTGACAGTATTTCATCTATTATATCGGTATATTCAACAGGCATATTCATTTTTTTTTAAATCTGCTTTTCACTTTTTTATTTTTTTATTGTAAATAATCAGGCATAATTACTAAACTTTTTATTAGTAATTATGCGCAACCTCCACTGCTGGAATCAGCAAAGGGGGTAATTACTGTATTTGCAGTAAAAAATATTCAGGAAATACAGCCGGTTAATAATATCGAAAGGAATACAATTATATAAAAATGTTTTGTATAACTATATATTATCCGGCATGCCGGATAATATAAATTTGTGTTTACAGTTTACATCAGGCAACTAACATCGCCTCAATTATTTAATTTCAGGGAGGAGGGTATATGCCGGCAAAGGCAAAAAGCACAACCAAGAAAGCAAGAAAAAACACGAAAAAGACCAACCTGACAAAACTTTATAACCAGATGAACAGGATGTCTCAGGATGCGGTGGATAACGAGATAATCAAAAGATTCAAGATTCTTATTGACGCCAGCGAAGAAGATGTCCCTAAAACAGATATTGACCAGCTTTTAAGTGATCCTAAAAATACAAATACTTCTGTTTTTCCTGAAGGGATTCAGCCTTATGTGAAGCATTTCATTTTCATGAGTAAACGGGACAAATCTCAAAAAAAATAACCAGAATGATTACTATACACCTCAAACTCTTTGCTTCCATGAAAGACATCTGCGGATTTGCAGAAAAAAAATTTACTTATGATAATAACATAAGTGTAAAGGCTCTTATAGATCATCTTACAGATTCACACCCGGAAATTGCGGATAAAAAAGAGATACTGCTCATTGCGGTAAATGAAGCCTACACAGTTCCGGAAACGATACTTAACGACGGGGATGTAGTGGCCATTTTCCCGCCTGTGAGTGGAGGTTAATATGCGGCATATAATAACACAAAAGGAACCTATTATTCTTGACGATCTCCTCTCTCATGGTGAATCACAGTCAGACGGAGCGGATCTTGTTTTCATCGGCAAAGTGCGTAACCATTCAAGGGGAAAAACCGTACTTTATATTGACTATGAAATCTATGACTCCATGGCAGTTAAGGAACTAAACAGGATTGTTGATGAGACCATGGAACAGTGGGGACTCAGCAGGGTCCTCATAGTACACAGGTACGGCAGGGTTGAACTCGGAGAGCCCTCCATTGTAATTGCTGTTTCCTCATCTCACAGGGATGAGTCCTACAAGTCTTCAAGGTATATAATTGACGAAATCAAGAAAAGAGTACCAATATGGAAGAAAGAATTTTACAGCGACGGCTCAGAATGGATAGGAGACAGAAACTGATCATTCAACATATATCTCTCCGTCTCTCCGGAGGGAGATAACCCCGTTTTCATTTAAAACCCTCATCAGATCAACAATCATACTTCTGCATTCATCAATTTCTGATATTTTAACAGGCCCCATCAAATCCATTTCTGCAATAACTTCAGTTGCTCTGTTCTGACTCATATTGCGCATAAATTTAAAATTAATTTCATCCCCCGCCCCCTTAAGAGCTTTCGCCAGAAGATAGTCATCATTAATTTCATCAATGAGAATGCGTACTTCAATATTTGTAAGGTTAAGAACATTTTCGAAGGAGAAAATACGCTCCGATATCTCCCTGGAAATATGCGGCATAGAAATATCCATGCTTTTAAGAATTTTCTTCTCCTGCTCGCTGCTCATATGGGACATTATGCTGATAAGGGACTCGATTCCGCCTGTTGAAAGCCCCCCATCCTCAAGCTTTTTAAATTCATCATATCTTTTTTTCAGCGCCCTTGCAACAGCTACAGCAGCTTCAGGGGAATGGGAAGTCATCTTTGCCAGTCTCAGCGCGACCGTTTTCGCAGTACCCTGATCGAGTGTTTTCATGAGCATACCGGACTTCTTCGGTTCCACATATTTCAATACAAGAGCAATAACCTGGGGCTGCTCATTTTTTAAAAGATTAACAAAATCAGCATCGCTGACCTCATTAAGAAAGCCGAATGCCGTTTCCGCATCGCGATTTTCAATCTTTTTAATAAGCTCCTCAGCCTTTTCGTCACCGAATGTGTCAGCGATTAATTTTTTCGCCCTGTTTTTTCCTCCAAAGGTGTTTTTTACAGACCTTTTCAATTCTATCATGAAATCCCCTATCAGGTCCTCTTTCTCCCCTGCCGGAAGAGACTGCATTTTAATCATCTCCCCGCTCAGTTTCTCGATACTGGCTTCGTCAAGATACTTCATAATGTCAGAAGCGATTTCAGGGCCCAGGATCATAAGGAGAGCGGCCGCTTTCTCTGTTCCACTCATCTCGAATATAGATTTCATTCAGTGTTCTTTCTCCATAAGAAACATGGTAAACTTCAGTATTTATTCCTTAACTTCTTTCATTTATTAATGCTCTATTACTTTTCATACTACAGCGGTTCACGATTGAATTAGTTCTTTTTTGTCATTGCGAGGAGCGATAGCGACGTGGCAATCTGTTCAGATCGTAATCATTTTATTGTAAAAAGTTACTATTTGCGTCATAAACAGATTGCTTCACTCTCTTACGGTCGTTCGCAATGACACGGTTTAAATAATTCGTAAACCGCTATAAAAAATATATTTAAAAATTATTACTGGTAAATTTAATACACTACAGTTAAATTTTATTGTTGAAAAAAATCAATAAATAATAAAATAATTTAATCGTATCATACGATATTCCTGTAAAAGAGACAAAAATCAAGAAACATTTATTAAGAAAATCATTAGTACCGGATATAAATTAAAGATGCCTGAAGTTAAAAGTGAAGAATTCTATCAGAACGAGATAATTACGGCTGTAAGTAATGAAAGTGATATTGTTTTTATCACTTATTCAGCTATTGAAAAAACTGAGGATAAGATAAAGTTTGCCATAGCAAAAATTCTCGAAAAATACGACAGGTTTGACCTGTTTACGCCGGTATATTCATGCGTTAAAGAGCTAATCTCCAACGCGACAAAGGCAACCGCAAAAAAAATACTGATTGATGATGGAATAATTAAAAATCCTGACGACCCGGTTGAAGTTGTAAAAAAAGTAAGAAGCATACTGAACGAAAAATCACTTCTTGAATACGGGATTAAAGCAAAACAGCATCACCTTTCCACAAGAATTTACCTTAAAGTTTACAAAAGGCATCTTTTTATTGAAGTAATAAACAATATTCCCCTGACCAAAAAGGAGATGGACAGAATAAACGACAGGATAAAAAAATCCTCCAAGTACGACAACATAGCTGAATTTTTTATGGAAAATCCGGATCCGGAAGCTGAAGGGATGGGGCTGGGGCTGTCAATGGTTGTTGTTCTTCTTAAAAACATAAACATTACAAGCAAAAACTTCGTGGTCAGCACAGACGGGACCACGAAAACCTACGCAAAAATACTTGTACCGATGAGTTAACCTCTATTCTATTTTTCTGGCTCTCCTGTTTTTTAACGGATAAACATTGTCTGTTGAATCAATTTCATTAAGCAGTTCAACACTGTCCGGTTCCGCATAACTCATGTAAGTATCAGTCTCCCTGACAGTCAGAAGCTCCCCTTTCCTCATCAGATCATTTGTTGACCGTGACCTGCTGTCCCTGTATATTACAAGGCGGCTGCCGCTTTTTATCCCGTCTATCAGCCCGAGATTGACGATTATACCTTTATCATCAACTTTAATAACACGTCCATTATACGGAATCATTTCAAAAAGCTTATCCGCGATATTCATGGATAATACTGTAAGATTTTCCTTCCCCTTCACGGATTCAGAAAACTCGCCGATTACAAACCCCCTCTCCATGTCCATTATCCTGCATGTGACATTCAGATAATCATCCACTTCTGTAATATCACCATATACTGCAAACCTGACTTCCCGGTTCTCATCTTCAAAAACCTTCTGAATTCTCTTGAAGCTCCTGAAGAGGTTCTCTCCGTTTATCTTCAGATATCCCGCTACCCTGTTTCTATCACCGGGGCCTGCAACTTTCATCCTCCCGTACTGCTGTAAAGCGAAGGTAACAGATCCGGCCACAATTCTCCCGGCATCAGGATGACTCGATATTTTGCCTCCCGTGTCAAAATTCATAACCAGAACAACCGGTACATCCCTGGGAATTTCACTATTGGAATACCCTTCACGGTAATAAAGCCTGTCCCTCCTCTTCATTACCGCGATATTAAGCATCTCCTGGTATTTAAATTCAGGATACTGCCTTAACAGGCTTTTCATTTCATCAATCATCAGAATGTTATAATCCAGGATAGAATAATAATCTATCAGCCTCTCCCTGACCTCCCGGTTCAGGGGATTCATAAGCATGGCCCTCCTTAAATAATAGATAACCCTGTTATGAAGGGCCTCCCTTCCCGCGGAGCGGGAAAGTTCTATATTCTCAGCAGAGAGCATCACACGGGCAGGATGCGCAGCCTTGTATTCATTGAGTATTAAAAAATCTTCAAGTTTACCTCTTAAAACTGCATCAGAGGGATATTTTGAATATATATCAAGCATGGTATCAAGGGCGCCCCCTCTGTCCCCCCCCAGTTCATGCGAAAGAGCAAGGGCATACATCGCGTTACGGTTTCTGTTTATCTTTATCGCCCGGTTTATATAGACTTCCGCTGAATCACTTTTCTGCCTGAACTCCGCATCAGCAGTATCACCGGACAGAGTTTTTTCAAAGAGAATGTCATAAAGCTCATAAATAGCCATGAGACCCATATCAAAATTCGCGTTATAGTTGTCAGGATTGATAGATAGAGCTTTCGCGTAAGACTCCTTTGCCTCAACCAGGGAGTCGCTGTTGTTTTCCACAATATAATTCTTGAAAAGCACGCGTCCGTATCTTGCGTATCCCACGGGAGACTGGCTGTTGCTGTCAATGGCCTTTTCAATATACTCCCGGGCCTCACCGAGTCTCCCCTCCTCCGCCTTTATGTCAGCCATAAGCAGAAGGGATTCAAAATGATAGGGATTGCTTTTAAATATATTTTCCAGTTTTCTCCGGGCCCATACTTTACGGTCCATCCTGTAATATACATAGGCAAGACCATAACGGGACTCAATTGCGGAACCGGATATGGCGAATGCCTTTTCAAAATAGGAGATCGCCTTGCTGAACCTTCCTGTTTCAGAAAAAACCATACCTATACCGTTAAGGGCGTCAACAGACCTGCTGTCCAGCTTCAATACTCTCAGATACATATCAAGGGCCTTATCATAGACCCCCATCTGATAATAGGTCTTCCCTGCTCCGAGAATGGAATCGCTGTACCCCGGATTCATCCTTATTGAGCCGAGAAAGCTGAACAGTGCCCTGTCGTATTCAGTCCTGCTGTAATAATTCCACCCCTCCTTATTAAGTGAAACCGCATTCTGCGCTTCAGATAAAAAATAGCCAGAGAAGAGGAATAAAGAAAGGATTACCGTAACATATACGGCTCTTTTAAAATTACTGTTAACCAAAACAGGGCCTCCGTAGATCATTTAGACCGGTACTGAATCACAGGGTATAGGAGTTTTCAGGCAAGTCAACAAATATTCAGAATTGTAAAATCTGTTTGACCGCTCAACGCGTTGTGTATAAAAGATTAAAAGAGTAATCAATTATTATGATAAAGCGCGTTACATCGGAAATTTATATAATAGGGGACGGTGACACCCATCCGCAGGATGCCGCGATATACCTGATTATTTCAGGAGGTGAAGGCGCGCTTATCGACACGGGGACAGGAAAAGGGCAAAAAAAAGTTACAGAAGGGATAAAAAAAGCCGGGATCGGGCTTACAGACATCAGGTATATATTTCTGACCCATTGTCACTACGATCATACAGGCGGCTCGGAAGAACTTAAAAAGATTACAGGCGCAGAAGTTATTGCCCATGAACTCGATGCCCGTTACCTTAAATCCGCTGATCCGGAAGTTACCGCAGCCTCCTGGTACGGAGCGAAACAGCCGGCAACAACAGTTGATACTGAAATCAAAGGAGACAGGGGCTCTTTCATGCTGGGGACCCTTGAAATATCCATGATTCACACGCCCGGACACACTCCCGGTTCAATGGTTCTTACAGTCAGCTCTGACGGGAAAACTGTACTTTTCGGACAGGATGTACACGGCCCGCTTCATCCCTCCTTCAAGTCTGACAGGATAAAATATCTTGATTCTCTTAAACTCCTGTTGTCTCTTGATGCCGATATTTTATGTGAAGGCCATTACGGAGTAATCACCGGACAGAACAAAGTGCGGGAATTTATCCGTTCATTCATAAACTGACCGGGGACAATATTTGAAAGCCAGAGTAATAGTATCCGCAACTGAAAGGGAAACAAGCCCGTGGCTTGCGGCCCTCCTGTCTCTTCTTGTCACTGGCCTGGGGCAGGTTTACGCCGGCAAGCCTCTTGCGGGTATAATATTTCTTCTTCTGAGAACAATGTCGATCATAGCGTCGCCATTTTATTCCCTTAAATACCCAGGGGAATACATGGCGGAGGAGATACTCTGCTCCACCCTCGCCTGCCTGTTATTTTCAATAATATCACCAATGCATGCCTTTTGGGTCAGCAGAAAAAAAGCCGGCTTCCTTTCATGGTACAATTCCCGTTTTTATTATTCATTATATACACTGGCAGCCGTTACACTGACCCTGCTGTCTGTAATCATATTCTTTTCTTTTTTTAATCTGCAGAAGGTACAAAAGGAGACGCAACCGTTATTCAGGAAGGGGGACATCATTGCTGTCAGAAAAACTGACAGGGAGGGATACAGGCATGGCGATATCGTTATTGCTGACACCGGTTCCGGAGATGAACTTCTAAGGATAATAGGAACTCCAGGCGAGACCATCTCATATTCGAAGGGAAGATTTATCTCCGGCGGGTCAGAACTCCATCTCTCTATTTTCAGCGAGGAGGAACTCAGCTTATTTAATTTAACTGATTACGACGTCATTTCCGAGCAGAACGGCTCTGTCAGATATCCAGCCAGGGGGCGTTCCGTTGAGAATACCCCGTCTACACCGCTCATTTCAGGGGAATATTTTCTGGCCCCTGACTCAAGGGAATCCTCATCTCTATTTATAAAAGCAGATACCACAAAAATCCGGGGACGTGTCGACGGCATAATCTTTTCCGGCTGGAAGGGCATCCTCCCCGGAAGAATCACCCTCCCCGCAGATAATTCTATTAACGGCATGTAACAGGGAAACAAAACCTCAAACCCGATATTTAAAAGTCCGGGATTCTATTTCTTCTTGACTTATCCATTCAGAGTTATATATTTAAAATGCTGGTTCATTTCCTTATAAACATATAAATCGGAGGCCTCTCATGATATTAATTACCGGGTCAAACTCCCTTCTCGGCCAGGCTGTAGTTGAAAAATTTGTACATAGCGGCGAAAAAGTCAGGTGCTACGACATGTATAAACCACGTACCATTCCTGAAGGGGTTGAATTCATTCAGGGTGATCTCTTTACTTTTAAAAAACTTCTGGCCGCGTGCAAGGGCGTCGACACTATAATCCACCTTATGGATAAAAGCCGTTCACAGAAAATCGGTCGCAGAAAGATGAAAAAAATCAACACAACCGGTGCTTTAAATATGATGATTGCCGCGAAACGATCAAAGATTAGCAGGTTCATACTTCTCTCGTCATACGGTGTATACGGCAAAACAGACTCCTTCCCCCTGAAAGAGGAGGACAGAAAAAAACCCTACACCGCGTACGGAAAGGACAAACTTAAAGCGGAACAGATATGCACAGCATACGCAAAAAAAGCCAACATCAATCTGACTACAATCAGACCTTCAGTAATAGCAGGCCCTGACATAAAGAACTCCGCCATACTTATAACACTTTACATGGCAATGGGACTGGGGAATGACAATGTAATGTATATGTCAGGCGACGGGGACACCCACTTCCAGCTGATGGCACCGGAAGATGCTGCGGATGCGTTCTACAAAATATACAAGGCAGGCAACAAGGCCCATGGACAGATTTTCAATATAGGCTCCGATAATGTCCCGACACAGATGGAGCAGATTGTTAAGATAAAAGAAAAATGCAAACTTGATTTTGCGATTAAGCACGTTACCCCGTTAAAAGCGAAGTTCTACTCTTTCCTTTTTAAACCGTCAAACGTCAACTATTTCACAAGGGAGCACCTCCTCTTTATATTTCACAGTGTTTACCTTGACTGCCAGAAGGTTAAGACCATTACAGGGTGGCACCCGAAAAAAGACAACATCGAAATAATGACAGAGACTGTTGAATGGTATAAAAACAAGGTAGGCTGATTGAAACGAATTTAAAAATCAGAAAAAACTCCATCTTTCAATGGAGTTTTTTCTTCGTCTTGCCATCATAATACTCAATCCCGGCGAACTTTTCTCCCTCTTCTTTTTTGAAAAGCGAACCCGGAGATGTAAACAGGGTCTTAAGAAACTGCATTAATTTTATAAATAAAAGCTTGAACAGCATGCCGACGCTCCCTTCTCCCGGTTCAAAACTGAAGGTGAGCTGCGCGCGTTTCATATCCTCCGTGGTTATCTTCTGCTTTTTCATCGACATGTTTTTCATCAGTTTACGGGCTTCTTTCCTGTCCAGTTTGAGTTTCTTTTTGTCCTCATGGTATTTCCCCGCCCTGACAATAATCAGGAACAGTTCTGGATCTTTCATAAGTTCAGATTTCAATTTTTCAATTCGTATTAAAAAAGCCTTCAGTTCAACCTGGTTGGTCTTGCCGTATTCAAGGAGCATCTTGATATACTGGCCGAGAAAAAAGACCTGTTTATATAAACGCTCCTTTTCATCCCCGTTCAGGAACCTGGGATCGCTGCTCTCCAGTTTTTTAATCCAGTGGAAAAGATTTTCAAGGTTCTCATAGGAAACATCGTAAAGAGAATCCGTTCTCAGGTCCCCAACTTCTATATAATTCTTTGCGACCCTTTTCAGGTCCTTGAACATCCTGTTTGAATAATCAAGGATCAATCTGTATGCCCGCTTTTCGTAAGATGAAAGGGGTTTTTCAGCGAGTTCAGGATCATTTATTATATTTTTTACATCTTTAAGCTTTATGGAAGTGGGATCAAAATCAACCCCCTCCCCGGCAAAAGCTGATTTAATCTCATAGAAATCGGGCTCCGGCATATCATCCCCGAGCTTCAGGACATGGAGCTTGATATTCCCCAGTTTTGTTATCATATCATCCGGGTCTATCCTGCTGACACCATCAGTAACAACAAGTATCTCCGCGTTTGCCATGTCCTTTGTATAATTTATATCATCAACAGCCTGGTAAACCGCTTTCTGAAGATTGGTGCTCACCCCGCCGGTTGTGGAGAAGAGAACTTTCTCTATAAGGAAAGGGTAATCCTCTTTTTTCTCAATTCTGAAGAGGTCCCCTGTCTGGGTGTCGAATGTTCTGAAAAAAAGCCTTGCATTGGTTGTAAGTTTTCTTCTGAGAAATTCCGCCACTATGCACTTTGAGTAAAAGGCACGCATGTGCATGTCCATGGATCTCGAGGTATCAAGGAGTATATAGAAAATCTGTTCGAACCTGTTCGCGTCCCTTCCTGTTTCATTTACTATTGTTGTAACAGGCTTAAAATGGTCCGTTTCAGACTCATAATGTTTCTGGACCATCAGCGTCTTTGTAAAAAGTTTCGCTGTGAAGATGTCGTCGTCCTGGGCAAGTTCTCTGGGCAATGCCCTCCTCAGGTCGGTTATTGTATGGTAGGTTTCTATCTCCATTTTATCACTGAGCGGAACAAGATGCTCAATCCTGTTTACGGAAATACTCTTTTCCCTCTCGGGCACATACACAGTGTCGGTTTTGGATATTTCCTCAATAGCATTCATCGCGTCAGCGGAAGTTCTGTCAGTAAAAAGGTTCCGTGCTATCTCAAAGAGCACGAGAAATTGAGGAGGGAGGATAACCTGGATATTATCAAAAAGCCCCAGGGAATCCCAGTATTCAAAAAAATCCTCACCATTGAATTGAGAAGACATTGGAAGCCTCTTATACCAGGTCTCTATACTCTTTCAGGATTCCGTTCTTGAGTTCATTTACCTCTTCGACAGAGGAGTTCACCTCAAACACGCTTTTTTTAAGGGATTCAAGTGTAAAAGCCTCTTCCTCATCTTTTCTCTTCCCGGCAAAAACCATCTTCAGAAGATTTCTGAGGCTGTCCAGAACACTGCTCTTTTTGAGTATCTGCTCCTTTTTCTCGGGGTCATTCCTTATCTCTTCAAAAAGCTGCCTGATCCCTATAAGGAACTCGATCTGCGATATAGCCCCGTTGGCCTTAAAATGGTTCATTGTCTTCTGATATACATCAAGATATAAATCCTTCTCAGATTTATCAAGGTTCTTGACTGAAACATAACTGTTCAGAGTACAGAGTGCTGTATGCATATCGCGGAGGTCATCCATTGTCACTTCAAACCTGTTATTGATAATCGCTGAGGCACGGAGAAAATCACCGAGCTTGGCCTGTTTCCTCGGACTTATAAAAAACTTATGATCATTTTTCCGCATCTCACTGATATATTTTGTTACAAACACGTTTTTCATAAAATAGATAAATTCAGGCACAACAACCTTTATGTCCCTGTGATTATTTGTAATAATATCATGAAGAAAGAGTATCTGGTTAAAGAAAATTTTCTTTTCAGGCTCAACAGGGCGCCCCCTGCTTGATGTATAAGTCTGGTCAATGAGAAGCTGGTTATAAACATTATTGTCTTCAGGTATAATCGCCTTGTACGTAAACCTGTCAAGTACAGCTTCAGTAACCTCGTTCATCCTCATATAGTTTGCAGTGGCTATAGCGGTATGCACAACCGCGTCAATCTGTTCTGAACCGTTGATGAATTTTCTTTCATTCAGTACAGAGAGGAGGGACCTGAGAACAACATCACTGGCATCAAAAAACTCATCCAGGAAAACAAGGTTCGCCTCGATTATCGATCCCTTAATGTTATGCCTTATCCTCCCCTTTCTGAACTCCTCTATATTATAAGGGCCGAAATAGTTGTCCGGAGTCTGGTCCTTGCTTGCCTGGGAGGAGAAAATCCTGGCACCCTCAAATATATTAAAGATGGAACTTGCCAGATAGGATTTCGCCATACCTGTCCGGCTGAGAAGAAGCATATGCTCACCTGTAAGGATAGCATATATGGCCTGCCTGATTATATCACTTCTGCCTATTACAGTTTCACCTATATTTTCCATATGCCAGTTAAGGTATTCAACTATAGTAGGTATATCATATTCCCCTTCCGGGATCATCTTCATCATCTGCGCCCCGGGGATCCCCTGGGCTCTTCTTATCGTCTCCTTTATTTCAGGAAACTCCGGAGTAACAGCTTCCGATTCACGGGCTGATTCCCCCAGGGCCTCATCAACAAGGTCCTTCTCCGGTCTTTCATCAAGGACTATTATTTTATAGCCGTCTTTTTCGAATATATTTTTAACATCTTCCCGATTGCTGATCATTCTCAGGAGCCTCCCCTCTACTTATTTTTCTGCGGTAAAACCACCCTGAATGAAGTCCCTATTCCCGGTTCTGTTTTGACCCCGATAGTCCCGCTCAGGTTGCTTATAATATTCAGAGCTATCATAAGACCAAGACCGGTACCCTTTTTCCCCTTTGTTGTAAAGAAAGGTTTAAATATTTTCTGCATGTTCTCTTCCGGAATTCCCATACCGTTGTCACTGATAGTAAGAACAGCGAAAGGCTCATTCTCTGTTTCAATAGATTCGACTGTAATTTCAATCTGACCGTCAGGTTCAATGGCATCCTCGGCATTTTCAAGAAACTGAACCAGCAGCTGCTGCAGCTGGTTAGGTGAAGCCAGTACCTCCGGGCTCTCATCCGGAAGATTCAGAACAACACTAATACCTTCATTTTTAAGCCTGTTGGTGAATACATCCACGGGATGGCCTGTAATTATCTTATTAAGCTCGCAAACCTCTTTATCTCTTTCATCGATAATTGAAAGGGCCAAAAGCTGTTCAGAGATAGTCTTGATCCTTTCGAGCTCCATTTTGAGCGAGTCAACGTACTCAACCGCCGGGCTGTGTTCCTCAACATTGGTATCAACAAAATTCAGGTCCATCACCATTTTATTTATGTGACCTTTCAACTCCGAGGCTACACCGGAAGCGAGCAGTCCCAGGGCGCTCATCTTTTCATTTCTGTTAGCCCTGTTTCTTGCCAGCACCTGTTCCGTAACATCTTCTATCATGATAAGGACCCTTTCAACATTTCCGGAACGGTTTAATATAGGATCAAAAGTAACATTAACCACAAGTTCTGTCAGGCCGGAAATGGGAATATACCTGACATCGCTTGCCTTTATTGTCTTTCTTGAAAGAAGCACCTCTTCGAATATCCTGGTAAAACCGGCTTCGATAAAACCTGAATATTTAATTATATTAACTCCGATTAGAGAGTTCTGCTCCCTGACCATTATTTTGCTTAAGATAGGATTTTCGTTTATTACAATACCTGATGAATCCACCATGAACATACCCACCGGAGCATTGTTTATGATATCCTCGTTAAGATCCCTCAGATTCTTCAGTTCTTCCGCCTGCCGTATCTGTTCCTGAACCTTATCTTCAAGAATTCTCGAGTTCTCCTTGAGTTTTTTCTGCATCTGGTACTGCTCTGTATAATTCCTCATAACCCCGATAAGGGCGACAATATCCCCGTCCTTTGTCTTAATCGGAGAAAAGTTTGTCATAAAATAGTAGGGTTTTCCGTTTTCATAAATCTTCAGCAACTCGTTTCTGAAAACCTGTCCCTGTTTGAGGACTGACTCAACAACGTAATTTCCTCTTTCAAGTTCAATCTCATGCAGATAATCAGTATAAAGCCTGCCCGGAGTCGCATCACGTGTGGACAGGGTCTCCCCCCACGCCTTGTTTGTGTACTGGATCCTCATATCTTTATTGATGACAAAAATTATATCATAAGCAGCTTCAACAATTGTTCTGAAATCAAGAAACTCATCACTGTCATCAATACTTATTTCATACTGCTGGCCTAATTTCTCTATTATATCAATAAGCTCTTCATGCGACATTTTTTCAAGGTTTTCAATTCCCATAGACAGCCCCGGTAGTTAATTATTTATAAACGAGCTAACTCTCTTTTGTTATTGAAGCATAAAACCAGAGTTCCACAACAGCATTCATTGCAAGAGCTACAAAAAAAGAAACAACAAACCATACCCTGCTGAACTCTATCAGATAGTAAACCCCGGCTATAAAAATTACAAATACAGCGAACTTAACAAAAAACCATTTGTATGTAACCTTGAGAAGTTTAATAGCATGAGAGCCGGCAGCTTTTCTGACCTGGAACAGCCAGATTGCGGAAAGAATTATACCCAGGATTGTACCTGAGAGATATCCCCTGAATTCAAGGTTTGTAAAGCTGATAAAAAACCAGATTGATACAGCAATATTAACCACTGCGGGTATAATATTAAATATTACCGCCATTCTATATTTTGTTTCCATAACACACACTCTTTTTTTTAAATTCAGTCAAGCTAGCATGTTTTTTCAGCAATGTCAAATAAAATAAAGAGTGATGATTAATGTTATTTGAATATACAAATGGCTTAAAAACATGCTTAACCGTTCCCTGACCGTTTAATAAAAAACAGAAAATATTCCGTCAGATAATTCCATGAACATGTTTTTCAGTCATGACACCCCTGGCCGCCGCAACCCTTAATACGTGAATACTTCCTGCCTTTTAATTTACCGTTTTTTATCTGACCCTTTT
This sequence comes from Spirochaetota bacterium, assembly GCA_036745755.1. Classification (GTDB taxonomy): domain Bacteria; phylum Spirochaetota; class UBA4802; order UBA4802; family UBA5550; genus UBA5550. The sequence continues at coordinate 9,326 of DAIOFM010000011.1, read as the reverse complement.
GCTGTGCAATTTTAGGGCCTGAAAAATGACAGTAAGCGCAATCAATCTTTTTACCATTTTTAAGCTCACCTTTATGCTTGCCCATTATGCCGGGATTTGAGAAAAGAACAGCTGATGACAGCATAAAAACCGCGAATATGACAATACACTTTTTCACTGTGGTCCCCCATATCTTTTATTAATTTCAGTATTCATTCCTTAAGTTATTTCAGGTTAAAATACCCTATTACCCCCGCCGCCTTCGGCGGCGGGGGTATATAATTTTTATTTTTTACACTAAAATATATATTCAGGAATTATTACTGTATATATATTATATATAATAAAAAAGAAGGCTTTTAACAAGCCTTCTTTTTTAGATTCAATTTATTTACGAATAATTCTATTTCAGTTTCTGTTCCAGTGTTTCACTCACTATCTTGACACTGGGCTTACCGTCCAGTTCAACAAAATTCATCTTACCTGAATCGGCGAGCTTTTTAAAGTAATTAACAGCTGCCATTGTACCCTTGTCAGCATCATAATATATATCATGGCGCTTGTTTATAGCTCCTTCGTCCTGGTCGTCAGCCCGCGTTGAAAGTTTCCCTCCGCATACACGGCAGACTACATCACCGTCCTTTTCAGCGGGCTTAATCTCATCAATGTAAATATTGTTTGGATGGTTATTGTCATTTTCACAGAGCCTTCTGCCCATAATTCTCTTTTTCGCAGTTTCACGGTCAAGAGATATCTCAATTATATAATCGAGCTTGATAGAAGCTTCATCAAGAGCTTTCTCAAGGGCAACTGCCTGTTCCGGATTTCTGGGGAATCCGTCAAGAAGCCATCCGTTTTTACAGTCATCACTCTTCAGCCTGTCGAGTATCATAGGGATTGTTATTTCATCAGGAACAAGATCCCCTTTATCAATATACTCCTTTGCTTTTTTTCCGAGCTCAGTGCCCCCTTTGATATTTTCTCTGAAAAGAACGCCTGACTCTACATGTGTAATATTAAACTTTTTCTGTACAACTGCTCCCTGTGTACCTTTGCCACTTCCGTTGGGACCGAAAATCAAAATATTCATTGAATCCTCCGGGATTATTTTTTTTGGATGCATTATCAAAGTCGCCTGTTATGTGTAAAGAAAGTTTTTTATACTATTTTAAACAGACAATGTTGAATTACTGCATAAAATACCGGTTCAGAACCGGAGATACGCTGAATCAAAACGCGGAGAAAATCATTCCCGGCCTGTATACTGCCACCTGGAAATAAAAAAAAGATAACTTATTGACATAAACCCGGAAAAATAGATCCATTACGGCTAAGAATAGATAACCGGAGTACAGCATGTTTTACCAGAAAGAGATTGAAACAATGGAGAAAAAAGAACTGGAGAACCTTCAGTTCGAAAGGCTGAAAAAAGCCCTTGAAGCAGCAGCCTCAACTCCATATTATAGCCGGCATTTCAAAGAAAATAAAATAGATATATCGAAAATCACAACACTGGACCATCTGCAGGAGATACCATTTACATCAAAAAATGACCTGAGATTAAGCTATCCTGACGGGATGCTGGCTGTTCCCAAAAGCGATATAGTAAGGCTCCATGCCTCATCAGGCACAACAGGGAAATCAACGGTAATTTTTTATACACAGAAGGACATTGACAACTGGGCGTCCCTTGTAGCGCGATCAATTTACAGCACAGGGGCACGAAAGGAGGACACCTTCCAGAACATGATGGGTTACGGCCTCTTTACCGGGGGACTGGGGCTTCATTACGGGGCTGAAAAACTGGGATGCCTTGTAATCCCCTCCTCCACGGGAAACAGCCTTAAACAGCTTCAGCTCATGCAGGATTTTCAAAGCTCAATTATACATATAACACCAAGTTACGCCCTTCACCTTGTTGAAGTAATAAAAGAGAACGGAATAGATCCCCATGACCTCAATGTTAAAAAAGCATATTTCGGGGCCGAACCCTACTCTGAAGCCACAAAGGAGAAACTTGAAGAACAGTGGGGGCTTGACGCGTATAACTGCTACGGCCTTTCCGAAATGAACGGCCCCGGCGTGGCAATGGATTGCGCCCATAAAACCGGGATGCATATTGCCGAGGATTACTACATCGCGGAGATTATAAATCCCGAAACAGGAGAAAGGCTCCCTGACGGCGAGGAGGGGGAACTTGTTCTGACCCATATAAACAGGGAGGCAATGCCCATATTCAGATACAGGACAAGGGACCTCACAAGGATTATCCCTGAACAGTGCCAGTGCGGAAAGACACACAGGCGGATTGAGAGGATAAAGGGAAGGACAGACGACATGATGATTGTCGGAGGGGTAAACGTATTCCCGTCCCAGATCGAATCTGTTCTCATGAACATCCCCGAGGTTGGAAACAATTACCGCATTGTACTGGATCGCGAGGAGGGCCTTGACAGGATGCATATCCAGGTTGAACTCTACTCCAAGCTGTTCCAGGGGGATATGAAAGCGCTGAAAAACCTTAATAAAGAGATAGTGGAAAAACTGAGGGCACTGATTGTAATCAATGCGAGAATTGAATTCATGGAGCCCGGTTCGCTTCCGCCCAGTGAAGGGAAGGCAAAGAGAGTAATAGACAACAGAGAGATATAGGAGGGGGAATATGCCGCACCAGGTATCAGTATTTGCAGAGAACAAGCCGGGTAAAATAAGCAGAATAACCGGCATACTTAGCGACAACGGGATCAACATAAGGGCAATAACAATCTCCGACCAGGGGGATTACGGCATAATCAAACTGTTGCTGGACAAGCCACAGCAGGGAAATGACTGCCTTCAGGCTGAAGGCTTCGCTTCGACCCTGAAAGATATAGTTGCCATTAAAATAGACGACTCACCCGGCGGCCTTCACAAGGCAGCATCCCTTCTTTCCGGCGAAAACATAAATGTTGAAGACGCATACGGTTTCACCATAAGGGAGAAAAATCTTGCAGTGTTTGTTTTCCAGGTTGCTGACGTAACTCATACTGAAAAGATTCTGCAGAAAGCCGGGTTTAACATAGTATCCGACAACGAGCTTTACTATATATAGATGCCTTTATTCAGTATCGTTATCCCCTCCTACAACAGGAGGGAGAAGCTCATAAACGCGATTGACTCTGTACTTGCCCAGGACTGCAGGGATTTTGAACTCATAGTTGTAGATGACGGTTCAACGGATGGTACAGAATCAGTCGAAACTGCATACCACGGAAAAATCAGATATATTTATCAGGAGAACAGGGGTGTCAGTTCCGCCAGGAACAGGGGGATCGCCGAATCCCGTTCACCATACATCGCGCTCCTCGATTCAGATGACACATGGAACAGTTCAAAACTCCGCAGAGACAGTGAGTTTATAAATTCAAACCCCGGCATACTCATCCATCAGAGTGAGGATATATGGATAAGAAACTGTAAAAGGGTAAATCCGGGAAATAAACACCTTAAAACGGAGGGGGACATCTTCAGTGAATCGCTGAGACTTTGCATGATAAGCCCGTCATCCGTGGTATTTTCAGACGAAATAATTGAAAGGTATGGACTATTCGATGAATTGCTCCCTGCGTGTGAAGATTACGACCTGTGGCTGAGAATCACACCATTTGAACGGATTGGCCTGATAAGGGAAAAACTGATAACAAGGCACGCTGGTCACAACGACCAGCTTTCATCTCTTCACCCGCTGATGGACCGTTTCAGGCTCTACTCAATAATGAAACTTCTGGATACCTCGGGAGAAAAACTAAAGCCTGAGCAGAGGGAAGAGGCCTTATCGGTCGCCATTGAAAAAGCCCGCATACTTATGGCGGGCTCTCGAAAAAGGGAAAATCAGCATAATGTTGCTATTATGGAAGATATACTCAGTTCCCTGGAACATGGAGTTTATAAGAAAAAAAACTATCTGAGCCTCTTACAACTACAGCCCCGTCCCTGACTGTTGCGTCAAGATAAGACTCGCCCGCAAATTCCCTTCCGTAAAAAGGTTCCCCGTCCTCTGAAATTATATAAAGCTGGGACTCGCCGCTTATTTTTGTGTAAGCCAGAAACCAGTACCCCTTCATTTTTGTAATCGCCGCCTGTCCCGGCCTCTTCGGCGGAATCTTGATATTCATCTCAATGTCAGCATCATCATCAAATACAATGAAAACTTCCCCGTCGAGAATAGAGGTCTCACCTGAACCTGTCACACATATGGCTGCTTTCATTTTATGGCATGTCGTCAGATCCGATTCCTCAATGCTGTTTTCAGCAATATCAATAATCCTTATCCCGTCTTTCTCCTCTGTTCCGTAATGGACAACGCCGTACCTGCCGTTACTGCTGATTGCCGTGGTTTTAACCATATTTCCGGAGGGCAGTTCGCCCCTGTTTATCACATCACCTTTTTCGTTAATAAAAAAATATGTGCCGTCCGCGAACCCGCAGCTTGCATAATCTTTCAGTTCAGAGAACTCAACCGACGTACAGAGTCTCCCCGATATCTGCTGAGCGCCGGCAGGATTGCCGTCAGTATCAAAAATCCTGATCCTGCTGTGGTCCCCGATGAGGAGGAGAATCAGCCTGCCGCTCCACGAGAGCAGCGGCTTTTCCCTGGACTTCATTTTCCAGTATCTCTCCCCCGTGTATCCCAGAAGCTCAAT
>DAIOFM010000011.1:0-4565 GCA_036745755.1 Spirochaetota bacterium | reverse complement strand
AAAATAAGGAGGCTTAAAATCACTCCCGCGAAGAATCCTGATAAGATATATTTCATAGAATTAATTATACCCTGAAAAATTTTAATGTAAGTATCATGGCGGAAGAAATATAGTCAATCAATATTATTCAGTACTGATAAGCGGGTAGCCGGAAAGTGAACAAACGGGGATGTCCGGTTAATAAAAAAACAAGGGGTTGTAACCCCTTGTTCTGTAATCAGTCCTGCATAAAGCTTTTAAGCTTTGCGCTTCTTGAAGGGTGTCTCAGGCGCCTTATGGCCTTTTTCTCAATCTGCCTTATCCTCTCCTTGGACAGATTAAACTTATCACCTATCTGCTGAAGGGACATCGGCTCATAGCCGTTCAGGCCATACCTCATACAGAGAATTTCCTTCTCCGAGTCAGTAAGAGTACCAAGCACTTCGTTAAGTGAATAAATCAGGGACTCCTCAACGACATGTTCATCCGGGGAGTCGGCCTTGGGATCAACTATCATATCAAGTATAGTTGTATCCTCGGCATCTCCAAGAGTTGAATCAAGGGAGATAAAATCCTGTGTTATATTCCGCAGGTGGTTTATCTCCTCATTATCCATATCAAGCTCTTCCGCTATTTCACTGGCCAGAGGTTCACGCCCGAATTTATTTTCCAGTTTTTTATGCACACGCTCAATCTTCTGAAGATCGGCAGTTCTGTTAAGAGGAAGCCTTATAAGTGAAGCCTTCTGGGAAATCGCAAGCATTATAGACTGTCTTATCCACCATACAGCGTATGATATAAAGTGATATCCTCTGTCAGGATCAAACTTCTCGGCAGCCTTTATAAGTCCCAGGTTGCCTTCATTTATAAGATCGAGCAGAGATATACCGCTGGTCTGATATTTTTTTGCTATAGACACAACAAAGCGAAGGTTTGACTTTATAAGTTCATCCTTCGCTTTTTCACTGCCGTCCCGGGAAGCACGGGCCAGAGTATCTTCCTGTTCCCTTGTGAGAAGAGGGATTCTGTTTATCTGATCAAGATACCATGAAATCGAAGAATCTGTAAAATCCTTCCCCGAACTTTTCGTAGTCTCTTCATTCTTAAGATCAGAATCCTCCTGCTCCTCCATGACTTCATCGCTCATTTGATCTTCCACCGCATTGCGGCCTTTTCCTTCTTCAGTTTCGCTGAAGCCACTGTTCTTATATCTTTGACTCATCTGATAAGAATCATACCACCTGTTATAAACATTAATATACTATTTCTTTATTTTAGGAATCTTGATGATCCAGCCCGGCCTGATCAGATCAGGATCCTTAATAAGTCCGGCATTGGCTTTCTGAATAGGCTTCCATCTCTTGGCATTTTTATAATACTTCTCAGCTATCTTTGAAAGACATTCTTCACTCTTTTCCCATGTTCTGACTTTATAATACCAGTAATTCTCATCTTCACTGACATACTTGCCCTTTCCGGAACCCTTACCCTCTTTGGCCGCTTTTTCCGCTGCATCCTTTTCAGCCTGACTTCTTACTCTTGCAGCTATTTCAGCATTTTTCCCCTCTTCAATAACACTATTGGAAAGCCTTATAGCTTCATTTGAATAGGTAATCGATTCCTCATAGTTGCCGTTCTCTTTCATTTTCTTCGCATTATCAACGGCCTCTTTTGCCGCAGCGAGATCCTCTTCTGCTACTGATGCACCGTTAGACCCTTCAGCTTCACTGACAGATTTTTCAGCCTCTTTTATCTTCTCAGCAGCCACTCCCTCCATGGTAAGTTTATATGCCTCGTCCGCGTTTATCTTTGCGATTTCAACAAACTCAAATCCCGCCTTCAGGGAATCTTTATTATATTCCTCTTCAGCCTGGCCCGCCTTTTCCCTGGCCACTTTATACTTATCTGCCGCGTAATCAGTATATTCATATTTCTCAACTTTTGCGAGAATAGAGTTTACTTCATCGATCTTCGCCTGAAGCTGATACTTGTTGTCAACAGACTCCTCTCTGGCTTTTACCGCTCTTCTGTATGCCTCTTCTGCAAGAGAATGAGAAAGTACATATTCCTTGGCTTCAAATTTCTCATTCGCGCTGTTATAAAAATCACGCGCCTGTGTATAATTATCAGCAGAAAGTTTCTCCGCATAAACAGCATCAGCGGCAGCTATTGCATCATCCGCCTTTTTAAGCGCATCAGCGGCATAAAGTACTGCAGACCTGTTAAAGGCTTCCATTGCCTTATTATATGAAATCTCTGCATTTTTCACTGAATCTTCAGGCTTTTCATCCTTTATGATTAAATCATGTGCCTTTGCAAGCTCATCCCTGGCTATCTTAAGTTCCTCAGGGCTGTACTTTTCCGCGTCAACTGATTCAGCCTGTGCTATTGCATCCTTGGCCTTTGTCAGCTCATTAATGGGAATCTTGGTCTCGCATGCGATAAAGACAAAAGAAAGAATAGATAGAATTGCTAATGTAGTTCTCAGTTTCATAAAATTACCCCTGCATAAGTTATTTTAGGTTCTTTTACTGCTGAAATGCCTTAACAGCTTCATCTTCGCTGTCATATATTTCAAAAAATGAGGTTAATTTAGTCAGTTCAAAGACCTTTTTGACTGAGGCAAAAACATTGATGATTTTCAAACCGCCATGATATTTTTTCAGGTTGGAGAGACTTGATATTAACGCCCCTATTCCTGAAGAATCTATATAAGTTACTTCTTTAAGATTTATTACTACGCTATATTTTTTCTGTTCAATAAGTTTGTTTACTATATCTTTAATTTCAGGAGCATTATAAAGGTCTATCTCTCCTGAGATGTCAAGAATTACAACCTCCCCCCTTACCCTGGAACTTATATCCATTAAAGTGATTCCTCCTTAAGAAAACAACTATAACCGGCATTATAATGCCACAATTAAATGCTTGTCAAGCTTTATTAAAATTATATGCCAGCCGCAAAATTTATTCACCCGACAGCCCGGTATAGTGACACTTAATTCTTTTTTTAACATATTTTTTACAGCAAGAAATCTGCTTATAAAAACAATGCAGGCATCCCTTTATAAAACCGCCTAAAACTGATTTTAATAATTAATAATACAGAATAATAAGTCATGCGGCCATAAAAAAAAGAGCAAATCAGGGAAACTCAACCCGGCAAAAAAACTGCTTTATCAACCACTGGATACCTGTTAAAAATATTTACCCTCAAATCAGGCCCCGCTGAAAACAAGACTCCATTTCCTGTAAGTCTCATCAAAGGTGCCGTTGTTTATCGATTCACGGATCTCATCCATAAACTTCTTCATAAAATAAAGATTATGGTAGGTGTTATAGATCAGTGATGCGATCTCTCCGGCCCTGAATATATGGCGAAGGTATGCCCTGCTGAAGGTTCTGCAGACATAACAGTCGCATCCCGGATCAAGGGGGGTAAAATCCCTCTCATACCGGGCCGCCTTTATATTCACCCTCCCTTCAGATGTATAGAGAGTGCCGTTCCTTGCAATCCTTGTGGGCATAACACAGTCAAACATGTCCACGCCATGTTTAATCGCAAAGAGTATTTCAAGAGGGCTCCCCACACCCATCATATATCTCGGTTTATTTTCAGGCATATGGGGGAGGAGGTTTTCCGTTACGTCCCTGTAGAGTTCCTTCGGCTCACCCACAGAGAGTCCCCCGATGGCGTACCCGGGTAGATCGAGCTCCGCCAGTCTTTCGGCGCATTCCCGCCTCAGGTCATTATACACGCTCCCCTGTATAATGGCGAAACAGGCCTGGCGTTCCCTGTCAAAAGTCTCATTATAATATTTCTGTGAACGTTCAGCCCATTTTATAGTTTTCTCCATGGCGGAACGGGCCTTCTCTTTTTCTATGGGATAATCAGTACACTGGTCAAGTACCATCATTATATCAGAACCTATTACCCTCTGAATATCCAGCACCTTTTCAGGCGTAAAAAAATGCTTCGAGCCGTCAAGGTGAGAGTTGAATTCCACGCCGTCCTCCTGTACCCTGCACAGGTTGCTGAGAGAGAAGACCTGGAAACCGCCGGAATCGGTAAGAAAAGACCCGTTATAATTCATGAATTTATGAAGGCCCCCGGCCGCCCCTATTACCTCTGTACCGGGCCTCATGTAAAGGTGATAGGTGTTTGAGAGTATAATATCAAAACCGATATTTTTTATATCATCAAGGGTCATGGCCCTTATGGCGCCCCGCGTTGCAACAGGCATAAAAACAGGCGTCTTTATGACACTGCGGGTTGTGGTTATCTCGCAGCTGCGGGCTGAAGTTTTTTCATCTTTTTTCAGTATCCTGAATTCCATGCTGCAAGATTAATGAGGGGATGTTTACTGTCAACAGTAATTACTTGAGTTAGGCAAAACTCAATATTGATGATAAGAGTATTGGTTTAAATATCATAATTATTTGAAACTATGTCATTGCGAACGACCGGAGGGAGTGTGGCAATCTGTTTTTAATAGAGAATGCGACAGACACGGATGTCTTAGTGCCGCAACTGCATGGTCGCCCCTTTTTAGCACTTCCTGTGCCGGGGCGACACGAACCTCATC
>DAIOFM010000010.1:7705-65909 GCA_036745755.1 Spirochaetota bacterium | reverse complement strand
TGTTAACCCAACGGTTTTCAAGACCGCCTCCATCGACCACTCGGACAACTCTCCGGAAGCAAATCTATTTATTATCAGTTTTATGTCAAATAAAAAAATTTAATATAATTTTATTTTTCATTCGCGGTATAGTTCGTGCGCACGCCTGTCTTTCCCGCTCCTCCTCTCAACTCCGTCCGGCGCCATTTCCGGCTTACTCCTCTCTCTTCTCTGAAAAAATCTCCTCTCACCAAGTTTCAATAAACTTTTAAGCTTTCCGCTTATGTATTCAGCCACTTCGATAAAAGCCTGAGATGAAATCTTTTCTATTTTTGAAACATCTTCAATAATTTTGATCGCAAGGTTGCCATTGACGAAGCGGTTGTTTATAACCGAGCGGATCATTTCATAATCCTCCATAACAGACTCAGAAGAATAAAATCTTTTAAAAAGTTTACCTTTACCAGAAAGGATCCAATCGCTGTTTACGTTAAATTTTTCCGCCATGCATGCGATTACCTCATAGGAGGGTTTGTTTTTATTATTTTCGAGATCGCTCAGGTTACCCTTGGATATACTGAGCATGGCTGAAAACTCCTCAATTGTTTTTCCATGCATCATCCTTATAAAGGTTATCCTGTCCCCGATATTTTTAAAATTTAGTTCGGATATCCGAACTTTTTTTCTTGACTCTTTACTCATATTACCCGAACTTACACTAATATTAAAAATCTGAATATTCAGAAAAATTGTTCACTTTAAAATTATCCTGCAATTATATGAATAAAAATAATAAAATAGGAGAACAACTGCTAATTTTTTCTGAGCTGGTAAATTCTCCTGTTATAATCAGTAACGCGTTCAAACCTTCAGAAATAGTTCATATAAACAGTGCAGGCACAGAACTTGTAAAAGGGATCTTCAATTCCGTATCTGATTTCATTTCCCAGGTCTCATCATTTTCCGGTTTTTATAAAAAGGTCATCAGCCAGAATAATCTTGCACCGGTTTACAATGACGCACTGACAAAGAAGAGAATACTGGAGGACCTCTTTATCTCATTCACAACTGATACAAATATTCTCTACTCCATGCTCTTAAAAATATCTGTCTTGCAGGATGAAGACAATAAAGACAAATTTATTATAACAACAATTAATAATATCTCAGACATGTTCAGTTACCGATCGGAACTGCATTATTCCCGGAAATATCTGGAAGGCTTTATTGAAGCCTTTGCCAGAGACAGAATGGCCTACCTCCTTGCCTATGGTCATGAAGAGACAGTGAGGCACCTCATGGAGGTAAGCGGGTTTTCAAAGCTCATAGCACAGAAAATAATGTTCAATACGGGGATCCAGAATAAGCCTGTACTGGAATATTCAAAGATAACCCCTCTATATATTAAAATCCTGGAAATATCAGCACTTCTTCATGATATAGGAAAAATCCATCACGAAATCCACCCTATAATAAAACTCCCGAGAAAACTGACACAAGCCGAATACAATAAAGTCAAGGAACACGCAGTCTTCGGATCTGAAATCATAGGCAATAATGAAATTCTCCGCATGTGCAAATTCGTAGCAAGACACCATCATGAAAAATGGGACGGGACCGGCTATCCTGATGGTCTTAAAGAGAACGAAATCCCCCTTTCCGCAAGGATTGTTGCCTTTGCTGACATGTTTTCAGCCCTTCGTGATGAGAGAGCATACAAAAAGGCGATTACCGATCTGGACGAAATCCTCAAAAATTTTTATGAATGTGAATCAAGCTTTGACCCCGTGGTATTTAAGGCAGGGATTGAACTGATACCGGAAATGCTTGAAAAAACATCTTCAATTGAAGCTCAATATAAAAACCTGAAAATCACATCTGAAACATTTACCGGTTTCTTCCGCGGAATAGTATACTCATAAACAGAATATCCCTGTAAAAGCCTCCTGCTATTTCACAAACTGTGTTCCCACACCTCCATCAGTAAAAATTTCAAGAAGCACGGCGTGTTCAACCCTTCCGTCTATTATGTGGGCCTTTTTTACCCCTCCTTCAAGAGCCTCAATACAGCAGTTTACTTTGGGTATCATCCCCCCTTTAATCTCGCCATTTTTAATGAAGCCCGGTATATCCTCAGCTTTCAATGTCGATGCCAGGTCCCCTTCAATCATCACCCCTGCAATGTCAGTAAGAAGTATAAGTTTTTCAGCCTTCAGCGCCTCAGCAATCTTCCCCGCAGCCGTGTCCGCATTAATGTTGTATGTGCTCCCCTCTCCGTCAGCGCCTATTGGAGCAATGACAGGTATAAACTTGTCCTCTTCAAGCAGTTTTATAATATCAGGATTAATTCTCTCGACTGCTCCAACAAGCCCGATATCTTTCTTCTCACCCAGGGTATCATGATAAAGCTTCTTTGCTTTTATCAGGCCGGCATCTTTCCCGGAAATACCAACGGCCTTTCCGCCCGCCAGGTGTATATTATTCACAATCTCCTTGTTCACTTTTCCCACAAGCACCATCTCAACAATCTCCATGGTGTTTCTGTCAGTCACACGCAGCCCGTCAACGAATTCACTCTGAATACCCAGCTTCTCAAGAAGAGTCCCTATCTGCGGCCCGCCGCCATGGACAACAACGGGGTTAATCCCCACAAGTTTGAGAAGGGCCATATCTCTTGCGAAAGAGAGGGCCAGAGCGTCATCTGTCATCGCATGGCCGCCGTATTTAACCACCACTGTTTTCCCGCTGAATTCCCGTATATAGGGAAGAGATTCAATAAGGGTATTAACCTTCTCTATAGACTTTTTCATGCCCCTCTCCTGAAAAAAATTGCTGTATATAAATAAAAAACAGAATACCCTTTACAGGACAACTATTTTATTATTATTTTGTTAATATCGATTAGATGATTTTTTGATCAGTAATAATTCTTAAATATATTTTATTGTAAAAAATAAAAATTATATATCCCCGCCGCCTTCGGCGGCGGGGATAATGAAGCATTTTTTATCTGAAATAAGTTAAGGAATAAATACTGATTTTTAATATTTAAATTTCCTGAAAAGGAGGCGAGATGATTTCCTTCAGCGGATATGACGGGCTAATAAAAAAGGTCTACCTGCACGAACAGGAACATGTCTTTAGATTCTGGGATTCCCTTATCGAAAGTGAAAAGAAGGCCCTTCTTGATGAGCTCTCAACAATAGATTTTGAACTTCTGGAGAAAATTTATAAGCAGGAGAGTGATGATTCTCCGAAAAATTTTTATCCCGCTCCCTATATTAAGCTCCCTGAATCCGGGGATGATGAAAAGTTCAGTGAAGCGGAAGCTGCCGGAGAAGCACACATTAAGAAAGGAAAAGTGGCAGCTTTCCTTGTTGCAGGAGGCCAGGGATCAAGGCTTGGTTTTGACGGCCCCAAGGGGAAATTCCCGGCAGGGCCTGTTTCAGGAAAGACCCTTTTCCATTTTCACGCTGAAAAAATCAGGGCATCTGAAAAAAAATACGGTGTAAGGATACCTTTTCTGATTATGACCTCAAGAGACAACCACGAGGAGACAGAGGCCTTTTTCAGGGCTGAACATTTTTTCGGTCTGTCTCCGGAGTTTGTACATATTTTTCCGCAGAACATGATCCCTTCCCTGGATCTTAACGGCAAGCTGATACTTTCAGACAAGAACAAACTGTTCATGAATCCTGACGGCCATGGCGGCAGCCTTACGGCACTCCGTACATCGGGCGCGCTGAAACTTCTTATGGACCAGGGAATTGAGACAATCTCCTACTTCCAGGTTGACAACCCCCTTGTAAAAATTATTGACCCGCTTTTCATCGGCTTTCACGCAATGAACAACGCGGAAATTTCAAGCAAGGCGCTGATGAAGGCATACCATGAGGAGAAGACAGGAATTTTTGTCGAATTCGAGGATGGCAAGGTGGGGATTGTTGAATATTCCGACATGCCTGAAGATAAAATTTTCGCCAAGGACGAAAAGGGCGGAATACTCTACTCAGCCGCAAACCCGGCGATCCACCTTTTCAGCACAGACTTTATATCATCTATTACAGGGGATGGTTCAGTCTCTCTCCCCTACCACGTGGCGAAGAAAAAAATCAGCGCTTTCGACGATGGCGGACAGAACGAAATTACCGGTTATAAATTTGAAAAATTTGTATTTGACGCCCTGCCCGTAGCTGAAAAAAATATTATTCTGGAAACCAGAAGGGAGGAGGAGTTCGCGCCGATAAAAAACGCGTCAGGAGCAGATTCACTTCAGACAGCACAGGGGCTGATGAACTCTCTCTACCGGAAATGGCTGACCGCAAAAGGAGTAAAAATTCCGGAATGCGTAAAAGCCATTGAAATTTCCCCCCTCTTCGCTCTGTCGGAAAAGGATATTCCTGAAGGGACAATAATTCCCGACAAAGAGATGGTTTTCCTGAATTAACAATTTCAGGAGTAATGATGTCACTTGCTGTAATTCTCGGGATAGCCGCAGGTCTCTCCATGGATGCCTTTGCTGTATCAATATCATACGGATGTTCAGCTTCAAGAGTCCCTTTAAGGCACACATCGATGATTGCTTTCTTCTTCGGCGGGTTCCAGGCATTCATGCCGATTATAGGCTGGTACGGGGGGACTTTCTTTGCCGAATATATCAAAGCATATGATCACTGGGTAGCCTTCCTGCTTCTGGCCTACGTCGGCATAAAAATGATTATTGAAGGGTTCAGGGGGATGAAGGAGGAGGATGACTCCTGCCTGTCAGAACACTTTATTATGGATTACAGAAAACTCTTTATACTCTCTGTGGCTACCAGTATAGACGCACTGGCTGTGGGGCTATCACTGTCACTCCTCGGTATAGAGATATTCTACCCCTCCGCGATTATCGGTTTAACAACTTTCGCGTTCAGTTTTGTGGGGGTCAGGATGGGGTGCAGGCTGCAGGAATTCTTCGGCAAAAAGGTGGAAATACTCGGCGGGATTACACTCCTTTTTATAGGAATAAAAATACTGTCAGAACACCTGTCCTGACGTACTCCCCCGCCCGAACTGGAAATCGCAAAATTATTTCTTCGGATACCTGAAAAGCGGCAGTGTGCCTGTTGCCCTGTCAACAAATGACACCTTCCCTTTAAAGGGGACTCGCATATCACGCCTGACAACATCCCTCCGTACATTCATATGCGCAGAGCAGAGGTAATCAAACTCAAGCTCCATAAGCCTCTTCGCAGAATCAAGCTGCATTTTCCTGTCATAAAAAACAGGGACTACACCAACTGAATTTCTTCCGAAAAGAGAAAGACCGCATCCTGAAAAAAGCGTCATACTTTTCCTGTGGAGATAAGACGTGTGACCAGGTGTATGGCCCGGGGTGTGTATAAATTCCACTCCATAATCGCTCAACGGATTAATGCCTGTTTCATTATCAAGCTCAATGAGGTTATGGAGACTTTTCTCCGGCAGAGTGCCGGGTGAATGAAGCACCCTGAATTTTAAGACAGGATGCATTTTTAAAATTCTTCTTCTCTGCGATGTTAGGAATAATGAATCATCTTTATGGATGAAAACATTAACAGGCCTGTCAGGAGTCGCGGCCATGCCGGCAATTTCCGCCAGGCTGCCGGTGTGATCTTTGTGCCAGTGAGTCAGGGCAATGCCTGTAATATCGGACATGGAGGCCCCCATCAGTTCTACGGCATATTTGATCATCTCTCCGCTTTGCGGGCCGCAGGTATCTATAAGGAGCAGCCTGCCGGTCTCTTCAGAACGGAGAATATACGCATATGTATTGAAAAAAGACATGCCGTTCATCCATATACCCTTTACCCCGTAGATATTTTCCTGAAGCTTAATCACTCTCTTTTCATAATCCATCTTCCTGCCCCCTGATATAAACAGATTAAAACCGGGTCTGCTTCTGTCAAGGAAATAGAGAGCAGCTCTGCACGGATTTCATGTCGGCGGTTCAGCCAAAAAAAAGTGGAAAATTTAAAACAGATACTGTCAGATGTTCTGAATTAATAATTTCAGACAGGCGGAATATATATGAGACTCCCTATTACGATTCTCCCCGGGGATTACACGATCCTCAGGCTCCCTTCAGGTTCAGAAATCCCGGAGTGGGTGGACCGCAGCAGGTTTTATAGCATTACGGATACAAAAAGTGAGTATTCCGTTATATGTTCAGGGGAGGGTCTCCCGGAAGAGTACCCGCATGAATGCAGCATGAAAATCTTTAAAATCGAAAAAAAAATGGAGTTCAGTGAAACAGGGATAATCAGTTCCATAACCGCGCCGCTTGCGGAAAAAGGTGTACCGGTTTTCACGCTTTCAACCTTTGACACGGACTATTTCCTTATAAAAATGGAGCACGCCCTCCGGGCGGTTGAGGTGCTGAAGGAGTTTCATGATATCGATTATTACGGGTGGTGATCAGCAGCAGAATTTATTTTTAGGCCGCATCAAAATGTCTTGACTGAGCGAACACCAGGGAATCCTTATCCTCTTAAGAGCTGTACCATACCCCATTGTCAGGCAGCATAAGGCATGAATAAAACCAGACTTATTTTTGTCCCGGGCGCGCACCCCACTTACATGCCGCTCGGCATAGCGTCACTATACGCATATCTCAAAGGCCGGATGCCCCACCTGGACATACAGGCTGCAGATCTTAACATACGTCTGTGGAATCACATTTTTGAATCAGCATCACCAGTAAGCCTCGCACCGTCATTTTTCAGAGGCACTATAGGTGATTTTTTTTCAGAAGACTTATACAGGGCATACCAGAAAGAACTCTCCCTGTTCTATTCTGAATTCCGCGGAATTGAAGAGGGACTGAAAAAATTTCTCAGCACGGGCGGTATGAACGATACCGTAAAAGGTTACAATGAATTTATACTAAAAGAACTTAATCCGTCAGGCGATGAGACATTTGCCCTTTCAGCAATGTACCCTGACCAGATTGTGCACATGCTTGTCATAAGCTCGCTTCTTAAAAAAGAATTTCCTGAAGTAAATATTATCACAGGCGGAGCGGCCCTGACGGCTGTTGATATAGATGAACTGATGAATGCGGCACCCTTTATAGACGCATTTTACAGGGGAGAAGGTGAAGAGGGGCTGTACATGTATTTCACAGGCACACCTCTGAGTTCAATCCGCGGATTATCGTTCAGAATAAACGGCATAAATATACACAATCCGTCTCCCGCGGCAATTCCTATGTCAGAAATACCGGTTCCCGATTTCTCCTTCTGCAGCTTCAATGATTACCTGAACCCCGAACCTGTACTGCCCGTTGTTTTTTCCAGAGGGTGCAGGTGGAGAAGGTGCAGTTTCTGCTCACACAATTTCTCCTTCGCCGGATACCGTACCTCTGGCTACAGCGCTCTGACTGACAAACTCGCTCACTACAGGGAGCTTCACGGAGTGTCCCATTTTTACTTCGCAGACCAGTACATCGGCGCAGACGATCTGCTGGAAATATCCAGGGCTATACTGCAATCAGGCATTGATATACGCTTTCATGTCATGGGAAGGCCCACCGCTGATTACTCAAATCAAATACTTGAAACAGCATTTTCAGCGGGATGCAGATGGATAAGCTGGGGTGTTGAAAGCGGTTCCCGGGAACTCCTGAATATATGCGGCAAAGGCACAAAACCTTGTGAAGTTGAGGAGGTTCTCTACCGGTCTGCCGATGCAGGGATTTCAAATCTCGCGATGATGATTTTCGGTCTCCCGGGAACTGACAGCAGCCGGTTTCAGGAGACACTGGACTTTGCCGGCCGCGTAAACGGACATGTTGACGCCTTCACTTCAAGTTCATTTCAGCTTTTTGAGGGGACACCTTTTTTCAGAAACAGGGAAACCCTGGGACTGGAGCTGACCGGCAGAGAGGTCCTCGCGCAGGCTGGAGAAAAAGAGATACATTCTTTCAGGTGGGACTACCGTATAAAATCTGATTCTCCTGAAGATTCAATTCACACTACACAATCGGAGGTCAGGCAGTGGAAACAGTGGAAATCCTGGGTGAGAGGAGGGGAAACTTTCAGGGAAACGCTGGGGGCGGAGCATTATCTTCTCTACTCCTCCCGCAAAGCGGATTCCTTAAGCGATGATCCGGAAAAGCCAACAACTCCTTCAAGGCCTGAACCTTTTATGCCGAAGACCGGTTAATTAACTTACCCGGCGAAGACTCAGGAGAGCGCCTTAATAATACTCTCCGCCAGTTTTGCAATATTAAAAGGTTTCTGTATAAAATTCACCCCCTCTTCAAGCACTCCATGGTGAGCAATTATATCCGCCGTATATCCTGACATATATATAGTTTTCATTTCCGGAAAGAGCCCTTGGAGTTTTTCTGCAAGCTCCCGGCCATTCATACCCGGCATGATAACGTCAGTGAACAATATCTTTATACTGTCATCATGGTTCTCGGCCATCCGGATCGCCTCTTCGGAAGAGGAAACCGCGATGACCGGATATCCAAGTTCCTCAAGCATTGTACGGCTCATTTCAAGAAGCATCGGTTCATCCTCAACAAGAAGGATTGTTTCATTGGCGCCTGCAGGTATAAAGTTAAAATCTGCTTTCTCTTCTTCCGGTTCAGCTTCATCTGACCTGGGAAAACAGACCCTGAATGTCGAACCTTTGCCCGGCTCGCTCTCCACGGTAATATGGCCTTTATTCTGTCTTACAATCCCGTAAACCATGGCAAGCCCCAGGCCTGTCCCCTTCCCCGCATCTTTGGTTGTAAAGAAAGGTTCAAAAATATGGTCATAAAGATCTTTACTGAAACCGCTTCCGGTATCACTCACTGTCAGCATAACATAATCCCCGGGAACAGATTCAGTCAGTGCCGAGCACCGGACCTTATCTGCTATAATATTTGAAGTTTCAATACATATTTTTCCGGCTCCTGTTATGGCATCCCTGGCGTTCACTGTCAGGTTGGTAAGAATCTGATCGATCTGGGAAGGGTCTATCCTTAGGGGCCATAAATCCTTTCCGGGAATCCACTCAAGTTCAATATCCTCCCCTATAAGTCTTCTGAGCATTGTTATAATACCTGCAATCGCGTTATTCAGATCAACCACCCTGGGCGCAACCGTCTGCTTTCGCGCGAATGCGAGCAGTCTGCTTGTGACGTCTGCGGATCTCCTGGCGGCCTTTTCAATCTCATTAAGCCGCTGATAAACAGGACTTGATTTTTCACATTTCATCAGGGCAAGTTCTGCC
Source organism: Spirochaetota bacterium (assembly GCA_036745755.1). GTDB lineage: Bacteria > Spirochaetota > UBA4802 > UBA4802 > UBA5550 > UBA5550. The sequence continues at coordinate 56,681 of DAIOFM010000010.1, read as the reverse complement.
TGCCCTATAATCACTCCAAGCATATTATTAAAATCATGGGCAACCCCTCCTGCAAGACGCCCCACTGACTCCATCTTCTGAGACTGCGCAAGCTGCTCTTTCAACCTCTCCCTTTCAGCTATTGTACGTTTCTGCTCTGTTATATCCGTATGTATACCGACAAGTGTGACAATGTTTCCGTTATTGTCTATATTAGCATATCCCCTGAGAAATATATCAAGGACAGCCCCTTCCTTTGACAACATCTGCACCTCGCCAATCCAGACCCCTCCCGACTGTATTGTCCTGAAAACCGCTTCTCCAGTCTCTCTGTCAACATAAACTGATTCAGGAGGATTCTCCCCTATATCTCCGAACAGTTCTGTAAAAGCTCTGTTCTGGTAGTAGTGACGCCCTTCGGGTGTAGCCATTCCAATCGCATCCGTGGAATTTTCAACAGTCTCCCTGAATATAACAAGTGCTTCTTCGGCACGTTTACGCTCTGTTATATCAGTTATAAATCCTTCAAGGAAAAGCACCTCTCCGTTTTCAGAATATATTCCACTGCCGCGTTCCCATATCCATCTGGTTTCCCCGCTCCTGGTTGTAATCGGGTACTCATATTCAAAAGCACGCCTCTCTTCCAGTATAATCTGCCATAACTCCCATATATGCTCGCTGTATTCAGGATATATTATATCATTGAAAGCAAGAGTCTTATTATCTATAAAATCATCAGGCGAATATCCTGTAATTTTCTCACACCCCTCACTGATGAAAGACATTGTCCAGTTCCTGTCTGCTGCACAGCGGTAAACGAATCCCGGAAGATTGCTGATAAGAGTTGAAAGCGTTGCCTCCTTTTCTTTCAGCATTTCCGCTATTTTAACTCGCTCGGTAATGTCTGATACAATTACACCAATCATCGGGTCTTTACCTGGCCGATCTATCCGGAATTTCTGAGTAAAAAAATTACGATTTTCCCCATTTCTATCGCTGAACGTTTCTTCAAAAAACGTACTCCCTTCATTAAGAGCTTTCCGATCACTTTCCTCAACAATTTGTGCCATGTTTTCAGGGAAAACATCACGAGGTTTTTTGCCTATCCAGTCATCAGAGGGGAAAAATCCCCTGAAGGCATTATTGCTGAAAACAATTCTCAACTCATGATCCTTAATGACTATAAGAGAAGGTACATTATCCATAAATGCCTTCAGCCTTGTCTCGCTTTCAAGGAGAGCGTCCCTGATCTGCCTCTGGGCAACACCCTCTCTCCTCCTGGCCTCTATATCCCTGGATACCATAAAAAAGAATAAAACGAAAACCCCTGAGAGACTCCAGACAAATAAACTTCTCCGGGCAGCTGCGATGTAAAAATCTCTCTTCTTTATACGGTGAAGGAGGTTCAGTTCCCCCCCTCCGATTTCACTTCTCATCCAGTAATAACCGTCGTCACTGCTTCGCCACCCCTCCTGCAGATCAACCAGGGGATATATCTCATCTATACTGAACACCCCCCTGCGTACTACAATTTTCCCCTTTTCATCAGTAAGAATAGTCTCGCCGGGCAGATCACCGGCAAGAACCAGCTTTTTAAGAAGCTCAACACCAAGGTCGAGGGACATCACCCCGGTAAATTTTCTGTTAACTCTGACAGGGGATGAAATGGAAATCATCAGCCCCTTACCTGCACTGTCATCGTAAAGGTCTGTTATTATCTGCTTCAATTCAGGATTATTCCCTGGTGCGGCCTGATTCCAGAACGGCCTTTCATAATCCGAGGGTGAAAACCGGTATTCGTTTATTTTATGTGCCGGAGCAAGATAAATAAATTCATGTGCTGAAGTATAATAGATCCAGGTCACGTTTTTATTATATTCAAAGATCGCCCTGATCTGCGGATCAAGAGAACGGACCGAGGCCATTTCTTTTCTGACCTCAACCGGGAGAGGAAATTTTCCTGTGCCTGTAAATGTCCCTTCCTGCCCGTTTCCAGAAACATCTCCGGGCAGTCCCCACACACCGTACTCCCTGTAAAACCTTGCGCCCGGTGATACAGAGCCTCTCATCCTTCCATAATTACTTTCAAAAGTCCTGGCCATACCATCGACCTGCTGCTGCATCATCGATATGTACGTGCTTACAAGATCGACCCTCTCTGAGAATGTACGCTCCATTGAGGCCCGGATCTCCCTTATGGAAATCAGGTAATAACCGGACATTACGATTAACGCCAGAATAATGGCCCCCTTCAGGGAGAGTAATATTTCTGATTTTATTCTCAACTGCAGTCCACCTGTCTGTTCTGTAACTGTAAAATACGTTGAATTTTAACTACGGTCAATTTTAAAGAGGATGGGGTCACAAAAAAACCCGGCCTCGGCCGGGTTTTTTCTTAAATGTAGCTCAACTTATTTGGATATGCACTGAGCAACATAATTTGCCTGCTGCTGAATAAGCTCCCTGAACTGGTTGGGGTCATCAGTATCAATGTCCCTTGAAAGAACAATCTCTCCCAGTTTAACATCAACAACATGTATAATTATATGATACGTATCCTTAATCCTGGAGACTTCTCCGTAAATAAGATAATCAGCATTGAGGAACTTCCCCACCTCCTTTGCTGTAGTTGAATCAGCAAGGCCTGAAGTCTGAAACTCAAGTTCTTTTACAGCTTTCTGAATTCTTTCCCGTTCAACCACCTTTATATTGACAGTTTTTGTAAGAGATGTCATCATCATTGACGCAAGGGGGTCGCCGTAATTTTCATCCTCTATCGAATCTTTGAACTGGAAAACCGCACAGACCACGTTTTTACCTGAAAGATTAACGGGAAGATTACCTTTCTTTGTATAGGCTGCGAACTGTGAATCAATATCTCTTGTAAAATCTTTTATTACCCTTTTAAGAACTTCAGCAAACCCGTCAGGTGTTACATATGTATCAGCATCTCCATACTGAACATAGCTCTTTCTGTAAATCAGTTTGTTTTCCGGGAGCTGTTTCATATTAATACAGAGCACGAGTCCCGGTTTATCACCTTTTTCCACATCTGAAAACTGAAGATCAATAACAACGTCATAACCCGGCGTGCTTGTAATGCCCACTTCGCTGAAAAGTTTAAGCGAATCGAGTTCTGCCTTGCATATCTCAATGACATTATCTTTCAGTACAATTTTTTTGGATTTATACTCCCCTGTCAATGCCACACTTGTTGGATACCTGTTTTTCAGATGGGATTCAGGACTGTAGATATAGCTGTCCTTTATCTGAAGTTCTGTTCCGCCGCATCCTGCAATAATCAAAAAGAACGCTATTAAGTATAATAAAACCCTGCGCATCGTTTTCTCCATATTATAGATATAATTACTGAGTCAAAGATCTCTTTTTTTTAGCCATTGTCAAGTGAAAAGACTGCATAACCACTAATCAGAACCTTCTTATAATATCAGCGATATAGGGCATAAGCTGCTTTTTTCTTGAAAGAACATCTTTCAGAAAGTACATGTGATCAGCATATTTCGGATACTCTATCTTTCTCACGAAATCATCCTTCCCCATGATGAAAAAATAGCTGCTCAGCTGGTTAAGATCCGTCACAAGGAGAGAACTGAAAAGGAGCCCCTTCTGGTAGGCGGTATCCGAAAGGTGTTCGAGAATAGCATCAGACCTCTCCATAATTTCATCAGGGTAGTTGACCTCCACCTGGCTTACAGAGAAAGAATATGAGCCCTCGGTGTAAAGCTTCATGTCCATGTTAACAATCTCTCCCACAGGCTTACTGCTTATCATCGATGCTGCCGCGGTTATCTCCTTCGCGTACTGCTCTATGTCAAGATCTGTAATCTGGGACAGGTACTCAGCTGTATCTATATCTATTGAAGTTGTTGTGGCGGAACGGAGGCCGAGAGTGTCTGAAAGGATGCCTCCAAGGAGTATTGATGCTATCTCTTTTTTTACAGGCACCATGTAGTCCCTGTACAGGTTGGCTATAATTGTAGAGGTTGAGCCCACCGGCCTGTTTATGAAGGTTATCGGGTACCCAGTGGGAGGATTCCCCAGCCTGTGGTGATCTATAATTTCCATGATCCTCAGCTGCTCAATACCATCAACGGCCTGGGTCAGTTCGTTGTGGTCAACGAGTATAACTCCCACGTTTGGCTCCTTCATCAAATCGCTCTGGGAAAGCACGCCTATAATTTTCATCTCCTCGTCCACTACAGGGAGGGAACGGGACACAGAATCCGCGAACCTGTCCTTTATGTTTTTTATATAATCATCCGCTGCGACAGGTTTCAGCGTCTCATCACCAGTGTACCGTACAGGCATTGAGTGCAGGGCGAGCCATGATGCCCCTGCAGTGTGAAAAGGGGTCGTCAGGACAGACACGTTGTTCTTCGCGGCCAGTTCCTTTAACTCCTTGCTGAGCATCCTCCCCGCTGAAACAATAAGTACCCGGACCTTTCTTTCAATGACATACCTCTGTATATCCTCCCTGTCTCCCACAATCACAATTGTATTTTCAACAGGCATGAGATCGATAAATTCCCTGAGTGTTCCCGCCTCAGATGCGGCTACAACTATTTGCGCGCTGAACACGTCCTTTTCATTTCTCACAACAACCGGCTGGGCCCTCAATGTTTTTATCAGGTGACTTACCGATGTAGATATAACGCTGTTTTTCTGGGGATCTATTTTTTTCAGGATGTGTTCTGCGAAGGTATTGTGATGAAGTGTTGATATATATTTCCCGTCATCCCCCACAAGCGGTATCATCCTGAACCTGTTGCTGGAAAGGACCTGCATAGCGTCCCATAGAGGTATATCATGGAGGAGTGTCACAGGCTCACCGCTCATATGGTGCTTTACCCTGGGAATCAAATCACTCACAAATTCAGGATGGGGAACATTAAACCTGTTCAGTATATATTCAGTCTGCAGGTTCACCTTCCCGCCCCTGGCAGGGACGACATTTGTTTCACCAAGCTCCTGCTTCAGGCGGGCGTATGCTATAGCGGATACTATTGAATCTGTATCCGGATTTTTGTGGCCAATTACATAGACTTTTTTCATTTCTGCTCCTGTAAATCTTTCAGAGTGCTATATCTGATACAATGCACCTGATATTAGCGGCAGTGAATAAAATGCATATAAAAATGCAACAATTATTGACATTTGAACATATTTTTTTAAATAAATTAATTGTTTACCCCTTAAACCTGTTTCAGGTAAAAAAATATGAGATTCCGGTATTTATCTGCGACAAAACCGGCAATATTCTAATCATTTCGTAATTTGCTATAACATATATATTCAGGAATTATTACTGAAATACATTAACAGTTATTTCCGAATAATCATTATTTGATTATATTTATAACATCTCACAGATTAAAAACAAATAAAAATACAATTACTTACGGAGAGGAAATGAAGCCTGCTTACAGACTTGAGATGAAATTTGTCGATTCAGATAATCCGGAGACAGTAAGAATCTACAACATGGTGAATGATGCATGTGAGAGGTTCAATATTTATCTCATGGATTTTTTTGAAACACTTGATATACTTGAAGAAAAAAAACAGAGCGGAAAAATCGACGACGAAACGGAAAAAAGTATCGAATCTGTCAGATCAAGAATCGAAGAGGTTACCGCAGCCATGAAAGACATTGCGGAAACAATGCCATCAATCGTTGAACTTAAAGATGAATGAGTCACCCCCCTTCTGAAGACAAAAATTTTCTTACCCTTTTGGGCATGGCATCAATTACCACGGCATTTGAAGGATTATCAGGATCATATATGATCCTCTCTTCAGGCTCATCCCGGACAAGCCATGTCTTATGTGTTCTCCCTGCGGCACTGTATTCTTTCCCCGTCCTGTCTTTAAATGAAAAGTAAAGATCATATACAGTCTGCCTGTTAATTGAGCCACCTGTAGATTTCATACCTGTAAATTTCCCGCGGGTGATAACCCCGTACTTTATGGCATGGATAGCAGGGATGCCCCTTCTGAATGAGGCAAAAAGAAAGACCAGCCCCGCGAGAGGAAAAATATATACAAAAAGCACGAACAGACCCACAGGTTTTACAGACATACCTTCAATACGGGCGATTGACGGGCTGTCAGGCTCAAACTCAACAGGGGCATTCTGATCCGGCCTGTAATTATGCGCTGTTGAATACGAGGTCCCTGTATAGTATTTACCCATATAAGAAAAGGTAAACCTGTACTCTATCACAGTTGCGTCATTAACCGACACATTCGTTGAATTTACATCAGTGACTATCCCCGTTGTTTTCGCCGCATCATCACCAAAATAAAAAAAAGACGTAAAATCCACCATGGGCGTGAAGATGATACAAAAAATCATCCCGAACCCTGCGAATGCGAGCCCCATGTATCCGAAAAGATTATTAAAAAGCACGGAGAGCATAACCGTGAAAGGCACACTGCGCTGAACCGGATGCCCGGCCCCGGCAAAAGAAGGAACAGGCTGTCTCTGGTATTTATCCTTTTTCATAAATAAAACCTCTGTGTAAACAATATATAATTATACGGAAAGCCCCGGGTCAACGATTTTATATCGCCCTTCTTCTGCTCTTTTTTACCGGGAAACGTACTCTGCTACTGATATAATTTCAGGAATAAAAAAAGCCGGATGAAAATTATTCAATCCGGCTTTTTTATGAATCATTAATTAATCAGGATTCAGTAAGATATTTGCTTGTTAAAAATTCCTCCTGCATTGGTGACAGGTTGTATTCCCTGCTTGCTTTTTCAATAAGCTTCATCCTGTCCGCATCGGGATTTGTTTTAAGCTCCTCCGCTATAAACCTGAGAGCGCTTTCCATTGAATCATCCATAAATTCCTCCTTAAAGAGAACCGGTTTTTTATTTATCCCTAAAGTGCCCTTGACTCCTCACGCCTGAGTATATCCTCATTTTTTGACGACACAACCTTGTCTATCATCTTAAGCACCGCCGCCTGGTCTTCAGGCAGGTGAGCTTTTATAGGGAGATAATTCGACGCATGGTTAGAGGTAAAGTAACACCTCCTCCTGACCTGCATATTCTTAACTATAATCTGCAGTTCCTTGAGCAGATCAAACTTATCAGGAAGCACAAATTTCCCCTCTTTGTATTCCTGGAAAAGCGGTGTATTGGGGAGAATCATAACAGTAAGAGCCGAAGCGAAGTCGGGCGACATCTCGCCAAGAAGACGTCCCGTGTCTCTCGCGTGCTCAAATGACAACTCCTTCCCGCCAATCCCGAGAAGCACTGTCTGTGAAAGTTTAATCCCTGAATCAATGATCTTGGCTGAGGCCTCCTTCATCCTGTCAGGGAAAGCTCCTTTCCTGATCTTTCGGAGAACATCCTTGTTGCCGCTCTCTATCCCCTGGTAAATAATACTAAGGCCGGCATCCCTGAGCGCCCTGAGATCCTCCGGGGATTTGCGGAGGATGGCTTTGGTATTGCCGTAAACATTTATGCTTTCAATATTAGGATTTTTCTGCTTTATATAATTCATTATCCTGAGTATGTCCTCAGTGGGCAGTATAAGAACATCGCCGTCAGCAAGGAAGGCCCTTTTAAACCCGTACCTGTAGCTCGATGCCTCGTCTATATCCCTTTTAACAGTCTCCCAGTCCTTTATCCAGAACTTCGGCTTAAGATCCTTATAGGCACCGCAGAAAGTACACATGTTGTGTGAACATCCCACAGTTACCTGTATTATCATGCTGTATGCCTCGGAAGGAGGCCTGATTACATGTCCAACGTAATCCATTATAATTAAGCTCCTTAAAGTAATATTTTCTTCTTTAAAATTACCGGTGACGGATTGTCCTCCGGCCATAAATGCGGGTGAGGAGACCTGCACCCGTATAAAATAGTCATAGTTTTTATCTGACTTTACCTGAAAGCAGGTGTTACAACATATTCAAAAACGTGCATATATCTTCAACAACTATTTCCTGACGCTGGCGCATCTTTCTACTGGAAATTGGCAATTTTATGGAGCTGAAGATTAAGCCTTACATTCAGCCTGTCCTTTATTATCATGCTTGCCAGTGCCCAGGGCTCCATCAGCTTTGCAGCCGGCGTAAAATTAATTACACATTCCACACCCTGAAGATGAGTCTTTATAAAATCCTTCGCGAACTGATAATCCTCCATTATCCCTATGACAAATTTAATTTCATCATACTTTTTCAGGTATTTTATATTATCAGGTTTAAATGAACCCTCCTCACCGCTTGAAGGAGTCTTCACATCAGCAACGATTCTCACCCCTCTCGGCATACTGTCAAAGATTATACTTCCGTTGGTTTCAACCTGAACGTCATAGCCGTTATCAGTAAGCCTGTGAAGAAGTTCCACTGACTCCTCCTGCAGCAGCGGCTCGCCCCCTGTAAGGGTGATATGATTGAAGGGCTCAAACTCCCTGACCTTCTCCATAATCTCATCAATTGTCATATCTGTTCCGCCTGTCTTTGCCTGAGGTGTATCACACCAGATACAGTTAAGATTGCACCCCGCAAGCCTTATAAAAACAGAAGTCAGACCCGCAGTTGTTGTTTCACCCTGCAGAGAATAGAAAATTTCATGTACCTTAAGAGCCATAAAACCATCCTTATATATTAATTCCCAGATTTTAACCGCCCTGTCGCAGATAACCACCTTTTTATGATTTAACTTAAAAAAAAAGTCGGTTTCTGTTCATCAATTAATCCTTAAAAACTAAATATCCCCCTTTAGGTACGGGGTCAGAGCAGATTCGGGTTAAAAAATAAACAATTCAGGTTAAAAAAATTATTTTTCTTGACTCTCGAATATATATTCGAATTATCGGTTCTATCGAATATATATTCGAGTGAACCGGTATAACGGAGGCTCAGGGTGAAGATAGTAATAATAAACGGAAGTCCAAGAAATAACGGCACAGTGTCAACTCTGCTTAAAACTATCCGGAGAAAGATAAGTTCAGAGATAGAGACAGAATTCATTAATTTATACGATCATTCAATGAAGCCGTGTATTGCCTGCATGAAATGCAGAGAAACCGGGAGATGTGTTCTACCTGAAGATCACGCACATAAAACCGGGGAGAGAATCAGGGATGCAGATGCCCTTATCGTGGGGACCCCTGTCCACTGGGGAAACATGAGTGCGCAGCTGAAGATACTTTTCGACAGGAACGTCCCGGTCTTAATGGGGGAGAACAGATACGGTTTTCCCGTGCCGAACCAGAAGGGTAAACCTGCTGTAATAGTAACAGCATGTTCAACTCCGTGGCCCTTCAATTTCATAGCCGCAGAGAGCCGGGGTGCCCTGAATGCCGTAAGGGAAGTGATGCATTACAGCGGATACAGAATCAAAGGTGTCATAGTGAAACCTGGAACCAGAAAAAATCCGGAGATAAACCGGAGGCTCCTGAAAAAAGCAGAGAGAACCGGAAGAAAAATCAGCAGTATATTATTACGATATAATAAAACCGGAATTATTGAATGAAAAATAAAATTATTAATGCAACAATAGATCTCTCAAATGAAATGGGAATACACAGGGTAACAACAAACCATGTTATTGAGAGGCTCGGCATAAGCCCGGGTACTTTCTATTACCATTTCAAAAACAGAGAGGAGATTATCAGGAAAATTTTTGACCGGATAACAGTTGAGTTTGACGGATTATTTTCCGGCGACATCAACTCCTTCACCATGCCGGATTTTATAATTATCATACGGCAGATGTACGGACTATATTACAGGTATCGAACATTTTACTATAACCTTCCCATGCTGCTTGACAGGGATGAAATTCTTGAAGAGAGCTACAGGGAAAACTACAGATTCAAGAGAGATAAGCTTCTGGCTCTGACCCTATACCTTGAAGAAAAAGGAATACTGAAAAAATTCGATACAGATGATGAGAGAAACTGTTACCTGGAAAATCTATGGATTTTAAGCGATTACAGGCTCTCCTTTCTCAGGGCCACTGGTGAAGGTGAAGATACGGACTTCGTTGAAAAGGGGACAGAAAACTACCTGATGTTCATAAAGCCCTATCTATCCGGCAATTCATCCCTTGAGCTGGAGAAGAAATGACTGAATCACATCCTGATAATACTCAAACCGCTGACAGATATATACTCTACGAGGACAGTGATATTATTGCTGTAAACAAACCTGCCGGGATGCTGGCCCAGAAAGACAGCACCGGGCGTCAGTCACTTATCAGCATTGTTTCAGATTACCTTAAAGGGGAGGAGCATGACTCTGTGCCCCCGTATTGTGCCGCACTTCACAGGCTCGACAGGCCGGTGTCAGGAATCATGCTTTTTGCGAAAACACCGATGGCCGCAGGGAGGCTCTCAGATGACATCAGGTACAGAAAAATAAAAAAATTCTACTGTGCCATTACTGATTCAGTTCCGGAAACAGGTTCTGCAGACCACTGGACTGAACTCCGACAGTACATGGTGCGCAGGCGTGACAGGGGATATATTGTTTCGGCAGAGGAACCGGGTGCATCAGAGGTATCTCTCAATTACAGGCTATTCCCGCAGGAAACAGGTTCACCCCTTCTCCTTGTAGAACTTATAACAGGAAAACGCCACCAGATAAGGGTGCAGCTTTCGTCTCTCTGTTCCCCGGTATACGGGGATCGCTTTTACGGTTCTTCGATTAAAAATGATGATGCAATATTTCTCCACGCGCACTGTCTCTCTTTCACCCATCCGTCAACCGGCCTGCAGGTGAATATCTCAGCCCCACTCCCCTTTTACATGGAGGAGAGGCTCTCAAGCATACCGGTACCTGATGATTATTTAAACTGCAGCATCCTGTAACAGGATTACTGTTTGTACCCTATCTTTCTCAGCAGTTCCCTGCGTTTTATTATATCCTCTTCAGCTTCAATCCCGGCAGGCCTGAGCCCGTCAACCACACCGATTATTCCCCTTCCGAGTTCCGTTTCCGCGATCAGCACCTCCACCGGATTTGCAGTGGCGCAGAATACGCGGCAGACCTCGGGAACCATTTTAACCGCATTGAGCATATTAATAGGGAACGCCCCCTCCATGAAAATAATAAAAGAATGACCTGCGGCAATATTCATGGCGTTTTTCTGCGCAAGCTCAATAAGCCTTTCATCATTGCCTGTCCATCGCACAAGCCTCTCCTGTGATGCCTCGCAGAAGGCGACCCCGAATTTGACACCAGGCACGCTCTGGATAACCGCCTCATAAAGGTCTTCCACAGTTTTAATGAAATGGCTCTGCCCGAGGATAAAGTTCATATCTTCAGGCTTTTCAATTTTAACAGTTTTAATATCCATAAACCCCTCCTGCCCCACTTCTCAATATAAGACTATTCCGATGCACCGGCAATTAACATATAATAGGAACAAATCGCTGACCTGCATTATTTATTTTGAAAATACATGCCGCATTATTATAATAAAGAAAAGGAGGAATATTATGCTGCAGGATGGAGAAAAAGGGGTAATTATACAGAGGGACAAAGCGACCTACGCTGTGGCACCGCACATTCCATGTGGAGTGGTGTCGCCTGAAAATTTAAGAAAACTCGCGGACGTTGCTGAGAAATACAATGTGGCGGCCCTTAAGATAACAAGCGCTGCAAGAATCGCCATTGTGGGGCTGAAGGAGGAAGATGTGGACAGCGTCTGGCAGGATCTGGGGATGTCACCCGGAGCAGGTGTCGGTCTCTGCGTCAGGAGTATAAAGGCATGCCCGGGCACGACATTCTGCAAAAGGGGGATCAGGGACAGCCTCTCAATGGGCCTTAAGCTTGACAGCATATACCACGGCATGGAGCTGCCGAGCAAATTCAAAATGGGAGTAAGCGGATGCCCCAACCAGTGCGCCGAAACCTGCATAAAGGATATCGGCCTTGTGGGTATGAAAAACGGATGGAAGATACTCGTGGGGGGAAACGGGGGAGTAAAGCCCAGGCTCGCCGTTGAACTGATGAGCAATGTCCCTGACGAAGAGGCCCTTGAAGTAATTGAAAAGATTATACAGTTTTATAAAGTGAACGGGAAGAGAAACCAGAGGATAGGAGCTCTTATTGAAGAGATCGGGCTGGAGGAGTTCAAAGCCAGGCTCGGGTGATCTCAGACAATGGCTGAATTTGAAGGGAAAAACAGGGAAACATCAGCAAGGGCCATAGCAATTTTCTGCGCGGCCCATATCTCTCTCGGTTTTCTTCTTTTTAATATTCTGGGGAACATCCAGCAGACCGCTGCTGCAACGATCTTTATCTCACTCGTCACAGGTACCCTCCTCTTCTGGAGGTTCAGAGTGGCAATTGCCTTCATCGGTATTGTTATACTTATGATCACAGGCACCATTGATCTGGAACATACCGTTAAATTCATGAGCCTTGACGTTATTCTCTTCCTTATCGGGATGATGGTAATAGTGGGCCTTCTCAGGAGATCCGGTTTTTTCAGATGGCTTCTTGCAAAGGGGCTTGAAATCTCACGGTTCAGGCCCCACCTTCTCCTGGTAATAATAATACTACTTTCAGCAACAATGGCCGCCCTTGTTGACGAGGTAACTTCAATACTGTTCACCACGGCCCTTGTGCTTGACTTCAGCGACTTCTTCGAGGTTAAGGCGGTGCGGCTCACCATGGTTGTTGTTATTGCCACAAATATCGGCAGTTCATGGACCGTTCTGGGCAACCCTATAGGGATACTTATTGCCCTGAGATCGGGCCTTACATTCGGGGATTTTCTCATGAATTCACTGCCGGTAGGGCTGCTCTCACTTGCGGCAATAATAATACTGGCGCTATGGTGGATGAAAAGGGACCTCCGGTATTTCAGGATGAGGATTGAGAAGACATCCGGAGAAGAAAAGGAGAACTTTATAAGGACACTTAAGACTGTCAAAGACAAAAAATGTTTTGCCGGCAGCACCGCGATCTTCCTTTTTGTCATTATATCACTGGCGATGCATAACCGTCTTGAGATAGCCCTGGGCCTTCAGCACAACACCCTCCTTGTGGGCTCATCCCTCCTGGGGGCGGGAATAACAATGCTCTGGCAGAGGGAGATGGCCCGCAGTCTTATAATGAAGGAGGTCGACTGGTGGACACTTGTTTTTTTCATGTTTCTCTTCGCAAAAGCAGGGGCCCTTGAATATACAGGTATAACAGACCTTATTGGTGAACAGCTATATTCATTAACAGGGGGAGGGGGAGCAGCGCTTCTGATCATACTCATTTTATGGCTTACCGCTTTCAGTTCAGCTGCCGCAGACAATGTTGTTGTTGTGGCCACATTTATTCCTGTTATCCAGTACCTTACTGCCCACACAGGAAACGAACAGCTCTGGTGGGCTTTGCTTTTCGGGGGATGCTACGGGGGGAACATGACAATGGTCGGCTCAACAGCCAACATTATTGCACTGGGCATACTGGAGGAGAAAAAGGAATATATAATGACCCTGCGTTACTGGATAAAACTCGGCCTTGCAGGTGCACTCATCCCCATGGTTATAGGGACCATGGCGCTTTTGCTGCTGTTATTATTTTAATATACCTGTGATTAAACCAATACACGAACAGTCACTGCTGATAAAATTATTTACTGCTCACAGGAAGAACTACCCGCAGTCCATTTCCTGAAAATCTGTTTTTAGGACTATGCCAGTGAGGAGTAAAAGAAAGCCGGTGACTGTTATACCAGACATAACTGCTGTTCGGAATCAGGCTGTACCTCATTGCAGAGCATACCCCTTTATCAAGATGGATGCAGCTTCCTCCACGCAGTACACGACGGCTGGTCCCTCCTGACATTCTATCTCTATAATCCCGCATAAACGGACTGTTTTCAAATCCACGGACATCTTTTTTATCATATAACTGATACCAGTCCCAGCACCATTCCCATACATTGCCGCTCATGTCATATAACCCGAAAGCATTAGGTTTTTTTGTTCCAACAGGATGAGTCTTGTCATCAGAATTCCCGGAATACCAGCAATAATCATCATCTATTTCATCACCCCAGTAATAGACGCTTTTTGAACCTGCGCGGCATGCATACTCCCATTGCGCTTCCGTTGGGAGGCGAAAACCGGATGCATTTGCAATTAATGATACAGTCCATCTCTTATCACCGTTATATCGATTTTTATTCGCCGGGTCTATTTGATTTTTGTCAATAACGTACGCAGGGGTAAGACCTGCTTTTTTACTCAATGCATTACAAAACTCAACAGCCTCATACCAGCTTACCCGTTCAACAGGATAATCCTCATTATTGCCAAACCATCCGCCATCATACTTACTGGGGTTCTCTCCTGTAATATTCATATACTGCTTCTGAGTAATCTCATACTTACCTATCCAGAATGCACCAACGCTCCTTTTATGGGCCGGCATTTCATAAGTATTACCCTCTTCTCCCATTACAAAAACTCCGCCTTTAATATAAACAAGTTCTATGCCTTCGATGGTCTTTATATTTGATTTAATACTATCCTTTTCATCTATATTGAAAACATCACTGCCATCCCCCCTGTAGACAGCCATACCCTTCTTCAGCCATTTGGAACTGCCTTTAATCACGCTGCACCTGGCAACAGTCTGCATAGGAAAATCTACTTTAAGAATAATTACGCCATTACCTTTAGCAACATACACTTTACTCCCCATTGGCAGTTTATCTGCAACTTTACTACCGGCTATAATAACCTCTTTGCCTTTGACACTGTCAATCTGAGCAACCTGCGATGCCCCCTGTAAATTATTCTCAAATATAACAATTGAAAAAAATAACAGAATCATGCCGAGTGCGGCATACTTTTTCATTAAAGCCTCCTTATTTGATATTTCTATAAAAATTATCGGATACTGCGTTCCTTCATCAACCCCTCAATGTGGCGGCAATCCTCAGAGGATTAAGCAGCAGTTCAAGCGCGCCGGTAATAGAGGTAACAACAATATCAGAAGCGATAACAGTTCGGGCTGAAGCCCCCTCCCCCTGAATAACAGCAATACCGAGTTCGGCATTTTCCAGCATCAGGAGATCGTTGAAACCGTTGCCCACAGCAACTACCTTATCCAGACCGAGAGAAGCAATAAATTCCGCCTTCTGTTTCTGCTGATCACCTTTACCTATTATATCAAGGGTGCATTTAACTCCATCAAGCTGCGCGGCAGCGTTCCCGAAGGTGTCAGCAGTAATAACATGCACTTCAAGTTTTTCGGAAAGGAGGTTAAGCATATCCTTTATACCGGGAATAAGCCCCCCGTCAAAAGCGACAGTGCCGTTGTAATCCAGCACAAGATGCTCCGCATATATTGTTTTAATACCGGGAATTTCCATTTCAATCATAACAACCTCGCTGATTATCTACATTTATCACGGGATTAAATTTCTTTTACAGGTAAAAATCAATAATTTTATCATATCCGCAGGGATAAACAGTGTTAAATGAAAAGTAATACTTATCCCTTAACTCATTTAAGGTAAAAAAATGTATATTCAGTAATTATTAGTGATAAAAAATAGCGGTATAACCTATTTTAGTATTTACAAGAAAAATATTATCTACAAAAAAATACAACTGCCCGCAGATAAAAACCGGGGTTCAGCCAGTTAACAGAATAAAATCAGGTATATCCGCCCGGTTATAAAGACCGGGAGAAAAAAATATCTGCAAACCAATATTTTTACCGTAAGGAGAAGTTTCATGTCTGAAAAGATAAAAATGACCACACCCCTCGTTGAAATGGACGGGGACGAGATGACAAGGATCATATGGAAGATGCTCAAGGATATACTCATTGAGCCCTATATCGATCTCAAAACAGATTATTATGACCTTGGGCTTGAAGAGAGGGAAAAAACAAAAGATCAGGTTACAATAGACTCTGCCAATGCCACGAAAAAATACGGAGTCGCTGTAAAATGCGCCACAATAACAGCAAATGCGGAGAGAGTAAAGGAGTATAACCTTACCCAGATGTGGAAGAGCCCCAACGGGACAATAAGGGCAATCCTTGACGGTACTGTCTTCAGGGCCCCCATAACCGTAAGCCGCATAACACCCTTTATCCCCGCGTGGAAAAAGCCTATCACAATCGCCAGGCACGCGTATGGAGATGTTTACAAAAATGTTGAATACAGGGTACCGGGCAGAGGGAAAGCAGAACTTGTATTTACATCCGAAAGCGGAGAGGTGACAAAGCAGACAATTCACGACTTTGATGGAGCCGGGGTGATCCAGGGGATGCACAACCTTGACAACTCGATTAAAAGCTTTGCACGTTCATGCTTCAACTACGCCCTCGAGGTAAAACAGGACATCTGGTTCGCCACAAAGGACACAATTTCAAAACAGTATGATCACACATTCAAGGACATCTTCCAGGAAATCTATGATAATGAATATAAAGATAAATTTGAAGATGCGAAACTTGAATATTTCTATACACTCATTGATGACGCAGTAGCCCGTGTTGTAAGATCAGAAGGGGGTTTCATCTGGGCATGTAAAAATTACGACGGCGACGTGATGTCCGACATGATTGCAACAACATTCGGCAGCCTTGCAATGATGACTTCAGTACTCGTGTCACCGGAAGGCTACTTTGAATACGAAGCGGCCCACGGCACAGTACAGAGACACTACTACAAACACCTGAAAGGTGAAGAGACCTCGACAAACTCAATGGCAACAATATTCGCCTGGAGCGGGGCATTAAGGAAGAGGGGAGAACTTGACGGCCTTCCAGATCTCGTTGCATTCGCGGACAAACTTGAAAAAGCTTCAATACAGACAATAGAGGAGGGGTTCATGACCAAGGATCTTACACTTCTCTGCAGCGATAACGATATAGTCGCTGTAAACACTGAAGGTTTTCTCAGGGAGATAGACAAGAGGCTGAAAAAACTGTTTTAACATAAATAAATACTGTATAAAAATAGCGGGTTAAACACCCGCTATTTTTTCAATAAAACTCCCCGTTTCCATCACGGTGAGACCTGCTTTGCTTATAGTCCCTCTTCTCCCTGTACATCAGTTCATCCACCCTCCTGAGAAGAGACTCGATACTGCCCCCTGAAGCAGGCGAATATTCAAGTATGCCGTGACTCATGCTAACCATATACGGCTTAGTGCTTTTGGAATTGTAGTAATCTATCTTTTCAGTAATCCTGTCCCATATCAGCTCCGCGTCCGCGAGATCGCACTCGGGAAAAATTATCAGGAACTCATCCCCTCCCATCCTGCACACAGTATCCATATGCCTTACGGAGTCCCTCATGGCATCACATGCCACCGCTATCAGTTCGTCCCCCTCTGCATGCCCGTAGGTGTCATTAACGTTTTTCAGATCATTGATATCAACATAACAGACAGCAAATGCCTTCCCGCTACGCAGTGAAAATTCGTGGATTTTGTCAAGTATGGCAAGCCCGGTTCTCCTGTTAACGAACCCGGTAAAATCATCGGTGGTGGCATAGTACTGCAGCCTCTCCTCCGCGTGTTTAAGATCGGTTATGTTCTTAGACATGCAGATTACAACTGAAACATTTCCTGAATCGTCAAAGAGAGGCTTAACAGTAGTAAGGTAATAAATAGTGGAATCATCAACCCTGGTTTTCTGTTCAACAGCCTTCTGCCGGCCCGTCTCGAAAACGTATCTTATAATTTCATAGCGACTCTCAGCCTCTTCACGGGGGAAAACGTCCCACAGCCTCCTGCCTATGACATCCTCCATCCGCCTGCCTGTGCTCTCGGCAAAGGCCCTGTTCACGTAGCGGAATGTGCCGTCTCTGAAAAAGCTGCAGATCGGATCACTCGCCTCATCTATGAGTTCCCTGTATATTTCATCATCAATTCGCATAAA
The DNA here is from genome assembly GCA_036745755.1 of Spirochaetota bacterium. GTDB lineage: Bacteria > Spirochaetota > UBA4802 > UBA4802 > UBA5550 > UBA5550. Next base: position 38,805 of record DAIOFM010000010.1, on the reverse strand, counting down.
TCCGCCTCTTTATAAAATACATCACTGAACTGCGAAAAAAATAAATTAATAATACAGATATTTATTAAAAACAGGCGGGCGCCCCCTGCATACGCAGGGCCGGGCCGGCGGCTTCTACTCCGGTGGGGGTAACGCCTTCGTCCCTGGCGCGTAAAAAAAATTCAACGTATCTATCTCTCTGACAGAAATTTTTCAAAAGCACCCCAGAAAATCTGCGGATCTGTCAGTTCGAGATCATTATGCCGCCCATCCTCTATGGTCACAAGATACTTCTCCCCTTTGTATGTATTAAAAAGTTTAACACCGAGTTTATAGGGGATAATCTCATCATCAGTGCCGTGAATAACAAGTAAGGGTGATTTTAACCTGTTTATCTTTTTCTCAGACTCAAAGTGGCCTGAACCGATCCCCGCGAAAACATCGGGATATTTAGCCTTTATAAAATCCACGGCGGAGGTAAGGGGCGTCACCAGTATAACACCGCCGTATTTCTTATCCATTGAAACATCTACTGCAACCGTGGTGCCGATAGACCTGCCGTAAATAAAAATATTCTCCTCCGGGAACTTAAGCTCCCGGTTAACGTAATCACATACGGTCCTGCCGTCGATATATACCCCTTTTTCCGTGGGCTCTCCTGAACTCCTGCCGTACCCCCTGTAACCGGAGATAATAACATCATGCCCCATGTTGAACAGCCGAACCCCCTCCCTCATCCTGCCGTAAAGGTTCCCCGCGTTTCCGTGGAAATAGATAATAATTTTTCCGCTCCCCTTTTCATGGCGCAGATGGAGGATCTGCAGCCTGATTCTGTCAGGGGTAATAAGAAATTTTTCAGCGGCGAATTGAGGGAGCCTGTCGCTCCCGGGAAAGTGCTCAGTATCAGGGAAAAAGGAGAGTGAATTAATAATTCCGCCGCAACCGCACAGAAACGACAGAAGGAAAAAAAGTACCGGATTTTTTATCATCCTGAACAATCTGCCGCTTATTCAGAATCAGCTCTTTTTGGAAATATCATTCATTTTTGATTCAATATCTTTACACTTTCCTTCAGCCGCGGTGACCTTTCCTACGCATTCCTTTACTTTTTCATCCGCATAGATATCGCCGTTTGCTTTATAAATATCCACCACAAGATCACCGAGATCACCGAGAAGATTATGAAGCTCCCTCTGGGCCACAAAGAGATCTTTTTTCAGCTGTACATAGGAAACACCATCCTTCCCCTTTTCAATAGCATGATCCGCGGTCTCCTTGAAATTTGCAATTGCGAGATCCACACCCTTCATCGCCACATCTTTTACTTCAGACCAGTAACTCATAATACCCTCCTGAAATTTAATTTTTACCTTAAAAACTGTAATCAGGTTCATCTTCTAAATTATAGAAAAAAAATACACCTTTAACTATGCTATCAGAATAATCCGACCCTGCTGATATTAATAAAATATAACCGCCCGGAAAAAATCAAGCCGGGCCGGACAAATTTAATAATTTATACCGCTGTATTTTTATATAATAAGATAAATTATATATGAAAAATACAGCACCAGGAAAAATCCGCCCTCACCCCTGTCTATATAGCTCCTCTTGAAAGTAAAGGTAGTAAGGAAAAGAATTAGACTGGCAACAATACAGACAGCAATATCAAGGTTAATTGTATTATTGAACGGAAGGGGATTAATAACCGATGTGATCCCCAGAACCAGAAATATATTAAAGATATTGGAGCCGATAACATTACCGACAGCTATATCTGTCTTTCTCCTGTACGCAGCCACGGCTGAAGTGGCAAGTTCAGGAAGGGATGTGCCAACAGCCACTATAGTAAGGCCTATAACCCTTTCACTGATTCCAATCATCTTCGCTATATCAACAGCGCCTTCAACAAGGTATTTCCCTCCCACGAAAAGGCCTATAATCCCGGCCAGCACAAAAAGTGTGCTTCTCCATACTGGAAGGTTCTTTACATGTTCATCCTGGGCAACTTCCCCTTTCATGGCAAGTATATAGGTATATGAAAAGAAAATCATCATGAAGCACAGAAGAATTATTCCGTCTCCCCTGGAGAGAAAATCTCCGGAAACATCGTTATTGACAGCGATATCATTCGCCATCACAAGAAGAACAACCGCCGCAAGAAGGCTCAGAGGTATCTCCTTCCACTTCGTATTATTGTTTATCGCAAGGGGATAGATAAGTGAGGTCGTACCAAGAATAAGCAGTATATTTGATATATTACTCCCTATTATATTGCCAATGGCAATATCGGTTGACCCCTTTACCGCTGAAAAAATATTAACAGTGAGTTCCGGGGCCGATGTTCCGAAAGCGACTATTGTAAGTCCTATAACCATATCGGATATACCGAACCTCTTTGCAAGGGACGAAGCCCCGTCAACAAGCCATCCAGCGCTGAAAATTATCGCCGCGAGTCCGCCGCACAGAAAAACAAAACTGATCATAGATGCTCCATTACAAAATTTGATAATACGGCCATTGCCGGCCTTGACATGTCCCTGAATCTCAGGGAAACATAATAAACCTTTTCTCTCTCAACAGTACGAGAAGATATAACATTTGACGCGACCCTGAATGAGTAATCCGAGAGTTCAAACATAAGAGTATATATCCCTTCAAAAGGCATCTCGGTTTCAGTCCGCAGTTCACATTCAAATTCGTTTATACGGTAAATTGTGCCCTCAAACTCCACATCATATTCAACGATGTCCTCACCTTCGCTCCTCTTCGCCTGGACTATAACAGCGGGCAGAACAACGCTTATATATGGATGCCTGTACTCCTTCTCTTTCACAAAATCTTCAGAAAAGGAGACAAGAAGCCTGTTCTCCTCCAGGCCGGCAGAGAGGGTGTTTATCCTGTACTCACCGTCTTTTACCCTTACAATAAAAATCTCCAGCTGCTGCTCCGGTTTAAGTTCCTGCAGGTTCTTCAGAGATGTGAAAAGCTGAATTGCCAGGGAATCTTCTCTTCTTCCGCTGACTTTCCCCAGGTAGGTGTTTCCCGACTGCGAGGTAACATAAAGTATCTGCCCGTTCTCAACTTCATTCATAGACCTAAGAGGCTCCCTGCGGGGGGATTTAATATAAAGCTTTTCATATATCGTAAGGAGATCGCGGCATATTACCCTCCTGTCATCAATATCCTCCCTGCTCCTCTTCAGATATTCCATAAAATTCGAAAGCACTGACTCAAAAAGTTCAGCGTTTGTAACAATCGACCGCGGATCCGCCTTTTTCATCTGTGCGGCCATATTGTTGATTATCTTTATCTGAAAATCATTAAGCCCCCTCCGTTTTACCTGAAACAGAAAAAGCTGATAAGCATGGAGCCGCTCCCTCTCCTTCATTTTAAGAAAAAGAAGCAGGAGATAAACGACTACAGACATAAAAAAGAGGCCCAGGACTATTGAAATCCCCATTGCACCCGGACCGGGCCATGTAATCCTGAAGATCGGGTTATAAACATCCATAACTTACTCCTGATTTTCAGCCCGGCTTCACCGGGCAGCCTTTTTTTATCAGAAATCCCTGCATGCCCGGGTATACAGCCGGACATTTCATACTATCCGGGGAGGCCAAAAAATTTTTCTACCCGTACACCAGTGCGCCTCTCCCTCAATTTAAAAATATCAGGTTCCCCCGGCAAGTCAAGCTGATATTCAAATTCAAATAATTAATGAAAAACAGGGCCAAAAGACCCGTTTTTTACACGGATTTTAACTCTCACACCAAATTTAAGCCTAAAACTTCTAAAATAACTTGACTATATAAAAACAGATGATAAGTATAAACGGATTATGTCTTTTTAATTTTCGGGTATCATTTCTTTTTATTTATCAATCCTTTATAGAGATATCATGTTGAGGTGATATGATCCATTTTAATCATACGAAACTTGAAGGTCAAAAATGAACATAGCTGTTATAATAGGTCTTAGCGCAGGTTTCTCGGTTCTCATAATGGCGGTAATTGTCGCCGGAGGAAACGTCCTGATGTTCTGGGACGCCCCTTCTATCATGGTAACAGTGGGGGGCGGTACTGCCGCACTCATGGTAGCATACCCCTTCGCAAGGCTTGCACAGATCCCGGGCCTGATGAGGCTTACGATTTTCCCGCCGAAATTCAACCTTACAGAGATGATTGTTACGCTTGTTTCCTTTTCAGAGAAAACAAGGCGTGAAGGTCTCCTTTCCCTTGATGATGACCTGGATGCCCTTGATGAACCTTTTCTGAAAAAGGGGCTGCAGCTTGTTGTTGACGGTACAGACCCTGAACTTGTGCGGGCCATTATGGAGATCGAAATTGATGAAATGGCGGCAAGGCATGACAGCAACAAAAAGATTTTCGACGATTTCGCAGCACTCGCCCCTTCATTCGGTATGATCGGTACTCTTATGGGTCTGGTTCTCATGCTGGTAAACCTGAGTGATAAGTCACTTGTGGGTCCCTACCTTGCTGTTGCTATTCTCACAACTTTTTACGGTGCTATCCTCGCTTACCTTGTATTTACACCGATGGCCGCGAACCTCGATTCACAGACAGGGGAGGAGGTCCTGATGAAGAATATGATACTCATGGGGATTCTTTCGATTCAGGCAGGTGAAAATCCGCGGATCCTCAAGGAAAAACTTGTCTCATTCCTGCCTCCTGCAATGAGGCTTGGAATTGCTGAAGAAGAGGGCGGCGCCGCGTAATGGCAAAGAAGAAAAAAAGAGAAAAGAACGTACCAAAAGGGCCGCCACCATGGATGGTTACAATGGGGGATATGAACAACCTCCTCATGTGCTTTTTCATTATTCTTATGGGCGATGAAACCATTGCCACTGCAGATGACTACAAAATGATAATCAACTCATTCAGGGGCAACCTTGGAATAATGGAGGGGGGAAGCTCCGTCTCCAGGGGAAAAATGGCTGAAATGGGCCATAACGTCACGGCCCTTCCTTCAACACAGAAAAACAAGGCCCTGGGCAAGAAACTCGCCAAGGCTCAGGAGGCTTTTAAAGCTGAAGTTCAGGCCAGATATATTTCGATTCGCGAGGATGAAAGGGGCCTTATAATAAGCCTTGCATCCGATTTCTTCTTTGATCCCGGTTCAGCAGCCCTGCGGGAGGAGATGTTCCCCGTGCTTGCAAAAGTCGGCAATATACTCCGGAATGTCCCGAACTTTGTGAGGATAGAGGGGCATACGGACAACCGCCCGGTTTCCCAGGCAATGGCAAAAGAAGGATTCAAGACAAACTGGTATCTCTCCTCGGCAAGGAGCCTCTCTGTACTTCAGCACCTCGCAGAGGAGGAATCTGTCGAACCCAGGCAGGTTTCGTCAGCGGCCTACGGGGAATTCAGGCCCATAGAGGACAACAATACACCGGAAGGACGGGCATACAACAGAAGGGTGGATATTGTTATTCTCAAAGAAAGATACCTGCAGGAGACTAAGGACAGACGTATAAACAGGCCTCTTCCTGACGAGGAATGGGACTGGCGATAACCTTCTTCCTATTTTACAGAAAGTTCAGCTGATACCCTTGCAATATTGTCAGAGCACTGTTTCCTGTAGCTGTTTATTATCTGTGAATCGGGAAGCCTGTCAAGATCCTGCTGAAGCTGCTGGTAAACCTGAAGAGCCTTATGGAGATCCCCGTTTTCGTAGTTAAACCTCCCTACCGCGAAACGCGCCGGATAATACGCCGGGTTTTTCACCGAAAGTTCCGTAATAAGCCTCATCCCCTCTTCTCTCCCGTTGCGGTGATAGAACATTAATATTCCCAGGCCGTACATCGCATCATCATATCCCGGTTTTCTCGCAAGCGACTTCCGGTAATATTCTTCAGCCTTTTCAAAATCGGCTTCACTCCCCTTTTCGTATCCCCTGTTGGCGTAACCGACACCAAGGGCATACATTACTGCCGCTCCGTTGCCGCCGTACTTCTCGGAGTTAAGGTAGGCACTTATACTCTGGTCCCAGATCTTCTTCTCGAGAAAAATCCTCCCAAGAAGGGCATACTGCTCTGAAAGGCGCCTGACAGTTGCCACATCCTTTATTTCATCTTTTTCGAGGCGGGCTATCTTCTCCTTTATATTCTGTATATTCCGGTCCTCCATACTTTTATAATCCCTTCGAAGATTACACTGAACGAGATCAAAGGCCTCGTTGATACCGGTCATAACAAGAATTAAAGCAAGGAATATAAAAAGGGTGATATGCCTGTTTTTTTTCATTTAGCCGCCCCTCCCGGATTTGGAAAGAATATGTCACATTATACAAGCTGTGTCAAGCCGGAAAAATAGGGAGAGACCGGGGACAGAAGCACCGCCATAAAAAGACTATCCCGCAGTATATCTACCGTCCTCCACCTGTTCAGCAAGGCCGTGGCTTATAAGTCTTTCAAGATGTTTTATTATCATCGATTTTTCCCAGTAAAGAACGAATATTGAAGGATGGGCGGGATATATAAGCTTCATTGAAGCAAGGTCATGCACAGTCCGGGGGGACTCTGTAATGGCCTTGAGAACCTTTTCATCACGCATAAAAATCCTCCCCCTGTATTCCTCAAAGGCCTCCTTTATGCCCGAAGAAAGCACTCTCCTGTTATGACCGGAAACAACCCGTTCAGGTTTCATATGAATTATCCTGTCAATGGAATCGATAAAATAATCAACAGGTGTCGCCGCGTCCCCGTACCACGGCCCCACCTTTGTAAGGCATATGTCTCCGCAGAAAAGAAGTCCCTGTTCCGGGAAGAAAAAACCCAGATGGCCTGAAGTATGGCCCGGAAGGTGCATTACCTCAATTCTTGTTTTCCCCGCATCAACTATATCGCCCTCATCAACAGTTCCGTCAACCCTCCATTCTCCAAAAAACGATTCCTTTATTGTGCCAACTGAATTCAAATAATCCATAGGGTCCTCAGTCATAAAATCATCCCATCTGTCAAGGGCGCTGATGCTCCTGTAATCCCTGAAATTCTCCCTTTCAAGGGGATGGGTGAGAATCCTTGCATTAATAAAAAGATCATTGTCCCAGACGTGATCAAGATGTCCGTGAGAATTTAGAAGAATATCAACAGTCTCCGGCCGGGCCTCAGAGATAATCCTGCCCGGACCGCTGTCAATCATGACCCTTATATCGTCATCAATAAGTATCGAGTTTGATTTACTGAACCCCTCCTCTGTAAAAAAAACCGAAATTCTGTCATCTATCTTTTGTATCATCACTGCCCCCCGGACTTGTTATTATACTATTTCCTGAACAGGTTCAAGGCAAAAAATAATCCGCCGTATGCTCAGCCGGGTTTATTTTTTATTTAGCGCTTAAATACCGCAGACTTTAACAGACAGTAATTGAACCCGATTTATAAAAAAATGTTGTTGCGGATTAAAACCGGTTATATCTAAATAAAAATATAATCCGATCCTGATCGTTCTCAGGGTCAGAAATTTATCCGTAAAAATCATTCAGGCCGAAAAAGAGATGCCATTAACAGTTTATAAAAGCCATGAAGCCTTAAGGCTATACTATTTTTTTTACACCCTGCTTAAAAAAGTGAGAACGCTTTCAGTATATTTCAGTCTAAAGATCAGAAAGAAAGGTATTGAGGCGGAAAGTGACAGGGAACTTGTAACAGCTTTTCTGAATGGAGAGATGAAAAGCTTCGATGCTATAGTCAGGAGGTACAGCGACATGATTTTCAACCTCTGCTACAACATTATGAAAGACTATGACGAAGCTGCTGACTGCGCCCAGGATGTTTTTATCAAAGTACATAAAAATCTTCACAGGTTCGAGTTCAGGTCCTCCCTGTCAACATGGCTCTACTCAATAGCGGTAAACACATGCAGAAACAAAATTACATCATCATATTTCAAAAGGGTCATGCCTGTGGGTGACAGCGGCCGTATAGATTTACTGCACAGGGAGGATGACAACCCGGCTTTAAAATTCGAAAAATCGGAAAAAGAAGCCGCGGTCCGCGAAGCTATATCCAGGCTGCCGGAAGATGAGAGAATCCTTATAGTCCTCCGCGACCTTGAAGGCCGTGATTACGAGGAGATATCAGAGATTACCGGTGTGAAAACCGGAACAGTGAAATCAAGGATATCAAGGGGCCGCCACAGGCTCAGGGGATTTCTTGAGGGGGTGCTGACATGAAATGCCGGGACGCCAAAGAACTTTTAAACTCATATTTCGATAACGGCCTTGATCCGGCAAAAGACCCGGTACTGATGGAACATATCCGGAACTGTCCCGAATGCCGCAAAGAACTGCTCTTCCTCGCGGAATACGGGAAGACGATTAAGGAGATCAAACCCGTAAAGGCCCCGCAGAATTTCATGGCTGAACTCCATGAAAAACTTGAGGCAAAAAAAAGAGGCAGGTTCAATCGGGATTTCAGCAACGCCCTGGAGGCATGGAGGAACTTCACGTTCCCCCGCGAGGCAGCAGGGATTATCGCAGTGGCAGTACTGATTTTCTTTCTCTATAGCCCGATGTTCCGCGGAGGCAAAGAGATGAAGACCTATCGCGAAGATCAGCCTGTTATCACTTCACCACCTGAACTGATAATTAAAGAAAAAAAACTCAGGCCCCTCCTGGAAGAAAAAGCCTCTGAAGATGAGCGGGAATCCGTCCCGTCAGTTAAAGAAAGCATTAAGACCGAAACCAGGGCAAAAAAATCTGCAGGCAGAAAGAGAGCAAGTGAAAATTTAATTATGGACAATATCAGCAGATCCTCCGGGGACAGTGGTGAAGACTTATCTCTGGATGATGAAGCTTCAGCCTCCATAAAGGAAGAAGCTGACGACCTCAACAAATCTGATTTACAGGTAAAATCTGAAAGCGAAAAACATTCAGGGATGAAATCCGACTCCCTGAAAAGTTCAGAGGGAAAATTTAAATACCGGAGAGCTCTTAAAGACCGGGAAGAGTCATATTCCCCGGGAGGCCTAATATCAGAATACAGCCTGGAGGTCCTGGATAAAAAAGAAGAGGGGGACTCAATTCTTTTTACAATAAAAATAGAAGAGGACAGACTCGAGCCCCTCAAAGACAGGCTGAAAGACAGATATATAATAAAATCAGCGATAACCGGAAAATCAGGTGCAACCCTCACTGTTGAGCTCATCCTGACAGAAAAAAACAATTAATTTTAAAAAACCAAGAACCTCCCCGCAACTCCTCCTGTCAAAAAAACAGAACATGAAAATCATGACAGGAGGAGAACCATGAAACAGATATTATCGTTAATTATACTGACAATGGCAATAACAGTGGCAGGAACGCTCCATGCCGGTCCCGGTCTTGGCGGAGGGGAAAAAATCCAGATCGCCCTGCTCCTTGACACAAGCAGCAGCATGGACGGCCTGATTGACCAGGCAAAATCAAAGCTGTGGAAAATTGTAAACGAACTCGCCGCTGCTGAAAAGGACGGGAAAACCCCGGACCTTGAAGTGGCCCTTTTCGAATACGGAAAATCCACAATCCCTGAAGGTGAAAGCTACATGCGAATGATAATACCTTTTACCGGGGACCTTGACAGGATATCTGCTGAACTCTTCGCCCTTACCACAAACGGCGGGGATGAATACTGCGGAAAGGTAATCGATTCCGCCACAAAAAATCTCGCCTGGGAAAAAAGCAGCGGAAGCCTCAAGCTTATATTCATCGCCGGGAATGAGCCCTTCAACCAGGGTGAAACCAGCTATATCGAAGCAGGGCGGAAGGCAAAAGCAAAAAAGATTATAATCAACACCATTTTCTGCGGTGACAATGAAACGGGAATATCAACCTACTGGAAAGACGGCGCAGATATTACAGGCGGGAAATACATAAACATTGACCATAACCGGAAGGTAATGACCATTGTTGCTCCGCAGGATGCCGAGATAACCAGGCTCAATATTGAGCTTAACAAAACATACATAGCATACGGCAGGAAGGGGAATGAAAAAAAGATGGAGCAGGAGCTCCAGGACACCAATGCCAGATCTATCTCAGGCGGGACCGCAACGGAAAGGGCCATATCCAAGGCCTCGACACAGTACAGAAATTCATCCTGGGACATAGTAGACGCTGTCAAAGACCGCGAAGTGGATCTGAAGGAAATGGATGACGAAGATCTCCCGGAAGAGATGAAGGGGATGGACAGAGGGGAGAGAGAAAAGTATGTAAAACAAGTCTCAAAGCGCAGAGAGGATATCAGAAAAAGAATCAATAAACTTAACATTGAAAGAAGAGCTTACATAGAAAAAACTGAAAAAAAACAGGGCGGTGAAGACACCCTCGATTCAGCCATAATCAAAACAGTAAGGAAACAGGCTGCAGAAAAAAACTTCAAATTCAGGTAGAAAAATTTCCCATTAAAAAGCCATATCCGGGCCCGCTGCAGCGGGCCCTTCATTAACTTTTTTTCTTGCAATTAGATCATTATTAAAACATATATAAACCATGAAAAGGCCCCTGTCATTAAAAAGAAAACTGGCTGCATGCCTGCTGATTACTTTAACAATACCCCTTTTATTCTGCGGAGAGAAGAAGGATGACTTCAGGGAGAGGCTGAATTATTACAACAGCAGGTACAGGTTCAGAATAACATTCCCGGAAAACTGGATCAACTACTCCGCCTTTGAGATGGATGAGATAATAGATCCCGATCTTAAAGTTACGGCAATCTATTTCGCGCTCCCCACAAGATCCCGCGACTGGCAGCCGGTTCGTCTCCCCTCGGGATACGCGTCTATCTTCTCCATAAGGATCTTCTCCCGAAAAGAGTGGGACGTTTTCACCGGGAAATATAGCGATGACAAAAAAGAGATAAACAGCGCTGACAGAAAAATCGGGGAAAACAGCAGCCATGTCTTTATGATAAAAAATGCAACGTCAATTCCGGTTGACCTTTACTTTTTCATGAAAGAGGTTCCGCATGTGGCGGGGACATTCAGAGTTAGAGCAGATGACTGAATAAAACCATTTCCCGCCTGATCGGGCTTAAAAAGCAACAGTAATCTCCTCCCTTAAAAAATTTTTAAGGAATTGATATACTTCGGTCATTACACTAAAAAAAATAGTTGATGAAGCATTATTAATTGAAATAATTGCCGGATTAGAGTCAGATTATTATTAATTATTACATCAAACATAATAATACCGACACGGTTTAGTAAAGGCGGTTAGCCATTAAGAATCATCTTAATAAACGGAGGATATAATGAAAAAAATACTGATAATTACACTTCTTGCAATGATTGTTCCTGCATCACTTATGGCACAGGAGACAACTGAAGAGAAAACAGTTATTACAAGGGAAAAGAACGTGTTCACCAACCCGTCCGATTCCGAGTTTATCGGCAAGATTGGTACGGGCTATGCTGCAGACCCGGGTGAATTCGGACTTGACGTGAGCCTGAATTATATATACAATCTGGATCCGGTTTTTGTCTTCGGGCTTGAAGCTGACTTTTTCTGGGTGAGCTGGTCAAACAAACTCGGCGACATGGAGGCCGGCGGAGGGACTGACGCATCTCTGAAAGCAGAAACAAATCTCTACACATTCCCGCTGATGGCAAATGCGCAGGTAAGGTTCCCTTTCCTGAGAGATACCCTGTTTTTTGAACCATCTCTTACAGTAGGCATGGGCTACGCCTTCATGATACTTGACTATACATCTGACACTGATGACGGCAACGAGGTTTACGGCGGCTTCGCCTGGCAGGTTTACGCTTCAGCGGCACGAAAACTCCACCAGAATTCCGCTGTTGATTTTGTTCTCGACCTTGGATACAGGGGGATGAAACCTGACAAGGACAATGTTGAGATCGATATGTCAGGAGTTATCGCAAGAATCGGGGTAAGACTGTATATATAGCCTCATCCGGCATAACGGAGAACTAATGAAAAAAAAATTAACACTTATCACGATTGCTTTACTCTTCGCTTTTTTCTCATGCAAGGGTGAAAAAACCAGCATCAAGCTGGGAATACTTCCGGTTATCGATACCCTCCCCCTTATAGTGGCGGATTCAGACGGCCTCTTTAAAGAGGAGGGGATAGATGTTGATCTCGTAGTATTCAACAGCGCCCTTGAGAAGGAGGCGGCTCTCACTTCAGGGAACCTGGACGGAGCCTTCGGGGACCTCATTGCCGCGCTACTTCAGATAAAAAACGGGAATAATATAAAAATTGCAACTGAATCATACCACACATCAGAAAAATCGAGGATGTTCGCACTTCTTGCATCCCCTTCATCAGGGATAAGCAGCATAAAAAAAACAGGGGATGCTGAAGTGGCAATATCGATGGGGTCTATAATAGAATTTTTCCTCGACAGGATGATGATAGCATCAGGTATGAAACCCTCCGCGATAAAAAGAATAGAAGTTAAAGCCATTCCCGTACGCATGCAGATGCTGATGTCAAACTCCTTGCAGATGGCGCTTCTGCCGGAACCCCTGGCAAGCAAAGCCGTAAAGGAGGGAGCAAAACTACTGGCAGACGACCGGAACCTTAACACAACGGCAACAGTCATTATTTTTAAAGAGAGTTTTCTTTCAGAAAACAGCGAGGCCATGAAAAAATTCATCAGGGCATATAACCGCAGTGTTGATCGGATAAACAAAAACCCTGACGTATACAAGGAACTCATGATGGCAAAGATCAGGTTTCCGAAAGATCTGAAAGATACATACAAAATTCCGTCATACAACAGCGTCAGGCTCCCTTCCGAAAAAGATGTTATGCTTGTGTATGACTGGATGAAAAGCAAGGGGATGATCAAAGCCCCTGTTGAATACCAGAACATCACATGGTCTCTTCAGAAGTGATAAGGGCGGAATCTCTATCCAGAAAATTTTCCGGTAACGAAATAATCAGTGACATTTCCTTTGAAGTAAAAAAAGGGGAGTCACTATCTGTTATCGGGCCATCGGGGTGCGGCAAGACCACACTCCTTTATATAATATCAGAGCTAATCTCCCCTTCATCAGGCAGATTATTTATCAACGGGACAGAGACCAGGGGGACACAGAACAGGACCGCCTTTATTCTTCAGGACTACGGCCTCCTGCCCTGGAAAAACGTACTCCACAATGCTGAACTGGGTATGAAGATAAGGGGAACCGGACCCTCGGAGAGGAGGGAGGCGGCCCTTAAAATCCTCGCGGAACTCGGAATAGACGCACATATAAACAGGTACCCCGCAAGCCTGAGCGGAGGCGAGAAACAGCGAGTGGCAATTGCCCGGGCCCTTGCATCCGGACCGGAAATACTACTCATGGATGAACCCTTCTCATCTCTTGATACTCTCACAAGGGAAAAACTCCAGTACACCATCACTGACATCCAGGCGGCACACGGCCTGACCATGATAACAGTGACCCACAGTATAGAGGAGGCAGTTTACCTTGGTGACCGCATAATGGTAATGACGCCGGGACCGGGCAGTATCAGCAGGCTGGTGAACAACGAGGGGAGGAGAAAACCGGGATTCAGGGACTCCGAAAATTTCTTTAAGACCTGCAGTAAAATCAGAAGGAGTATTGAAAAAGGGTGAAGCAGAAGATTCCGGTTTTCAGTATATTTACAGCAGCAGCGGCGGCCTTTATTTTATGGAAAGCAGCGGCGATCCTTGCCGCCTCCCCCATCCTGCCCCACCCTGAAATTGTCCTTGCAAGGTTTATTGATGAGGCTGCAGGAACAGCTTTCTGGCTCCACTTCGGCATAAGCCTGAGAAGGGTATGTCTCAGCATTATCATCTCCTGGATCCTTGCCTTCCCTCTCGGGGCGGCACTTGGTTACAGCAGGACACTTGACAGGGCCTTCGCTCCGCTCATATTTATGGCATATCCTGTACCGAAAATGGTCCTTCTCCCGGTAATAGTGCTCCTCTTCGGCCTGGGCGACATATCAAAAATTGTACTTATAACATTAATACTCTTCTTCCAGGTCCTGGTTGCCACAAGGGACGGGGTAAAGGCGATAAACCGGAAATTCTACGACTCGGTCAAATCGATGGGGGGAGGGACTGCTCATATATTCAGGCACGTCGTGTTCCCTGCAGCGCTTCCGCACAGCTTTACCGCGATAAGGATTTCAACTGGAACAGCAATCTCGGTCCTCTTTTTCGCCGAGTCTTTCGCAACTACCACGGGCCTGGGATACCTGATAATGGACGCCTGGGCACGCGCTGATTACGTCATGATATTTACGGGGATCACGGGCATGAGTCTCATGGGGCTTGCCCTTTATATGCTGGTGGCGCTTCTTGAAAAAAAGGCATGCCCCTGGACAGATGAAAAGGAAGCGTTCGATTCAGGAGAGGCAAAGAGTTCTCTCATTAATAAAGCAGTGACCTACTCAAAGATGATCAGGCTTTCACACACAGTATTCGCACTACCCTTTGCCCTGTCAGGACTGGTTCTGGCTCTGAAGGAAAAGCCTGTCACAGCGGAGATGGCCTTCTGGATCATTATCGCCATGGTGGGGGGAAGGTCTGCGGCAATGGGATTCAACCGTATAGCTGATGCGGACATTGACGCCGAAAATCCGCGCACAGCAATAAGGGAGATACCGGCAGGTCACATTACCGGAAAAGAGGCCCTTGCATTCACAATTTTTTCATCACTGCTTCTTGTTTTCGCCGCGGCAATGCTGTCAAGGATCTGTTTTATACTCTCCTTTCCACTTCTCGCGCTGCTCTTTTTCTACTCATACACAAAGAGGTTCACATGGCTTGCACATTTATACCTGGGCTTCGCCATAGGGCTCGCCCCTGTAGCTGTGTGGATCGCCATTGTGGGCCTGCCCGGGCTTTCTATAATTATTCTTGCCCTTGCCCTCATGACACATATAGCGGGATTTGACATACTCTATTCATGCCAGGATTATGAGTTTGACAGGGCAAACAGCCTATTCTCTATTCCCGCAAGGTTCGGGATTAAAAGGGCTTTTGCCATATCATCAATACTTCATACCGCATCTGTAATTCTCCTGGCCTCACTTTTCTTTACAGCCGGTTTCGGTGCATGGTACTTTCTCTTTATAACAGTTATTGCTGTTCTTTTTATTATTGAGCACAGGATAGTAAGCCCGGATGATATTACAAATATTGACATTGCCTTTTTCCATATAAACAGTATTATATCAGTACTGGTATTTGCCGCTATTCTCACAGGGTATCTTACAGGGGGCTGACAGGATGAAAAGGATAATAGCCGGTGTAACAGGGGCGTCAGGGAGTGTATACGCAGCAGGTTTTATCAGGCACGCTGCGCGTCTCGGCGTTGATCTCAGACTGGTCGCAAGTGACATGGGCGCCTCTGTGTTCAGGCATGAAACAGGTATAACAGTCTCTGACTTTGTTAAAGGGGTCAGAGCATCCGGAGACTGTAAAGGGGAGATAACCCTTTATGACAACAGCGATATTTTTGCCGACATAGCAAGCGGATCAGTCAGGGCAGATGGGATGGTAATAGTCCCATGTTCGATGAAAACACTTGGCTGCGTGGCAAACTCTATATCAGGCACGCTGCTTGAAAGAACGGCGGATGTGTGTCTGAAGGAGAGGAGAAAACTTATACTCACAGTGAGAGAGACCCCGCTCAGTCTCATACATCTGCGGAACATGACACTTGTCACAGAAGCGGGAGGAGTGGTGCTCCCTGCTGCACCGGGATTCTACCACTCGCCTGAAAAAATTGATGACCTTGTGGACTTCATTACAGGAAAAATATTTGATCAACTCAATATAGAACACGGCCTGGACACGGCCTGGAAAAGCGTATAAACGGACAATAAATGAAAAAAAATTATAAAAACCTGCATGAATTTATAAACGAACTTGAGAAAGAGGGGGAGCTCATCCGCTTTACAGAACCTGTTTCGAGCAGGCTTGAGATAACAGAGATAACAGACCGGATGTCAAAACTCCCCGGCGGAGGGAAGGCAATACTCTTTGAAAATGTCCAAAACTCGGAGTTCCCGGTACTGATGAACCAGTTCGGCAGCAATAAACGAATAAACATGGCGCTGGGGAGCCGCTCCCTTGACGAACTTGCCGGGAGGCTCCAGGATATTATAAACATGAAGCCCCCTAAATCTTTCTCTGAAAAGATAAAACTCCTTCCTGAACTTGTGAAGTACTCGAGGTTTCTCCCGCGCACATCCGGAAAGAAAGCGCCATGCCAGGAGGTTGTGTTTAAAGGGGAGGATGTTGATCTCACTAAACTCCCTGTTCTCTTCTGCTGGCCCGATGACGGCGGCCCATTCGTTACACTCCCTGTTGTTTTCACAAAAGGGCTTGAGGATGGAAGGAGAAACGCCGGCATGTACAGGATGCAGATATTTGACAGAAACACCACGGGGATGCACTGGCATATACATAAAGACGGCGCTCACCACTACCATGAATACCTGAAGAAGGGTAAAAGGATGGAGGTCGCGGTTGCAATAGGCACAGATCCTGCTGTGACATATTCAGCCACAGCCCCCATGCCGCGGGGAATAGATGAAATACTCCTTGCAGGTTTTATCAGGCGCAAACCCGTTATTATGACAAAATGCATTACTGTTGACATTGAGGTTCCGGCAGAAGCGGAGTTCATCATAGAGGGGTATGTTGATCCCGGGGAACTGCGAATTGAAGGGCCATTCGGTGACCATACCGGCTACTATTCCCTTAAAGGGAAGTACCCTGTATTCCATGTAACAGCTGTGACACACCGTAAAAATGCAATCTACAGTGCAACAATAGTCGGCAAACCCCCAATGGAGGACTGCTACATGGCCCTTGCCACGGAAAGGCTCTTCCTCCCTATGATAAAAACGGTTCTTCCTGAAATCAAAGACTACATGCTCCCCTGGGAGGGGGTTTTTCATAACATAGCAGTAGTTGCCATTGAGAAGGAGTTTCCGCACCATGCAGGGAAGGTGATGAACGGGATGTGGGGTTCGGGCCAGATGAGCTTTGCCAAGATACTTGTAATGATTGATGACCCTGAACTTCTGCGTGACAGGGGGAAACTGCTGCGTCATATACTCGACACAATTGACATTCACCGGGACGTTGCACTGACAAAGGGGATCCTCGATGTCCTTGACCACTCCGCGGAAAAACCGCTGTACGGCTCAAAGCTCGGTATCGATGCAACCCGCATGGTTGAAGGCGAAGAGCCCCGTTCCGGAGAGAGTATACACGGCACGATGAACAGCAAAGCGCTTACCAGTGCATTTCATGAAATCGACGACGGGTTTACCGGCGCGACAGCGGTTCTTGAAGAATGCAGAAACAGGGTAATAATACTGAATGTAAAAAAGGGGGGAGGAAAAAACTCCTCCTACTACAGGGACCGAATCAGGAACAGTTCACTGAAAAGTCAGGGAATTTTTGTGCTCCTTGACTCCGACATAAAACCTGAAGAGGGTTCTGTTGTGCTGTGGAAGGTATTCAATAACGTAGACCCCTCCCGCGACATGGTTCTTGAAAAGGGGTGCGTGATAATCGATGCGACAAGGAAAGGGGTAGCAGACGGGCATGCCCGAGAATGGCCTGAGGATATTAAAATGTCGGATGATGTGAAAATACGGGTGGATGAAATTCTGTCACGCCACCCTGAATTTTTCATTTAAGCCGATCCCCCTCCTGACCTGTAAAAAATAAATACCGGCTTAACGCAGCATAAAAATAACCGCTCCAAATACAATCATGCTCCATACGGCGATGCGTCCGAAATACCTGTATTTCATCTTCAGGTAATTCCATACCCTTGCCATGGGGAGCATCACCGCTATGACAAGCAATGCCGCAGCAATGGAAGCGCCGAAACCGAGACTATTCGGATAAATCTGTATTATGGACCTGCCCCACCAGACCTCCCTGTGAAGCAGCTGCAGATGCATAAAGTATACCGCAAGCGACTCCCTGCTGGGATAGAGAATAACAGCCGAAGGCTCCCCTCTCCACTCACAGTAATAATATGAGAAAGAAAGAATAAGGAAAACACACCCGAGCCTTCCGCTAAAAAAAAGTATGTTCGGCTTAACGTCAGAAAAAAGTTTCATGTAATCCTTAAGATAAAACATCAGCGGGAGCGACACAACAGCAAGGAGAAGACCGATAAGAAGAAGCCTTCTCATAAAAAGCCCCTCGCCCCCGCTTTTACTGACTTTTAAAAAAACCCACGCGCAGAGAACACCGGCAGCCATAAAACCGAACCATGGAAAAATCGGGAAGATGGTATAATAAACCGGCGTAAAATACATGGCAATATAGAACGGGAACCACTGTTCAAAGTTTATTGCATAATAATAAGGGGCAGGGACAACAGCAGCAATACCCAGCAGTGTCACAACAACGAGAAAGGCCCTGTCGCTCTTTACAGCAAGCCGCAGTATAAAGATTACAAGGAGCCCCAGGGCTATGCACTGCAGAACATCTATGCTGAAAAACTTCATCCAGTGATCATGGGTGGCGATATTTGTACACTTGTAATATGAAAAAAAAGGGATGTGCAGCATATAACCTGCGAACCAGATAAGGACAATTCTCCCGGACTGTTTCCAAAAATCATACCTGAATTCCCTGAAGAGATGCAGTTTTGCCTGTGATGCCAGCATAAAGGCAAAACCTGAAATAAAGATAAATGACGGGGCCACAAGACCGTTTATAAAATTAAGGTAGTTGAACCATCCCGTGTTCCTCAAAGCAACGTCCATCATTGAATTTACAACATGGACCTCGATCATCACAAGCATAGCAAGACCGCGCATCAGGTCAACAAAACCGAGCCGCCCTTTTTTCATAATTCAACTCCGCAGATAGCATTCCGTTTAATCTGAAAGTAAAAGGACGGCTCTATTTTAATTCAACAAAAAAACTACTCCTTAACAGGTAAAACGTGTATAGCCTTGATTACAAGATGCACTGTATCACCCTCTTTAAGATCAAGGGATTTGACTGAATCTGTTGTAAGTACCGAACTCATATTGTGAGGAGCGACAACCTCAAACTTTATCTGAGACATTATTTCACCTGTTTTAATACTCTTCACCTTTGCTACAATGTTATTCTGAGCCCCGTATTGCATATCATACCTCCGGAAATTTTTTTGAACCACGGCCTCGGCTAATTCCGATAAAAAACCACAACTGCCCCTTCTCAATTTAGCATCCGATTAATATAAATTCAACATCATTTTAACCTGCAACAGGTATTATTCCCTGAAAAATTATTTTCACTTCCCTTTGACTTTCGCCTCACGGATTAACAAATTATAGGCAGAGGGGACAGGCATAGAAGTCCCTCCGGTTTATGATATATAAGGGGGTTCTGTATGAACGGTCTTATTCTTGCATCAGTCATTACAACGGCGATTCAGGGCGCCGGTGTCGGAGGCGGGGCCTCAGCAATGACCCTTGCTTCAGATTCATTTGCCGACGGGGAATATCTTTCAAAAGACTATACATGTGACGGGAAAGATCTCTCCCCTGAACTGCACTGGACATTCCCGGACAAAGCGGAAAGTTTTGCCGTAACCTGTGAAGACCCGGACGCTCCAGGCGGCACATTTGTACACTGGGTGATTTATAATATACCTGATTCAGTCAAAAAACTTCCAATGGGATTCCCGAAAAGTTCCGAAGGGAAAGGGGGCCTTCAGGGAATTAACGATTTTGGTGAATCGGGATATAACGGCCCCTGCCCTCCTAAAGGGAAACCTCACAGGTATATTTTCACAGTTTATGCCATTGACGACAAAATCGCTGACAGGGGACTCAGGCTGCCGGAATTTAAAAAGATCATCAAAGGGCATGTACTGGGGAGCGCCAGTATAACAGGACTATACCAGCGTTAAAAAGGCCGGCTACCCCGGCCCTCTGTTGTTATTGAAAAACGGTTATCACGAATTACAGCTGTCTATTCATGCTTCAGTTTTATTCATCCTTTTCAGATTCCCGCAGCATAAAACACGATCATTTTCATCCTGGAGTATGTATTCTTCTTCATTATAATTTAAAAACACCCTGCTCTCCAGGTAAACGGGCCTGCAGAAAACTATTGAAAAAAAGGCAGGGGTAAAACCCTCCACGCAGAGCCTTGACATTATAAGATTCGCTGTGCAAAGCCCCTGGATAAACGGTCTCCCGAAACCGAACAGCCTTGAAGCGAATTTAGTGGTATGCACAATATTCTTATCACCCGAGGCCCTGCCGTAATCCCTGGCGTAATTCTCCATTATATACAGCTCCCTGGTAATGAATTTTTCAGGGTTGCAGGAGGGGATACCTGTTATCCCCCTGAACTCCCCTGTTTCATCTGTCCTGAGCTTTTCCAGGTATTTCTCCGGAACCTCTTTTACCACGAAATGGTCCCTCACCTCAATCAGGGATCTGTTGTTTCGCAGAACTTTTGTCGTACCTATAATCGCGGCCTTGTCAGCCTTTATACGGATTGCATCCTCAAAAGCATAATCAATCACATAAGATTCTCCGGCCTGCATGGTTGAATTGATTTTAATTTCGCTCTTAAGATGCAGCAGATGCCTGAAATTTACACCCAGTTCCTTCAGTATGGCCATCATTCCCACCGCGCCGGAATAGCCGTAAACAGTGAAAGGGACCTCCAGATTTTCCGGAACATTATAAAGAGCGTGCCACCTCCGCCTTGTGGACTCCCTGTATATAAAGTTACTGTCACGGCCGAATCTCGGTTCACTGAACTCAAGCTTGTGGGGGCGGAGAACCCCTCCTATAGCTGACTTGTAGTAAAACCAGTTATAGCCGAAAGTTCCGGGATGGCCGTGATTAACAACTGGAATATATTTTACTTTCCGGTTCATAATTAATTCCTCATGTTCAGGTCAGCAGCACAGATAACAGGGCAACGCCTTTTGTCCAGTAAAATTTATATGAACCCGGAAAGTAAAATTATCGCCGCGCAGCAGAAAAATCGATATTATTTAATCATGAAAAAACTCCTTCAACTTATCCTGGAAAACGAAGAGTGGCTGATGCAGCGGATACTTGATTATTCCCTCAGGCAGGATTACGTGAAATATACCTCCACGCTCAGGGAGGCCTGGAGAAAATCTATCCAGGGATTGTCAGAAGCGGTGTGCACAGCAATAGAATCAGGAAGATCTTTAGAACTCACACCTGATGAGGACTTCACAGAAGACCCGGTTGCTGCCTTCGGCATAATTGAGGCAAAGATGCACAGGGAGAGAGGCATACCCTATGCCATGTTCATTGGACTGTTCAAATACTACAGGGACACCTACATGGATCTTATAAAGGAGCAGGGCTATCCCGATAACGAGAGAGACAAATATATCGGTTTCCTGGAAAGGGGCTTTGACAGGATAGAGATCGGATTCTCGTCAGAATGGATTGATTTAAAAGGGGAGGAGCAGCTTGATGAACTGAGAAACTCCAACAGAATAATGACAAATGAAAAAAATATGTTTCTCACTGTTGTTGAAAGCCTTGCCTCTCCGGTTTTTTTTCTCAACACCGCAGGAGAGACCATATACATAAACCGGGCCGCATCCCGAATCCTTAAACTGTCACATGTGCCCGGCAGTTACTACTACAACCGTGAAAATATAAAGGTAACGCTGCCTCAATGGCTGAAAAAACATTTTGAAATATTCGTTTCAGAATCTCCCGGGGTGCGATGTTTTGAAGAAACCGATCCTGATGATGAAACTATAAAGACCTATCAGGGGCGCATTGCCCGCATGGAGGACGTCAGCGGGAAGTTCAGCGGCACGGTAATTGTCCTGACAGATATAACAGACCGGATAGAGGCGGAAAACAGGGTAAAAGCCCAGAAAGATGATCTTGAAAAGGCCCTGGCCGACATAAAAAAACTGCGCGGGATTCTTCCTATATGCGCGAACTGCAAGAAAATCCGTAATGACTCAGGTTACTGGGACCAGGTTGAAAAATATATAAGCGAGCATTCCGATGTCGAATTCAGCCATGGCCTCTGTCCGGAATGCATTGACAAGCTTTACCCGGAACTGAAAAAAAAGAGATAACACCTGCATAAGCAGCGGCAGGAATATGGTGTTGCATAATTAATTACCTCCGTTCATAAACAGTGAAAAGTTTTCCCGATTCATACATCGACTGGGGGGTGATAATAATTTCGTCAAGAGGGACCGCTTTACCATACCTCCTCTTCAGAAGTTTCTGAACCGCGGGATCACCAAGATTAAGTTCACGGGCTCGCTGGAGTCTTCCGATCTCAATTCCTGCGCCTTTTTTATATATTTTCCATACAAGCTCTGAGCAGTAGATTCTTCTGTCATCCCATCTGAAATATATGTCATATCTTTTTCCGATATAAGCATCTGCTGCAGCTTTCATTTTTTTAACCGCTACCGCAGTAAGTATCTTTTCCCTGTCTCTCAGCCTCTTTATGGCGAACCGTCCTTCGCTCCTGCTGATAAATCTTTCGAGAGGGGTTACTGAAACCGGATTTACCGCTTCAAGTACCATGAACCTCTTCCCACTCCTGAAAATTATACCCATATGGCTGAAATCTGAACCTGTGGCTGCTTTAACGGCATCAGACTGCGATGATTGTGATGACTGAAAAATAATATCCCCCTCCCTGAGAATAGAGGTATTTAATCCTGCCTCACTCACTGAACATGAAACAGATACAAGTGTCAGCAGGAGGAGAGGCTTTATTATACGCCGGAATAGTTTCTTCATTCATGTACTCACGTTTTACCTTAATTATACAATATTTCACCTTAAACGACTGTCAATCATATCAGGATTTCCAAATAAACCCTTGACACAAGGCTCTAATAATGTAATATATATTAATTATAAATAATCAGGCTTTATTCATAAAAACATTTCAGGAGGAAAAATGAATACAGCTCTTGCAGTCAAAATCCTTATTATATCAGCAACTGCAGTGTTTGTTGTCCGCCAGGTTTCTGTTCTTCTTAAAAAGAAATTCATCCGGCTAATTACAACACCTCTGATTACATACTTTATATGCGGCCTTGCTGTCGTCGGGGTATACAATTACGGCCAGGGGAACCAGTGGATGCTCCTTGCGGCTCTGGGACTTTCTCTTATCGCGGACTCTGTGCTCATGGTTGAGGCGGCGGATCTTTTCACCCACGGGCTCATCTTTTTTTTAGGCACTCACATTCTTTATAATATCGTTTTCGCTACAGGATATTCATTTATATTAAGCGACATTTTTACGGCAGTTATACTCATCGCACTTATGGTTTATCTCATTTACAGGTTTTATAAATCGGGAAAACTGGGAAACATGCTCCTCCCTGTAATTATTTATGTCACGGCACTTTCACTGATAGTATATTTTTCGGTCAACGGCTACATAAGAAACGGCGGCACATCTCATGCGCTGATGATGTGGGGTGCTATACTTTTCTACATTTCAGACGCTATTCTGGGATGGATACAGTTTGTTAAATATTTCAGGTTCGCGACTTTTTATGTGTGGCTATTCTACGCTCCAGGGCAGTTCCTCATAGCTCTGTCCCTGTTCTACTGATACTTACGGGTAGAGAGGCCCGGATCAAAAAGCCGGAATCTGTGAACTCACAAATTCCGGCTTTAAACAGATCCGGCTGAATTTCAAGTCCGGGCATCAGACCGCTAACCGTTTACCACGTTTCTTTTTTCACCTTTCCGGAATGCCCCTATATTTTCTGTAATTTCATTCACAAGGCGCCTCCGAGATTCAATACTCGCCCATGCTATATGCGGAGTTATTATCAGATCAGGAGTATTGAGAAGCGGATCATCCGCATCCGGAGGTTCTTTCTCCATGACATCAATCGCCGCCCCGGCAATCCTTCCCTCCACGAGAGCCTCTTTAAGGGCAGCGGGATCAACAATGGGCCCCCTGGCCATATTAATAAGAAACGCCGTTTTCTTCATGTTGGAAAAAAACTCCCCGTTAATCAGGCCCTTTGAGTATTCTGTGAGAGGCATATGAACTGATATAAAATCAGATTCTTTAGCAAGATCATAAAGCCCTACCCTGGGATAGGTTCCCCCTCCTGAATTATCATCTCGTTTAAGAGCAACAACATTCATCCTGAAAGCACTGCACAGCCTTGCCACTTCGCCCCCTATAGCACCAAGCCCCATGATCCCGACGGTTTTCCCCTCAAGGTCAAAAAAAGGCCATGTGCCCAGTGTAAAAATATCAGACCTGCACCATGTCCCGTCATGAGCTGCTGCGTTATACTTAATAAGATTTGTTGAAAGCGAAAGGATAAACGCCATCGTGAGCTGCGCCACGGTTGTTGTTGAGTAGCCGGGGACATTTGCCACAATGATCCCCCTCCTCTTCGCCTCATCAATATCAATGTTATTGTAGCCTGTAGCCGCTTCGGCTATCATCTTAAGGTTCGGACATTGCGAAATAAGATCGCTTCCAAATACGACCTTATTTGTTATAACAATAGTCGCGTCCTTACACCTTTCCGCAACTTCCCCCGGGGCTGTTACCGGGTAGACAACGACCTCACCGAACTCCCTCAGACCCGAAAAATCTATATCGCCATAATCCACCGTTGACGAATCGAGAAATACAATCTTATCTTTCATAATCATGTTCCTTTGTTATTTAATAATTTCTGCCATTTTTTCCATGAGCTCATCCGTCCTGTACGGTTTATGAATAAACCCCATAACTCCTTCAGTCAGCATAGACTGTGATTCCTCATCCAGGCTGAATCCGGATGAAAGTATAGCCCTGATGTCAGGATTTACCTTTTTCATTTCAAGAAAAGCATCGCGCCCGTTCATCCTGGGCATAATCATATCCACTATCACAATATCTATCTCTCTCCAGTTCTCTTTATACAGAGCAACTCCTTCAGCACCATTTGAAGCCTCGTACACCGAATGCCCCATCCCGTCAAGCATCTCTGACAGGACCCCCCTGACAACATCTTCATCATCAATAATCAACACCCTCTGCGGAGGAATATCTGGCACATCCAGAGACACTGTCTTTTTTCTCTTTTCATTATAGCCTTTAAGCACCGGGAGATAAATTCTGAAAGTAGTGCCCTCCCCCGGTTCACTGTAAACACTTACTGAACCGTTATGATTTTTTATTGTTCCATAGACAGAAGCAAGCCCCATCCCGGTCCCCTTCCCTGATTCCTTTGTCGTAAAAAAAGGCTCGAACAGATGGGATTTGACCTCTTCATCCATGCCGATCCCGGTGTCAGTTACGCTTATTGAGATGTAGTCCCCTTCAAGGATATCCATTAACTGCACCCTTGGCATATCCTTGTTAAAAACGACCTCCCGGGTTTCAAAAAACAGTTTACCTCCTGCAGGCATAGCGTCCCTGGCGTTAAGCCCTATGTTAAGAAGCACGTTCTGAAGCTGGGAAGGGTCACCTGAGACAAGGGTCTCTTCTGAATTATACTTTTTAACAATAGTGATTCTCCTGTCAATACTGTGCTTAAGAATTTCAATAGTCTCATCAATAATATGGTGCATATCAACGTTCATCAGCTGAAACTGCCCCTTGCGTGCAAATGCAAGAAGCTTCTTTATAAGATCAGCAGATCTCATCGCCACCGATATGATTCCGTCTGAATATTTCTTCAGTGAATTATCTTTCAATTTCATTGAAAGGATTTCAGCATAACCGAGAATCCCGCTGAGATGGTTGTTAAAATCATGCGCCACCCCTCCTGCAAGCTGACCTATGGCATCCATCTTCTGCATATGAGAAAGACTGATTTCATTCTGCTTCCGTTCCGTAATATCGATCATAACTGTAAGCATATACTTCACATCATGAATGACAATATAATCAGCGGAAAAAAGTCCATACCTCCTTTCGCCATTTGAAGTTTTAACCTCAACCTCCATGTTTCTTACAAGCCCGTCCTTCCTTATAAAATCGAGTGCCAGATCTCGCTGGCCGATGTCCACAAACAGATCCAGCTCGAAAATGCTTTTTCCCGCAACATCCTCCTTCTCATAACCGAATGTCTGAAGAAAAGCGCTGTTCACCTCAAAGATATTCCCGTCTTCCAGCGAACTTATCATCATTATCGAGGGATTTATACTGAACGCTTTTGAAAACTTATCTTCACTCTCTACAAGCTGCTGGTTCATATCGATCAGCTCGCCATTCATAGCCTCAAACTCCTCCATTTCTGCCTGGAGCTGTTCATTGGCCCTCTCAAGTTCCACCCTCTGATTTTTGAGAAGTTCTTCGTTTCTTTTTCTCTCTGTAATATCCCTGAATTCAGTCACCCTCACCATAGTGCCGTGGTAAGGTATATTTTTCCCCTGTATTTCAAGGGGATAAACCGACCCGTCCTTCCTTATCCCCTCAACATCATAACTCTTCTCATACCCGCTTAATATCTTATCCATAACAAAATCACGCCATGAGGGCTCAATGAGCAGGAGCCCGTCCATTCCGTTAAGTTCATCAACAGTATAGCCCGTCATTCTTGCGAGCCCCTCATTGCATTCAAGCATAATCCCCTTATTATGAATAGATATCCCGCCAAATGAGGCTTCATGAAGTGCCCTGAAGCGCTCCCTGCTTTCACTCAGTTCTTTAGTCCTTGCCTGCACCTCATCCTCAAGGGTATACTCTCTTCGCCTGAGATAACCTGAAAGGATAGCCACCGCTATAGCAAGCATCAGGGTTGATACGCCGCCCATAATTCCCGTGTTGCCTATATGGTCTTTATAATAACCCTCACAGGGATTAATCCTTATACCCAGCACCCTGTCACAAATGAATACGGGATAGACTTCATTAAATATGGATTCATAAAAAATTTCAACTCCAGCACCATCATTACTGGAATTACGGGCCAGGCTTATTTCTTCTCCCGGTAAAGTAATATCAATAATTTCCGCTTCAAGCTTAAGATTTCGGGACCTGCTGAACGACATGGAATAATCCAGAAGCAGCCCGAGATCAGATATTGACGAGACAAAACCCCTGAGCTCCCTTTCATTTTTATATACAGGACGAATGACCGTCATAAACTTTCCGGCTTTATTACCGTCTTCACCTGTATACCTGAAAAATGCTGCCATCCCTGTATTGAGTGAATTATTTATTGTAGATTTTCCCTCTGATGAAGAAGAAAGGCTGTATACCTCCCTCTTCTTAAAGATTGATGATTCTTCATATAACAGTAAATATGAATCCCCTTTTTTACCGCTGCCCCGTATCCGCGGATACCAGGCCCTTGCTTTAACCGGGTTGAAACGCATTTCATGAACATAAATACGAAATTCATCTCCTGTAACATATTCGCTGCTCTCAAATAATTTTGAAAGGTTTTCAAGATCATAACCAATATTAAAAAGGTTTTCCCTGATTACTCCAGCAACAGAATCAGCTATGGGAATAAAATTGTTAATGTTCCTCCTTCTTTCAGAATCATTAAACAGAAAAAAGATAAAAAGAGAGAGGAGTATTCCTGAACCGAGTATAAAAAAAGTTTCAAGCTGTCTTACTGCAAATAAATTCGACTTATTCCAGATCAGGCGGCGCATAACAAGAAGAATATTCATGAACATTATGGCTGATATTATAATAAATGCAGTGACTAAAACATTAATCCTCACCACTGATATTGCCCG
Source organism: Spirochaetota bacterium (assembly GCA_036745755.1). Taxonomy (GTDB): domain Bacteria; phylum Spirochaetota; class UBA4802; order UBA4802; family UBA5550; genus UBA5550. The sequence goes on along the minus strand of DAIOFM010000010.1, from coordinate 11,145 downwards.
CCACCATCTATCAGCGGGATAATCTATTGCCGTTACAAGAAGAACTGCTCCTGACCTCGGATCAATAACAGGGGCATAACCGCTTATAAATGTACCGTATTCATCCTTATAAGGGCCGATTACTCCGGGCAGCGCTTCATTGAAAACTTTTTTAAAATCCGGATGCGGTTTCAGGTAAACAGTACCGGGAGGGGACGCCATGGAATCATTTTCATCAATATTCTCAGGGCCGAAAACGAGTTTCCCATCCTTCAGGGTAAAACTGTATAAAAAGTCAACTCCTGAATACCGGCCAAAGGAAATCATCTGATTTCTGATAAGAATGAATGCGGGATTACTCCTGTCAAGGGAGGAAAACCTGAGTCTTGTTACAATTTCAGGATTAACAGCGTTTGCAACAGCCCTTGCATGACTTAAAATCCTGTTTTTAATTTCACCACCCGCGATTTCACTCCGCCAGGAGACAAAATAACAGGATAAAATAAAAACAGAAAGCATAAGTAAAGGGAAAATGTATCTCTCCTGAAGGTACCGCTTCCCGTCTTTGTTAAAATTCTTCAATATATAAAATCCGGCCAGAATACCCATAGCTGACACAGTCTGAAAAGTGGCGACATAACATGGATACAAAGATCCCCCGGAATTGCCGGTGAGTGACGCAAGACAGAACTCAAAGGGAGTTGTGATAAACCATGAGACCGCATACAGGAAAAAAGATAGAGCCGCGATAAACCATCCTGTTTTTTTAATATCAGCGGACTTCCAACCGTAACGGAACAGGGTAAACGAGGTCCCGAGCGATATTGGAAACGCCAGGGTATAATAGATAAATGAATACCCCATCCTGTATCCCGACGTTGCCGAGATAAAAAAAGCCGCTGCCGCTGCAACAATCACGTAAAAAACAGCCGTCTTTCGCAGCCACTGAGGAAAGGCTGCCAGGCTGTAAAAGAAAAGAGCAAGAAATGAAATTGAAACAATAATAATCCCCGGGAGATAAAGATAATTTTTCCCCGGGAAAAGATATATTATAATGGCGATCCACTGGTTAAGAGAAATTCCCAGGGCGAATAACTGCAAATTGAATTCAGGATTAGAGAACCTGAAACCGTGCCCCGGCCTGTAAAGAATTCCGGCAAACAGCAGCATGGTGACAGCATGCATAAAAAGTATAACATCAATATTATCTGTAAGCCAGAATCCTCCCATTATTACTCACCTTTGAAAACAGGCTTCCTTTTCTGAATAAATGCAGTTATACCCTCTGCCGCATCCTTGGTACCGAAGAGTGAGGCCAGTTCAGTCCTTTCCACAAGAAGATGTTCGTCAACATCAGACCTGTAGGATGTATTCATCAGCTTGAGTATCGCCTTAATCGCAAGGGGGGGACGTTCTGCAAGTCCCGCTGCAGTTTCCATCGCATCCTCAAGGGTCTTCCCTTCCCGGCACACCCTGTTCACAAGCCCCAGTTCGTATGCCCTTTCTGCTTCTATCTCTCTCCCCATAAGCATGTACTCAAGGGCTTTTGTCCAGCCTATGAGCCGCGGCATTCTCATAGTCCCGCCATAACCGGGAATAATTCCCAGGTTTGTTTCAGTCAGGCCTATACGGGCCCCGTTTTTTATAAAACGGATATGGCACGCAAGTGCAAGCTCGCATCCCCCTCCGAAGGCATGCCCGTTAAGAGCTGCAATTACAGGTTTCGGGAAAGCCTCTATCCTGTTAAAGAGATCCTGCCCCCTTTTAAGAAACTCAACAGGAGTAAAATTCCCGAAACCCTGTGAAAGATCCGCTCCTGCGCAGAATATCTTCTCACCGGCCCCTGTTATAACAAGTACCCTTACCGAATCGTCGGATTCAACTCTGTCGAGAATAGCACTGAAATCCTCGAAAACCTCGTGACTCAGCTGATTGGCCTTAGGCCTGTTGATAGTTGCTATCCCTGTATTTCCCTTCTGTTCAAAAAGCACTGCCAGCATAATTCCCCCCTTCTGTTATATTTTAATTCTGTAATATTTCATTAACAAGTATTTTGATCAAAAAGAGGCCCTGTACTCCGCTTGTCCCCGGCATGATAATTAAAGAGGACTGTTCATTAAAATCAGTCTGGAATAAAAACAGCTTTATTTTATAATATATGAAAAATTATACAATAAGGCAAAAATTAATATACAATTTCGGAAGTAATGAAAGATGACAGGGAGAGGGTGAGATGTATCCTGCCACAGGGAGAATAAGATCCCCCTGTGGCAGCAGCGGATCAGATGGTTCTATTTTTTAAGCGCTGTGTAGACCTTTACCATCCTGTCAACAAGATGAGCGAAATGTTTTATTGCAAGTTCTACAGGTTCAGGTGTACTCATATCCACACCGGCATCCAGAAGTTCATCAAGGGGATACCTGCTCCCCCCTAATTTCAGAAATCCCAGGTACGCGTCGCGTGCCGGTGACCCTTCTGTGATAACCTTTTCAGCTAAAGCTATGGCGGCCGATATACCTGTAGCGTACTTGTAAACATAGAAAGCCGAGTAGAAGTGCGGGATCCTCAGGCACTCAAGAGTAAGTTCATCATCAATAAAAAGCGTGTCACCGAAGTATGCATCAAGAAGCCCTGCATAAACATTCCTCATTACCTCCAGGGTAAGCGCTTCATTTGCCTCGACAATTTCATGGGTCTTCTTTTCAAATTCCGCGAACATCGTCTGCCTGTACAGGGTGGCCCTTATATTGTCTATCTCACGGTTCAGGATATAGGCAGTCATCTTTTCATCATCTTTATACAATTCAAGAAGATGACGGCTGAGCAGCGTTTCATTAAAAGTCGAGGCCACCTCTGCGACAAAAATCGTATAATCCGCGTTAACAAAGGGCTGGTTTGTTTTCGAGAAGTATGAATGCATCGAATGTCCGGCCTCATGGATCAGGGTATAGAGAGAATTAATATTTTTATCCTCGTAATTCAGCAGTATGTATGGAGGGGAGTCATAGCAGCCCGATGAATACGCCCCGCTCCTCTTGCCCCGGTTCTCATACCTGTCCACCCAGCCGTTAAGAAGGCCTTCACGCATTATCCCCGTATACTCATCCCCTAAAGGGGCAAGGGCTTTAACGCATGTTTCAACAGCCTCCTCATATGACATTGAAAAATTAACATCACTTACAATAGGCGCATAGGTATCATAAAAATGCAACCTCGCCAGTCCCAGCGCCTCCCTGCGGAAATTGAAATATTTAAAGAGGGGTTCGGTATTATTACGAACTGTTTTTACCAGATTGTCGTAAACAGTTTCAGGCATATTATCAGAGAAGAGAGAAGCCTCCCTGCTGTTTTTAAATTTTCTTACCTTCGAGTAAAAAGAGTCCTTCTTATTGGAATGCTCAAGTGCTGCGGAAATGGTGTTCTTCAGATTATCATAGGACTTATAGTACTGTTTAAATAC
>DAIOFM010000010.1:0-7605 GCA_036745755.1 Spirochaetota bacterium | reverse complement strand
ACAGTTTCCGGATCAATAGACTGTATCTCCGGTGTCATGAAGCTTGATGCCTCGGACAGCCTTGTATAAAGGTTTACAGACCTCTGGAACATGGCAAGGCAGAACTGGTTTGCCTTGTCCTCATCGCTTCTCAGGTGGGCATAGGTATAGAGCTTTTCAATTGAACGGGATATGGAGAGGTCGAATTCGATCGCCTCCCTGAAGAAAGATAGAGACTCACCCATCCTCCCCCTGAACTTTTCATACTCACCTATGCTGTTTTCAATATCTTTATAAAGGGCTTCCCACTCATCATCCGATTTAAACATGGGTGAAAGGTCCCACCTGTCCTCCTGTTTAATATCCTTCCTTTCCGGGATTCCTGCTGTTGCCATTAATAATCTCCTGTGAATGATTTTTCTTATAGCAATTAACGGATTATTTCAACCATGTCATTGCGAAGGAACGTCAGTGAGTGAAGCAATCTGTTTTTGACGCCAACAATACCTTTTTACAATAAAATGATTATAACCTGAACAGATTGCCATGTCGCTATCGCTCCTCGCAATGACAAAACGAAGCAATTCAAAACTAAACTGCTATAGTTCAAATATTTATTATAAATTAAGCCATCCCCGTTTCCCTGAAGATGACTTTTTTATATAAACGTATATATTTTTTATGTCAAATGAATTAGAAAAAAGTTTCAGCCCCGGACGGATCTATATCCACTTGAGGATGCCGGCAAATAAGATGAGCATCGCAGCGTTTATCACAAAGAGTGTACCGATAAAAAGCTTCTGCTTCCGCGGTTCCCAGTCATATGCGAAATTCGCGGCAAGGAAAAACGGAATATATGTCGTGATAAAAACAGGGAACGCTCCCCACCACTCATATACCCAGTGAAAGGCAGGGGTACGCGCAAGAAATATCTCAAATATTGAGAAGAACGCCGCGTTGGCCAGTGCGAAAAAGACCCTGTTGTTTATCCCCATAATCTTCATCTTCTGGTCGTCAGGAAGAACCTTGGTGAAGATAAGGCCCGCAACGGAAAACATCATGGAGAGTTCCCATCCTACACCAATGAGAAGAAGAAAACATGTTCCGTCAGGCACTGTCCATAAAGCATGCCCCGAGAAATGCTGAATCAGCGCGTTTATTATCTCGTAAAACCAGTGGACCATGTAGAGAGAAAGGCCCGCTGCAACACCCTTCCAGTTTTTGTTCTGGATCTCGTTAAAATAGATATAAACAGCAAATGCAAGCAGCGGTATAAAGTACCACTGGAAAGTATCGGTATTTCGAAGAATCCCCAGCGCCTGCTGAGTAAGTTCCGGTTGGTTCATATCTCCCCCCCTTTTTTTCTCTTTATAAAATGGTCAGGGCGAAAGGTCAATCATATATCTTTTAATAATTCATTGACATATGTATTATATGCTGTTATTCTATAACAGCTATGCTTAAAAAAATCGCAAAATACAGACTGGGTGATTCAGAAATCTCGCGAGACCTCAAGTGGTGGCTATCAAGACCTCCAGCGGAAAGAATCGACGCGGTTAAGCTCCTCAGGAGAAAAGCGCATGGAGATACAGGACGACTTCAGAGAGTTATAAGAATTACTGAACGTAAAAAAAGTTGAATACATTATTAAGGAATCATCATGGTAACCTTAACTTTAATCGCAATAACAGTACTTATATCTTTCTCCGCTTTTCAGAACAGTTTCATTTATGAAAAGCACCACTTCTCAGTTCACGGCATACTGAAAAGACATGAATACCACAGGGCAATAACTTCAGCATTTATTCATGCCGACATGGGGCACCTCATATTCAACATGTTCAGTTTCTACGCCTTTGCCGCAGGCCTTGAAAGGGGATACGGACCCTACGCTGTTGCGGGAATATACCTTACAGGCGCACTTGCAGGATCAGCACTCTCCCTTCTGATACACAGAAAAGAACCGGGATACAGGGCAGTGGGGGCCTCGGGTGCTGTGTGCGGAATAATCTTCTCATCAATATTTCTCCTCCCGGGCGGAAGCATAATAGTATTCCCGTTTCCTGTTCCCATCCCCGCATGGCTTTACGCGGTAATATTTATACTGGCCTCTATCTACGGCATAGGGCGCAACATCGGAAATATAGGGCACGACGCGCATCTCGGCGGGGCGCTGGCAGGCATTGCAGCTGCATACTTTATTCTCCCTTTATCCGTAACATCAAGGCCCCTCCTCCTTACGGCAATTATAATCCCGGTAGTTATCTTTTTTGTTTTAAAAGACAGGGTGGATTTTCTGCGGAGGTGAAATCAGAAATAGAACTGCAGCGAAGCGTAATACATCGGTTCCCTGTCATAGACTTCAAAGTCTGATTCTCTCTCTGACTCATCAATAAATGCCGTTATTACCCCGGCCGTAAGGTCGAGGTTATCCAGGGCATTGAATTTAAGCAGGGCATTAAGAAAAACCCCTCTCCCCTGAAAATCATAAATGGCAAAAAACTCTCCCCTTAAAAGAGGAAAAAAATCATACCCCAGGGAGAGAGACGCATAATGACTGTTATAGGTTATCATCCTGTTTGAAAGGATATAATAATTACTCCCGTCCATACCCTCAATACTGTAATAGAGAAGGGCGGCTGAGAGTTCATCATCATCATTAACCGGCAGGCTGTTGTAAAAATACTCCATGAGAAAATAGAGCCCCGAGGCAAATGTGTATTCATAACCTGTACCGCACTGGTAATACTCATCCCCATGCTCAGGTTTCGAATAAAGGACAACACCTGTAAGAAAGCCGTCAAAAACCTCGGCAGTAAAATCCGCCCCCGCATTCCCCCTTTTAGCCGTATACCCTCCGAGAAGAGCAACATCCAGCACCTTTACCCCCGATTTTAACCGGGCTATATAGTTGCCGCTCTTAATTGAGGTTTTTTTAATGTCGTCATCCTCCCTCTTAGGCGCGGCGACAAGTGTCAGCTCAGTGGATTCACCGGGATACCAGTCGAGGCGCAGGGCATCAGTGCCGGGCTGTTCCTCACTCCCTTCAACAGAGAGTGGAGAAAAGGGGTTCATAAGATCAAGAGGATTCCAGAGCCTGCTGTTTCCGAACCTTACCTGCTGTCTCCCCGCTGTGCCGGTAAAGCTTCCGGCAACAAACTTTATATAGATGTTCTGGAATTCCGCCAGGGCATAGAGGTTCTCCTTTTCAGCGAGTTCCGCCTTTCCGTCAGCGATCTCATTGTAAGAGGAACTTTCCCAGAGTAATTCAAACTCATCACTTTCAGTATAATTTGCAGCAACAGCCTCAATATCGATGTCGGCATGGAAAATAAAACTTTCTGCGTAATCCAGTTCAGGGGAGAGCCTGAGCCTGTTAAGGTCGGAAACAAGTTTCTTTTTTTCGGGAAGTTCGAGGATGGAGCCCTGGAACTCATCCCTCTCCTGGTACATAAAGAGGTTCTTATAGTACCCGGAGAAACGGGCGTTCCACCCCTCTTCATAAAAAGGATCATCCTGTGAATGAAGGGGCAGGCCGGAGAAAAAAATCAGCAGCGCCGCAAGAACAGGGAGCCTGTAAAAACCCATTACACTTATGAACCTCTGCCCCCTTTCAGGATTTTACCGTCACTTATTTTTATAAGCCTCCCCGCCCTCTTCATCACCATCTGGTCATGGGTTGAAAACAAAAAAGTAACACCGCTCTCTTTGTTGAGTTTCTTCATAAGGTCAAGGAGGGCTGAACCTGTCTTCTGGTCAAGGTTCGCGGTAGGTTCATCCGCAAGAATAATTTCAGGGTTTGAGACCATGGCCCGCGCCACGGCGACCCTCTGCTGCTGACCACCTGAAATTTCGGAAGGCCTCCTTTTCATTTCATTCTCCAGGCCCACAGAACATAGCATTTCTTCGGCACGTTCCCTCCTCTCAGTCTTATCCACACCCTGCAGAAGGAGTACATACTCCACGTTTTCAACTGCCGTGAGAACCGGGATCAGGTTGTACGCCTGGAAGATGAAGCCGATCCTGTTCAGCCTCAACTCTGAAAGTTCCCTTGCGTTCATGCTGTTCAGGTCCATGCCGGAGACCCTTATATCGCCCCTGTCCGGCCTGTCAATTCCACCTATTAAATTAAGGAGAGTGGTTTTCCCCGATCCCGAGGGGCCTGCTATTGCGGAGAATTCCCCCTTTTCAACGGCCAGTTCTATCCCGTTCAGTGCATGCACGGCAAGCCCGTCTGACCTGTAATCCTTGTACAGGCCGCTGATCTCTATAACATTCTCCCTGCTTTTCTTTTTCATATAAAATTCAGCGCCTCCAGAGGTTTAATCCTTGCGGCTTTAATAGCCGGGTAAATCGCGGCAAAGACAGCAGTGAGCACAACCACAACCACTGATGCCGCGATATCCTTGATCATTATGAGAGGGTAGATAACACTCCCTGTGCCCCAGACCCTCATAGACTCGGAAAATATGGAGAGATCGAGACCTGTGACAGCGAGAATGAGATTAACTGCCACGCCTGAAATCACCCCTGCTGCCATTCCCGCAAGACCGAGATCGATCGCTTCAAAAAGTATCATGATAAAAATATTTAAAGGCCTGGTGCCTATGCATTTCATAACGCCGATTTCGTGGAATCTTTCCATCACAGCCATGACCATGGTATTTGCAACTGAAAATATCACAGTGATAAAAACAATGCCGAAGAAAATAAACATCATTGCGTCAAAGAGTCTTACGGCGCTCATTATAGAGGGGGCCATCTCCTGCCAGGACTGCACGATGACATCCGGGCCTTCAATAAACCTGTCGAGGTACACTTTGACATCAATGGAACTGTCCCTTGAATCCGTCCTTACACTGATTTCAGAAACCAGGTTTTTCATCCCTGCCAGGTTCTGCAGCCTTTTTATCCCCGTGAAAATAACGTATTTATCAAAGCTGTCTATGGGGGAGCGGAAGACCCCTCTCACTGTAAGGGCATCACCCACAATTTCATCTTTGCTGTCCTGAAGCATTATAACAAGCCTGTCCCCCACCAGGAGATCAAGTTTCTCTGCAAGCTGCTCCGAAATAAGGACATCCCCTGCTGCCGGGTCATCGAGAAATGCGCTCCCCTCCTCGACTGATGTATAACTGTATATATCAGAGACCCCTTTCTCCCTTGCGGGATCAATCCCTGTAATCATAACACCCTGTGAAGCCTCGCTGGATCTCACTATACCCTGGACCTTGACCCTGGGAGCCCATCCCGTAACACCATCCGTCCCCTCAATCTTTTCATAAATCCCCTTATCGGGCCTGAACCCGTATGAAGCCTTCATATTATCAAGGAAACCCTTTTTATGGATAGAGACATGCCCCAGGGATGTGCTTATTGTATTGTCGATCATCTGGTAGTTCATGCCGTTCATAATTGCCATAATGACCAGCATGGCAAAGATCCCTATGCCTATAGATGTAATTACAACCAGGGACCTCCGTTTGTTTCTCCAGACGTTTCTCCAGCTCAGTTTTAAAAATACGATCATGCTCCCCCCTAAAGATGTCTGATTGCCCGCACTGGATCAAGCTTCGCAGCGCGCCTGGCCGGGAAAAAAGTAAAAACCATTGATAGAACGAGTACAAACCCTGAAGTGATAAAAAAGTCAGAGGCCTTCATCTTCGCGTAATACACAAGTGTCGACATTCCGTAAAGTTCCATCTCCGCCCTGTACTCTGAAAAATCGATGGGATATATCGTAAAATAGTAACTCAGCGCCGCTCCAGTCACAAGGCCCGCTGCGATGCCTATTACCGCAATAAAAAAAGACTCAGTTATTACCATGGAGAAGACCCTGCCCGGTGTTGTACCAATTGAAAGCATAATACCCAGCTCACGTATCCTCTCAAAAACAGACATCTGGATAGTGTTGAGAATTCCGAATGCGACTATCATGTATAGAATAAAAACAAATATATGGCTGCTCGCCCTGTCCATGGCAATGAACTGAAGCACCTCGGGCATCAGCTCGTCCCAGGGCATCACTTCCAGTTCCTCACCCGCAATTTTCTTTATCTCCTGAAGCACAACCGGCACGTAATCAGTATCATCGGTTCTTATGACATAGGAGCTTACGTAATCCTCCATAGTAAAAATCTCTCTCCCCTGCTCAAAGGGGATAAGGGCCAGGGTCCTGTTGTAGGACACATTGGGGCTCCTGAATATGCCGCGAACAGTAAGATTTTCCGCGGCGATTGATCCGTCAAACCCCTGGGAAACGATGGATACCGTATCACCAGTCTCCGCCCCTATATTTGACGCAAGGTTGCTGCCGAGAATAACTGACCGGGAGTCCCCCTCCTCAAGGTATCTCCCTCCCGGGAGTATATACTGATGCATCGTAGTAATCCTCTTTTCAGCCCCGGGTTCAATGGCGAGTATCTCCGCGCCGGCTGATGAATTTCCGCAGATCATCAGCGCCCCTGCGTAAATCCTGGGGGACACCTCCTTCACAGAATCGATTCCTCTTATCTTTCCGAGTAATTCATAATCACTCTGAAAAGCATACTCAAGTGTCATATTTTTCCAGAACCCCTTTTCATGAATCTGGATATGGCCTGTTAAAGGGGCGATGCTGTCCTCTATCATCTGTGAGTATCCTCCATTCTGGAGGGAACGCATGAATATAATAAGGGTAACCCCGGCCACTATCGTAAGAAAGGTGAGAAAGGACCTCCTGCTGTTCCGCCAAACGTTCCTCCAGGAGATGCCTGAAACAAGTTTTATCTCATCGACGTTTATCACTCCTATCTCCTCTTCAGATTCTGCAGGGTAAACACCGAGGCAGGTATAGTCTGATTGAACTTCACAGCCCTGATGATCATTCTGGTATAGCGGTCTTTCTTTCCCACGGTCTGCATCTTGTAATCCGTTGGAATTACCCTGTCGTGCATTTTCCTGAAATTGCCGCAGGTCATGATTTTCTTCATCTTCCCATGCTCATTATAAAATTCCTCCCTCACCGGGAGATAATCGCCCTTCCTGGCATAATAGACAATCTTTCCCCAGACAACAGCGGCATCAGGCCTGGGCTTCAGGATAAGCTTATAGCAGCTATGCCCGTCAACTTTCTCCTCTTTCTCAAGGGAATGAAAATAGTCCTTTGTAATACTCGATTCCTTGACAATATCGTCATTGGTAAAATCTGAACCCATCCAGGCCTGGAGCATCATTGAAGGTGAAATCTTAATGTCCTTTTTAAGCTTCGGCACATACTGTCTCATGTCCTGATTGATCAGGAGAAACCTGTTGCCCGCATCCTTCCTCGGGGCAGTTATCTCCGAGAATGATTTTTTCTCAAGACGGTTTTCCCAGCTCTTCAGCTCAAGCTTACGCGTCCATCTTCTTGTCTTTATAATTATTTCAATTCTGGAAATCTGTGAATTCCCCCGAACAGCCTCCTCCGACTTTCTTATTATTTCAGTGGCATTCTCCGCGTAAACTGTGACAGTAAAAATAAGGAAAGAAAATAAAGTTAACAATATTTTTCTGATCATTTTTATCTCCACTTCTCAAATTATATCCGGGCAAACTGCAGTATTGATTAATTTATAGCGAATCAGGAAATAATTAAAACATTGTCAT
>DAIOFM010000009.1:0-68122 GCA_036745755.1 Spirochaetota bacterium | reverse complement strand
AATATTCTATTTTAATGGGACTCTCAAGGATTAAGAGAGACGATAACACAGGTGATTCAGATACCTCTTTTCTCTACTGGATGTTCAACACATCTGTATATAATTATTCTGCATATCAGGGGGAGAACAGAATACCTGTAAGGGAGAGGGAGACGTGGCTCATACCTTTCTTCTACTACAGCAATACTACCCCTGCTGATACGGGAATTAATTACAGCGATAACATCTCATTCTCACTACTCCATTACAGGCATAAACTTATTGATAATGAAAAGGATGAATACACATTATGGGCGCCCATAATTCCACTCTATTACCACAGCTCGGACCATGAAGGAAGCCACACAAATATAGTCTGGCTCATAGACTATGAAAAAAAAGAAAACGGCGATTTCAGAAGGTTCTGGTTTATGCCGGTATACTTCTCAAGACCGGGAGATGAGGGGTATTTTCATATTGCACCATTTTATTTCTCATCCTGGGACAGACCTGAAAATGACTACACGCAGGTTATCCTTGGGCTCTATCTCCATAACATGCCGGGGTACAACAGGCAGAATTTCCTCTACCTTTATGATCACAGAGAGTATGAATCATCCAACCATGATGAATACTCATTCCTCTTCACCACCCTGGATTTCGAAATCCAGCCTGAAATTAAAAGAATGAGGGCCATGTGGGGGCTCCTTATGGATGCGGAGTGGAACAGTAGAGGCTACGATATTGAGGGTCTGCTCTGGCTTGCGGCAATCGAAAGAGACGGGGAATACTTCCATACCAGGGTACTTCCGCTCTGGTACTATGAGAGCACGGAGGATTCCTATACACTTGTAATACCGCCGGCCCTTACATGGGACAGCAGGGACAGCGACAACAGCAGGTTCCAGCTCTGGGCCCTGGGTGCTTTATGGTACAGGGATTACGAGCCGGCTGAAAAATCGGACCTTCAGGCAGCGCTCCTCGGCACACTTTACTACAAGCTGCAGAAACCTGAAAGGGGCTACGAATCCAGGGGAAGCCTCTGGGGGCTGCTATGGGAGTATGAAACCGAGTCTGAAACAGGCTTCTCAAAGTTCAGCCTGCTCAAATTCATATACAAGCGCGTTGAAATGGATGGAGATGTGCAGCACAGGTTTATTGGGATAACGTTTTAAAAGCTTGTCATTGCGAGGAGCTTAAGCGACGAAGCAATCTGTTCCGGATAGAAAATATTCAGTATTAACCGGTATTGTTTCTATCCTTAACAGATTGCCACACTCCCTCCGGTCGTTCGCAATGACATCTCCGGTAGTTACTTATAATACTCCCTGTACCATTTCGCGAATTCGGCTATGCCCTCTTCGATCGGAGTAGAGGGTCTGTAGCCTGTATCTGCCGCAAGGTCGTCAACATTGGCGTATGTGGCGTAAACGTCACCAGGCTGCATGGGGAGAAACTTCTTTTCCGCCTCCTTACCCATCTCCTTCTCAATTACCTTTATAAAATCAAGGAGTTTAACAGGCCTGTTGTTGCCGATATTGTATATCTTGTAGGGTGCCCTTGAGCTTCCGGGATCAGGGGCCATGCCGCTCCAGGAACTGTTTCCCGACGGCACAAGATCAATTGTACGGATAACTCCCTCAACAATATCATCTATGTAAGTAAAATCACGGAGCATATCGCCGTTGTTATATATGTCTATGCTTTTACCTTCATCTATCGCCTTAGTGAACTTGAAGTACGCCATGTCCGGTCTACCCCAGGGGCCGTACACCGTGAAAAATCTCAGGCCTGTAACAGGTATGCCGTAAAGGTGGCTGTATGTGTGCGCCATGAGTTCATTGCTCTTCTTGGTGGCAGCATACAAACTCACGGGATGGTCAACGTTATCAGTTGTGGCAAAGGGCATCTTCTCATTCAGCCCGTAAACAGAGGAACTGCTGGCGAAAACAAGGTGCTTAACACTATTGTGCCTGCAGCATTCAAGTATATTCATTAAACCGATAACATTTGAATCGATATAGGCGTGCGGGTTCTCTATTGAGTACCTTACACCTGCCTGCGCGGCAAGGTTGCATACCATGTCAAACTTCTCTTCTTTGAAAAGCGCCTCAATACGCTCCCGCTCCTCGAGTTTCATTTTTATAAAGGAGTAGTTTTCATACCTGCCGCTTTTTATCTTTTTACCTGAATCGGCATCTTCCCTTCCTATTCCGTCCTCTTCAAGGCGGCCGTACTTCAGGTTAACGTCATAATAATCATTTATTGAATCAATCCCAATAACCTCGTCACCACGTTCCGCAAGTCTCCCTGCCACGAAGTGACCTATAAATCCAGCTGTTCCTGTTACCAGTATTTTCATATTATTCCTTTCGCTTTAATTATTGTAATAAATGGACTGCTCTGAACATGTCATCCGCCACAGCTCTTCCCCTCTGTCATTTCAACTACCGTAAAAGGGGAAACCTCTATTCTGCTTTGTCCGGACCGGAACCATATTTTACCATGATATTAACGAGTCAACAAAATTAACGGGGCCCTCTAGTGTATTATTCCCAGTTCATGGCCGCAGGATTTGCACTTTCCGTTTTCAAGCTCTTTTACAACAGTATGATAACCGGTTCTGCTTATAATAACGGTATTGCAGTTGGGGCAGACTGTGTCGCTTCTCGATTCGGAGGGGTGAACATTCCCGGTAAAGACAAAATCCAGTATACGGTTCCCCTCCTCCCATACCTCTGTGAGAAATGAAACATTCGTGGCAGGCTTTTCATACTTGTATGAGGGATAGTATCTTGAAAGGTGCCAGGGTATCTTTTTATCAACAGAGGCAATGAATTCGGCAAGTTCAACAAGCTCTTTCATATTGTCATTCATTCCGGGAACAACCAGTGTTGTAACCTCAACATGGCAGCCTCCGGCATGCGCGCCCTTTATTGTTTCCTTAACAGCATCAAGGCCGGCCTTCAGAACTTTTTTATAGGTGTCATGACTGTAGCATTTCAGGTCTATATTCATCGCGTCAATAAAACCTGTCATCTCTTTCAGAGGTTCAGGATTGACAAACCCGTTTGTCACAAGGACATTTTTAAGTCCCCTCTCTTTCGCGGCCAGGGAACAGTCCTTAACGAATTCAAACCATATTGTCGGCTCGGAATAGGTATATGCTATGCCGAAAGAGCCTGAACCTTCGGCCATTTTCACAATCTCTTCAGGTGACCTGTAGGATGACCTGGCTGAAAGGTCCTGGGATATCGACCAGTTCTGACAGAAGGGGCACCTAAGGTTGCACCCCTTTGTTCCTATTGAAAAAATTTCACTCCCGGGGTAGAAATGATATAACGGTTTCTTCTCTATGGGATCCATAGCCATGGATGTCACTTCACCATAAATCGTTGAATAGAGTTTACCCTTTCTGTTCTCCCTGACTCCGCATATTCCGCTTTTCCCCTCACTTATATGACACCTGTGAGGACATAACCGGCATTCCACGGTCCCGCCTTTATTCACATAATACTGGGCCTCAATAGATGACATGTAATCCCCCTCAACGGCTGATATTGTCCCTGATTATAATATAAAAGTGAATTTATTCAAGAAAAATATAAAATAGAGCAATATTGTCCCGGAATTTGTTAAAATTATTTAAATATAAAAACCCGTCATAAAGCTCACGATTTTTCCCGGGAAAAAAAGTCAACAATATGTTCCGGAGGATATTACCTGAAATTGTTATTTACATATAGTGCAGATTCAGTACTTATCCCTTATGTTATTTCAGATAAAAATTATATTCCCCGCCGCCGAAGGCGGCGGGGAATATAATTTTTATTTTTCAAACCGGAATAGATGTTAAGGAATTATTACTGATTAAAATGAAAAACATCTTCAGAACAATTATTTAATGAGGTAGCCAATGCATACTATACTGACAGCTCTAATAGGATCTATCGGAGGGATAGCCAGCGGTCTCCTTGGCATAGGGGGAGCGGTAATAATGGTTCCTGCCCTTGTTTTTATACTAGGTTTCACCCAGCATAATGCCCAGGGAACAACGCTTATAGCCATGATCCCCCCCATAGGAATACTCGCGGCAATTGAATATTATAAAGCGGGTCATGCTGATATAAAAACAGCAGCCATTATAGCTGCCTTTTTTATTGTGGGAGCATTTCTGGGAAGTAAAATCGCCCTTAAAATTGATCCCTATTATCTGAAAAAAATGTTCGGGGTTGTTCTGCTCTACATATCGATCAGGATGATAGTCAGCTGAGCTGCCGGGGTCAGGCTGTTTTCTCCTCTGACCCTTCAGTATCATCTCCTTTTTTACCCTTTTTTTCATAGGGTTTTATCATCTCGCATTTACCCTCAAAAACAACGCCATCGGATATCATCAGTTTCTTTGTCCTTATGTTTCCGTAAAGCTTGCCGTTTGTATGTATCTCAAGCCTTGTAACTGCTTCTACATTTCCATGCACAGTTCCCTTGATAATAACCGTATCAGCCTTGATATTGGCCTTTACAACAGCCTCTTCGCCGATAACAAGGTAGCTCCCTGATGTTATCTCGCCCTCAAATTTTCCGTTTATCTGAAGCGACTTTTTAAATGTAAGGTCACCATAGAACTCTGTGTTTTTATTAAAAACCGTGGAAATCATCCCTATGTCATAGACCGGATTCTTGTTAACCTGAATTATCTTCTTTGCCATTTCAATTTTCCTGTAAAAATAATAAACTGGTAAAACTTATTTTGTTGTCATAACGTATACTCCGTCCCAGTCATCAGGAGGAGGTGTTTCTTTAAAACCTTGCGCTCTTTCAAGATAAAGTTTTGAAGGGCCGTCTTCAGGCTCTATCTTCAGGGCCATCTCGAAAGACTTTATAGCGTCATCCCATTTTCTCTGCTTATACGCAGCAAGACCTAGATTATAAAACTTAAGAAGCTCCTCTTTTTCTTTTGTAATCATACGCCCTCCGGTCATCCCTTTTGTATAAACATATCAGTAATCTCTTTCAACAATAAAATTTATAAGTTCCTCTATAATCACCTTATTCTCTGATTTGTCAAATATTTCAATACGTTTTTTTGCTCTTTCCGCGTAATCTTTTGCCATATTGAGTGAAAAACTGAATGCCCCTGAACTGTGAATCAGTTTTTTTATTTCATCCCAGTCAGCGGCATCAGGATTTTGTGAGAATTTATGCACGCATTCCCGCTCTTCTTCCGTACCGTTTTTGAGTATATATATAAAAGGAAGAGTAATTTTACCGTCACTGAAATCATTCCCCACATCCTTCCCTGTAACATCACTGCTGTCACTGAAGTCGAAAGTATCATCAACGATCTGAAAGGCGTAGCCCAGTTCAAGCCCCATGTTAAAAAGCGCGTCGCATTCCTCTTCACCAAGACCGGCTTCAACAGCTCCGATGTAGGCGCTTGATGCCATTAAACGCCCGGTCTTACGATCAATTATATTGAAATAATGCTCTTCGGTTATTTTATCCACATTTGAATACTCCATCTGGTAAAGCTCACCCTTTACCATCTCCCTGGAGGAGCTTGAGATTGAATCGAGTATTTTCACATGACTGTTTCTTACTGCAATATTTACAGCAGTGGAGTACATATAATCCCCGGCCAGAACAGCGACCTTGTCTCCGAATTTACTCGGTACGGAGAGGTCACCCCTTCGCAGAAACGATTTATCTATAATATCATCATGAACAAGCGAGGCTGCGTGGATTATCTCAACAGCAGCTGCGAGATCTATTACACTCTCCGAGATCTCTCCGCCGAGGCCCGCAGTGAGGAGAACCAGTGAAGCCCTGATCTTTTTCCCCCCTTTTGCGAAAAGGTGCATGGCACTTCTGTCTATTAAAGGGACTCCGGTTTCAAGGTGCTTCTTTATACTGGTATCAACTCTTTCAAGGTGGCCAGAAAGGGGTGCAAGGATGTTCGTTAATGTCCGGCTCATTTTCTATTAATCGAAAGTGGAAAGACATTCCCGTCTTGATTCAAATATTTCAAATACTTTATCAAGCATGGTTGTTTCGAAAAGTTTAATCAGGTTCTCACTGCTGATTATAAGTTTAATATCGCCCTGGTTGTCCTTAATTTTCCGTTTAATCGCAACAAGTACACCAAGTGCTGAACTGCATATATGCTTAACATCAATCATATCTATGCATATATTATATTTTCCGTCATCAAGGCAGTCATTGAGGAGAGATTCCAGTTCTTCAGATTCGTTCTGATCCACTCTCCCCTCCAGAACTATAATGTCATAATTATCATGTGAAACTCGTTCCATCACACGCTCCATATAATAAAAAATGGGGTCAGATGCAGATAACTAACACCGACCTTATTTATTTAAGACTATCTATTTCTCAGATATTTTCAAGCTTTTTTAAATCTGAACGGGCCACAGTCAATGAAAAAACCGCACGGGCACCGGAATTCAACAATTGCCTTGAACACTCATTTATCGTCGCCCCTGTGGTAAAAACATCGTCTATAAGCAATATTGTCTTATCAATTAGTTTATTATTATTGAGAGTTTCATACCTGTCAATAACATTAATATACCTGGCAGCAAAGCTGAATTCCCTTTGAGGAATTGAATTTCCCTTCTCCCTTAAAAGCCTCAAAAAAGGTATTCCCGCAGCAGAAGATACCGATTTAGCCAGAAGTTCTGACTGGTTGTAGCCCCTGGCAGCAAATTTTTTCCTGTTCATCGGGACAGAAGTAACCACGTCTATATCTTTCCCAAAATATTCCAGGCCCCGCACCATATACGGAATAAACACCCGGTATACATTCTTTATTCCGCCGAATTTAAGCGCATAAACAATACTCTTTACAGCACCATCATATTCAAAAAGGGAGAGATGTCTTTCGGGATAGAACCTGCGGGTGGAACAGAAGCCGCATTTATCATTATTCAGAGGGTGAGAACAGACAGGGCACCCCTGCACGACAGGGATGAGGGTTTTACGGCAGTCAGAGCAGAGATGGCTGTCACCGGACAGAACGGGAATCCCGCATGAGACGCAGTAGCACGGGAAAACAAGATCCAGGGCTAAGGCTGCCCACCTTTTCATTCAGCCCTGTATCTTGTCGGGTCAGGGACCCCGGCCTCGATAAATCCCCTTTTTCTCAGGATACAGCTGTCACAATTTCCGCATGACGAACCGTCTTCATACGGGTCATAACAGCTGTGAGTGAGAGAGTAATCAACACCGAGTTCCACACCTGTCTTTATTATTTCATGTTTTTTAAGGGTCATTAAAGGAGTGTAGATATTAATCCCCCTCCCCTCAACGCCGGCTTTGGTGCCGGTATCGGCCATTTTTTTGAATGCATCGAAAAATTCGGGCCTGCAGTCAGGGTACCCGCTGTAGTCAACAGCATTTGCCCCTATAAAGATGCCCTCGGCCCCGGTAGATTCCGCGTAAGCAAGCGCGTATGATAGGAAAAGGATGTTCCTTGCCGGCACATATGTTTCAGGAATTACATCCGCATCCACATCCCTGTTTTTCGGAACATCTATTCCTGAAGAGGGGGTAAGGGCTGATCTGAAAATTTCAGAAGGGATTTCCACCTTTACATGCTTTTCAATCCTGAAAAAATCCGCGAGTTTTTCAGCAAAAGATACCTCTATGCCGTGCCTCTGATCATATAAAAATGTCATAGCTGAGAGCGTGTAACCCCTGCTTATGGCAATGGCCGCTGCCGTGGCTGAATCGAGTCCGCCGCTCAATAAAATAATCCCCTTCTTTGACATGTTTAATCTCCTTCTTCCTTAAAACTAATACGATGAAATTCACCAGAATTTAAAAAATTTTTCCATAGCCTTTTTTTCAAGCAAAATATAATGAATTATTGAATAAAGCCGCTTCATAAGTATTTTGATTGACTCTCACAGTACATTTTTAATAGATTATTTATCTGATTAATTCCCGGAGTATAAAAAATGATCGATACAAAACTGCTGGAAATCCTGGCCTGCCCCGCATGCAGGGGAGATGTTGAATATGACGCAAGAAACCAGAAACTTATATGCGTGGAATGCGGGCTGAAATACCCCGTGAAAGAGGGTATACCTGTAATGCTCGTTGACGAAGCCGAAAAACCTGAAAAAAATAATTAATAACTGGAGTAATAAGAAGGTAAAAGATGCGTAACTCAAATAATACAATACTTAAATATACAGGGTACTTTCTCCTTGCGTTTTTTGTTGGAATAATAGCATTTTCATTCGGGATGCCTGATGTTTCCGGCTGCGGTTCTGCCAACCAGGCAACCATTGCTGCTGTAAACGGCAAAAAAGTTCACACTCTTGATTTCCTCAGATACAGAGACATGAAATTCAGACGATTCAGGGACCCTAAAATGGCTGATTTTATCCTGGATAATTTTCTGGTGGAGATACTCCTTCAGCAGGAAGCCATGGATAATGGTTTTGATATAACCGAAGAGCGTATTTCAAGAATAATCAGGAATTCCCCTGATTTTAAAAATCCCTCAACAGGTAAATTTGACCCCGATTACTTTCAGGCAGTACTTAGAAATAACAGACTCAGCATAGATGAATACGAAAAAATTATGAGACGGGAAATAGCAATCTCTGACCTGAGATTCATGGTTAATATAGGAAGCGCGGTTTCGAAGGAGGAGATAGCCGCAAAATCAACAGCTGAAAACTCCAAAATACAGATTCAGTACTCCTTCCTGTCAAATGACGCTATCAAAAAAAGATATATTAAAGAGATCGCTGTTTCTGACAGTGATATAGATTCAGAAATTGCCGCCAGCAATGTAAAAATCAGTGACCCGAAAACAGACAGGGAAAAGCTCAGAAAAGAGCTGGAAGAGAAGAAACTTGATAAAATTAAAAATGATATAACCGAAAAGATTAACGCCGTATCTTCAGCAGGCGGTTCCTTCAGCTCAGCCGCTGCTATACTCAACGGAAAAATATTAAGATCCGCGCCATTTAAAATCGGAGAGCCTGTTAAAACAGCAGATAAGGATTCCAGAGAAATTCTTGCAATAAGCAAGTCCCCTGTTTTCCTGGACAAATGCCTTGCACTGAATATAAATGCCGCATCACCTGTTATTATATCAGCTGAAGGCCTTTATGTATTTACGCCTGTTGTAAAATCCTACAGGAAAGAGACTCCTGACGCTGAGACAACAGCTAAACTGAAACAGTCTCTCATTGCGGGGAATATTTCAATGCTCACAAGAAATCTTCTTAAAGAGCTGAACGAAGAATCAAAAATAGTAAAAAATTTAAAAACTGATTGATATATTGTATTTCTTACTATATTTTTAACAGAGATACTTCTTATATCATAAAAATAATAAAAAGAACAAAGGAGCCTCACTTTAATGAGTATAAACGCTGAATATATAAATCCTTTCCTTGAGGCAGCCAGTGTAGTATTTAAATCTATCCTTAATGTGGATTTAAGAAGAGGAAAACTCATAATAAAGGAAAACCCGATTCCGTCAATGGATGTGGCAATAATCATAGGAATAACCGGAGGTGTAACCGGCGAAATAGTTTACAGTATGAGTTACTCCATGGTTGAAAAAATCGCCCAGGTACTTGTGCCCGGTCTCTCTGAAGACCAGGTAAAGCAGGAGTACAAGGATATAGTAGGTGAGCTTGCCAACATGATTACAGGAAACGCCATGAATCTCTTCGCTTCAACAGGCAAAGTAATAGACATGACAACCCCTACCGTTATTGAGGGTAAAAATTTCAATATAACAATGATTAAGCAGACTACCCTCGGTATCACACTGTACAGCCCCATGGGGCAGCTTGAAATGAATATTGCTCTCAAATAAGCTGTCATAAAATCAGTAACCATGCATGAATAAAAAGTTCTAATTAAAAGTCTCTTTGATGCAGGGTTACTGATTTATGAAAATAAAAAAACTGACAGTTATATTTCTTCTTATACTCCCCTTCTCATATGCAGTTTCAGAAAACTCAGCAGCGCCCTTTGTAATATGGGCTCATTCCGATATTCAGCCTAAAAAAAACAATCATATAAACGACTACATTGCAGCTGTTGACGATATAGCATCCGAATTCAATTACATAGATATTGCCATTACAGCCGGAGATATTGTTGAGAAAAAAAAGGCGGATCATATTTACAGGGCCTATCTCAAAACAAGAAAAAAAATCAATGCCGGGGGATGGTTTGAAATAGCAGGAAATCATGAATGGAGAAATGTAGAAGCCTATAAAGAGATAATAAATAAAAATCTTCATTATTCAGTGAGAACAGGGAATCTCCTTTTGATATTCATGTCAAACAGCGAAAGGGGACAGATGACAGTAATACCTGATCATATCTTTGAGTGGTGGAAGAAAAAAGTAACAGAAAATCAGGACAGGATAATCATTACAGTTACACACGCAAGCCTGAAACACAGCGGCCTTATACAGTCAAAAATGGGGCTTAAAAGACAGTTTATTAAAAAATCGAAACGTTTCGAAAAAGTCCTTAAAAAATACAGGGTAGATCTCTGGATATCAGGCCATTCCCACTTTCCGGGCTACCTGCCATACACAGATTATAAAAACGATAAACTTGGAGGGACTGTTTTTATCGATATCGGTGCGATAAGAAAGGATTTCATGGCCGGGATTGAATCGAGATTACTATACCTCTATCCGGGAAGCGACAGGCTGATCATAAAGCACAGGGATCATGAGGATGGGAAATTCAACGATTCCAGGGAAGAGGAATACAGGCTTTCAAAAATTTTTATCCATAATAAAAACGACCGTATTTACATAGACGATATACCCTGAGCTCCGGCTTTCATTAAGTCTGAAATAAAACCCTATTTTTTAGCCATACAGTCTCTGCAGCATTTATCGCCCACAGCTTCACATGCCGCCTTTTTCGCCTCGTTTCTTCTTGCTCTTTTAATACAGAGTTCCATCTTTTTCATGCAGGCAGCCTTACATGCTTCAATTTCAGGATCAGGTTTCTGTGTCCCTGAACAGCCTGTAATTGATAATGTTATACCGGCAAAAAGCAGAGATGTAATTATCAGCTTCATATACTACCCCCCTTTTCTAATATTATACTAAAATATCGGCATAATTTCAATTTCAGATTAAATTCGATTTTGCAGTCCAGTTCTCCTCGTTTATCACATAATCACCGAAAACAGAGGGGGCCTTCTCCTGCAGAACCTTCAGCATCTCAAGACAGACTCTCCTTATCTCCCATTGCGCGGCCTTTTCAAGACGCAGGTTAAAAACAGAACGAAACTCACGAAAATTCGCGGAAAAAACAATCTGGCTCTCAAGGGCATTGGGAAGAATAAACCTGGCATCCTCCTTCTTAATTCCCAGTTCTCTGAATCTGGCGTATGTCTGCCTTGAGCTCTCTATAAACTCCCTGTAAAGATTCAAAGCAGCTTCATTTCCCGCAATTTCAGGAGGTACTATATAATTAAACTCACTTTCATCAACATATCGCTGAGACTGCTGCGAAAAACTTGCGATCCTGTGCCTTACAAGCTGATGAGTAAATGAACGGGATGCCCCCAGTATCCTGAAGCTGGCTGTTGCATGCTCAAGTATGGAATGATGGCCGCGCTTTATTGCGCTCCTTATAAAATTCTTTTCACTTTCATCAGTTATCTTTGAAAGAGAGAGATAGCATGTCCTGCCTGCCTCCTCTATGAGTTTTTCAGCATCGGGTGTTATCCCCAGCAGGATAACTTCAGGTTTATGAATCTCCATATCTCCTCCGGAAAATACTGATTTGAAATAAATCAATAAAGATTAATACGACATAAGATATTTTAAAGTGTTAAACCTGTGGCGTAAAGAATTTTTCATCTTTTCCGGACAGTTTTTATTCTTTTACAATTTAACTTTATAACCTTAAGTGTTCCCGAAGACAGTTAAGCCTGTCTTAAAGACAGGCTTCTCCGGAATTCAAGCAGATAAGGGAGACTGACGGGATTAAGGAACCATTCCACTGGTTTAAATCCCGCCGGATAAACATCTTCCAGGCTACATATCTCTGGTTGAATAAATTTCATCCTTAATAGGAAGCTCTTTTCTGAGGTTCTTTATATAAGGGAAAAGCTCGCCTGATTCTTCATAATATTCACACTCATCCATTATACGTCTGGCCACGGTGAAATATTTATAAAGCTTCTCCTCACCTGATCTCTTTGACCACTGTTTTTTCAGGCATTTTACCCTTAAAACATACCTGTCAGGTTCAGATTCATACTGCCTTATAACAATACAATGCTGGCAATTGGAGCAGAAAATTTTTTCTTTGGACATTAAAAAACTCCTCTGGAATTCAGAATTATTAAAGAAACGAAAGGTGTTTCAGATGATATCGGATTTCTAAATAGATACAGAATCATATAGGAAATATAATAGAAAAGAGTCAACAAAAAAATTTTTCCTGAAATAAAGCAGGGGGCCCTGGGGCCCCCTCCAACTCTCTTAAACTATATCAAATTAACGTTTTAGTGTCAATACTTCCTGAAGCATCTGATCTGTGGTCTGGATCGTCCTGGAGTTTGCCTGAAATCCCCTCTGGGTAACAATCATATCAGTAAACTGATCAGAAAGGTCTACATTGGACATCTCAAGAGTCCCTGCCACTATTTTTCCCCTTCCTGCCTGCGCAGCCGGACCCACATTGGCAAGTCCCGAGTTATTGGATACTTCATAAAGGTTTTCCCCTGAGGCTGTAAGGCCCTGGTTATTGGTAAAAACGGCAACTGCCATCTGCCCTATTGCCTGCTTGGTACCGTTGGAATAAACCCCTGTAATAAGACCTGAATTATCTATACTGAAGGACTCCATATACCCCATGGCATATCCGTCCTGCTCAACGGCCTTGGTTGTTGATACAGATGAAAACTGTGTTATCCCTGACAGGATGCCCGCCTCCCCGAGATTCAGCCTTATTGTCCTGACCTGCGGGTCTCCCTGTACCCTGTAATTAGCATTAACAGCAAGTGTCCCCTGGTTCATTTCATCAGGGCTGGAAGCGTCTGAAACAGCCAGAAGTTTTCCATCAGGTGAGAATCTCAGGTTTATCCTGCTTGACGGATTATTCTGATTGTTCTGGCCGCCTCCGGCAGGAACATCCATTGTTACAGGTGTAGATGACCCTGTAACAGCTGCCGAGGCTGTCCACTGGTTGAATCCTGTTTTCCAGAAGGTCATTGTAAGTCTGTGTGTATCACCAAGGTTATCATATACATCTATATTTGTAGTTACCGCCGCCGAAGCTCTCATCCTCGCGTCCGCTTCAGGAGGAATTACTGCGCTCCTGGAATCGAGATTACATTTATACCTGACATTATTTGTCTCTTTCGCGTCTATCTTGCTGTATACCGGAATAACCAGATCTTCAGTTGAGCCGTTGGACCTTACTATCTTCTGGCCGTTTTCGTCTGTTACAGCCATCCACCCCTGGACCTTAAGCCCGTTTGCGGGATTAACAAGATTACCGTCCCTGTCCAGACCGAATGTTCCTGCCCTTGTGTAAAATCTCTTGTCACCGTCGGCTACAATAAAAAATCCGTCACCTGAAATAGCCACATCCGTCTGGTTGCCTGTTGTCTGAAGACTTCCCTGTGTAAAGAGTCTGTCTATGGAAGCCACAGTCATCCCGAGACCAACCTGCTTAGGATTCACCCCTCCCCTGTTCTCCTCAGGTTTTGCCGCACCGGAAATAGTCTGAGAAAGCATATCCTGGAATGTAACCCTGGTAGCTTTGTACCCGTAAGTATTTACGTTTGAAATATTGTGCCCGATTACATCCATCCGTGTTTGATGATTTTTCAGACCGGAAACACCGGAAAAAAGTGAACGCATCATATCAGAAAACTCCTGGTTATTATTTATATTATATTATCGTAATTAATTTCATCTTTCATAAGCACAGAATTATTAATCTACTGAATTACATTAACTGTTTCGCTATTAATTTTCTGCCTGTTCTGATTCTCATAACCCGCCTTATTACTGTCAAAATTAGCAGTTTCAGGAACAGACTTATTATTACCCTGAGCAATACTTACGGAATGAATATTCTTCATCGGGACCTCTTCAGCACCTATCCTGAGCATGACCTCATCTCCTTTGTAAAATACTGATGATACTACACCGGAAACCCGGACTTTCTTGACCGTATCAAAGGTATCCACTTCTTTCCCGAGAATCCCATATGCTTCATAAGCCCTGGAGCTTCCGAGAAGATTCTTAATCTCTTTATTCATATTTGACATCTGCTCAAGAGTTGAAAACTGGGCCATCTGGGCGATAAACTCCTTGTCCTCCATCGGTTTTGTCGGGTCCTGATGTCTTAACTCTGTCACAAGGAGTTTCAGGAAAGACTCCTTGCCGAGGTTGTTTTTCACACCCGCTTCACCGGTCTTGTTCTTTTTGTTTGACTCAGTTGCCTGTATTGCTGCACTCATCCTGTCCTGTGCTGACATTTCAAATACCTTCATAAATTAACTCCTAAATTACCATGTTTATATGGCCGTCATGCCCGGCCGACGCATTAGAATCATACTGATTTACCGCGGTTTCAGATTCAAGTTTCCCGTTAAGAACTGCCACGGCATCATTATCATCATCATTATCTGAAGCAAACCTTTCCCCGCCCTGGTTTACATTTACATTAAAATCGCCAAGCTGAATCCCGGCCTCGGCAAGCTGCTCCATCAGGTTTTCCATACTGTTCATTAAAAGGGAGCGAGCCTCATCGCTCCCCACAAGGAATCTCCCGGAAACCACACCGTTTTCCATTAGGAGACTGACATTAACGCTTCCCAGCTCTTTCGGAAACAGCTTAACACTGAAACTCGCATTATTGCTGTCTTTGACCGATACTTTAGCTTTATCAATAATCTCCTGAAGGCTCTGTCTGAACTCAGGGGATTTTACAACTGAATCGTTCTTTTCAAGGCCGCTTCTCCCTGAAATATCCATTCTGCCGGCCGAAAACGAACTGTTGTCACGGCTGTTGTTTCTTTCCTTTCCTGAAGTAAAATCCGCTGTGCTATTGTCACCGGAATCCTTCCTTTTCAAAACCAGTGTTTCTGTATTATTATCTGCCCTTTTATCGTTTTTAACTTCTTCAGCGTCAAATCTTCTCACTTCAGTTTTATTATGATTTCTGTTTTTACCTTTTTTTATATCATTTATGACAGCGCTGATTGTTTCCTTAAGTTTCTTCTCTGTAATTAAAGACCCCTTTGCGGTACCCTTTTTATCAGAAGCAATCTTTAAAAGCTCATTTTCAAGTTTATTCAGGAAATCGTTAAGCATCGCGCCGGTACTGTTTTGATGTTCCCCGGTCTTTTTCCCGGCCATGGAGAGATCAGCTTCACTACCGCTATCAGGTTTCTTTTTCATGGAAGAGATTAAATCTTCCGCTATTTTTCTCAGGTTGTCTGCGAACCCTTCCTTGTCGCCTTTAATGCCGCCCTGAATCAGTTCCGTAATCTGTTTTGATATAAGTTCACCGGCAGTGCCCTGAATAAAATCCTTTATTTCATCGTTCTCATCGGCTCCCTTCTTTTCAGAAACCCTGTCTTCACGCTTCACGGTCGCTTCTGTTTCCGGCTTTCTGTCCCCATTGTCAAAACTGTTTACAGCCTTTTCAGAGAATCCGTTATCCCCAGCCTCGCGATCTGCCTTAATACCTTCATCTGCAGGAGGACGATTTTCTCTGAGCTGTTCGCCCGCTCTTGCGGCATCATCACGTATCCTATCATATAATCTGTCACTACTGTAACTCTTTTCAGCTGCGCTCTTCCCGTATAAATCCGCACTGTAATTCAGCACCATTGAATAGAAGTCTGAAGATCCCGTTTTAATTCCGGATATATTATTACCCTGCCTGGATGAAATTATGTCACTCCCCGGGTCACTGTGATTAACCTTTAAATTACTGAACATCTGCACCTCGCTGACAAAGGGTATTCTTAATAGATATTATCGTTAGAAAGGTGGTTCAACTGTATTTATTTTCATAAAAAAGAGGAGTTTTGAGCTGCCAAATTCTGGAGAATTATCAGTTATGAATTCGTGCAGAGATATTACGAGGCGATTATTTCGCCCGAATATACGGCTGAAGATTTAATTTATACTTTAATATAGAGCCCTATTCATGCTGATATTATTCAGTATTCCTACACCTATCATTACCATGAACAGATTTGAACCCCCGTAGGAGAAAAAACAGAGAGGGAGTCCGGTTACGGGCATTATCCCGATAACCATCCCGATATTTATGAGAATGTGGAAGAAAAGGATAGCCGTAATGCCTGTTGCGAGAAGTGCCCCGAATTTATCCCTCGTACCCAGGGCTATCTCCATCCCCCTGTATATAATCAGGCCGAGAATAAAAATTGCAACTATTGCCCCTATAAAACCGAGTTCCTCGGCTATAACAGGAAAAATAAAGTCCGAAGTTTTTTCAGGAAGAAAACCTAGCTGAGTCTGTGTCCCCTGAAGAAAACCCTTACCAAAAATTCCCCCTGAGCCTATGGCGACCTTTGACTGGATAATATTATAACCGGATCCATGGGGATCAAGGTCAGGATTCAGAAAGACCAGGATTCTCTTCTTCTGGTACTCTTTGAACCATTTATGAATAACAACTGACATCATAAGTCCCAGGGATATTACAGTTGCCGGTATATAAATTTTTCTCAGAAATTTCTGGTTAAAAAAGAAATGCATAACAAAGGTCGAAACAGCTATAAAGAGCAGAACACCTGAAATGGTAAAAAGAACATCAAGATGGACAAACATCTGAACAATGATACTGTTCCCCTTATATCCTGCCCATTCAAGGTATGTATACATCATCGGGAAAACAAGGGCAATTGAAGCAATAAGAATAATAGATATAAGGTGGGAAACGTCAGCCCCTCCCATAAACAGCATTGTGAAGAGCACCGGTATAAATATAGCCGCAGTACCGAAATCGGGCTGTTTGAGGATAATAAGAACCGGAACAAGAGTCACCAGTGTAGGAACAAGCAGTTCCCTGAAATTTTTAATATCCCGCTCCCGCAACTCAAGATACTTTGCGAGAACAATGACAACAGCAAGCTTCATAAATTCAGAAGGCTGTATGGAAAAAAAACCGAAATCGAGCCAGGCAGATGTTCCCCTTATGGGCCGTCCGAATATTGTTGTAACAAGAACCAGAAAAAGTATAACACCATAGACATGTAACGAATAATCACCAAGCTGCCTGTAGTTAATAATAGACATGAACAGCATGAAAATCACACCTATTATAAACCATATTATCTGCTTTTTATACAGGCCCTTGTTTATCTGCTCCACCGGGTCAAATCCGGCACTGTATATCATTAATATTCCGAAGGCCACTGCTATAAAAACAGCCCCTATCAGGACAATATCCATTTTTCCGAACATATCTTTGCTGAACATCACCAATACCCTGATTTGTTATTTAATCTGCCGGACATCAGTCTTCTGATCCATATCCCTGAAATACCCCAGCTCAATCAGCTTTGTAAAAATTTTGTCAGCCACAGGAACAGCTGCCGCCGCACCCCACTGACCGTACTCAATAAAAACACAAACGACAATAGGGTTTTCAGTCAGTTTGTCATAAGGAGCGAAACCGAGAAACCATGCATGCTGTGAGTAATTCTCCTTTCTGTTAGACCGGGTCTGGGCTGTTCCGGTCTTACCGGCAATAGGAACTTTATGCCTGCCAAGCCATCTCGATGTCCCCCCCTGTGAGCCGTATCTCATACCCTGTTTTATAGTATTAAGAGTAATGGGGGACAAAGGCACTTCACGCAGTTTCTCCTTTCCTGTTGTCTGGAGTACAACCCTGTTATCAGGAGAATAGACCTCCTTGACAAGGTGTGGTTTATATACAATCCCGTTGTTTACTATTCCGCACATCATATTTGCCAGACCGATTGGAGTGACAGAGAGGAAACCCTGCCCTATTGAAAGGTTTATTGTATCACCGTCAAACCATGGCTGCCCGAAGGTTTTAAGTTTCCACCGCTGGGAAGGGATAAAACCGCTGATCTCACCTGGAATATCCACCCGGGTCATCTCATCAAGGCCCATGTAATGGGCGTACTTCATAATCATTGTGGGCCCCACAACCATCCCCAGCTGATAAAAATAAACACTGCAGGATTTTCCAAGGGCCCAGTAAAGATCCAGTTTCCCGTGAGTTCTGAAACAGTAGAAATCAGTATCAACATACCCTTTAAGCGTATATTTACCGGAGCAGTAATATGTTTTGTCGGGATAGGTTTTTTCAGTTTCAAGTGCCGCAATAGAGGTAATAATTTTAAAAGTTGATGCCGGAGGATACCTGGACTGTATAGTCCTGTTCAGGAACGGTTTGGCGGGATCGCGGTTAAGGTCCCTTATTATACCGGCGTTCTCCTTCGATATAATAGCATTGGGATCAAATCCGGGTCTGCTCACCATGGAAATTATCTCCCCGGTTGATGCCTTTATCACCACAACAGCCCCTGTATGCCCCTCAAGGGCATTATGGGCCGCTTCCTGTACATCATAATCTATTGTAAGGACAACATTATTCCCGGCAGTGGGCATCTTGCCGATCTCTTCACCTTCTGTCCTGTTTTTAACATCTACGATTCTCCGTATATAACCATCCTCTCCGCGAAGGAGAAGATCATACTGTTTTTCAATTCCTGTTTTACCAATAGTCTGGTAATATTTATACCCCTGCCCCTTAAGACTGTTGTATTCCTCCTTACTAAGGCTCCCTATATATCCGATAGTATGAGCCATAACATCACTGTAGTTATACACACGTACAGGGGCATCCTCCCAGTTAATATTCGGGAAAAGGTTTCTGTGGGAAGCGATCTTCACTATTACATCAAAACTTACGTCATCCTTTAAAAGAAAACGTTCCCATGGATTACTCTTCTTTATATCAGAAAAAACTTCTGAAGAGTTGATCCCGATTACAGGCGCCAGACGGTCAAGGACTTCCGCCATCTGCTCCCGTGATTCAAAATTACTGGGTATCATTGTAAGGTTAAATGAAGGCCTGTTCGACACCAGAACAGTGCCGGATATACCCTTTTTAAAATTACGGTCGTATATTTCACCCCTGGACGCGGGGATAGGTATATTGTTCTCCATATTCATTGTGGCTTTCAGGGTATACTCTTCTCCCTGGAGAATCTGCAGGTTGATCAACTGAAGAACAAGTATTGCAAAGACCGTGGATACGCTTATCCAGAAAACATACATCCGCTTCCTGAACGCCTCAAGCATCCTGGCCTTAAGGGAAGTCTGGTTCATTTAAAGATACCCCTCTCTCTCTAATTCACCCTGGAATATTTTGTCATAAATAAAAAACAGCATTGGAGAGAGGATTGCATTGTAGAATGCCTCAGGGATTATAACATCAATAATACTCGTCAGCATTCCCTGGTGGAATATATAACTCAGAAAAAGGGTAATAATCCCTTTCAGGATAGTTGCAACAAAAATCATAAGTATAATAGTAGCTATATTGCTTTTCAGAACAGACCTGCCGAACATACCTGCAAGGAATCCTATTGCAAGCTTGGGAAGGGCCATAAGACCCAGAGGTGAATTTGATATGGAATCATGAAGCAGGCCGCCCCCGAATCCGGTAACTTCACCATTAAAAGATCCGAAACTGTATCCCATATACACGGTTATTATAAAAATCAGATCAGGCTTTACGCCCGCTATTCGTATAACATCAAAAGACTGGTGCCCCTGTATAAGCGTTGAGACAAGAACAATCCCGGCAGTTATAAGGTATGTATATATCATTGCATCTCCTCAAACAGTTCAAAGAGGTCTTTGTCCGGATTCTTTTTAATTATAAATACTTCTTCAATAAGGTTATAATCAATTACCGGCCTGACTATAATTTTCTGGTACGGGCTGGATTCCGGCAATTCTGTCTTTACAACAGTACCTATAACAAAACCGGGCGGGAACACACCAGCCTGCCCTGAGGTCACAATGGGATCCCCGAACTTAATCTGAGCGGCCCTGGTGATGTAATCGACCTTGCATAGATTGGAATTGAATGCATACCCTGTAAGTAGACCCGGATATTTGCTTTCTCCCACTTTTACACCGATCCGGACATCAGGTGATATCACAGGCTGAATCCGGGATAGGGAACCGCGAACTTCAACGATCTTCCCTATAACAGCCTTGGTTTCCCCCTGATACGCTACTACCGGCATATTAACAGTAATCCCGTCATTGCTACCCCTGTTAATAATAACCGTTCTGAACCAGTTATCAGGGTCTTTTGAAATTACGAAAGCGGGAATAGATTCATACCTCAGCCTCTCTTTCATCCCGAGAAGACTTCTCAGCCTCAGGTTCTCATTTCTGATTTCATTAAGATCCTCATCAAGGCCTTCATATGTCTCAAGTTTCGCCCTTGTGAGCTTCAGGTCATCTCTTACCCTGTCGAGCTCAGAAAATCCTGCCCAGAACCTGCTGGTCCCCCCCTGCATGGCATTATATCCTTTCTGAAATGGGGAGAATATTCCGCTTATAATCCCCTCAAAGGTTAAAGTAAAACCGCTCCCCTGAACGGAGAGCGATATTATACAGAAAAGGGTGCAGAATATGAATGTTACTATCGATTTGTGT
This sequence comes from Spirochaetota bacterium, assembly GCA_036745755.1. Lineage (GTDB taxonomy): Bacteria > Spirochaetota > UBA4802 > UBA4802 > UBA5550 > UBA5550. Next base: position 47,411 of record DAIOFM010000009.1, on the reverse strand, counting down.
CTTATCAGAAATTCCACTTTTCTACTTCAGATTCGCCCTATATAGATTTTTTATCTCTTCAAGGAACTTGCCTGCTCCCAATACCACGCAGGTAAGAGGATTTTCAGCAAGTATAACCGGCACTCCGGTCTCCTTACTTATAAATTTATCAAGTCCTTTAAGAAGTGCTCCTCCGCCGGTCATTACAATTCCCCTTTCAACTATATCAGCGGCCAGTTCCGGAGGGGTTTTCTCAAGTGCGTGTTTAACGCCTTCAAGGATCTGCTCCACAGGCTCCTTGAGCGATTTTCTAATTTCAACGGAATCTATCTCAAGAGTCCTCGGGAGACCGGATATCGCATCCCGCCCTTTAAGTTCCATTGTCTCAACTTTCTTTTCAGGGAAAACATTACCCAGACGGAACTTGACCTCTTCAGCCATCCTTTCACCTATTACAAGGTTATACTGGGTTTTCATATACTTTATTATAGCGTCATCAAACTCATCACCAGCAATCCTCAACGAATCTGCAATAACCATACCCCCCAGGGATATGACCGCAATTTCAGTTGTACCTCCGCCTATATCAACTATCATATGGCCTGCAGGTTCATGGATAGGAATATTTGCACCGATTGCCGCTGCCAGGGCCTCTTCAATAAGAAAAATTTCACGGGCACCCGCCTGTTCCGCTGACTCACGGACTGCCCTTTTTTCAACCTCTGTAATTCCTGATGGAACTCCGATAACAACTCTCGGCCTCACAAGGGTTTTCCTTTTATGGACCTTGGTAATAAAATACCTTATCATCTTTTCAACAGTTTCGAAATCCGCAATAACACCGTCTTTCATAGGCCTGATTGCAACTATATCTCCGGGAGTCCTTCCGAGCATCCTCTTCGCCTCATGTCCAACCGCAAGAACCTTCCCGGTGCTTGTCTGTACTGCCACAACAGAAGGTTCACTGAGAACAATACCCTGCCCCTTTACATGCACAAGAGTATTAGCAGTTCCAAGGTCAATACCCATATCGTTAGAAAACATACTGTATAATGAGTCGAACATAATTTATAATCTCCCTGATTGTTTTTCAATTTGTCATTCCGGAAGCCGAAAAACTCAGCCGCAGGATTTATAACAGAGGCAATAATCAATCAATGTAAAATACATATGACATAATTCTCATTAAAGAATTTTGTTAAAGCCTCAGATTTGTCAAGCTTTTAACATACAAAACAGCATGGAACATATATTTGATATATTTTTATTGCGCTGTTAAATCAATGTATCATACCAAGAAGTTTTTTAACTTCCTCATTACCACTGTCAGTATTCAGCACCTCTGTCCACACTGCTTGTGCCCTGTCCTTATATCCCATAGCATAATGATTCTTTCCTATCCAGATTCTGCTGCCGCTGTCTTCTCCAAGAGCCAGTGACGCCATAAACTGTTCAATAGACTCTTTATAGAGATTCTGGCTATAATATATCCGGCCAAGATTAAAATACGCTATTTTCTGAATCTCCGCATCTTCAGCATTTTTTAATATTTTCTGAAAAGCGATTATAGATTCTGTATTTTTTTTCGCATCCATAAGAGCTTTTGCCCGGAAAAGCTCCCCTTTCTTACTCTTTTCAACTTCACCTCTTGACTGAAGAACTGCTAACCCCTCTTCAACATTCCCGGCATTGATGCATATTATTGAAAAAAACCTGGCATTATCCGCTGAGAGCTTCCCGTTATCACCTGTATATTCCTTCAGGAGTTCATATATATCCTGCCCTGAATAATATCCGGTAAAAGAATACGCCCTTGCGAGAATAAAAATATCACCAACATCAACTTTCTCCCCGTCAAGAAGAGCAATAGCCTTTTTAATATTCTTTATAGCCTCAGTGAGAAATTTTTCAGATTCAGGGGACAAATTTATACCCGACTCTTTAAGATAAATGTCAGTATAGCTGCCCTTACCCGAAATGCCGAGGGCATAACAAACCCTGGCCGTAAAAGTATACGATTCAGGCTCCAGTTGATTTTCAGATTTATATATTTCAAGGTCGTTTTTCAGTTTCCTGAGTTTTTCAATACGCATGGCAGGATCAGTTGTCCCTGAAACAGATTTAATCTCTGAAACAATACGGTTATGAGATATTTTCCAGAACATAAGATGATTTCTGTAATGATAAAGGATATAGCAGGTGGATGCCGCAATAATTAAATATAGAAAATACCTCAGATATCTTTTATCCTTCTTTCTTGTTTTATACCTGTAATACATTAAATTCCTTTCGTATATTTCTGAAAATAGACTTCAACCCTGTCGGGGAAATCGGGTGCGCCCTCAATCATAAAAAGTTTAACAGAACTCCCCCCTTTAAGCGGAAGAGCTACAAATCCCGGCCCGCTCCATACATCATAAACCTTATGAAAATCAAAACGGTGCAGCCTGTCATCCATATAAAAGCTGAGGCCGTCATCATCAACCAGAAGCTCACCAGCCCCCATCCTTTTTATGCTTTTATAGGCCGCAACAGAAGCGCCAATACTGCTTCCGCCGGAATCGTAATCAATAAGGTTTGACCTGTCGTTAAAGAGTACAGCTGATACTGATAATGCTCCAGCCGTTTCCGCCAGGGTCTCTGAAGGAAGAACCAGCTCCCCGGTTTCATCTTCATAAAAGCCGGAATCTGTCATATCCTCAAGAGGGCCGCTGTCAGGGATTAACTCATCCTCCATCCGGTCGTCAAAACCCCAGTCATCCCCGTTCTCACTACCGGCAGGCCGCCCACCCCTGTCCTCAAAATTTATTACTATATCCTCTTCCTGACGTTTGCCGGTTTTCTCCCTGCTTTCCGGAATTACTATATCAACATCTTCAGGATCAAGCCCCTTCCTGGGCTCTCCTCCTTTTCCCCGCCCTGTCAGAGCGGAAGAACCGCTTCTCCCGGATTCAGAAAACAGGGCTACAAGAACAATCAGCAGACCTGTTAATACCAGCAATACAGCAAGATATACCATTTACATTTCCCCTGGATTTGGCTGAGGCACCGTTAAACTGAACCGTTTTAGCCGCAATAATTTACGGATAAGAAAAACCGGGGTGTCAAGATATTTTCAGACAATAACAGCAGAGCCCCTTAAATTTTCCATAAACCTGCTTTCAGATACGGTTTTCCCCTGTTTACAAAATCGGCTGATTCATTAGCAAACATTAACAATTCCCATCCGGCAGGATGACATGAGCGATACTCCTCCTCTGAAACTGAATATGAATTGATCGAGGTCAGAACATAGCCGTGAGGTACTATTCTCTGAAGCTTTTCAAGCGAGTCGTTGTAATCCTTTCTTACTGAAAAATTTTTCTTCCTGTTCCTTGCGAATGTTGGAGGGTCAAAAATCCCGAAATCAAAGGAGGTGTTTTTCCTGCTGAAAATCTTAATCCACTCCATTGAATCACCATAAATAAAGTCCCTGTCATCAACAGGGAGCCCGTTAAGCCCGTAGTTCATCCTCGCCCTTCTCAGAACACCCTTTGAAAGATCCACATTGACAGCATGGGAAACACCGTTCATTAAAGCGTGGACTGAGAATAAAGCTGTATAGCTGAAGAGATTTATCATCGATTCAATCCCTTTGTCCTGATAAAACCCCTCGAGCTCCCCCCTTATCTCCCTCATATCAAGAAAAATTCCGGTATTCTGCCCGTTCACAAGATCCGCCCTTGCCAGAGTACCATTCTGGCGAACAGTTACCCCCTCCTCTTCATCGTACTCTCCTTCAGCAAGTCTGCTTTTCCACAGGGAATTCCTGTCAACCGGACCAGCTATAACTCTCCTGTCCTTGACAAGAACCGATTTCAAATCCGCAGGGATATAACCCGTCATTGAATTAATACATTTGATAATATTATCAATAAATGTTAGCGCCTTATCACTGAAATACTGGATCAGAATATTCCCCGCATAAAAATCAACTGTCACCCCCTCCAGGCCGTCCCCGTCACTATTAAAGAGCCGGAAGCAGTCGGTCTGTGGATCATCAAAGAGCACGCTCCTCCTTTCAAAGGCATTCTTTAGCAATGATTCAATTCTTTCTGAAGGCATATTCTAAATCTCTCCGTATAGCTCCATGATTCTTTTTTCAATTAAGACGAAGTCCCTCCCCCTGATCAGCTTTTCCGCCACAGGATATGAGAGGCCGCAGGCAAGGACTTTCTCACACTCCAGGTAATCCCTGAAGTTTTCATTGTCAATACCGCCGGTAGGTATAAGGTCAAAATTAATCTTTTTAAACGGGGCCGTAATGCAGTTGAGATAATCCGGCCCGCCGAGTGCTTTTGCAGGGAAAATCTTTATCATAGACGAAAACTTAAGTGCACTGCTCAGTTCTGTAGGAGTGGAGATCCCGGGGATAAAGGGAATATTCAGTTCTGCAGCATATTCAGCCACCCCTTCATCCAGGCAGGGTGCTACAGCGAATCGCGCCCCTGCGTCAACGGCTTTTTTCAGACTCTCCCTGTCAAGAACGCTTCCTGCGCCGGTTAAAGCTTCAGGAAACATTTTGTTAATCGCGTACAGGCAGTCCAGCGCGCTCTCACTCCTTAACGTAACCTCTATAACATCTACTTTATGTCTGAGAAGGAGCTCCGCAGTCTTCAAGGCTGAAGTAACATCTTCAAAGACTGAAACCGGTATTATCCTTACCTTTTTAAATGAATCTCTCAGTTCCATAATGACCTTCTTTACAATCAGAATATAATCCAGCTCCCCGTTTATACCCATCCTGTAACACGTATATTTTTCCATCTGCCATCATAATATTATTCTGTAAACCGCAATTATATTTATTTACTTGAGTTAGGCGAAATTTAACATTGATAATAAGATTATTGGTTTAAATATCATAATTATTTAAATTATGTCATTGCGAACGACCGGAGGGAGTGCGGCAATCTGTTAAGGCTGGAAACAATACCGGTTTATACTGAATATTTTCCATCCGGAACAGATTGCTTCGTCGCTTAAGCTCCTCGCAATGACAGAAAATATGATAAATGTTAATAATAAAACGCCTAACTCAAGTTATTCAATAAACCGGCGCACCCGTCACAGAGTTATATAATTCCTCTTTTAAAATTAAACTTCGAAGAGCACTGACAGCGACTTTCACCGGGCTATTTTAATTCCCTGCCGGAGTTCTATGAGGAAAACTCATGACTTAAACCAAAAAAGGCTGCAGTAACCTGCAGCCTTTCTCCAGCCGGGAATAAATTATCATCAGTCAATTTTAGGGTATGACAGTTCAATCAGGTTCCCGTCAGGATCAGCAAAAACGACTCTTTCTCCTTTCCTGATATTTTCAGGGCCCAGAATAATCTGGAGCTCCATTTCACCAATTTCATCAAGGGCATCCTGAAAATCCTCTTCATCAACATAGAAGGATATACAGCTTCTGGAATCCTCGCTGTTTACATAGCCTTTTACCTCAATTAAAGAGATAAAGATATCACCCATTTTAAGGAAAGCCTGCCCGGAATTACTGATATTTTCAATCACATCAAAGTCGAATAAATCCTTATAAAACCTTATGGAATTTTCCAGGTCGGAAACAGTAATTCCTATATGATTTACGCTTTCTATAACAATCATTTTAACCTCATTACCAACTGTTCTAAATAGAAAATCTGTTTAATGAAATGAATTTATATTAGCGACCTGCCGGTGTCAATAATAAATAGAGGAAGAAATAAAATATATTACTGAACCGGCGCAGCAGCTATTCTACTGTGACACTTTTGGCCAGATTACGGGGCTGATCAACGTCACAGCCTCTCCTGACAGCGATATAATAGGACAAAAGCTGCAGGGGAATAACAGCCAGAACCGGAACCAGGGCCCTGTGCACATCAGGGATATATATAACATGATCTGCATACCTGGCGATTGATTCGTCATTCTCTGTGGCAACAGCTATAATTTTACCTTTGCGCGCCCTTACCTCCTGCATGTTGCTAATCACCTTGCTGTAAATTTCATCTTTTGTTGAAATAAACACCACGGGCATATCCTCATCTATCAGGGCAATGGGCCCGTGCTTCATCTCAGCAGCAGGGTATCCCTCGGCGTGAATATAGGAAATCTCTTTCAGTTTCAGCGCACCTTCAAGCGCCACGGGGAAATTTATACCCCGTCCGAGATAAAGAAAATTTCTGCTTTTATAATACTCTTCCGCTATGGATTTTATATTTTCACACCCATCCAGCACCTTTTGTGCAAGTTCCGGCAGTTTAACAAGATCGTCAAGTATAGCCCTGGCTTCAGGATATGACATTTCCTTTCTGCGGGCAAGAAAAACAGCCAGAAGAAGTATTACCGTAATCTGCGACGTAAAGGCTTTTGTGGATGCCACACCTATTTCAGGGCCGGCATAAATATAGACCCCTCCGTCAGATTCCCGTGCTATAGTACTCCCCACAACATTTGTTATACCCAGGACCTTAATCCCCTTTGCCTGTGCCTCTCGCAGGGCCGCGAGTGTATCGGCAGTTTCACCTGACTGGCTTATAGTTATAACAAGGTCCCCTTTGCGCAGCACAGGCTTCCTGTACCTGAACTCGCTGGCATATTCGACCTCCACGGGGATACGGGCATACTCCTCAATAAGGTATTCAGCCACAAGTGCTGCATGCCAGGATGTTCCGCAGGCTATAAATATAATCCTTTCAATGTTCTCTAATTCCTCATCACTGAGTCTGAGTCCGTCAAGCTTTACCATGGCATCATCAGGCAGGACTCTTCCCCTGAAGGCGTTATTTATAGTATCAGGCTGTTCAAATATCTCTTTAAGCATAAAGTGATCAAAACCGTGACGACCGATAGACTCGATGTCCCAGTCAATCGAAGTTACATCTTTCTCAACACCGTTCTTCTCAAGATCATATATCCTGTAGCCGTCCTTTTTTACTTCAACGATCTCCCCCTCTTCAAGGTAGATGACATCCCTGGTGTGTTCAACAACTGCGCTGACATCAGATGCAATAAGCATCTCACCTTCCCCTACCCCAAGGATCATGGGGCTGCCGCTGCGGGCGGCAATGAGCTGTTCAGGGTTCTTTTTTGACATCACGACAATAGCATAGGTCCCTTCAACATTTTTGAGGGACTTTATTACGGCATCAAGCAGCGGCATTTCCTTATGGTAATGCTCAATCAGATGGGCCACAACTTCAGTATCGGTTTCACTTTTAAAGACATGCCCCCTCTTAAGAAGAACCTCTTTAATGTCCTTGTAATTTTCTATAATCCCGTTATGGATAATAACCAGTTCATTGTTACAGTCTGAGTGAGGATGGGCATTGATATCATTGGGCTCCCCGTGGGTCGCCCACCTTGTGTGGCCTATACCGATACCGCATTCACCCATTTTTTCATAGTCAAGGACAGATTCCAGAACAGCTATTTTACCCGCTTTTTTCTGGGTAAAAAGCTCCCCTCCGCAATTTACAGTAATCCCCGCTGAATCGTAACCGCGGTACTCAAGCCTTTTAAGAGAATTTATTATAACTTCAGGTGCGTTTTTATAACCAACATACCCGACTATTCCGCACATGTTCTGCTCCTTCACTTCAAGAATTAAAAAAGTTCTTCCCGGTCCAGCTTTTCTTCCTGATATAATATCAGAAAATACCATCCAGAACCGCTGACAGTCCCCGGGATGAAAAAATCTCTTTATCAGAACAATTGCCATTCTGGCAATTATTAAACTTTCATGAATGATTTTTTTACATCCCCTTAAAAAACATAAAGCAATAACAGTATTTATTCCTTCACTTATTTCAGACAAAAAATACTCTAATAGCCCGCCAACGTAGGCGGCGGGGGTATAAATTTTTTAGTTTTTACACTAAAATACATATTCAGGAATTATTTCTGAAGCAAAAAATATACACAAAGACTGTTAAGACTACTCTTCTTTCACTTTCGAATTATCCAGTCTCATATCATCCAGGTAAAGATAAACCTCCCTGTTACCTGAATAGTCAGAAAGCCTGAACTTTTTTATTCTCCCTGAAATAGAAAAAAGCCCTTTACCGGGCTGACTGTTTCTTCCATATTTTTTTCTGTAGCTTTCTATCTCCCTGTAATTATCTGCAGTAATTATACCTGTAATTACAAGCCACCTGCCGGATCTCAGCCTGGACCTGTGTGTAGCTGAATCGGCGTATTCAGGGATAAAATCGTAATCGGTCTTTATCTCCCTGCCGATCATCTCAATCAGATAGAAATAAAGCTCCTTTCTGAAATAACCTTTACTCCCTTCAAATCCCTGATCCCATTTGTAGTAATGTCTTCTTATACTGAGATAATTCTCTCTCCCCGGGTCAGAAGAACTTTCCCGGCCGCTGAGGAGTACAGAACATAAAAGGAATGCAAAAAAGAAAAATTTAGCCTTCATATATACAGGTAAGACATTAACCTGAAAATACTCATCAGGTCAACTCTATTTTATCGCCTGCCGAATTTGCAGCTTTCTCCTTAAGCATAGCCGCGTTCTCGATAATTTTTCTTGAAGAACCTACGATTTCATCAATACCGCTCACCATGCCGCTGATTGCTTCATTGACATTTTCAAGGGCTATATTGGTGTTCTCTATTGCCCTCTTCTGTTCATCAGTCCCTGAGGCTATATTCCTCGAAAGGGTCATCCCCTTATCCATCTGCGAAAGCATTCCGGATATCTCCTTCTCCTCCAGGTCAATACTGTTCTGAAGATCTTTCAGGCTGTCGAAGCTCTTTTCCATATTTGCAATCATATTCAGAATCAGAGGAATTGTAGTATTAATGACACCCCTGGTATCCTGCATGGTGCTGTTGCTTTTCTCCGTGATAGTTACAATGAGTTTCACGCTGTCAGCAGTCTGTACCGCGAGCTTTCCAATCTCATCAGCAACAACAGCGAATCCCCTTCCATGCTCACCCGCTCTTGCAGCTTCAATACTGGCGTTAAGGGCAAGGAGATTAATTCTGTCCGCGATATCCGTAATAAGGTTAACAGTTTCAGCTATGCTTGAATTCTGATTATTGAGTTCATCTACAGATTTTTCGACTTTATCCAGAAGATCCTTCCCTGTTTTTGAATTCTCAACTGTAATACCTATATCATTACCTGTCTCATCAAGGCTGGTTCTTGTTGTCCTTTTCAATTCACTCAGGTTACGGAGAATCCCGTCCATCCTGCCGTTCTCCTCAATCTGGGTTGAGGCGCTGGTTGCAATATTTTCAGCGGAACCCTGCAGCTGCTCCAGAGTTGCCGAGATCTCCTCAAAAGTGGAAGCCTGATCCTGTACTTTATCACTGAACTCCTCGAGAATGGCCTTCTGATGCTCAAGCCTCTGGAAAAGTTCCCCGACGTTATCATTAACCTCTTCAGCGAGTTCAGTCTGAGTCTTTGTCTGATCCAGTATAATCTCCTGCTGCAGTTTTGTCCGCCTGTCGAACTCCTCGACACTGGGAATATTAAAATAGGCAACAACAGACAGAAGCAGCATTATGGCGAAATAATAAAGCTCCCTCAGAAACATAATGCCGTGATAAACCTTGCCATCCTTCAGAGTATACATGTAAAATTCCACGCCATGACTTTTAGCAGCCATCAGAAAAACAAACCAGGCAAGGAAAGTAAGGAAAACCATCACAATAAAAACCTTCCTGTTATATAAAAACTGAACAAGGATTATTGAAGCAATTGTAATGGCAGTAACATGGTAGGCCTCAACAGCATATTCCCAGTCATATTTGACCGCGTAGATATATTTAGCTGAAGAATTAAAAAGAAATATAAGGAAAACAGCCATCCATGAATAAATCAGCGCCCCTTTGCCCGCTTTCTTTCCGCGATAGATCATGAAAGCAGAAAAAACAATAAGAAAGTTCACAATGGTTGGGACCAGAATAGAACCGAGCTTCTGCCCTGCAAGGACCTGGAAAAGCACCGCAAGCAGAGATATTAAAAGATAACCGAAGAAAAAGATAAGCGCCCCCTTTATTTCAAGGTTCTGCCGTGCTGAAATCTGGCCCTTTTCCATAATCATCCCCCTTTCACCAGAATTGTTACCGTCTTAACAATTTTTTTACAATTATTAAAATATTAATATACCGAATCAAGGAGAAAACAGTTCTCTCCCAGGAAAGAGAAAATAATCTTACAAATATGTATAAATTCAACATAAAAAAGGATTAATCGGGGCGCCCCTGCTCCATTAATGGACAACAAACCGGATTTACCCCTGTCGCAGACCGGGCTCGCGGCTTGTATCACGATGCCCGGCAGAGGCTTTCAGCAATGGTAAATACCTTCAAAAATAAAGCCGGGCATCGTGATATCGCCTTGATCCCTGCCGCTAAAGGTATTTGAAGTAAACCGTGCCCTCTGAAGTTACCGGAATGGCGCGATTCCTGCTGCGGATACTGAAATGAATAAAAAAATAATAAAGGACTTCCCTTCATCTCCGGGAAAAAATCTGATCAGGGAATTGATGCAATTTTTCTCCCGGAATACAGAGATAACAATCAATACTAAAAATCATTTAACTTTCACAACAAGCAGAGGCTTCGCTTCTATTATCTTTTCCACCTCTTTAAAACCTTCAGGGAATGCATAATTATATCGCGGCGGCAATGCAAAAACATACCGGTTATTACGCCCCAGTTCAGAGGGGCCAACAGGGGCTGCCGAGATACGTACCTCCTCATCAGCAACCAGGCCCCACTGTTTTAAAGTAAAAACCATAACCGGGATATCCTGCCTTGGTTTCTTTTTGCTCCAGAGGGGATGTCGTATGGAAATAACAGGGCCGGTCTCAGCAGTCATAACATCGTTTTTTGACGCGGACCATGAATCATTCAATACAGAATATCCATTCCAGCTGTCAGGAAGTCTAAAGCTGAAGCCGTACCGGGAATTAACATATATAACTTTACCGCTCATCGGGGATGTCAGCCCTGATTCAACATCAGCCCCCGCTGCAGAGGGAAGGCTGTTGCATCCGGCCAATATCATTACAGAAAGCATAAATAGAACTGCCTGAAAAACCATACCTTTTTTCATTGAAAAACTCCTCTTTCACTAATAGTGCAGAAAAACAGATTATCTGTTTATAATACAATTAAAAATTCCTGCTATGCCTTTTAAGACAGAAAATTTATTCAAAAGTTCTCCTTTTTAATAAATCAGAAGAATAATACCGGGAAATCATTCGACAGTAAACTGATAAAAAGCTTCAATCCTTCACTTTTAAATATTTGAATAAAATTATTGAAAAAAATGACTCGAATTTTATTATGCCCCTCTTAAATATTGCCTGAAAAGAGCTTATTATATAAGTACAGACAGACAAAATCCTGCTTAACAGCAGCGCTGATATTATTCAATTAAGAGGTAATCCCATGACAGATAAAATATGGAGTTCAAAACAGGAATCAACATGGAAAACAAAGGTCGGTTTAGCTGAGATGCTTAAAGGCGGCGTTATTATGGATGTTGTTACACCTGAACATGCAAAAATTGCCGAAGATGCGGGAGCTGCTGCTGTTATGGCGCTGGAACGCGTACCTGCTGACATCAGGGTCGCAGGCGGCGTTGCCAGGATGTCCGACCCGGATATGATAACAGGGATACAGGAGGCCGTATCTATACCTGTTATGGCAAAATGCAGAATCGGCCATTTTGTTGAAGCCCGAATACTCGAGGCCCTTGAAGTGGACTTCATAGATGAAAGCGAGGTGCTCACACCTGCTGACGACAAATACCATGTAAACAAACGTGATTTCAAAGTCCCCTTTGTCTGCGGATGCAGGGACCTGGGGGAGGCACTGCGCCGAATTGGTGAAGGCGCAGCGATGATAAGGACAAAGGGAGAGGCAGGCACCGGCGATATAATCGAGGCTGTGCGCCACATGCGAACCCTGCAGGATGACATGAGGAGAATCAAGAACCTCCCTGAAGAGGAACTTATGACAGTTGCCAAGGAGATGGGAGCTCCATACGAACTTATACTTGAAGTCGCACATACCGGGAAGCTCCCTGTACCGAATTTCTCTGCAGGAGGGGTCGCTACTCCCGCAGATGCCGCACTGATGATGCATCTCGGCGCAGAAGCTGTGTTCGTAGGCTCAGGAATATTCAAATCAGGCAACCCGGCCAAGAGGGCACAGGCCATAGTACAGGCTGTCACATTCTACCAGGACCCGGCAAAACTCGCTGAGATTTCAAGGAACCTTGGAGAGGCCATGACCGGGATAGGTGTTACCCAACTAAAAGAGAGCGACAAACTCGCAGGCAGAGGCTGGTAGTACTTAATGCCTTCAGGAAAAACAGTGGGGGTCCTGGCAATGCAGGGGGCCTTCCACAAACACTGCACCATGCTCAACAGCCTGGGCGCCCGGACTGTTGAGGTTCGCACAGCGGAAGAACTCAACAGTGTCAGCGGGCTTATCATCCCCGGCGGTGAGAGTACAGTAATGAGCAAACTGCTTTCACGAAACGGCCTTATGAACCCTCTAAGGGAAATAGCCCTGGCGGGTATGCCTGTATTCGGCACCTGTGCGGGTATGATCATGCTCGCTAAAGAGGTGGATGATTTCACCCTCCCGATAATAGGGGTAATGGATCTCAGGGTTCACAGAAACGCATACGGCCGCCAGCTTGAGAGCTTTGAAGCATCTTTTCCTGTGCAGGGGATGGGAGAAGAACTCTTCTCCGGAATATTTATAAGGGCGCCGAAAATTACAGGGCATGGAAAAGATGTTGAAATACTTGCCCGGTTTGAAGATGTACCTGTACTTGTAAGGGAGAATAATTTCCTTGGCGGGAGCTTCCACCCTGAACTGACAGGCGATCCCAGAATACACTCATACTTCCTCTCAATGATCAAGTAATACAATCTTACTTTTATTACAGACAACTGATTTAATAATGAGACCCCGGTATTTGCTTTACAAAACCGGGGTGACAGTATAGAGTGCTTACAGAATGTAATTACCTTATTAAATACTGAAAAGTGATTAAAAAGGAAAATCTATGAAACTTACAGATAACCTTCAGAATATAATAGAGAAATCGGAATTCCTCAAAACCATCAGGGACATTAAAGATTCCATTACAGGCATAGATAAAAGTTACCGCCCTCTCACAGGTGAAGAGATTAAATTCCTTGAGAAGAACGGCAACAGCGCGGAAGACTGGAGCATGCTCAGGGTTGAAAAAGATTTCTCCCCCCAGTTTATTTCAGGCAACAGGTTTAACGGCAGATGCATGCTGGGAAAATTTACCGGGGAAAAACTTGAAGTTCAGGACGGCGCGATGCTCCCCTCCGGCATTTATGACAGTGTTATTGTGAATTCATATATATGTTCTGAATCACTTGTAAACCGGTGCGGACTTGTTTCCAATTATTATATTTCAGGTTATGCTGTCATTTTTAATACGGGGACCATAACCGCGGGGAAACAGTGCTCTTTCGGAAACGATATAATCATCCCTGCCGGCCCGGAGACAGGGGAGATTCCCATCCCCCTCTTCGCCGACATGGACATGGAAACAGCAGAACTCCTCCTTGAAAACGCCCATAAACCTGAACTCTTTTCAGACTACACCGTATTATACAGAAACAGCGCCTCCCTTGACAGGGGAGTTGTCGGGAAAAAAACGATAATCACGGATACATCCACTATACGTGACACATTCACAGCAGAGGGGGCGGTCATTCGCGGCGCAATTTTCATATCAGGCTCAACCATACTCAGTTCAGGTGACGAGATTACTACAGTCGGTTCAGGCGTGCGGATAGAAAATTCCATGCTCCAGTACGGGTGCGAAATAAACTCTTCATCTATTCTATACAATTCTCTCATGATGGAACATTCAGAGGCTGAAAACCAGAGCCGTGTTTCCTCATCAATTATCGGCCCGAATTCATCTCTGGGCGGAGGCGAAGTGACATCAGCTATTGCCGGGCCTTTTACAGTAAGCCATCACCAGTCTCTACTGATAGCGGCTTTATGGCCTGCAGGGAGGGGGAATATAGGCTACGGCGCAAATGTCGGTTCAAACCATACTTCCAGGCTCCCGGACCAGGAGATCCATCCAGGTGAAGGTATGTTTTTCGGCCTGGGGTGCAGCATCAAGTTCCCCTCAGACTTCAGGAAGGCTCCCTATTCACTGATAGCAACAGGTACGGTAACCCAGGCGCAGAAAGTGGAATTTCCTTTCTCACTGATAATACCGCCTTCATCACTGCACAAGGATATTCCCCTTCACATGAACGAGCTTATACCGGCCTGGGCCCTTCGTGAAAATATTTACTCTATACTGAGAAATGAAGCGAAATACAGGAGCAGAAACCGGTCCAGGCGCAGCACAATCGATTTTACAATACTACGCCCCGGGATTATAGACCTGATGATTATAGCCAGGGAAAGGCTGCAAAATGGCGGGCCCTATAATTTATGTTTCAACGAAAATGATATCCCTGGAACGGGAAAAAATTTCATAACAGATGAATCAAGAATTCTCGGTATAGAAACATACACGTTTTATATACAGCACTATGCCCTGAAAGCCCTCTTTAAAAGGATTGAAGAGGTTTTGCAGGAGGGGAAAGGGCCGGACCATGATATTCTGATGAACCAGGCAGGGGGCGGATACTGGCCGCATGCTGTTAAGGTTCTCATTGACGAAAAGCTATCCGGGAACTCACTGAAAGAGAACATGGAAGCGCTCACAGTTTCTCTTGAAAAAATATATTACGATGCCCTGGAATCGAGGAGAAAGGATTACACCAAGGGTATAAAGATAATTGACGGGTATTCGCGAAATCATAAAACCCCGGAAAACGACCCCACTCTCCGGGATTTAAGGAAGGCCACAGAGGCGAAGATATTAAGAATAAGGGAGCTGATTTCTGTTTTAAGTTAATCAGACAGGAATATCGCCCACAGCTTCAATTACCCCCCGCAAAACCTCCCTGCTGTATTTTTTAATACGGAGCTGATCGAGTTTGTCCTCTGCCTCAAGAAGGAGTTTTTCATGTCTCCCTATTGTTTCGTCAAGTGCACCGCTTGATTTAATTGTTTCCCTGATGAACCTGACCTCGTCTGGACTCTTTGACCGGGAGAGAAGAACTGACTTGAAATTTTCCAGTTCAGCTTCATCAAGCTTCTGCATGGTATTATGGACAAGAAGTGTAAACTTCCCTTCAAGGATATCTGAATCATTCGGTTTACCCGTGTCTGACTCCACTCCGAAGACACCCAGAATGTCATCCCTGATCTGGAAAGCGATTCCAAGCGGAATTCCGAACTCCTCAATTGTTTCAAGTTCCTTCCTGCCGCTTCCGCTGCTGAGCACGTATCCCATCATAACAGGATAAACCATGGTATACCATGCGGTCTTCATAAGTGATATCATCATGGGAGCATCGCTTCCGCAGTCTATTGAAACCGGCATTGTGTTAAGTGAATCAAGGATCTGCCCCCAGGCGGTCTTTTCATAAGTCCTGGCGAAGACCTTCATAAAGGCGGTTTTTATTCCGTCTCTCAGGCCGGCACTGCAGATAATATCTATTGCTGAAGAGAACATCACATCCGCAAGAACGGAAGCAATATCTGTCCCGATCAGAGGGTTGGTGGTCAGGGATGAATATCTTTTACCGAGAAGTATATGAAGCGCCTCTCCTCCGCGCCTCATCTCCGCCCTGTCAATGATATCATCCTGAACAAGGAGGAAGGAGTGCATTATCTCAACCGCGGCGCCGAGTTTAATGATCTCGCCTGTTTTCCTGAACCCCCTGCAGTAACCGTTATATGAATTAATCAGGAGTATGGGCCTGATCCTTTTGCCGTCCCTCAGGCAGTATTCCTTTATATCAGAATACAATTCCTTCATAAAAGGAAGCTCTGCATCGGCCGCTTTCCGGGAAAAGTAACTCTCTATAAATCCGTCAATCAGCGGGACATTCTCATGTGAGAACTCCCTGAACATGTCCCTGCCGCACAGTTTTTTACCGGTCATCAGTATCTCTCCAAAAATATCTGCTATTGTAAATAATCTTAAACCAGACGGAAATGTCACCTAAAAATTATACAATTCCTGTTAAATTACTTGAGTTAGGCAAAATTTAACATTGATGATAAGAGTATTGGTTTAAATATCATAATTATTTGAAACTATGTCATTGCGAACGACCGGAGGGAGTGTGGCAATCTGTTAAGGCTGGAAACAATACCGGTTTATACTGAATTTTTTCTATCCGGAACAGATTGCTTCGTCGCTTAAACTCCTCGCAATGACAGAATAATATGATATATTAATAATAAAGCGCCTAACTCAAGTAAATTACTAAAGAACACCGTTATCCCTCATTACACGTGTTCCGTTTTTTTGTTCATCCGTAAAAAAATATTTACATTATAGACGTCAGTTCAGAATATATCATGCTTAGAATAAGCTAAAGGATATCCAGATGCTCGCTAAAAGAATAATACCATGCCTTGATGTTAAAGACGGACGTGTCGTAAAAGGGGTCAATTTCCTGAACCTTCAGGACGCCGGTGATCCCGTTGAAAACGGAAAATTCTACGATTCCGAAGGGGCGGATGAACTATGTTTCCTTGATATAACAGCATCTTCAGACAGAAGAAACATCATACTGGATATGGTAAAACGGGTAGCTGAGACAGTACATATCCCTTTTACTGTAGGAGGGGGAATCAGGACCATTGAAGATGTAAGGCTCATCCTTGAAAACGGCGCTGATAAAATTTCAATTAACACCGCGGCTGTAAAGAACCCGCAGCTCATAACCGAGTCAGCGGAGAAATTCGGTTCTCAGTGCATACTTGTGGCTATAGACGCTAAAAAAAATGATCATGGAGGATGGACCGTATACCTTAACGGGGGGAGAACACCAACTGAACTTGACGCCATTGAATGGGCTGTTGAAGCGATGAAACTCGGCGCAGGAGAAATACTTCTCACAAGCATGGACAGGGACGGGACAAAAGACGGATATGATCTTGAACTGACAAGAAGACTTTCGGAGGCAGTGGATATTCCTGTAATTGCTTCAGGCGGTGCCGGCAGTATTGACCACCTTTATGAAGGTTTTACTCTCGGGAAGGCTGACGCGGTACTCGCTGCATCCATTTTTCACTTCCGTGAAATCAGCATAAGAGAGGTAAAGGAAAACCTTCATAAAAGAGGAATACCTGTCAGACCCGTATAATCAGGCTTTAAAAACGAAGAATAAAACTATACCAATCAATAAAAGAAAAACAACTGAAAGGATAATAAGCATGGTCCTGCTGTTGCCTGACTCATCAGCATCGGTTTTCCCGGACTGGTTGAAATACGTCGGATCCATCGCGACCTTTATATTATCCTCCTCCTCAACGATCTTCATATAAATTCCCTTGGCGACAATAGCCATCACATGAAGACAGTCATCACGCTTGATTGAAACGATTCTTCCGGGAATGGGTTTAATTTTCCCCTCGGAATCATATGCGTTAAAGGCTTTGGCCACATCAACAGCCCTGGGATTTTTGTCTATTATACTTATCATTATCCTGTCGCCGATTGTAAGCTTTGCGATGTCCTTGCCTTTAATCGGTGAAAGTATCAACGCGCCATTCAGCATCAGTTTAATCTCTTTCCCCTCGAGGGAATCATCCACCTTCTCAATCTTGACCTCCTGTGCGGCCTTTTCCTCCCCCTGACCACGTGCAAGTTCAGCGGGAGGTATCTTTGCGCCGGTTATTGAATGAATTTCCATTGCAAGTGAAGTAGATGTTTCATAATCGAGCGAGAGTTCAATATTCTGAAACCCGGTTACATCAGAAAGAAATTTCTGAAAACTGTGATTTACAGCTATAGCATCGTTTAACTCTATCAGCTTAAACAGCTTTGTCAGTTCCTGGAAATTCAGGTTTCTTGCGATATTCTCCTTAACCTGGGCCGCGAAAATATCATCCCCTCCCCCCTTTTTCTGGACATCATCAAGCTGCTTTTCAAAATTTCTCCAGTCAATGGATGTCTTCAAATCTGCAAGTTCAAATGATCTGCTGACTATAAAAAACGAATTCACAACTTTCAGATATACAGAATTAACGAATATAATGAAGGCCCCGTAAACACTTGCCGATGAGAACCTCCCCTTCAGCACAACCAGATCCCGGTAGGTGTCATTTAACATCTTTTTGGATTTTTCTTCATCATTATGCGTATAATAAAGCGCTATCTGCAGCTTCTTAGCCTGTTCTGAAAAATTGGTTGCTGCGGTTTCAAGTTCATTGCCCATATAAAAATCCCCTGTGCTGCCGGATTACTGCTGTTAAAGCAGGCTTTGAGCCGGTTTATAATATTTTGTCAGTACATTTTTTACCCTTTCGAGTAATACTCTTCTATTAACTGGTTTAAGGATAAAGTCTTTAACTCCCATCTGTATTAAATCCTGCATAACACCTTTAGTGGTCTCTTCGCTTATAAATACTACCAGAGAGCTGCAGTTGCGCTGTTTAAGTTCATAAAGCATGGCATAACCGTCAAGGACAGGCATATCAAGTTCTGTAGTTATAAGATCGATTTTCCCTTTCAGCTTGTCGTATTTTTCAAGCGCCTCTTTCCCGTTTGCAGCTGTTTCTACAACCCTGTATTGTTCAGATTCAAATATCTGAGCTATCTGCTTCCGTTGAAATTCCTTTCCGTCAACAACCATAATGGTATAAGGCTTCCCGTTGGCAGAAATCCCGTCGGGCTCCTTGGTGTTTAAATTTGGAAAATCTTTCATCTGGAATACTCCATTACCATAATACAATATTGAAAACTATCTGAAAAACTTAATTTTCTTTTCATGTTAATATATTTCAACCCTCACTGTCAACTTCAAATTAAAATAAAGAAATTCATTCCCATAGTTACAATCACTGAAAAAACTATTCACGCCAATCAATATATATATATTAAGTAACAGTCACGCGGTATTTTTAATAAAAATCAGATCATGATAAAAAATTATTGCTATATTACAATTCAAAGTTTAATATAAACATTCTTCTGGAGTAATATATATTTGTACTGACATATTGTCTGAAAAATTAAAATTATTTATTCTGTTTCAAAATTAAAGTGGGGTTATACTGAATCACTTATATGGAATCGAGCGAATTTTTCACAAAACCTTCCGATTATAAAAAAGCCATTGAGTCAGGCGATGATTTTTATATACAATTTAAACGTTTCACGCCGGAAACTGACTCACAAATCATCAAAATTATCCATCGATACCTGGAGCATTACGATCTTCTTTTTCATAAAGACACAATCATTTCAATTATCAGAGAAATGATAAATAATGCGATAAAGGCAAATCTTAAAAGACTCTATTTTGAACAAAAGAGCCTTGATATCAACAATCTCCAGAATTACAGGGAGGGGATGGAAAATTTTAAAGATGATGTGTTCCAGGCACCTGACAATGAATTTTTAAGTTCGATAACTAACTCCAGGTATGTTGTGAGGGTGAATTTCAGCATCAGGAACGATTCCCTGATTATAAGCATAATGAACAATACCCCCATACTTGAATCGGAACTAAACAAGATAAAAGCCCGTATAAATAAGGCGTATAAATACCAGGATATATCCGAAGCTTTTGCAGATGTGTTAGACGACTCTGAAGGAGCCGGGCTCGGTCTTATTATGGCAATGATGCTTCTGAAAAGTTCAGGCTTTCCCAAAGAGACATTCACAATAAGCAGAAATGAAAATCTCACATCTGTTAATATCAGCATACCGTGCAGCATTGGAACTACCGAACTCCACTTCAGAATAGCTGAAGAGATAATGAAGGAGATCGAGGATATACCGGCCCTTCCGGACAATATAAAAGAGATAAGGGCGCTCTGTCGAAATCCTGAAAGTGATATAAAGACTATTGCCGCGTCGATATCACGGGATCCGGGACTGACCGCATCCATAATAAAACTATCCAATTCAGCCGGTTATGTAACGATGAACAGGATCGAGACCATTGATGAGGCGGTAAAAATTATCGGCATGAAGGGTATCAATACCCTTTTGATAGCGACCGGTGTACAGAAAGTAGTTGAATCAAGATACAAAAGATTTGAAGCGATCTGGAATGACGCGAACAAAAGGGCTTTTTATGCGCAGATTCTAATTAAAAAAATAGATAACAGCAGCAGGCTCGGCGACCAGGCTTACCTTTCTGCACTTCTTGCAGATATTGGTAAAATAGTAATGCTCTCAATGCACTCTGATCTTCTTGAAAAGATCCGTCAGCTAACAGGTTTTAAAGGAATTGAAGACCCCACACTTCTTGAAGAGATAAGCCTTGGTATAAGCCACAGTTCCCTGGGTGCGCTTATATGCAAGAGATGGAATTTCAACGATTCACTTATTAAAACTATAGAGCTCCATCGAAGGCCCCACAGAGCACCGGATGAGCTTAAAAGCCTTATTTACACGGTTTATCTATCTACTGTTTTTGTTGAAATCGAGAACAACAAGTCAAGATTTGAAATCGTTGACGATGGCGTCCTTGAATTTTTCGAACTCACAAAAAAAGAAAATTTTGAAAAACTTCACAACGAACTGATTGAAAGCTTTTCACCTAAACTGTCTGACAAGAATAAGTAAAAAATATAATTTGCCTTAATTTACTTGACTTTAAAAATCGGTTAAAAATGATCAATCGCTAATAAAGAAGCAATTTCGTCAGAGGAATAAAAATGCATTTTCAGGATATAATAGCAAAACTTAATGAATACTGGTCGAACCAGGGATGTGTAATTCTCCAGGGATACGACCTTGAAGTTGGCGCGGGAACATTTAATCCGGCGACATTTTTAAGAGTACTTGGGCCCGAACCGTGGAATGTGGCTTACGTGGAACCATCAAGACGCCCCACTGACGGAAGGTACGGCGATAATCCCAACAGGCTTCAGCATTATTACCAGTATCAGGTCATTATGAAGCCCTCTCCTGCCAACATACAGGATCTTTACCTTCAATCCCTCGAATATCTGGGGATTAACCTTAAAGAGCATGATGTCCGTTTTGTCGAGGACGACTGGGAATCTCCTACACTGGGGGCTGCAGGCCTCGGATGGGAGGTCTGGCTTGACGGAATGGAGGTCACACAGTTTACATATTTCCAGCAGTGCGGAAGTATTGAACTTGCTCCCGTATCAGCTGAACTTACATACGGCCTTGAAAGGATTTGCACATATATTCAGGGTGTCGATTCTGTCTTTGATATATCCTGGAATGACAAATTTTCATACAGGGACATTCACCACAGAAGTGAATTTGAATTTTCCCACTATAACTTCAATGTAGCTGACACAGAAATGTATTTTAAGCTCTTTGACATGTATGAAAAAGAATGCCTTGCGGTACTTGAATATAAAGACGCTAATATTGTTCTTCCTGCGTACGATTTTGTCTTGAAATGTTCTCATTCTTTTAATATGTTAGATGCCAGGGGAGCGATTTCCGTAACTGAAAGGGTTGGCTATATAACCCGGGTAAGGAATATAGCAAGGAAATGCGCTGAAAGATATGTACAGACCAGAGAGGAAATGGGATTTCCTCTGCTGAAATGTCAGGACAACCGGGAGAGTTAATGAACAAATCCATCAAAAATCTTGATGAATTTATAAATAAATACGAAAAATTCATAATTTCAACACATGAAAGTCCTGATGCAGACGGGCTCGGCTGTGAAATAGCTTTCTTTGACCTCCTGAAACAGCTGGGCAAAACTGCCATTATACTTAATTCCGACCCCACGCCCGACATCTGCCAATTCATGGATATTGACAGCGAGATAAAAATCCTTGAGGATATTTCCCAGCTTCCTGAAGATATCGGTGAATACGCCCAGTTTGTACTTGATACAAACGATTACGATAATACAGGCACCATATATGAACATCTGAGACACAGGGTAAAGGACTGCTTTATAATAGATCATCACCAGGGAGACATCGAGAAGGCCCAGGCAAATTTCGTTAAAGTTGAGGCAGCATCAGCTTCAGAAATAGTTTACAGCATAATACTTCATTACGGAAAAGAACTCAACTTCAAAACAGCCCAGGCTTTATACGCAGGCATTGTATTTGATACAGGCTCTTTCAGATTCCCTAAAACCACATCTGAAACCTTCAGGATCGCATCACACCTTGTCAGTTACGGGGTTGACCCGTTCAGGGTTTACGAGCATTTATATGAAAGCAACTCAATCTCAAGCTTTCAGCTGAGAGGGCGGATTTTTTCCACCATGGAAGTTCTTTTTGACGGGCGGATGATTGCAATGAAACTTACACAGCAGATGGTAGAAGAGACAGGGGGTTCTTTCTCTGAAGGGGAATCAACAATAAATCAGCCCTTCCAGGTTAAAGGCGTTGTGGCCAGCCTGCTCATTAAACAGGACCAGAATGGCCCGGTAAAAGTCAGCATGAGGACAAAGGGAAACCTGAATGTCGCTGAGATAGCCATAAGTAATGGCGGCGGCGGCCATAAAAACGCCGCCGGCTATAAATCGAAACTCAGTTTTGATGAGACATACGAAAAAGCAGTCCGGGACATGGAAAAATTCTTTAAATAATCACTCCCAGGTCAATAGCTTTCTCCGCCCTTGCCCCTGTAGATGAAACCACAATAGAAGCAGCATAACTCCCTATTTTTCCGGAAGTTTCAATATCCCTGCCTGAAGTAATGCCGTAAAGAAGTCCGGCAGCGTACATATCACCTGCACCGTTAGTGTTGACCAGATCCGCTTTATAGGAGGGGATATCAGTCAAACCGCCGTTTGATCTTATAATACTCCCTTTCGCCCCCAGTTTAACTATGGCGATACTGCATCTTTCCGGAATTTTTTCCAGAGCGTCTCTCTCGCGCGACCCGGTAAATGCGTAAGCCTCCTCCTCATTCATGAAAACAATGTCAGCATAATTTTCCAGAACATCGTGGAAAGTATCCCCAATCCTTGAAATAAGCCCCGGATCCGCAAGGTCTACTGAAATCAGGGTCCCGTTCTCTCTGGCCGCATCCATCCCCCTGTAGCATATTTCCCTCAGGTTCTCAGGCTCGAAAAGATACCCCTCCAGATGGAGTATTGAACTATCGGCAACAGCTGAATAGTCAACATCCTCATGAGAAAGCCTGAGTGCAGCACCGAGATGAGTGGCAAAGGTCCTCTCTGAATCGGGAGTAATAAAAGTGATAGCATGGCCTGTAAGCCCGTCACCGGCCGAGATAAGAGAATGAACTCCTGACTGAGTTGTTTTTTCTATATAGACCCTGCCATAGTTATCATCGGCAACACGTCCTATGAATGCACCTTTACCCCCGAGAGTTGATACACCTGCCACTGTATTCGCGGAACTCCCGCCCGGAGCAGTATCAATCTTCATCCCCTTTATAAGGCTGAAAATTTCCCTGCTACTCTCCTCATCTATAAGATGCATCTCGCCTTTTTTCAATCCAAGCTTATTAAGAAAATCCTCATCAACCTGGACCATAAAGTCCAAAAGAGCTGAACCGATCCCCGATACATCAAATTTCGCTTTTTTAATATTCATTTATTGTCCTCTTTATATTGTTAATTCAGTACGCGTCAATAGGGCCCTCAATCTCCCCGTTTATAAACTGTCTTGAATATTCGTCCCCTTTAAGAAAAAATTCCCTGCCGTTTCCGTAATAAACAAACCTGCCGTCAAAAAGCAGAGCAGCGCTGTCAGCGATTTTCTCTGCCACCTTCAGATCATTTGTCACAGCCACTGATGCCCGCCCGGTCCCCCTGCTGATATCGAGTATAAGGTCCGCCATGGAATCCGAGAGTATAGGATCAAGCCCGGCAGTGGGATCGTCAAAGAGTATAATCTCAGGTTCCATACAGACAGCCCGGGCAAGCCCGACCCTTTTCTGCATCCCCCCTGAAAGATCTGCAGGAGATTTCTTTTCGCTCCCCTTAAGGCCGACCCTTCCCAGGGCGGCAGATACTTTACTGTTAATCTCGGTTTCATCGATCCCCATCCTCCTGAGACCGAAGGCGACATTATCATAGACATTCATAGAATCGAATAGCCCGCCCTTCTGGAAGACGTAGCCGATCGAAGGAGATTCATTGTTTTTTGTTCTGCCTCCGTACAGACCCGGCTCCACGGCATCAAGAGGCTCTCCCTTTATGATTACTTCACCTGTAAAACCGGGAACGAGCCCTGCGATAATCTTAAGAATCAGGGATTTTCCCGCTCCGTTTTTACCAAGTATCACAAGGGTCTCTCCCGGGGAAAGCCCGAAACTGATATCTTTTATAATCTCCTTTCCGGATATTGAAAACTGAAGGCTCCTTACATCTATCATCCCCATAAAACAGACTCTCAGTACATATTCTTCAGATTTTCCTGGATTGAATACAGAATATTCAGGTAGGAGATATATCTCTGCTCATCTATTTCGCCCTCTTCAATCAGCCTCTTCACTTCGCATCCCGGCTCATGGTCATGAGAACAGGGCCTGAAGCGGCATTTCTCTGAGGCCTTTCTGAAATCGTCAAAATAGCTTCCAAGCACATTGGGATCAATATCGACAAGCCCGAACTCCCTGACTCCCGGAGTATCAATAAGCTCAGTGCCGTCTGGCAGTACTACAAGGTTAACATTTGTTGTTGTATGCCTTCCCTTACCGGTACTTTCAGATACATCCGCTGTCTTTAAATCAAGCCCGGGATATATTTTATTGAGAAGAGTGGATTTTCCCACTCCTGAATACCCGACAAGCAGGGTCCTTTTTTCATCAAGGAAACTCCTGAGTTCATCCATCCCCTCCCCCGTACGGGCACTTACATAAACCGACTGAACACCTGAACCTTTATAATACATATCAATATATTCCGTATCCCCTTCCACGGCGAGATCCAGCTTATTAACACAGAGAACAACGGGAACACCTCCCTTCCCCCCTCTTACAACAATTCTGTCAGCAAACCTCAGGTTAAACCTGGGGGAATCAAAAGCCTGGACTACAATAATCTGATCCAGGTTGCAGGCAATTAAATCCTCCCTTGACCTTACTCCATCCTTTCTGGTAAATACATTTTTTCTTTCATGGACCCTGCTTATTACACCAAGCCCTTCATCATTGATCTCAAAATCAACAATATCGCCCACTGCGACAGGATTGGAATAGTTATGAGTTTTATCCGTCTTCATCTTTCCCCTGAGAACAGAGTTAACCGCTCCCCTTTCAGAAAGAACGGTATAATATCTTCCGAAAACTTTTATTATGTGACCTGTCATTTTTTTATTTTTTTTATTAAAGTTTTATATTTCAGGAACCGATAATTTCCATACAAGCATTGATATGGTAGTTCCCTCCCGTTCTTATCATATCATTGTCTTGACACTGCAAAGTGAAGAAGGCAGAATAGCCGCCCAGCTATTCTGCTTTCTTTTATTAATCACCCGTTTTACCATTCTGCGGGATAAGATCAAGAACTACGGGAGTGAAACCCTGGACTTCACCAAGAAGACCGCCAAAATTTCCCGTATCTACCACCCTGAATGTTACCGAATAGAGCATACCTTCGTGAAGGTTCATCATATCCGCGGCAAGGGCCTTTTTCCTCTCTTTCCCCGATATATCAAATTCTATATCTATATTTTCAGAATCATAGAATGATATCTTTTCAAATATCCTGTCGTAATGTTTAAGCCTCAGGTTCATTGTTATAATTTTATCTCTATATGAATCAATTTCAGATATTATTTTAATAAGACTCCCCTGCCCGTCTTCCCCGTAACCGGAAGATGAAACCATCAGCAACACAATAAATAATTTTATAATGATCTTCATAAATTAATTAATATCATCCTCAATCAGACATTTCCAGCAATATGTAGAATAAACGGCACGTTTTATTGATTAAAACATTTATCCGCATTAATCGAAACAGGCCTAAAAAACCGGAGGAATATAAACTTAAATAAAACTGAATAAAAAATCGATACCGGGAAAAAACAAGCCTTGCTTAAACGATAAATGAGTTTATCAACAGGACTGATTGTGTCAATTATATTTGGTGAGCGGGTATAGCTTATTGACCGGCCTTCCGGTGAAGGGCAGAATACAGTTACTGCTTGTTATCGAACTCCGAGAATACGTCTATTACCTTTTTATTTCTGTTTAATCTGTCGTTAATTATTTCAACTACAAACCAGAAAATAAGGACAACCCAGAACATAAATATTATTTCACTCATGATGTCAGCCTCCTTTTTCTGTTATTATTATATTAATATGCAAGTTGTGTGCCATCACTGATTTTTTAATAGACAACGCAAACCCCTGATTAAATCAGATTCTAATTAACACACAAAAAAAATAGATTTAATAATAATTTTTCTGCTGGTGCAGTATACCCACTAGTGTATCATTTATGCAACACTTACGGCATTAAGATTAAACAATTTCAGGTAATTATTCTTTTACTGCTGCCGGATATATATTTATATTATAACCACTGGTTCATTTAAAGAATAAATATCGAACATACAGGTTATTTATTGACTATTATATAGAAAAAATAAAATGTTTTAACAGGAACACATTGATAAAAATATAAACCGGGTATTCATGAATATTGACAGAAAAGAGATAATGACAAAACAGAGAGAGAGGATGATAAAAGAACATCTGACCTCCAGAGATATATCAGATCCCCGTGTAATTGAAGCAATGCGTCAGACCGAGAGAGAGCGTTTTATACCCGATAAATATTTCGTTGACGCTTACGGAGACCATCCACTTCCGATAGGAAACGGACAGACCATCTCCCAGCCCTACATAGTCGCACTTATGAGCCAGTTATGTGAATTTTCAGGAGATGAAAAAGTCCTTGAGATAGGATGCGGCTCAGGTTACCAGGCAGCTATTCTGTCCAGACTGGCAAAAGAGATATACAGCATAGAACGGATTGCCTCTCTGGCAAAAAAAGCTGAAAATATACTCCGGGACACCGGATGTGATAATGTTAAAGTAATACATGGTGATGGTTACGAAGGGTATCCTGAGGAAGCGCCCTTTGATGCTATTATCATAACTGCTGCTCCCGAAAAGGTTCCACAGAAACTGATTGAACAACTCGCTGATAACGGAAGACTTGTAGCGCCTATCGGGGAATCTGTCCAGAAACTTATAAAGATAAGCAGAAGGGGGGACAATCTTTATAATGAGGTAATAACATATGTAAGGTTTGTCCCCATGGTCAAAGGTTTCAATTAATAATTGACAAAAGGCAGTAGCGGGATAAAAGAAAATACCTTTATCGATATAATCCCCCCCTACAGGAGGGGCAGTTAATCTGTAATATTGTTTAATATAACACACTAAACCAAAGGTAAAGAAAATTGGCTTATTCCAAGAGTGACAAATATCCGTTTTTAAATGAAAGACTTGCAAAAGAGGGTCACGTAGAGGAGATCCTCGCCGAAATAGAACTTCTGCAGAAAAACTGGTTAAGAAACCGGAGCGGAGAACTTGCCACTCCTGAATACCTGAATGAATCCAGAAATGTAAAAATGCCCCTCACTCAAAAACGCCTGATGAACATTCAGTTTCTTGTAGATCAGCTCATTAAAAACCACCCGGAACATGTACGCCCTGTTTACTCTTTTAACTTTTCAATAGAACCTGAAACAAAAAAACTGACAATAGAAGAAAAAATAGAACTCACTCTCATGTTGAACGATTCCGCTTTCCATGCCCTGCAATCCATGAGGGACAGCAATTCAACTTCAAACCTGCTTCAGTTGCTACAGAGCTTCAGGTTATTTAATCTGACCAAACTTATAAAAAAGACAAAAAACAGAAACCAGCTGTCACAGATAGTGAAAAACCAGCTCGGAAAATCAATATTTACGTTCAAAAACTTCGCTTACGACAGAAGCGGCATGGAAATTACAGAAGATTTCTGTTTCCATAAAAACAACTACGAGGCAGTTAAAAATAAAATCGAGGTGGAGACCCTTAAAAAAATCATAGAAATGCATGCCATCCCTATCAGCAGGAGGCTGAAAAATCTTGGCATTCTCAACCCTTATATCAGTGATTACAGGGACTCCAAGATTGATTATATCCTCAGTATTCTGACAGGAGAACTTGCTGCCGCGCTGGATAAAAAAGACCTGATAACCGTAAAAAACTTCAATTCATTAAGAAACTGCATTAATAAAGTCGATAAAATCCTGGATCCTGTTATTCTGCTTGATGCTGATATAATGAACCACATTAAATCACATTTCATGACATCGGATCGTGATATACTGGCCCTGTTCAAAGATCTGACCCCGGAATTATTCAACAGGTGGGAAACGGAAAAAACCGGTTCAGGAAAAATACTCTCCTTCCCGGCCAGTGACGGAAGTAAATATATAATCGATCCTTCACAGTTCTTCACCAGATATGATGAATTGATGCACCTTATTCTGTACGGTCAGGAATTCCGCTATATAGAACAGAGAAAAAAGGATGAAAAACTTTTTACAGCCGACCTGCTGACCGATGCGGGTAAAAAAATACTCTCTTCAAAGGATCTGTCTCTTAAAGTTTTCGGCGACGAAGAAAATATAAACTCATTTAAAAAAATGGCAAAAGACTATGAAGATTATAAAACAGCAGAAGAGGAAACTGAAGATTACTATGAAGAAACGGAAAAAGATAAAGGGAAGTCCTTCTTCGCTGTAATAATTTCAGGTATAGCTTCACTCTTCACCAGGGGCGGCAAAACACCGGCAAAAGTCAGCCAGAAATCCCAGCCCCAGAAAGCAGTAAAAATAAAGAAGGGAATTTCCAGAGAAACCAGGGATATTTACAAACTTATACGCGAAAGGAAAGCCCCCCTTATCCCCCTGTCTGATATGATTGAACTCAAACCTGAAAATGAGATGAAAATAGAACAGACGATAAAGGAACTGAGAGAAAACGAACTGAAAATTGTTGTTCCGATATACAATGCCAGGCAGGTGCTTTATCCCCTGAGAAGTAAAAAATATCTCATGGCCGATGTTGAATACCTCATGATTGATATCGACGCAGCCAAATCCCCTGAGTCAATAAGGGAATACATAGACCAGATAACAGGTTTTAAATTCAAAGAAGATGTTATTTCAGGAAATGCCCTGTTCAGCATTGAAAAATATCTGTTTTCAATTAACAGGCAGAACAAGGCCAAAAAAAGGAGGGAGAAGAAATAGCCTACTCCCCTCCCTGTGCCCCGCATGATCCGCAGTCTCCGCTGCATGCCGGAACCGAATTGTTTTCAGAAGGAGCATTCTTGCTCTTGTAATCATTAACATAAAAACCGTTGCCTTTAAAAATAATACCTGCAGCATTAAACAGTTTTCTTACCGGCTTTCCGCAATTTTCACACACCTTTACAGGCTCATCTTTCATTGACTGAAAAACAGTAAACCTGTGCTTGCACTCCAGACATTCATATTCATAAGTAGGCATTGTATCACCTCTCAAATCCTCAAATTATTTTACATATAAACTTAGATAAAGTCCTCTTCCACCCGCCCATTGCGGCTTAGATATAAGCCGGACTTTTATACTGAAAAAATTCCTAAAAAATTATCACCGGAAAAACAATTATTGCAAAAATCCCGTATTCAGTTCCGATGTCAACGAAAAAATCACTGGATTAAAGGCTCAATATTATCTGTAAACCTTACTCCCAGTTCGGTTAATAAAAATTTTTCCCGCAGGTAGAAAAAATTCTCCCTGTTCATCCCTATATATTCCTCCCTGTTCTTTAAGGGCAGCAGTACCTCAGCCCTGCTCTCAGCCGGATGTAGAAGCCTCCAGTCTCTCAGCAGTGCCTCCAGCTTTTTCCTTCTGTACCTTGATTTAATCATAAAACCGAGAGCCGTATGGTAAGGGCCTGCGACAACAGCCGGGTCTTCACTGTTCATTTCCATTGGATGAAGCCCCATCCTGATAACATTGATCCCTTTTTCATAAAACATGCCGTACATGGCCGAACAGAGTTCAACAGTCTCCTCCAGTGTCATGGGCATGTATTTACCCTGCCTGAAAAGATTTTCAAGGGCCGTATCTTTAAGCACAACCGCAGGGTAGATACGCACGTCATCCGGTTTAAGTGAAACCGTAACTTCTGCAGTATACAGTGATTTTTCCGGTGTATCCATTGGAAGTCCGGGAAGGAGCTGAATACCTGTCCTGAACCCCTCCTGCTTAATCATATTAATTGCTTTTACGGAATCTTCCGAACTGTGTCCCCGCCCTGAAGCTTTAAGCACATCATCATCAAATGACTGAATCCCCAGTTCAACCGTTTCAACACCATACCTTTTAAGGAGGCCAAGTATATCGCTGTCAATATAATCGGGCCTTGTTGAAAGCCTTATGGACTGTATTTCATTGTTTTTTATATAGGGCTGAATCCAGGAGAGGAACTGTTCCTGGAGCTCCGGTGCAATGCCGGTAAAGCTCCCTCCGAAAAACGCCAGCTCGATTCTTTCCACTGATTGGGAAGCCCCTGAGAGATACTTTTCCACTGTATGCTCAACGGAGGCCCTGTCGGGAAGCAGGGAAGCACCTGTTACCCGCCACTGGTTACAGAAAACACAGCGATGGGGACACCCGGTGTGAGGTATAAATATTGGAATTGTTATTCTTTTTTTAGGCATCTGTTATTCTACAACCTGGTTATATCAAATTTCCAGTAAGGCCCCTCTCTCACAAAATCGAGTTCGTAACCACCGGAAGTTTTAATGACTGCATATTTTCCCTTAACATCAACAGAAACTATATCCTCATTGAAAATGTCAGCCAGGCTGTTCCCGTACCTGTTTCTTGAAAAATAGAGAGCCGTGCATTCAGCGGGTTTCATGCCGCTTATCTTTTCAATCGGAACATTTTCTGAAAGTGCAAGAGCTTTCAACTGTGAATCGCTCAACCTGGCGGTAAGCCTTATAAAATCATTTATCTTTTCTATGCTCCCGGCTGAAAGGTTTTTCAAAATAACCGCCCTGTCATTGCTGTCAGCCGCTTTTCTTATTATTTTAAAAGTGTCGGAAGGGGTCAGAGGCCCGCCGCTGCCGCAACTGACAGCAATCAACAGAACAAAAGGGAGCAGCAGTCTTACTATTTGCATTTGTAACTGTTCCCCTCTCTGACTGCTATCATGTTATCAATAAGTCTTGTAGTCCCCCAGAAAGCGGCAACAGCTATTACAGACCTGTCACCTGCGAATTCAGCATCTTTAAGAGTATCGTAATCAACAACTGAAATATAATCTATACTGTCCGGACTCCCCTCTTCAATCACCTTCCTCATTTCAGAAACTATTTTTACAGATTCGGTTACACCCGAATTCAGGAGCTCCCCGCATTTTTTAAGGCTCCTGTTCAGGACGAGCGCATCTGTCCTCTGTTCCGGTGACAGATGTTTGTTTCTTGAACTCATTGCGAGGCCGTCACTCTCGCGTTTTATAGGAGCGATTATCATCCGTATAGGGAAATTAAGGTCAGCCACCATCTTCTCAAGGCTCACAGCCTGCTGAATATCCTTCTGCCCGAATACAGCTACATCAGGCTGGACTATATTAAAAAGCTTCGACACAACAGTAAATACTCCCCTGAAATGCCCCGGCCTGTGCGCGCCGCAGAGATTATCCGTAAGCATCTCAACATCAACTGTAGTAAGGTTATTTTTATACATCTCCGAGTCATCCGGAATAAAGACAAGATCAACTCCCCCCTTTTCAGCAACGTCCAGATCCCTTTCCAGGTCCTTGGGGTAGGTATTGAAATCGTTAACATCATTAAACTGGAGCCGGTTTACAAATATACTCATTACATGAAAATCCGCGTTTTCCCTGGAAATTGATACCAGGCTGATATGACCGTCATGCAGAAACCCCATAGTTGGTACAAAGCCGATCCGTTTACCTTCTTTTCTTGCCTCGCGTACAGCTTTGCGGACTTCATCTATACTGTGTGCAATCTTCATAATATCACTCTCTTTATTGTAACTTTACACCCTGTGGCATAATGAATATTTTTTAATCCTCATTTATTATTCAAGGTTTTTTTGACTTAAAACAGGCAATAATTTATCAGCTAAAATAGAGAAATAGTTTCCCGGAATCAATAATCAGCACTGCAGGAGGGGGTTCCGGCATTAAACTTACAGTAAATTAAAGGGCTCTTTAAGCGGATAGAAAAAATCAGGTAAAATTACTTTTTTTATAAGCGGATTTTTTTTAATTGGAGCAAAATGATAAATATATTATTTTTAATAATAAAAACCTTCAAAAGGAAAGTTAATGACTTCAAGCTCCAACAGTATCTTAATAATTTCAGAAAAAGACAATCTTCTCCCGGCACTGCAGGAATTTGCCGCAGAAAACGGAATAGATATCAAGGGGACTGAAACGGAAATATCCCTGATAAATTTTCTAAAAGAAAAAATCAGGGAAACGGGCTCACTCTCGTGGATTAAAAAGGATCTGCTCGATTTTATTAATAGCAAAGGTCATCCTTTAATGCTTATTACCGATCTGCGGTTCCATTCCGGAACAGAACATGACCCTGACGGCCTGAAAATACTTCGCACAGTAATCCTCTCGTATATACTGATTACACGCAGCGAATCATTCCGCGATATCGCATGTAATTTATTCATCCTCGCCGGACATGATGATTACCTTAAATTCAGCGATGAAGTTAAAGAACCGCGGCTCCTCCTTAACCAAATTAAAACCAATGACAGCAGAATCAATGAACTTATAAGGCATCTTAAAACCGAACAGGACAGTTTCAACAGGAACTTCTCCATAAAAATATGCGATTCAGATTCAGACATCCGACAGATAAAACATAACCTTAACACATTTCTCAACATGATAAAAACAAAAGAGAAACTGCGCATTAAACTTAAAAAAAACGAACCTGCTGAAACAGCATCCCCGGAAATCAGTTCAGCCGAGCCAGCTGACATAGTTTTCAGGACCGGGAACAGTTACTATGTTAACGGGGAGGAAAACAACAGTTATGATTATCAAAAAGAGCTGCGGCCCGAAGAGATATATGTTATCGGAAACTTCACCAGCTTCACAAGGGTAGATGTCATTGAAAGGCTTTTAAAACTGATCAAATCAGGGCCGTCGCGGGACTACAGCTTCAGAAAAAGACCTGATATTATTATCAACATACCTGAAAGCTCGGTTATAGACATAACAATCCCGGTAACACTAGCACAGCTTCTCAGCAAGGAACTTGCAGATTTCAGGAACCTTAAAATAAAAACCACTATGAAAAAATCAAAATTGATGCAGCAGTCCCGGGGTTACAACATGATACAGAAAAATATAGTTATTTACGAGGATTAGATGCTACTGGTACCTGTTAAAGGAATACCTTATCGATTCATGCCCTATCATGCCTGACATCTCCTCAATAAAGCCCTCTGAAGGCTGCACGTTAAAAGACGAATGGGCCCTTATTGTTCTAACTCCGCCCTGCTCCCTCACATGAAAAAAGATCGGGCAGTTTCCCTTATGCCGCTCCACAACATTCTTAATACTTGAAATTATGTCATCATCAACACCGAGTGAATCGAGTCTTATATGGATGCCTGCAACCGCCTCTCTCCTGACCTCCCGGAGAGACTTAAGGTTATTGGCGATTATCTTGCGCGCTTTGTTTCCCTCAAACTCCACTTTTCCGGTCACCATTACAGGTTCTCCGCCGTTAATCAGATCAGAAAACTTTTCAAGAACCCTTGTAAAGAAAAGTATCTCAATTGAACCGTTAAGGTCCTCAAACATTCCCACGGCATACTGTTTGCCGTTCTTCTGTGAACGCCTTACTGATATATTGCTCAGGAGACCGACTATTGAAACGTCCGAATTACAGTTATCCTCGCACAACTCAGAAATAGTATACGAGGGGAAAGATTTAATTTCGTCCTCAAATTTTGAAAGAGGGTGCCCGGAGAGATACAACCCGATAATTTCCTTTTCAAAGGCCAGTTTTATATTATCCTTCCAGTCTTCAACTGAGGGGAGATCTGTCGAAAGCCTGCTGTTATCCCTGCTCTTATCCATGTTGAACAGGTCGCCCTGCCCGGAATTGAGATCCTCCTGATACTTGCGCGCAAGCTCAATAATAAGGTCAACCGATTCAAAAAGCTGCCCCCGGTTCTTATGGATCTCATCAAGGGCTCCCGACTTAATGAGTGATTCCAGTACACCTTTGTTCACCACCCCCAGGTCAACCTTTTCAAGAAACTCTTTCAGTGTTTTAAAGCCGCCGTTTTTACTTCTCGCTTCAATTATATTTTCAATGGCCTTTTCACCAAGCCCCTTGATCGCGCCAAAACCGAACCTTATCGATTTATCCTCTATGGAGAAATCGTAAAAGCTTTTATTTAAAGAAGGAGGGAGAACCCTGATCCCGTTTTCCCTGCAATCCGTTATATACTGTATAACATCATCCTGCTTATCCGGCTGGGCGGAAAGAAGAGCAGTCATATACTGCGCCCGATAGTGGGCCTTAAGATACGCGGTCTGGTATGTCACAAGCGCGTAAGCGGCTGAATGTGATTTATTGAAACCATACTCACCGAATTTCTTAATCATATCATAAAGATCAACGGCAATCTGTCTGTCTATCTTATTCTTTTCAGCCCCCTCCAGAAACTTGGTCTCCAGGGCATCTATAATATCCATCTTCTTCTTACCCATTGCCTTACGGAGCTTATCCGCTTCAGGAAGAGTAAACCCGGCGATAATCTGTGATATAAGCATAACCTGTTCCTGGTAAACAACAACACCCAGGGTATCCTTAAGTACAGGCTCCAGTGAAGGATGGGAATATTCCACAAGTTCAGGTTTCTTTTTCCTTTCAATAAAATCATCAGCCATTCCTGAACCCAGAGGGCCCGGTCTGTAAAGCGCAACTATTGCTATTATATCCTCAAATTCCGTGGGCCCCAGACGCCTGAGGATATTCTGCATACCTGAACTTTCAAGCTGGAACACACCCTTTGTGTCCGCGTTTTTCAGCAGCCTGTAGGTTTCACTGTCATCAAGAGGTATATTGTTTATATCAATTTCATCACCGGTTGTTTCCTTTATCAGTTTAAGGCAGCTGTCGATTATACTGAGGTTCTTAAGCCCCAGAAAATCCATCTTAACAAGACCCGCCTGTTCAAGGGTATTCTTCTCATACTGTGAGGAGATACTTCCGTCCTTATCTCGATACAGCGGAACATATTCAGTGAGAGGGCCTTTTGATATGACCACACCGGCAGCATGTTTTCCGGCAGACCTTGTGAGCCCTTCCAGCCTGAGGGATATATCGATGAGCTCCTTCCCTTTCTCACTGTCCGCGAGTTTCTTAAGTTCCGGCGAAGTCTTGATCGATTCAGCCAGTGTGTTTTCTTCAATCAGTTTGCTGATGTCATTGGCTTCGGCAAAAGGTATATCAAGAGCACGGGCCACATCCTTTACAACGGCCTTGGCTTTCATCCTGTTGATGGTAATTATCTGGCTGACATGGTCCTCGCCGTATTTTCTCTTGACGTAATCTATTACATCTTCACGCCTGTCTGCGCAGAAGTCAATATCCATATCAGGCATCTCATTCCTGTCAGGGTTAAGAAAACGCTCAAAGAGAAGATTGTATCTCATGGGATCAAGTGCCGTAATACCCAGACAGTACGAAACTATTGACCCGGCAGCAGAGCCCCTGCCCGGGCCTACCGGGATATTAACACTTCTTGCGTAATTAATGAAATCCCATACTATAAGAAAATAACCTGAAAATTTCATATTTGTAATAACAGAAAGCTCGTACTCGATCCTCTCTTTTTCAGCTTCAGGTATCCTGCCGGAATATATCCTGTCCGCCCCTTCATAAACAAGATGACGCAGGTATGAATCAAGATTGAATCCCGCAGGTACTTCAAAATTCGGCAGTACCGGGTTGCCAAGATCTATATCAAGGTCGATCATGTCAGCTATCCTGCATGTGTTAAAAAGAGAGTCCGGGTAATCGGCGAAATTCATCCTCATCTCGTCAAGGGTCTTCAGGTAGAATTCATCCGTTGCAAACTTCATCCGATTTTCGTCACTCATGGTCTTCCCTGTCTGCACGCAGAGAAGGACCTCATGGGAATACGCGTCATCCCTTGTGACATAGTGGGCGTCATTTGTGGCGATAAGCGGAATATTCATCTCCGCGGCCATCTTTATCAGTTCCCTGTTGGCAATCTCCTGTTCTTTTATACCGTGATACTGGAGTTCAAGGAAAAAGTTTTCTTTTCCGAAAATTTCCTGGTAACGGCCGGCAAGTACCCTGGCCTCTTTATGTTTCCCTCTTATAATATTTGCTGGGATCTCACCTGCTATGCAGGCGGATGAAACAATCAGGCCCTCGGAATACTTTTCCAGCACTTCCATATCAATTCTGGGCTTATAATAAAAACCCTCGGTATAGGCTATGGAAGAGAGGCGCATAAGATTCTTATAACCGGTATTGTTCCTGGCAAGCAGTACCAGGTGATAGGCTATCCCCTCCCCGCTCTCCCTGGATGTTTCTTTTTTAAATCTTGAACCGGGAGCTACATAAAACTCCTCCCCTATAATAGGCTTAATCCCTGCTTTCTGGGCTTTCTGGTAAAATTCTACGGCACCGAACATGTTCCCATGATCAGTAATGGCTATGGCAGGCATACCGAGCTCGACAGCCCTACCCACAAGCTTATTGACAGTTATGGCACCGTCCAGAATTGAATAGTCAGAATGATTATGAAGATGTACAAAATCCATTATTAAACCAGGTATTGAGATAGAATCCGGGACAATTTTCCCGCAGAAGAACTGCAAAAACAGGCATAACAACCTGTGCCTGTTAATCATTAATGAGATGAGACATAATTTCAAGTATTAATTTCAAAAAAAATAAAAAGAGGCCCCAGCCTTACCGGAACCTCTTTCACCGTCAATACTAATACCTGAATTTATTTATTATAAAACTTGCAGGGCTGGCAGCAATAAAGCTCCCCTGGCCCTATTCAACTACCTGTATAAGCGTATTCCTCACTGAAACCACATCCCCGTTTGCAAGGCCGAAAACAACCGTATCGCCCGCAAAAGCAGGTGAAGTTTTTATATCACTTCCAAAAGAACTCTGCCATACCAGTTTACCGCTCCCGGGTTTAAGGGCATATATAGTACGCTCACCCGCGACTACAACGTTGCCGAAAGCGAGGAGCGGGCTGACCTTAACAGGCCCTCCTGTCTTAAACTTCCATTTCAACTTCCCTGTAGAATCATCAAGAGAGTATATAAATCCGTCCTCTGAGCCGAAAAGTATATTTTTACCGTGAACAGCGGGTGAAGAATAAATAGCTCCCCCGGTCCTGAATGTCCATTTTATATCCCCGTTATCAGCCACAATGGAATAAAACATTCCTGAATAACATCCGAAGTAGATATGATCCTTGTGAACAAGCGGGGCCTGCGTAACAACCTTTTCTTCAATAGGAGTTGACCATTCCTCATCGCCGTCTTTCTGGGAGAGTGCAAAAAGCATAAGCTCATCAGTTGCTATTATGAGATTTTCCCCTGCGATCTGAAGTGAATTATAAATAGCACCGTCAAGATCATTCTCCCATAGCTTTTTACCTTTATGGTCATAGGCCTCAACATACCCGTAACCTGTAGCGAGAAAAATTCTGTCCTTTGTTATAAGCGGTTCAGACCTGAAAAGAAGCGGCCCGCCGGCTTCAACCTTCCAGTTAACCTTGCCTGAAACAATTTGAACGGAATATAAATTGCCGTCAACATCGACCACATAGGCATTATTACCGTAGACCTTAGGTCTTGATTCAATTCTTGAAGCAATTTTCTTTGAAACAATTATACCGCCGCCGCTGTTCATCACCGTAAATATTCCGTTTTCAGAACAGGCTATTATCATATTTTTATAATACAATGGAGCGGAACTTATCGGCGCTGAAAGAGAACTTACCCACTTGACCCTGGTGAGTTTCTTTGACTTTTGCATTGACGGGGTCAATGTATATGTCTTCCCCTCTTCAACCTTTACTGAAGTTGTATAATCTGAAAAATCTCTTGCTGTTATCTTTACATTTATACTCTGTCCGGGTCTTACTTCCCTGCTGACTTCAGTATACCCTCTGAAGGAAGAATTAATATAAATCCTTGCGCCGCGGACCGGTGCTTTAACCACAAGAAGAGTTTTGGCAACTTCAACCGGTTTTTCAACCTCTGCGGTAAATTTTGCAGGTTCACTTCTTGCAATAACTTTTCCCTTACTGTCAGACAGGGTAACACGCCAGTAGTATTCACCGGATTCAGGTATAGAAATCTCTCCCGAATTCTCATTTCTGAAATTCAATGTTTTTACTTTATTAAACTGAGGATTATCAGCAAGCTGCACCCTGTAGACTCCGGGCTGGCTCAACTTCTTCCATTGGAACTTTACTTTATTACCCTTACTGTCTGCAGGAATTTCAACCTCGTCATCATTTGCAGGTGACACAACTGCAAGGACTTCTTTAACGGTTACGTCAAAAAAACCGGTTTCTGAAAAAGGTACTTTTTCAGTTTCAGAAAGATTCCCCCTCACACGCCAGAAATACCTTCCACCGCCAAGAGTTTTTTCTACATTCCTGAAATTAACTCCCCGCGTGTCACTTGTAACAATATCAGTGAATTCTTTGTTGCGTGAGAGTTCTATTTCATATGATATAAAGGAGGGGTCGCTTCCCCATGTAAGAACAAGCCCTTTTGATTTAAGAATATCCTGATCAATTTTATCACCCTTTGCAGGAGTCAAAAGTTTCACAGGAGTAATTTCTTTTGCCTTTTCCACGGAGAATGATACAGGAGTACTTCTCGCTACAAAAACTCCCCCTCCAACCGCAACGCCACTTTTTACCCTGCAGAAATAATTTCCGGGATTTATATTATCAACTGTAATATTCTGCAGAGGTGTCTTTACACTGTAGAGAATATTAGCGAAATCTTTA
Organism: Spirochaetota bacterium; assembly: GCA_036745755.1. Classification (GTDB taxonomy): domain Bacteria; phylum Spirochaetota; class UBA4802; order UBA4802; family UBA5550; genus UBA5550. Next base: position 8,261 of record DAIOFM010000009.1, on the reverse strand, counting down.
TCAGGAGATACTTCAAGTGTATAGTCAGAAGTATTATCGGCCTCACCCCATTTGAATGACACCGAGTTAAAAGATGCAGTATGAGTTATAATCTCTTCCTGAACGGGTGCAATAATTCTGGGAGGCTTTTTATAAATAATATTAAATTTACCGGTTTCACTGAATTCAGGCTTGCCTGTAGACTCATTAACAGCGCTGAGCCTCCAGTAATATGAACCTTCACCGAGCTTATGGACCACTATTTTTCTGCCTGTTACATTCTGTCTAATAATGGGCTTACCGAATTCCCTGTCACCGGAAACTTCAAGTGTAATATTCTTAAACTGTCCCTGGGCCTCCCATTCAAACTCGGTATCAATAACGGAACTGTCGGTAACAGCGAAACTGTTAGGCAACGGCTCTTTCAGGTCAAACTTAAGCTGTACAATGGTTGTATCTTTTCTGTCAGATGAAATAAGGGCCTTCTGATTAACATTAACTACAGTCTCTCCGTTTGCGTCTTTAACCTTTGCCTGTCCGTCTGATACTGTCAGGTCCAGTTCCTGGTTCTCAAGCTGTGTCAGCTGTATATTACCCTTATCTATTGAAACAGTTGCGTCCATAGAAGTAATATTGATTGCAGAAATATCGGTTCCCCTTATTCCGGCCCTGTTAGCCGCAATAGAACCGTGTTCAAAATTAATATTTATTGCGTTTTCAAGGGTTGACAGCATTATCATGCTGTTCTCATCAATGCTTATATCAGTTCCGTCATTAAGATGTATAACAGCTTCTGACATATCTGATGTTCTGATGGAGTCGTTATTGAAAACGGGGAAATTCTGCTCAACCTCTTCCCAGACAACCTGTGCCTGGTATTTCCTTTGAGCAACTTCACGCTTAAAGGTTATCGTACCAATCTGCTGAAGGTCTCCCGCATCGATCTTCTTTGTAAAATCAGCATAAAGGAGCGCTGAACTTGCACCAATTATTATAGCGCTCCCGGCTGAAACCAGAATATCACTAGTCAAGAATTTCATATTTCACTTCACCTTCATCGCCGACTTCTTCTGCGCATTTACCCTTCATGTCTATGCCGACAAGAGCCCTCATTTCCTCAAGTGTCTTTGGTGAAGACGGGTCATCCAGCCTGCCGAGAACAGCGAATATCTGCTGCGGCTCAGATTTCCCCTTGACCTTGATCTTCTGCATCGGTTCGACCCTGAAGATATTCTTCACTTCATGATAGGTATCAGTGGAGATGAGTATATCTGTACCGAAAGGTTTATTCAATGATTCAATTCTTGAGGCAAGGTTAACTGTATCACCTATAACGGTATACTCCATCCTTTCAACTGAACCGATCTGACCGGCAAGCAGCGGGCCGGTATTGATCCCGCAGCCGATTTTTATTATAGGATGCTTCGCATCCCCTCTCCCTTTGTTAAACTCCAGAAGTTCTTTTCTCATCATAAGAGCGCCGTTTATCGCATTTTCAGTGTCGTTTCCATGGGAAACGGGAGCACCCCAGACTGCCATGACAGCGTCACCTATATATTTATCAACAACCCCGAATGTATCATTCACACAATTAACCATACGGGTCATATACTGATTAAGAAATTCAACAACCTCTTCCGGTTCCAGCTTTTCAGAAATCGCGGTGAAAGACCTTATATCAGAGAAGAAGACCGTTGCCTTCTTTCTTTCACCCCCGAGTTTGATTTCCCCCCTCAGTACCTGCTCGGCAATATCCTTGTTAACGAACTTTCCGAAGGCGTCCTTCATCCTCTCCCTCTCTTCGAGTCCGCGGCCCATCTCTACAAATGACTCGGTAAGCATGCCGATCTCATCTCCTGTTGAGGGTTTAATGCCCACCTGAAAATTACCGTTTTCAATCTCCTTTGTAGCGCCGAGGAGCACCGTTATCGGAGTGGTAAGTGACTTACTGAAAAAATATACAATCAGGATGGCGAGGTTAAGAACTATAATCGTTATGTAAATATTTCTTCTCTGGATATTGTATACTTCCTGCAGCGCAAGATCCTCGGACACGGAGCTCACTACACCGATTCCGCTGAAACCTATCTTTTTGAATGAACCGAGATGGTAAACACCCGCCTCATTTTTATATCTTGTCTGCCCGTTGTCCAGCTTGCTCTTCATCATCCTGTCAACTATAGGCAGATTTAAAAGGTTGGCATGGCCTAAAACAAGTTTTGTGTCAGGATGAGCCAGTACATCCCCTTCCCCATTAATCATGAAGGTGTCAGTAATACCGCTTTTAGCAAATGATTTGAGGATTTTATTCAGCCTTATATATCCTATTACAATTGAACTGACCCTGTCATCTCTGTTCCTCTGAAAAGGCATCGTGACTGCTATTACAGGAGTTCCGAACCTGCCTGAAACATTATGGACAACAGCTTCACCATTGAATGAACGTTTATACTTCTCAACATTTTCATTAGTGACTTTGCCGGGCAAACCGGAATCGAGAGAGTTATCTTTAAAAAACCTGTCATTAAAAATCGACCTGTTAACGGTAATCGAACCGGATGTATTTATAACCCCGATCCCCACATAAAGGAAATCCCTGTCATTGGTAAAAAACAGGTCAGTAAAAAGTTTTTTCTGTTGTCCTGTCTTAAACTCCTGCAGCATGGTTGTCCCCATAATATTAAGCTTTTCCACGATTGCGGTAAAGTCCGACTCAGTCTTGGATGCTATTACCTGGGATATGGTAAAATTACTCTCCTTTACCCTTATCTCATTATCCTTTTTAAAAAATATAGTGGCAAGAGAAATCATAGCCGCGAGAGAGGTAATAATTATGATGGATATAATTGATATCAGTTTTGACCGTATTTTGAGACGGGAGAAAAAACCGAACTGTTTTGTAAAATCCTTTTCTTCAACTTCCATAAACCTGCCCAACCCGTTCATTTAATATTTAAGGTGATATTAATGCACCCTCTATTTTGCAAGATGTCAAGCATAAACCTTAAACAGATCGCACAACGCCATATTAGTACAAATATATTTAAATTTAATGCCTGTTCAATAATTATTGTATCGCTTATATATATATTCGGACAAACAGGTCCCCCTCTTCATGAAAATCTTCAACTTATAAGAATAGGCCCTTAACCCCTTAATTAAGCGGTACCCGCTCTCTCACGCATCCCTGTATTTACGTTTTTTTAAGAATTTCTTCATATTTCGTAAATAATAATATTGATATAAAATAATGTCATTTATAAAACATATTCATGGGAATTACGTTGAATTACATAGAAACAGAAAGCAGAAAAGTTTATTACAGAATTAACGGGGCTGAAAACAGCCGCACAATTATTTTCATACACGGGATTGCAGCAGATTCCAGGTTTTTCCATAATCAGCTTAAATTTTTCGGCACCGGCATGAGGGTCATAGCAATCGATCTTCCCGGGCATGGCAGATCGCTGAATTCAGAGAGTGTATCAGCGGAAATATATAACAACAGCATTGAGCAGGTAATACGCAAAGAAAACATCGGAAAATATATTATTGCAGGACACTCAATGGGGGGGCCGATATGCCTTGAGCACTACAGGAGAAACAGGGACAGAATAGAAGCTCTTATCCTGATATCAACAGCAGCCAGAATACCTGTTTCAGAAGAGATGATCAATCGCTCGGTTAACAGCTTTGATACGTTTTTCAATGAAATGCTGGAATCGATATTTTTTAAAAAAGCCGGCATATTTATTCTTGCCGCCAAAAAAGGTATTGTTGAAAAGGAAAAGTCCATTATAACTGAAGATATGAAAATCTGCATGAATCTTGACTGCACGGATATTCTCCCCAGCATAGAGAGGCCGGTACTTCTTCTGACAAACCGTTACGACTGCATGATTCCATCAGTACTGACAGAAAAAATGAAAGAAAAAATCAAAAATTCACGGCTTGTAATCTTTGAAAAAAAAGGGCACATACCCTTCTTCGAGGAGAGTGAAGAGTTCAATTCAACAGTGGCAGAATTCATTTCTTCAATTCAATAGTACAGAGGGTCCCCTTCACCGGGACTGAAGTCAGAGTTTCACTTCCGCTCCTCCCGGAATTTATCCATCCCCCTTTTTCAAGGTAGTCATAAAAATAAGTGTAAAGAAAAAGGCCTTTACCATTATCAGCAGTAAACCTGATCCTGTTAAGATACCCGATATTCCCATTGCATACTACCCCCTTCCCGTTTTTAAGGACGACCTCGTATACTGAAGGCAGAAAAATCCATCCTTTGCCTTTTTTCCGCCCCGACCACCTTTTAACCGTTATGCGTGCAACATCACTGAAAGGATATATTCTGCCATGTTCTCCCGGGGATTTTACACTGTTTTTCCCGCCAAGCAAAATCCTGCCGGTAATGTTTTTTCCGCCATAAAAAACTGCTTTAACCGGATATTCCTCTGATGATCCTGATGAATTAAAATCAACATCTTTCACATCATCAACAACAGGGACTTTTATTTCAGCCACAGCAATTGATGCGGTGAGAAACAGAATTATAATAATGAATCGGGGAATTGTAAAACGGGCCGGCACTTTAAACCCTGACATCACACTAAAAACTGAATTCGGCGAGGATCGGAGTATGGTCTGAAGGTTTTTCCCATAATCTCGGTTCAACGTCTATCCATGACTTAACCGATTTTTCCGCGGCCTTCCGGGTTCCCCAGAGATGATCAACTCTCCATCCAAGCCCCCTGGACACGCCGTCCTTTACCCTGTAGTCCCAGAATGTATAATTATTCCCCTCGGGAGTATGTTTTCTGAAAACATCGGTAAAGCCCCACTCCTTTACAACAGCAAGCGCACGGTGTTCGTCAGGATGGTAACCGATGTTTCCCAGTAGCCTTTTGGGATTATGGACATCTATCGGTTCAGGAGCTACATTAAAATCACCAGTCCATATCAGGATGTCACTTTTTTTATACCTGATTTCAAAAAAATCCCTGAGTCTTTCAAACCAGTTGAGTTTATACTGGAATTTTTCAGAGTCAGGCGATGTCCCCTGAGGGACATATGTATTTACAATATTGATTTCGCCTGTTTTAACAGCAATAAGCCTTGTCCCTTCATCTTTCCCTTTGCCGTCAAAGCCGTGATATATCTCATCAGGTTTAATTCTTGAAATTATTGCCACGCCGTTATACGACTTCTCGCCCATGTATGCAGCGCTGTAACCGAGGGAATGGAATTCATCCGCAGGAAAATCGCTGTCAACGACCTTGGTTTCCTGGAGACAGAGGACATCCGGAGAAACACTTTCCAGCCACCGCTTCAGTACGGGCATGCGCGCCCGCACCGAGTTGCAGTTAAAACTTGCTATAATCATTTTTCGTCAAATTCGTTATAGAAAATATCCAGGATCAGCTGGATCTCTTTATCTGTTACCTTAATCTTTTCGCTGTCCAGCTGTGTCTTGATTTTTTCTTTTGTGATCGCCGGGGTCGCAGCTTTAAGTTCTATAACCCTTTTAATTACCTGAGGTTTAACCGAAGTGTTGCCGAACCCGAGAAATCCGGTATTCTGATAGTAAAGCAGGGCCCTGGTGAGTTTTTCAAAATTATCCTTTGATACTTTTTCTGTACGCGCCTGGGCTTCTTCAAGTTCATTCAGTTTTCTCAGGAAATATTCAGGCTCCCTCTTTTTCATGTAGGCCACGGGATCATCCACGGCCTCCTTCATCCTCTGGCACAGGAATTTTTCGTTAATAAACCTGTCATTTATCCTGAGAAAAAAATCATTTTTTGTTACCCTGAAATTATATCTCAGGTCATAATCATAAAGAAAAGTCAAACCTGCCGGAATATGCGGCATGAAATTAAGCCCGCTGTATGTAAATGATGAAGGAATCACGAGAATTTCCAGCGTATTGCCGTTTACAAAAAATTCGAGTTTAGCTACCTTCATATATTGCCATGTTCTGAATTGTTTGTTCAGCTTAACAACAGCTTCTCCCCACTTATCATCCAGTTCGCCTACAAACCTGACTTTTATCTCGTTTGCGCTGCTGTCACTGAGGATTAAAAAATTCTCATCCTCAGCCGTCCCTGACTCCTTCAGCTGCATTCCGGCTGAACTCCAGTCATAAGCCATAACGCCGGACGCTGAAATCAACATGAATAGTGATATTAAAAATATTTTAATTTTCATCTTCAACCTACTTAATCTTGATTAATATTCTGTCAAAGGGCCTCATCTTCTCCTTGCCTGCGAGGCTTACGAGCCTGGCTTTCAGGCCCTCAGCAGTTCTGTAAAATTTAATCTTGCCTATATATAGATCATCAGTCCTGAAGACAAGGGCTATATCCCCCTCCTGTACAGTGAGAAGCCTGTTTATATGAATTGATATCCTTGACGGATTCACTGCAGAGATAATATAGCCGCTTTCAGGCCTCTCTTTTAATACCGCGTCAAGGGCTATACGGTAATCCTCGATCTGCGAATTTTTCTGTTTAACAGTAGATGCAAGGCCGAACCAGAGATTCTCGTAATCATTTACTATCGAGTTGGAAAGATTATCTATACTGTTAAGTGCCGGAGGTACAGAATTCTCATACTCCACACCTATCAGCCTGTCCATCAGGAGGCTGCGATCTTTAATCTTTCCTCTTGTCTCGTCAAAGCGCTGTCTGCTTATTATGTTCTCTTTTGCAAACAGTTCGTCGTATTCCCGCAGGTTCTGCTCCTCATTACGTTTAGCATTCCTGGCAAGCGTGGTTTTTACATCTCCCGGCTTGAAAACAGGATTATACTTCAATATCACATACTTTATATATCTCTCATAGAAGTCGGTCAGGGCATTGAGTCCACTGCGGGAAGACTGTGAGAGACGTTTCATATTCTGCGCGTAAAGTCTGTTTTCATCACCAAGTGAACCGATGGCCTTATTCTCTTTCCGCACTTCCCTGTCAGCCTTCGCTTTTTCACGTTCAATCTCATTAATAATTGCCCGTTTTTTATTTATACGCCCTTCATACTTTGCCCTCACTGCCCTGACTTCAGCATCCTCGGCTCTGCGGAGTTCTGCGAGTCTGCTTCTGGTAGTTTCTTCAGGCGCACCTTTGTCAAGGACCGCATTCTGTCTCTTCAGGTAAATATTGTTTATCTGAAGAATTTTATTCCTCATCTCAACCATCAGGCTTACAACCTCATTTTTACCTATCTGGAGATTGTTTTCAGTAAGTCTTGATGAGTTAAGTATCTCCTTAAGGCGGAGATCTTCAAACTCATTTATACTAACCTCAATATTGCTGTCCTTCGCCTTGGAGTAGTATGTAACAAAAACTGTAAGGGCCGCTATCAATCCTATAAAAACAAAAACAATAAAAAGGACCATCCAGTTCTTGTTCTTCTTGGTCTTCGCATATTCATTCTCAAGGGAATAGACCTCTGCACTTCCGTCAATATTAGCGATCTCTTCCGGAAGAAATTTAGCTCCGAAAGGGACCAGTTCCTTTTTTACTTGCTTGTCATTTGCCATACGCCGTCCCAGTTGCTCGGACACCTTTCAGATGTCCTTTCTTTAAAAACATCAGCCACTTTAAGGCCGCACCTTGCGAACTTCTTACGCGCATCAGTCCATTTGCCCTTGTAATAAAGCTCAAGTCCCAGTTCAAAAGCTGAAAGGTCTTTTCTGAAACTTTCATCAATCTCACTTTCCATAACAGGCCAGTAAATCTTCTGCGCTTTTGTTTTCCCTTTGACCATTACCCTGTCAATTTCCAGGAAGTATATGCCGTGATTTTCAACATTTTTCTCAATATCGCTCTTAACATATTCTGAACAGATTACAGGTGCTTTATAAACCCGGGTAAGGCCCTCAAGCCTTGAGGCGGCATTTACATTATCACCGATAACGGTGTTCGTCATCCTCACATACGATCCGAGGGTACCATAGAAGACGTTCCCTCCGTCTATACCTACACCGATTTCCAGGAGTACGGCCTTGTAGACCTTGTTCTCATCCCTGGTAAGCTTCCCTTTCTCATCCTCGATCTCATTTTTGATCTTGTCCATCCGGAGCCTGAGCAGCTCAGTCACCTCATGAAGTTTGTAAGCTGAATGGACAGCCTGGTAGGATTTATTGTCACTGCTGTCATCAAGGGCGCCGTATACAGCAAGGAGGGCGTCCCCGATAATTGAGCCGATAACACCGTCATACTTTATAATTTCCCTTATTGCCCGGTCATAATGCATATTCAGGAGCTTTATTATATCATTGCCAAGTGTCTCGG
>DAIOFM010000008.1:0-77174 GCA_036745755.1 Spirochaetota bacterium | reverse complement strand
CATAAAAGGTGAAACATCCAGTCCCGCAGCTTCAAGGCCCCGCGCCGCCCATGTGTTGCATGTATTAAAAAGGTGGTAATAATAAACCGACTTAAAGAATATCACACCCCCGCGCCGTTTTCTTTTTGTTTCAACAAGTCTGTTACTCCCGTCTATCCTGAAGCTTTCATCAATGTAGTCACACAGCCTTATAAACTGAAGAACAGTCATATCGAACCGCAGCGCAAAGTCGCTCCAGCGGACAATATCATCAATTATACCGCTGAAGCCCTCAACCCGCATGACACTGGATGTAGGGAGGAGCACCGCCTTAATCCCCAGGCAAAGACCGGCACCCGGCTTCTGGTAATAATCCTCATCTCCCCATCCGAAGTCGACATACTCCTGATCTTTAAAGAACATTATCGTGGCAATTTTTTCTTCAGATACAGTGTTTACCGGGATTACAAGGCCAGTATGTATCCCCCTGTTAACCAGGTAGACCGGGATTGGCCTGCTAATCCCCTTCCCGGCAGCTGACAGATCCTTTACCGTGGAAGGAGCACACCCTCCATAACAAAATGATAAAATCGCGACAAGTGCAACTATCTTATCAAGCGCTCCTCTTTTAAATAACTGAAAAAGCATAATTACCCCGTCTTTTGCTAAGAGTTTTAAATAAAGGGTATAAGCAGAGAGACGCCTGATGATTCATTGGCCTACCATATTTGAAATGAGACACCCGCAGAGATCCCCGCGCTGCTGAAAAAAACATCCTTATCATATAGATAGAGATAGTGGGCATTAATAAACAAAGAAGCATTTGAAAAAGTATATTCATACCCGAAAAGGGAATGAAATGTAAAGGTAAAAGTCGATGCTGTAAGGTCCCCGTTTTCGACATCAAGGGACGAAGCCCCGGGCTGCATGGCAAACCTCAGGTTACCCCCCGGCACCGGAAAGAGCCATACCGGCCCGAAAGATCCGGAAAACCCCTTTAATGACGCCTCTCCCTCACTGTATGAAAGATACCCCCCCTCAACCCTGAGGCCCGGGACAAGGTGACTTCTGAAATCAAAACCATGTTCATAAGCAAGAAAACTGCCATACCCCTGCGGCAGGATATCACTCACGTCACCCTGGGTTGACAGCCATGCTCCTTCGAGTAAAATTCTCCCACCGCCGCGCGACTCGTCCTTATCCTTACGGTCACTGTCCGCCACCTTAAGTTTAGCCTCTTCCTGAACCGTAAGTTTCTTCTCACCTGCCTCGTAATTCCGCTTTATATCCTCCTCGCTGAAATCCATCCCCATTCTCTTCCTCAGGGCGATGTCCTCCCTGTAAGTTTTTGTTATATAAAGTTTATCTATATCGCTGCGATTAACATTGAAGGCGCCGTAATAGTTCTTGAAAACCAGGCTTTTATCATTACTGCTTTTAACTTTACCTACAAGAAGGGTCCCGCTTTTAAGGATTAGCGTATCACCATACCCCCTGTCGTAAAACAGCAGTAATGAGGCAGCTATCAGCGCACTCCACAGTATTAATAACTTCCCGCTATTCATAGGTCTATCCTTCGGGATATTCTCGATTTTTCTATCCTGATATCACCAAGAGATGTCCTGACAACTACCGCCCCTCCTCTATCGCTGATTAATATTCCTGTAAAAATATTTCCGTCAGTTGTATATATCCTGACCATCCGTTTTTCAGGCACAACTTTCCTCACTTCACGAGTCTGGACTTTCCCGGAAATTCTCTCCTCAACCTTCCGGATCATCATCTCCACCTTCTTCTCCCTCACTGTCCCGGCGGCTTTCTGCTCACCCTGCTCATCAGGCAAAATCTCTTTCAGGCGGTTCTCGGTTTCATCCCTGTTCCAGGATGAAAATTTAATATTTTCGTCAACCAGCTTTTCGAAGAGGCTGTCATCAAGAAGCCTGTTGTTTTTTCTCGCCAGGTTGCGGATCTTCTCCCCTCCTGCTGCGAGCCCCCCCATTATAAATATCCTCCTGTTCGCGTCCCTGGCATAAGGAGATTTCGTATCATCCATAACTATTTCCTGGTATATATCCACGGCTTTATCCGCATCGCCCAGTTCTTCAAGGGTTCTTCCCTTGAAATATTTTATCTTTGATTTCTCCCCGGCGGAAACAGATCTCTCCACACGGTTAAGAACCTCCAGTGACTCCCTGTACGCGATAAGCTTATAAAGCTTCTCCCCCTTTTCCACCGAATCCCGGTACTTTACCACCTTTTCAATTTCAGACCTGAACCCTTCGATATACCTGAGCAGCAATGCTGCCGTAACAGCGACATTTATGTCCCCGTAATCTTTAATTACGGACATATAAAATTTCTTCGCGTCTGCAAAATCCCCCAGGATTGAATAACAGTAACCCAGGTGCAGCAGAATACCTGCCTTCAGTGTTCTGTCCTCCACTCCCCCTTCAAGTATCCTGTTATACTCCTCTATGGCCCGGTGATACAGTTTGTTCCTTTCATAATAATAAGCGATATCTATATCCCCGGATTCATCACTGATGCGGCCCCTCCTTAAACGGGGCATGCCAATAAGGTATCTGATAAAGTTTATAACATGAATCACGGGGACCGAGGCATACCTGTATCTGCCGTCCAGGGTCTTTTTCTCAAGTTCCATTCCGGAAAGAATCGCGTTGACCCTTACCTCGATCAGGTTCATCTCCTCTGTTGTTATCCTGTTTTCATAGATGTCCCTGTGCAGCCTGTATTTCATCACAAGACCTATATGGTCAATGCTGTTATCCGTCCTGTTGCTTTCATGGAGAAAGAACTTCATCTCCCTCATTCTTATCTGTATATTCACGTCATTGAAAACAGCAATAACACCCACCAGAAGCGCCGTAATACCGGCCAGCATTAACTCCTTTCGGTAACCTGGAAATTTCATGGCCGTCACTTCAGCTCCACTATAAAAACCGTGGCATCATCCCTTAAGGTGTCCAGATTCGCGAAACCCGCCAGGCCCCTCATAATAAATTTCATAAGCTCGTCACTGTTATATTTGTAACCGGCCTTAATGCACGCTATGAGCCGGTCCATTCCGAATTCCATCCCTTCAGGGTTCCTCGCTTCAATTATACCGTCAGTGAAAAGAACAATTTTATCCCCCGCTTTTATGCGGGTCTTATGGGCAACGTATAGTTCTTCCATATCCTCCGAAATACCGAGCGGAAGCCCGCCGCTTTTAAGAAGCGTCAGCTCATTCTCCTCCTTCCTTATGAGAAAGGGGCGCAGATGCCCGGCATCAACCGAGTGTATATAATTATCAGAATCTATTACCAGGTAAAAGGCCGTAAAATAGAGGGCCGCGTCCTTACCCACCTCGGAGAGTATCGATATTATCTCCCTGTTTATAAACCTGAAAAGTTCGGCAGGGTCGGCATACCTCTTCGTGTACTCCCTGAATTTCTCCTTGATTATCATGGTGACCATGGCGGCGGGAACACCGTGTCCCTGGACGTCAACGAGCAGGAAACCGTACGCGTTGTTCCCCAGGTCAAATATATCATAGTAATCACCACTGACCCTTTCAGCCGCCCTGCTGTAAATTGAAAAGTTAAACCTGCTGTTGTTTGTTATGTGGGGAAATATCACCTCCTGCACCTTCGAGGCCATCTCCAGTTCCTGTTCCATCATTTCCCGGTGGTATTCAAGAGTGACTATTTTGTCCTGGACAGCATCAGCCATCCTGTTGAATGCCCGCGCCAGTTCACCTATTTCATCATCCCTTTCTATCTCCGCCCTGGCGGAAAGGTTCCCCCCCTCGATCTCAAGGCTCTTTTCATGCAGGAGGGTTATTGGCCTGACAAAAATCCTGAAAAGCAGAACAGCAAACAGCAGGTGAAAAACCGCGATAGCAGATAAAATAAGAGCTATGATCCTGTAAAGCTGCGACAGCCTGTCATTTATTTCATTCATGCTGAACCTGATGAAAAGCACGGAGCGTTCCATTGTCCGGATGGAGAAAGGTATATAGAAAGATATTTCAAGCTTATCCTCATCAACTTTTGAATAGAAACGTTTGCCTGTAAAATCCCTGTTAGTCACGGCCCTCAGCCCGTTAAGGATGTCAGTCTGGCCTATACTGACAGATTCACACGAACGGTATATGACTTCACCATCTTCAGCGAAAATACAGAATTCATCAGTGATCTCCTTAATAATATCAGCAACCTCCTTTGCCATCACCCCCCTTTTGAGGCTGCTTTTATCCCTGGATGAAAATCCCGCGCTGTACCTGTTCAGGGTATTTATGAGATTGTCAGTAAGTTCTGTTATCCTGTACTTCGTGTTTTCAGTAATAAGGTCTATCTGGTTTTCATAAATTATAATAGTAAAGAAGGACATATTTATTATAGCAAGGGATATATAAAGGGCGGTTATCTTAAAGCTGACAGATTTTCTTATAGATTTTATCTTCATTTCACAGCATACCCGAAAAATTTGATTTACCCGGGAAAACCGGGGACTGCCATATTCCAGTTCTAAAATAACCGGAAAAGGGGGCAAAATCCATGAAATCATGGAGTAAAAAAAGAGCCGGAACTGTTTCCCGGGCATATATTCAGTGAAAAAAGGAAATATAATATTTCCGGCCCGATCTTTTGTTATCTTCCCGTTTTATTATTAAACTTTAATATAACGGGTACGGGTTATGGAAAAAATAAAAACGACAATTATATTTATTCTGTTTTCCGCTCTTATGATTTCAGGATGCGGAAACCCCTCCCCTCCCCCTGCGGAAGAGAAAAAGGGCCAGGGACCTGTATCTGAAAAAAGAGATAAAACACAGGACAGATACACTCCTCTAAGAAATGAGATGGTTTCATATCAGATTGAACTCAGGGGTATAGAAGAGAAAAAAGTCCTTGATGCCATGAGGGAAGTACCCCGCCACATCTTTGTGCCTGATGAATACAGGGAGGCCGCCTACGCGGACACACCGCTCCCCATAAGTTACGGACAGACAATTTCCCAGCCCTATATAGTAGCTCTGATGACAGAACTGATAGATATAGACAGGAGTTCAAAGGTGCTGGAGGTAGGAACAGGTTCAGGCTACCAGGCTGCCGTCCTTTCGCGGATCGCGGGGAAAGTCTACTCAGTGGAGATAGTAAAAGGGCTCCACGAACAGGCCGCCAGGAACCTGGGAAGTGCCGGGTACCACGGCGTAAAGACAAGGCATGGTGACGGATATTACGGATGGCGGGAGCACGCCCCGTATGACGCGATCATAGTAACATGCGCCTCCGAGTTCATACCTCCTGATCTGGTCAGCCAGCTTAAAAAAGGGGGGAGGATGTGCATCCCTGTGGGGCCCCCGTTCAAGGTACAACACCTCCTCCTTATAAGAAAATCAGAAGCAGGCAGGGTAAGTGTTGAGATGATTACAGAGGTACGCTTCGTGCCCCTTGTCCGCTCTAAAAGCTGATCACCGGCGGCAGGCATGGTTTACGGCGTAGTATTCTTCACTTCAGCGGCTGTTCTCGGTTACGAAATAATATTCACAAGGGTATTCTCATACTCGCAATGGCACAACCTGTCTCCTGTTATCATCACCATGGCGCTTCTCGGTTCCGGCGCTGCGGGAACTGCAGTGACCCTGCTCAAGGGTACAATAGAAAAAAACTACCGGCACTCACTGTACGCCATCAGCCTCTGTTTCCCCCTGTTCATGGCCGGGGGCTTTATCCTGTCAGCCATGCTCCCTGTAAATCCCTACGGGATCAACTTCAGCACAGTGCAGTTATTCTACATGTTTCTATATTTTACACTTATGGGCCTCCCCTTCCTGGCAGGCTCCGCGGTTATCTGTATATCATTTTTAAGGGAACCTCCCTCCCTTGCTTACGGCATTAATCTCCTGGGCTCCGGTGTCGGCGGAGCGGTACCCCTTGCACTTTCATATTACCTGCACCCTTACAGTATAATGTCAGCAGTCATATTTATATCGCTTGTGCCGGCTGTTATACTGGCCTGCTTTTACAGGGGCAGAAAACAGATGCTGCTCATAGTCCCTGTGGCAGCTGCAGTAATTTTATCAGGGCTCATTTCATCCGCACCCGGTTTCAGAAGAGTATCGGAGTACAAACCGATCTCCGGCGCCCTGAACCTTCCCGGAGCAAAGATAACAGGTGAAGCATATTCTCCACTCTCAGTACTGCAGATCGTTGAGTCGGAGGGGCTCCGTTCCACCTCCGGCCTCAGCATTATATCCCCCTCTGAAGTGCCGGTACAGAAAATTCTCTACTTCGACGGTGACTCCCCATCCCCGGTGACCCCCTTCAGCGGAGACCCGGGGTGGATAGATTTTATCAGGCACACAGCGTCATGGCTTCCATACTGCATGAAAAAAGAGACCGCGGCAGGGAGGGCCCTCATCATAGGCGCGGGCGGAGGGGAACCGCTACTCAGGGCGCTGTCTGCCGGGTTCAGTTCCATTGATGCGGTGGAGGTAAACAGCAGTGTAATATCGGTGATGACTGGAGCTCTGGCCCGATTTTCAGGAAACATATATCTTGATAATAAAGTCTCCCTGTATAATGATGAAGGAAGGAGCTTCTCAAGACGAAGCCCGTACAAATATGACCTGATCGATATCCCCGTACTTGACGCCTTCAATTCAGCCGCATCGGGAGTTTACGCACTGAACGAAAGCTACCTCTATACAGTGGAATCATTTCGTGACTTTTACGGCCGCCTCTCCCCCGGCGGCCTGCTTTCAGTTACAAGGTGGATCACGACCCCTCCGAGAGATTCACTGAAGATGTTCAATACAGCCGCTGAGTCTTTGAGAAGTATGGGGATGACAGATCCGGGGAGGAGGATGCTGGCCATACGCTCTGTGCAGACCATGACGCTGCTGATATCCGAATCTCCCTTCAGCCCCGCTGACATCAGGTTTGCAAAAAAATTCTGTGCTGAAAGGCTCTTCGATATAATCTATTATCCCGGCATGACTTCCGCTGAAGCGGACATTAACATCAGGCAGGGGCGGAGTATCCTCTACAGATCATTTACCTCCCTCCTTTCAGATGGAAGAGATAAATTTATAGATTCATATGACCTGGACATATCAGCGCCGGTGGACAACAGGCCCTATTTTTACAACTACTTCAAGCCGGCTTTCATGAAGTACATTATCAGATACGGCCCGACACAGGTGCCGGTTACAGAATGGGGCTACCTGCTTCTGGCAATTATACTGATACCTGTTACAGTTATCAGTTTCCTCTCCATCCTGTTCCCCCTGATTAAAATAAAGAAAAAAGAAAAGATAAAAGGGGGAAAGATTATACCATACTTTTCCCTTATTGCAGCGGGATTCTTCTTCATAGAGATGCCGCTTATACAGAAGATGATCCTTTTCCTGGGGAGCCCTGTTTATTCCCTCAGCGTGATAATCTCCTCTCTCCTTGTTTTCAGCGGCATGGGGAGCCTCTTCTCAGACAGGGTTTTCACTTCACGAAGAGGCATTTATAAATGTATCGGTGCAATAGTTTCGATCACCCTGTTATACACCTTTACCCTGGACAGATTTTTTTCATTTTTCATACTCCTCCCCGCCTGCGCTAAAATATTAATGGTAACAGCTCTTATCGCTCCACTGGCATTTTTCATGGGCATCCCCTTCCCCAGGGGCCTCTCTGTTTTAAAAAAGGATGAGAACTCTTCCCTCCCCCTTGCCTGGGGAGTAAACGGATTCTTCTCGGTAATCAGCATTCTCGCTGCTGCCATATTCGCAATAACATACGGATTCAGGGCCGTTTTCATTACTGCTGCACTATTCTACATAGCAGCAGGGGCGGCATTCCCGCGAAGAGAGGGGGATATTTCAGGCCCGCAAAATCATACAGGGCGGGAAGGAGTGTAAATGGAATGAAAGAGGCAACAGTGTCTATACAGAAATGCGGCTCATACAATCCTGAAGATGTATTCAGGGCAGTAAAGAATTCACTGGATGATATAAATTTCAGGATAAAAGACGGCTCCTCCGTTCTGCTAAAACCGAACATACTTGCGCAGTACAGGCCTGAACAGTGTGCCACAACCCATCCTGAAGTAGTCGATGCAGTATGCCGCATATTCAGGGAACATGACTGCCGCATAACAATCGGCGAGTCCCTGTCATACTACCAGGGCGGAGGGACAGGGAGGGGATTTATAACAAGCGGGATAGCTGATGTGGCGGAAAAATACGGCGCTGAACTCCTCCCCTTTGAAGCAACCCGCCTGAAAAAGATAGAGACAGGAAAAGAGCTCAAACCGTTTTACATAACAGAAGCCCTCTCCGGCCATGACCTTGTTGTAAATATTCCGAAAATGAAGATACACCGTCTTGCCAGGTATACCGGAGCAGTAAAGAACACTTACGGATGTATTCCCGGAGGGACAAAACAGCTCTATCATAAACTCTTCCAGGACCGGCCCGATTACCAGGAATTCTGGGGTATACCTCTTGCCGATGTTTATGAGTCAGTGAATCCGGGCCTTAATATAATGGATGCAGTCTACGGTCTTGACGTGGACGGCCCTGCTGCAAACGGCAGACCTAAATTTACAGGCCTGATACTTACCTCGGAAAACGGGGCGGCCCTTGACGTAACAGCCTGCAGGATAATGGGGTTTGATCCGCAATGGGTACCGGCTGTAAGGGAATGCATAAAAAGAGGGTTTGTTGTCCCTGAAGAGATACCGGTAAAGGGGGATATACCCCAGGTCAGATATATAAAGCTCCCTGACAAATCCCCATCCGCAGGAATATTAAAAAAAATTGATGATTATATGTTCGATCAGCTGTTTGTTGAACCGCGTATAAATTTTAAAAAATGCAGTAAATGCGGTGACTGCATAAACGGCTGCGCCGTATCCGCGATAAAAAAGGGGAACAGCGGGTTCCCCGAAATTAAGGATGATGAATGTATCCGCTGCTACTGCTGCAGTGAATACTGCCCCGACGGCGCGATATACCTGCATGGAAGCATTGTAAATCTCATTATACGGGGCATACGGAATATTATAAAAATCTAATTCTTCTTCAGCTTGTCAGGGACTATTTCCACGCAGCCTTCACATCTCTCATTAAGTGTTTCAATGTATCTGTAAAACTCCTCGCATTTCACCTCTCTTCCCTGAAGTATGAATGTCGGTTTACACCCGTTACATGCCGGAGGTGTATATTTGGCAAATGACGAGTTTTTCTTCTCGTTATTCATTATCTCCGGATAATCATCAAGATCTCCAAGGCCACGGGCTTTAAGGAAAGCGATTCTTTTTTCAACCTCATCCATAACAGACTGGAGGTTTCTGCTGTCGAAATAGTATCTTGGTTCAGTCCCGTCTATACACTTCCCTGAACATTTTGATTTAATATCGGTATCACACTGCTTCAGTCCCCCGTTTTTAACAGCTTTTGTTTTACAGCCTGAAACTGATATTAAAAGCGGAACAGCAACAGCGAGTATCGCCATAATATAGACTGCTTTGAATTTTCCGGTTTCCAGCATAGCTTTAAACTCCTTAATACTCATAATATTATATTAAATTTAAATCATATAAACAGGCAAAGTCACCTGTTTTTTCCTGATCTCCGCGCTTTTTTAAAAAAATACTGCAGAAAACTGCATTTCGAGGTTCATGCTATGCGGGATTGACTTCTTTCCGGCTTAAGTTCATTCTCAATAAAATCATCCTTCCTTTTCCAGAAACTGTTAAGCCACTCCTGGAACTTTTTTACAAAAAATTCGTCATTTACATAATCACCCCTGATCTCATCTGTAACAGGAATAACATTGATACGGACAGTGATCTTTGTAATATTACCGCACAGGAGATCCCAGAATGACCCGGGCCCTTCGGGATAATATATGGTTACATCCGCTATTTTATTTAACTGCTCCCCCATGGTTTTCATTACAAGTGATATGCCCCCGGCCCTGGGTTTAAGAAGATTTATATACGGTGATTTCTGTGCCCTATGTTTTCCCGGGGTAAACCTTGTCCCTTCCATGAAGTTCATTACTGATACAGGCATTGTTTTATACTTCTCACAGGCCTTACGGGTCGCCTCTATATCCTTACCTTTAAGGTGGGGTTTTTTCTTAAGAAGTTCCTTCGGGTATCTCTTCATAAAGGGGAACTCAAGGCTCCACCATGCGGGTCCAAGTACAGGGACCCAGATTAATTCTTTCTTCAAAAAAAACTTCAGGAAAGGGATCTTCCCGAGCAGGACTTTCTGGAGGATCACAATATCCACCCACGACTGATGGTTTGAAACAACAAGATACCACTCGTTCATTTCAAGTTTACCAGAACTCTGTACGTCCCATTCAATTTTATGCATTAACGCCAGTCCCGCATTATTACAGGTGATCCAGCTGTCAGCAATGGTAATTGATATTTGTGATGTAAACCTGTACCAGAATTTAAGCGGTACAGCTATTCTGAACAACGAAACAATAAGAAGCAGGGTTACCCAGAAGACAGTATTTATTGCAAACAGGATTATCAGGATAACCCCCTTCATTTTACCGGGAAGGAAACTCAGCATAGCAGCCTCACTTTGAATATAAATTAACGGCTTACAGCAAACCGCTTCCTCAAAATACTAACAGGCTGCCGGAGATAAAGTTGCAATAAAATGTCCACATCCCAGGCAATTTATAATAAAAATCAGAAATAATTCCTGAATATATTTTTAATGTAAAAAAGTAAAAATTATATACTCCCGCCGCCTTCGGCGGCGGGAGTAATAGAGCATTTTTTTACCTGAAATAAGTTAAGGAATAAATACTGAATAAATATTGAAATTTCTTCAGGAATAAACTGATATTATCATATATGGTATAATCAAGGCATGTACAACATAACAATACGCTACTATGAGGAGCTGAACGATTTTCTGAAGCCGGAGTTAAGGAAGCGGGATATTGAGCTTTCTTTTAAGGGGAGGAGGTCCGTCAAGGACCTTATTGAAAGCATGGGAGTCCCCCATGTTGAGGTGGATCTTATCCTCGTGAACGGATCTTCTGTCGGTTTCAGTTACATTATTGAGGACCTTGACAGGATAAGCGTGTACCCTGTATTCGAGTCGATTGACATTGCAGATGTTACGCGGCTGCGCCCATCCCCCCTCCGCGATACAAAATTCGTGCTTGATGTTCATCTGCGGAAACTCGCCAGGAGCATGCGGCTTCTCGGTTTTGATACAGATTATGAGGAAGGGAGGGATGACGATCTTCTGGCAGCTATTTCAGAACGGGAGAACCGGATCCTCCTGACCTGCGACAGACAGCTGCTGATGAGGAAAATAGTGTCACGGGGTATAATTGTACGGAGCCGCGACCCGGAAGAACAGATAATTGAGGTAATAGAAAGGCTGCAGCTGGAAGGCCTCACCAAACCCTTTACCCGATGCATTGAATGCAACGGCTTTATTGAAGGCCTTGACCTGAGCTCCCCCCGGTTCAGGGAACTGGAAAAAAAAATCCCTCCCGGGGTACTTGAATGGTGCAGGGAATTTTACCACTGCCTCTCATGCGGAAGGATCTACTGGAAGGGGAGCCATTACGACCGGCTTATTGAAAAAACCAGGCGTATCATTGATTCACTAAAATAAAAAAATCAGACTCATCTCAGGCTTACAAACAAATTTTTAACCTTTTAAAAAAAGGTTTGCTCTAAAAAAAGTAATTCCAACTATTGACTCCGGAAGGTAGAATTATGCATCAGAGCAAATCCCCCCACTCCCTGGGGCATGTTAATATAGGAAAACTTCTTCTGGAGTATTCACTCCCCGCTATTGTCGCCATGACTGCGATGTCCCTCTATAATATAATAGACAGGATATTCATCGGCCAGGGAGTTGGAGCCCTTGCTATCTCCGGTCTTGCCCTTACACTGCCGCTTATGAACCTGGGGATCGCCCTTGGCGCCCTTGTAGGTGCCGGAGCTTCTACTATGGTTTCAATAAGGCTGGGGGAGAAACGGGAGGATGAGGCCGCCCTGATCCTGGGCAACACCGTTATACTGAACCTTCTTCTCAGTATACCATACTCGGTAATAATGCTGATTTTCCTTGACGAAGTTTTATATATGTTCGGGGCAAGTGCAGCCACTCTGCCATTTGCAAAAGAATTCATGCAATTAATACTTATAGGTAATGTTTTCATACATTCCTACATGGGACTTAATCACGTAATGAGGGCCTCGGGCTATCCTCGAAAAGCAATGAATATCACGCTGATCACTGTGGGTATAAATATAATACTTGCCCCTATCTTCATATTTGTCCTGAAACTCGGCATCCGCGGGGCATCACTTGCAACAGTTCTGGCCCAGACCTCCGGACTGATTATGGTCATTCTTCACTTCATGAAAAAAAGCAGTTTCCTCCATTTCAAAATGGAAAGGTTCTCCCTGAGAAGAGACATCATACGTGACATCTTTTCCATAGGCATGTCCCCCTTTATTATTAACGTATGCGTTTGCCTTATAGTTATCATAATCAACCGCAAACTGGTTATATACGGCGGCGACTACGCTGTTGGGGCTTACGGTATAATAAACTCGATACTGATGTTTGTTGTTATGGTAATACTGGGACTTACACAGGGGATGCAGCCCATTGCAGGTTACAACTTCGGGGCTCTGCACTTTGACAGGGTAAAACTTGTTTTCAGGTACACGGTGATTATCGCATCAATAGTATCATCAACAGGTTTTCTGCTTGGCGAATTTCTGCCCAGGCAGATTGCCATGGCTTTCACGGATAACACTGAACTTATTGAACTCTCTGTTACAGGTATGAGAACAGTAATGATAATGTTTCCCCTCGCGGGATTTCAGATTGTAACTTCAAACCTGTTCCAGTCAATAGGTAAGGCTAAAATATCTGTAATACTGACACTTTCAAGGCAGGTAATATTTCTCATCCCGGCACTAATGCTTCTGCCCGGGATATTCGGTCTCATTGGTGTATGGGCAGCCATACCAGCTGCAGATCTGCTCTCCACCATCTTCACATTCTTTATACTGAAGAGGCAGGGGAAAAAAATACTGGGCGCATAATGCTACACCCCCAGTCTCCTTGCATGGGTTACAAACACATCCTCAAGGGTAGGGGAAATCTTCTCAATCCTGAAATTTTTTATACCTTCCGATTTCATAACACGGGAGAGTTCTTTCTTCATCGCGAACCCGCTGCCGCAGAGGAGGTGTATGTCGCTTCCGAATATCGCTGCCTCATCAATAAAGGGGAGTTCTGAAACCGTGTCAAAGACACTGATAAAATTTTCCACCTTCAGTGTATAGACATCATGATGAAGTTCTTTTTTAAGATCAGCGGGTGAACCGTAGGCGATAATTTTTCCCGCAATTATCAGTGCCATGCGGCCGCAGTGTTCAGCCTCATCCATATAGTGGGTTGTAACAAATATCGTCTTGCCCCTCCGTGAAAAATCGTAAATCAGGTCCCAGAAATTTCTCCTCATAATCGGGTCCACGCCGGATGTCGGTTCATCAAGGAAAAGTATACCCGGATCATGCAGTATGGCGCTCCCCAGGGCAAGCCTCTGTTTGATACCTCCCGGAAGGAGCCCCGCTCTTTCCCTTTTCCTGCTTCCTATCTCCGCCATGTCGAGGACATATTCAATTCTCTCCCTGAGCCGGTTACCGCTTAGTCCGTATATACTGCCGAAGAATTCAAGGTTTTCAATAACAGTCAGTTCATTGTAAAGAGAAAACTTCTGCGACATGTAACCGATAGAGTGCTTTATTCTGTTCTGTTCAAGAATAATATCGTGACCTGCAACTGTACCTGTCCCATCAGTTGGCGTCAGTATCCCGCAAAGCATCCTTATGGTTGTGCTTTTACCCGCACCGTTCGGCCCCAGGAATCCGAAGATCTCGCCGCTTTCAACCGAAAAACTTATATCATCCACAGCGGTAAAATCACCGAACATCTTGGTCAGTCCCTTTACCTCAACTGATATATCCATTATTCAAACCTCCTGTTCACCCGCCTCACGCTGAGTGATAAAAGTATCACGGACAGGACCACAAGCCCCAGGAGATTGCCCCAGAGTACGGAGGCCCCTACCCCTTTCAGAAATATCCCTCTGATAATAGTCATGAAATACCTCATCGGATTAAGAAAGGTAATCGCCTGAAAAAAAAGAGGCATTGCATCTATGGGGAAAACAAAACCTGAAAGCATGATCGAAGGGAGAAAGAACAAAAATGTTGAGAGCATGGCCTGCTGCTGTGTCTGTGAAATGGTTGATATATAGAGGCCAAGCGCCAGGGTACAGATAATGAAAAAAAGCCCGCAGAAAAGCAGAAAGAGAAAACTTCCGTTAAACGGCACCCTGAACCATGCTATAGTGACAAGTGTAATTACAACTATATCTATAAATCCCACGATGGCAAAGGGAAGGGTCTTCCCTGCCACGAACTCCATAGGTTTCACAGGTGATACAATTATCTGTTCAATTGTTCCGCTCTCTCTCTCCCTGACCACGGACATTGATGTCATCATAATTGTTATAAGGGCAACCAGGAGCCCCAGTACGCCGGGCAGGTAAAAATTCCTGCTTGTAAGTTCCGGGTTAAAGAGAGTCCTCTCCTGAAGGTCCACACTCTGCATAAGTTTCAAGCCCCCGGTACCGCGGGAAAGCATCAGCACACTTACATTATCCCTGAGATATTTCTCAGAAAAATCATAGGTAATCCGGTTTACGTATGTAAGGATAATGGAAGACCTGATGGAATCACTTCCGTCTGCAATAATCTGTACTTCAGCTGTCCTCCCCTTCCTGAGGCCCCTGGAGAAATCGTAAGGTATATTTATAAAGAGATCAATTTCACCCCTGTCAAGAAGTTCCGCCCCCTTTTCAGGGGATTCAACGTAATCCTGCAGAACAAAATATCCGCTGCCGGTAAATTTCTGAATAAAATTCCTGCTGTCATAACTCCTGCTGCTGTCGAGTACGGCAGTCCTGATTTTAACCACGTCAGTATTCACGGCATAACCGAAAATAAGGAGCATTATCACCGGGGTCCCGAAAAGCATGGCCCTCATCCTGTAGTCCCGCAGGATCTGCCTGAACTCCTTCGCTATAAAGCTTCTCAGTATATTTCGCCTTAACGGTGTTTTAAACATAGTGTTACCTCAATCCTCCGGCAGTACAAGGCTCATTTTCTTAACAGCTACAGTCAGTACAACTGATGCGTATATAAACAGGAAAACCACCTGCGTCCACAGCAGGGCTATACCTATCCCCTTAAGGGCAATCCCCTTAATAATCACAATCAGATATTTTGCCGGTATAATGTAGGTAATACCCTGAACTATTAAAGGCATATTATTAATAGGGAATACAAAACCTGACAGGATGAACGAAGGCAGATATGTTGATACCATTGCAAGCTGAACGGAAAAGACCTGTACCCTTGTCGCCGCCGATATAAGAATACCGAGCCCCGTTGTACCGCAGAGAAAAAGGAGCGCCATGAGATAAAACTCAACGAAACTCCCCCTTATAGGAACATCAAACACGAAATAACCTGCGCAGGCGGCCATGGTTACGTCGAAAAGCCCGATAAAGAGATACGGTATAAGTTTACCGAAGATAAGTTCCCACCCCCTGACAGGAGTGGTAATCAGCGTTTCCATTGTGCCCCTCTCCCATTCACGGGAAATGGTGAGCGAGGCAATCATGGCGGATATTATGGCAAGTATGAGAACAATCAGGCCGGGTATTATGAAATTCTTGCTTTCAAGTTCAGGATTGTACCATATCCTGCTCCTTATATCAACGGGAGGGGACATTTCGGAAAAACCGGCCTTTTTAATCTCCGATATCCTCATTTCCATATTGTATGTCGCAACAATCGCGCTTATGTAGCCTGTTGCAACAGTCGCGGAGGTTGAATCAGATCCGTCCACCATGAGCTGCACAGCTGTTTTCTTTCCGGCCTTCATAGTTCTGTCAAAATCAACAGGTATGACAACCGCCATAATCGCGTCCCCTGAATCTATATAGCTGTCCACTGTGTCATAATTTTCCACGAAAGCGACTATGTCTATATACTCCGTGTGGCTGAATTTCTCTATAAAACCGCGCGACAGGCTGCTCCTGTTCTGGTCATACACAACTGTCTTAACATGCTTCACATCCATTGTAAGGGCAAAGCCGAAAAGGAGAATAAGCATAACAGGCGTAATAAGTGACAGTATAAGGCTTCTTTTGTCCCTCCTGATCTGGAGCCACTCCTTGTCCGCAATGGCAAAAAGACGTATAATCGGGGCCGGTACTTTCATTGCTTATCACCTTTCATTACTATCTCCATGAAACAGTTTTCAAGATTCGGTGTTTTTTCTCTCATTGATATCTTCCCGGCGCCCCCGCGTGAGAGTATTTTTTTTATCCTTTCAGTGTCACCTTTCCTGTCGTGGATAAAAACCTTAATCGTATTACTCTCCCTTATTATATCAGGGAACCTGCCGCTTTTCCGGAGCGCCTCTTCAGCCTTCCACACATTACCGGCCTCTATCTCAATCAGAAAGCCGGGTACCGATTTCTTGACATCTGCAGGTGTGCCCAGCCTTATAAATTTCCCTTCATGCATAAGCGCCACCCTGTTGCACCTTTCCGCCTCATCGAGGTAGGCGGTGCTCACCACGATGGTAACCCCCTCTGAAAGGAGATCATATAAGATCTTCCAGAACTCCCTCCTTGATACAGGGTCAACACCGTTAGTCGGCTCATCAAGCAGTATCAGTCCAGGGCTGTGTATCAGGCAGCAGGCAAGGCCCAGCTTCTGTTTCATCCCGCCGGAAAGATTGCCCGCCAGCCGCTCCTTAAAGGGCCCGAGCCTGCTGAACTCATAGAGCCTGGGGACCCTTTTTTCTATCATCTTTCCCGGGACCCCGAAGAGCCTGCCGAAAAAACGTATATTCTCCTCAACTGTGAGGTCCTCGTAGAGCCCGAACTTTTGCGGCATGTAAGCAAGGTTCTCCTTAATTACTGCCCTCTCCTTTAAAACATCCATTCCGTTAACAATAATACTCCCGGAGGAGGGGAGCATGATACCGGCAATCATCCTGAGAAGGGTGCTCTTCCCCGCCCCGTCAGGCCCCACTATACCGAAAATCTCCCCCTTCCTCACCTCAAAATCAAGGGAATCCACGGCCCTGTTCCCGCCGAAATTTTTCGTGAGAGAGTTAACGGTAATCACTCAGGTTCACCTTCAAGCAGAATATCAGCGTCAGCAGGCATCCCCGGTTTAAGTATCATATCATTGTTCTCAATGGCCACCTTGACCGCGAAAACGAGTTTGACCCTCTCCTCCTTTGTCTGGATGGTCTTTGGTGTAAACTCGGCTTTATTTGATATAGAAACGACCGCCCCTTTAAATACCCTGTCAGGGAACGAGTCTATCATTACATTGACCTTCTGTCCGATCTTCACATAACCGAGTTTCTTTTCATTCACGTAGAGGTACATCCAGGGTTTTGAAATATCGGCCACGGTCAGTACAGGTGTGCCGGGGAAAGCCATCTCGCCCGGTTCAAGTATAGTATCAAGCACGATGCCGTCTATGGGGGAATATATCACCGCGTAATCTATGGCAGCATCAACATTATCCATGGCGGCCTTCGCCACCTTGTACGCGGCCTCGGCGTTATCAAGGTCACGCCTGGAAACGGAACCAGTCCTGTAAAGTCTGCTGATCCGTTTGTAATTTTTTTCCGCGTTCCTGAAGTTTGCCACAGCCGAGACCCTCTGAGCTGAAAGTTCGTCATACTGAAGTTTCACCAGGAGTTCACCTTTTTTAACTTCAGCTCCCTCCCCCCTTGGAATCTCAGCCACCCTGCCTGAAATTTTCGAGCTAATATCAATCTCTGTTACCTCTATTGTTCCGCTTCCGCTTATGACCGTCCCGTTACTCTCGATATGCCTGAATATTTCAAAGTAAAGAGTGGCTGCCGCAACCACGGCAACAACAACTGCAACTGGTATTATTTTCTTGTTTTTCATCTGCAATCCTCCAGGATAATATTCTCATCTTCAATTCCGGTCTCTTTTTTAAGCTCAGCCATTGCCACGTAATATGAATATAACGCGTTTATGTAAGATGTCTTTGCCGATGTAAGGGCAAGCTCCGATGCAAGAAGCTCTGAATTTTTGATCACACCTGCCCTGTAGCTCTCCCTTGCTATGCGCAGCCCCTCTTCTGCTGTTTTAACATTCTCCTTCTGGGATTTAATAGTCATGCACGCGGTGAGAAGTTTTGAGTAGGAGGAGTTAATGCTCACCGAAATCGCACTTTTAAGCCTGCGAAATTCCTCCTCCCCCTCTTTTGCCTTAAGCCTCTCCTCCCGTTCCCTGGCCCTGACACTCTCAGCGGGAAACAGCGCCCCCCACCTGTACGTTGCAGCGACCCTCACCTGCCATGTATTCTGCCATGCGTCGTCACCGGAAATGCCTGAAAAGTCAGGGGTCGCAGGCCCCAGGGGAGTTGAAATCGTGGCGTCAATTTCATTCGGCGCGAGTTTGGTCATGCCGTAATATCCCCCCACAGAGAAACTGGGCCACAGGTAATAGGAAGAATAGACCTCTTCCGAATGTTCCGCTATCTCAATTTTCTTTTTAATCTGGATGACCTCGGGCCTGTTTTTCAACGCCACTGAAACCAGCATTTCAATCTTTCTGTCAGTATCACTGCAGATAACAGGTTTGACCTCCCCTTTCAGAACCTCTTTTTTTACAGTGTATGAGTTTCTTGCAGACCCCAGGTTATGGTTGAACATCTCAAGTGCGACCCTGCTTCCGCTCTCTGCGCTGAAAAGTTCAGGCTCCTGGTTCATCAGCTGCACCTGCGCCTGCAGCATCTCGAACTTCGGTACAGTACCTGTGTTGTACATGTTCTTCACATCCTTCAGGTTGGCCCTGAGCACCTGCATTGAATCCTCCCTGAGGCCTATAATCTCACCGGCCAGAAGAAGATCAAAGTAGCTTTTAATCACATTGTATTCAACATCACTCTTTATCCTCCGGAGCTCCTCCTTTGAGAGTGACCAAGACTTTTTCGAGGCCTGAAGTGAATTATAGAAAACCCCGGGATTAATCCCGAACTTCATCTGTATAAATTTAATATCAGCCTGCCCGTCAGAAAGGCTCATTGTACCGTTTTCAGCATACTGCCTTAAAAGAGAAGCTTCAGATTCAAGCACAGGCATAAGCTGACCCCAAACACCGTTGACCCTCTCCTCAGCCTCACGCGCCTGCAGTTCAGCAATCCTGTAGTCATGATTACCGGCAAGGGCAATCTTCACAGCATCATCTATTGACAGGGGAAGAGGTTCAGCACCGAGATGTGAAACCAGGACCATGACCGCTGTATAGATAAGCGCGATCCTGAAGATAAAATTCCTTAAAGAACTGTTCATCACTCACCTCCCCCCGGCTCAATGCCGCTGCCGATAATTGTCAGCAGGTTCCTCCTGAACTCCTCCAGAAAATCCCCTGTGAAGACAACCTCCTCAAGCTGAGAACCTTCAAGGGGTATGCGTATAATGTTAAAAAAGACAATCCCCCCTATAATCTGGAGAAGGGTCATGTAGGGGTTGAGTTCCTTTATATCCCCTCTCTGCATACCTTCACGTAAAATCGGCTCAATGAGCGTCATGATAGGGACAACAAGGTTCGGCACAGCGATCTTTCTGAAGAAGTCCCCGCCGCTTGCAATTTCCCTCATCATTATCCTGGGAATCCTTCTGTCTATGCGGCTCAGCAGATCTATATACCTGTTTATTATAGAATAAAACTGTTCCAGGGGTTCTTCACCATTTACAGAGGCTTCCCTGATCTGATTGTAGATACCTGTGGTAATATCAGTGAGTATTCTTTCGTAGAGCTTCTCTTTGCTCTTGAAATAATAGTATATCATAGCCTTGTTTATTTCACCCCTGGCGGCAATGTTGTCCACCCTTGCTCCAGCGTACCCCAGTTCAGCAAACTCCTCAATCGCAGCATCGAGAATTTTCTCCTCTGTAGATCCGTCCTTCTTTTTAACCATATATTATCTCCCTGAAGCGTTTCATTACACTAAAACTAAACAGTTATTTAAACTAACTATTTAGTTAACAAATAGTTAAATACACCCGGAAAGTCAATAATTAATTCAAAAAATTAACTAAATAGTTAGTTTTTTGAATTTTATGCCGGCATCATCCACAAAATATATTTATTTTGACAGGCAGACATATATTTTTATATTGTTTCAAAACTTCAGAGGAGAATCACCATTAAAACCAGACATATAATTTTACAGTCCATGGCGATTACAGCTTTAATTTTCACATCCTGTTCCCCTGTTGACAGGGTAAAATGGAGTAAAGTCAATCTGCTCGGGAATGACATACCTGTAAAACGGATAGTAAACGGATTAAGCGGAAGCAGCGGAAATACTGAATGGTCAGAAAAAAAAGCGATCAATACCGGTGACTGCCACGTGGTATCGGTAAAGATCACAAGAAAAAGCATGCAGTTTTTATTGAGCTTCAGCTATGATCGTGAAAACGGGGAATGCAGGCTCATTGAATACAGGGTAAACGGAAAACCTGAATCCCCTTTTTATATCTACAAGTTCATGAATGCAAACCGGTACCGCTTCCTTCCTGAATTTGTTGATGATTATTTTTAACCCGGGACTGTATTTTAATTTCACCCCGGCAATTTTCCAGACTATCTATGGCGTCCCCTTCGCTAATTATCAGCTCCGAATGTATAAATAATAAAAAAAAGACAGGCATAACACCTGTCTTTACGTCCTACCTGCCGATCCGGGGCTCTGACCCCATCAATCCGCTCAGGTCGGGCTCTCAACTTCTACTCCTCGCGCACTGCGGGGTAACGTTTCGCTCCCTGACGCGCCGCTGCAGGACAATCACTGTGAAAAACAGACTCTTCAGAGCTCATTAACCCGCGAAAACTTACTATAACGTTAAAACAATACTCTCCGACCGAATAAAAAATAATTGTCATTTGCTTCCTTTAATTTTTTCCTGTATGATAAAATAAAACCTGGATTGAACAGAATTATGAAAAAAATATGCGTTTTCTGCGGTTCAAGCAAAGGGAACAGCCCTGTATACAGTGAATATGCCGAAAAACTGGGCAGCTATTTAGCTGACAGGGGAATAGGCCTTGTTTACGGAGGGGGAGATGTGGGCCTCATGGGAATAATTTCATCCACGGTAATGGAAAAAGGGGGGCATGTAACAGGAGTAATCCCGGAAATGCTCTACCAGAAAGTCCCTCACAAACATATAAGTGAACTCTTTGTTGTTAACGACATGCATGAAAGAAAATCTATGATGTACCGGCTCTCTGACGGATTTATATGCCTTCCCGGGGGTATAGGCTCACTGGAGGAACTTCTCGAGGTTTTCACCTGGGTTCAGCTGGGATACCTTACAAAACCGGTCTGTGTCCTCAACATTAAAGAATACTATTCCCCGCTGCTCAGGCAGCTGGAAACAATGCTTGAAGAGGGCTTTCTCAGACAGTCACATCACGATAATCTTATCGTGCGGAACACAATTGAAGGGATAACAGAAGAGATGTTTTCCCTCACTATAAACACTGAAGATAAACTGGATTTCATAAAATGAATGAAGAGATAGAATTTCTCATAGAAAAAGGGGTACTTAAAAAGGCGGCCCCCGGAGAAGAAATCCCTGCCAGAAGCGTTATACGAAGAATCAATTCCGGAAAAGACCAGCAGGGATTTTTTACAGGTGAGGATGAATCAGGTGGATATATACTTGTCAACGTCATAGACCTTGCTGATTCATCATACCTTGCGGATGCCGGGATCATCCGGCCCGATAAAACAGATTCATTGTACTATTACACCGGAGGTTTCAGCCAGGGCCCCGACTCACGGGCAGCCCTGGATATACTGCAGTCATGGGCCCTTTACGGGAAAAACCCCGGCATGCAGAAACCTATGGCGGAATTCATGAAAACATCATTCACGCCTGAATACATTCTTTACCTGAAAAAAACGGATTCACTTAACACGCTTTTTATACCGATGCAGCAGAAACTGAAGATCGGCAGGTTCAGGGAACAGGTCAACCCCGATGCCCTGAGAAAGGAAAAGTTCAGGGAGCACCTTAAAACCCTGAAACCGGGAGAGCATATGACCTATATAGCAATGGTCCCCTCAACATCAACATACGACCCGAAATTCTACTCCATAGGGACAAAACCACATGAAGAGACACATTTCGTTTTAAAAAGCGAAAGTTTCAACTTCAAGCCCACCCATGGAGGGCATATAAAAGCTGAAAAAAATCCCGGGGGAGTAATATTCTATGTTGACGCAGGCTCCAACTATATAGGAAAAGGTGTAAAGACGAAACTTGAAACAGCTGAAAGCGTCGTAAAGGCTCTGAGAAGGGAGTACAGCGGATACAGGTTCGTACCCATTGAAGGGAGAGGGGCCTTCGGCACTGAACAGAGTTATTGAAAGAGGAAATTATATGGACATGATATCGAGAATATACTGTGCGGACCTCAAGCTCCGCGCGTACACTGTAACATCACCTGAAACAGCGGCTGAAATAACAAAGACGCACAAAACCACACCTAACGCCACCGTAGCGCTGGGCCGCACAATAACAGCTGCAGCGCTTCTCAGCGCGACACTTAAACCTGAGACAGGCCAGAGCATACTTCTGAAATTCTCAGGGGAAGGTCCGCTGAAAGAGGTCCACGTACAGGCTGATGCTTGCGGAAACCTCAGGGGATACGTCGCTAACCCCTCAGTAGATGTTACAGATCCTATTGGGCGGATAAGTTTTTCAAAAGCTATAGGCGCCGGGCTTATCACGGTAATAAAGGACATCGGCATGAAGGAGCCTTACAACAGCCTGACCCCAATTCTTTACGGTGAAGTGGCTGAAGATCTTGCTTACTACCTTGTTACTTCTGAGCAGGTCCCATCAGCTGTAATAATAGGCCTCAACCTCGATAATGACGGAGAGATAAAATCATCCGGCGGCATACTGATACAGACATTCCCTGACACCGAGCAGTCAGTGATAGACATGATGGAGGAGAAAGTAAGGAACATGAGGGGAAACCTTGGAGACAGGTTAGAGGCAGGCGAAAACATCTATGAAATAGTGAAAGAGCTCTTTAACAACAGCGACATTGAAATCATGAGCGCAACACCTCTTGCGCATAAATGCAGGTGCAGCCATGACATGCTGCTTAACCTCATGAAGACCCTGGATAAAAAAGATATACAGGAAATGATTGAAAAAGACGGAGGGGCAACAGTGACCTGCACCTTCTGTCTTAAAGAGTACAGGTTCACACCTGATGAACTTAAAGGGCTCGGTTAGCCCTTTTCCTGCACTCTGCTCAGGAATGTTGTCTGACCTGAATCTGTTATCTTGAATATAATCCCGTTCAGCCAGGGGTTCCCGTCCGCGGGCTCAAACTTCACCCTTGTCTGGGTAAGGAAAAACCTTATTGAGCGCTCCTTGACCATTCCTATGACAGAATCCAGGGCACCGGTCATCCCTATATCCGAGATATAACCTGTCCCGTGATGCAGTACCCTTTCATCAGCAGTCTGCACATGGGTGTGCGTGCCGAAAACAGCAGAGGCCCTTCCGTCAACATACCAACCGAAAGCCTGTTTTTCCGAAGTAGTCTCCGCATGAAAATCCACAATAATTATGTCAGCCTCATCCTTTACGACTTTATATATTTCATCAAATTTTCTGAAAGGACAGTCCATGGGATTCATCATCACTCTCCCCATGAGGTTTATCACGCAAATATTAATGCCCTTGAAGCTCTTCATGCAATATCCCTTTCCCGGCACATCAGGAGGATAATTCGCAGGGCGTATCAGGTAAGGTTCGCTGTCAATAATCTGTAAAATGTCGTGATTCCCCCAGACGTGATTTCCGGAGGTAATCACGTCCACCCCGTATGAGAATATCTCACGGGTTATGTCCGGCGTCATGGAAAGCCCGCCCGCGGAGTTTTCCCCGTTGGCTATGACAAAGTCTATTCTCTCCCTCTCAACAATGGTCTGCAGTTTATTGCCAAGAACTCTTCTCCCGGCCTTCCCTACTATATCACCTATTGCGAGTATTTTGACTTCTTTCATCTTTATATCCTTTATTGACCTCTACTCTTTACTTCCATGATCTGTCGATTACTTTTCATGAAAAAAAAAGGGATGCCGTTGGGCAGCCCTTTTTCCTTTAAAATAAGGCCTTAATTAACGTGCGTAATCAATTATACGTGTTTCCCTTATAACAGTTACCCTTACAATACCTGGATATTTAAGCTCAGATTCAATCCTCTGGGCAATATCCCTTGCCATTGCCTCAGCTTTTTCGTCAGTGACGATGGAGTTGTCCACCATGACCCTGAGTTCACGTCCGGCCTGTATTGCGAAGGTCTTTTCAACACCCTTGAAATCAGAAGCGATTTTCTCAAGATTTTCAAGCCTCTTAAGATAAGTGTCAAGAGATTCCCTCCTGGCACCGGGCCTTGAAGCTGAAATGGCATCAGCCACCTGAACAAGAACTGCTTCAAAGGATTCCTGCTCCCTGTCGTTGTGGTGTGACGCGATAATATTTATACACTTATCCGTTTCACCGAACTTCTTCGCCATCTCGGCTCCCACGATAGCGTGAGCGCCCTCACCTTCAACGATGCTTCCCTTTCCTATATCGTGGAGAAGCCCCGCTCTTTTAGCAAGCTGAACATCAAGCCCCAGTTCACCTGCCATAATACCTGCGAGATTTGCCACCTCTATACTGTGGGCAAGAACGTCCTGCCCGTAACTTGTCCTGAACTTGAGTTTACCGATGTTATAGAGGGCGTCCCTGTGAAGCCCCGGTATGCCGAGATTATAAGCGGCCTTTTCACCCTCCTCCAGCATTGTCTCCTCGATCTCCTTTGTGATCTTCTCAACAACCTCTTCTATGCGCGCAGGGTGAATCCTGCCGTTCTGGATGAGCCGTTCAAGTGAAAGTCTCGCGATCTCCCTCCTGACCGGGTCGAACCCTGAAATTACTACGACCTCGGGCGTATCATCAATAATCATATCCACGCCGGTGAGGTTCTCCAGTGTCCTGATGTTTCTCCCTTCGCGGCCGATAATCCTCCCCTTCATCTCATCTGACGGAAGGGAAACTGTTGTTACAGTATTTTCGGAAGTATACTCAGATGCATTTCTTTGAAGTGAAGCAACTATTATATCCTTCGCCTTCTTGTCTGCTGTCCTCCTGGCCTCCTCCTCGATCTTGTTTATCAGCCTGGCAATATCGAATCTTGTTTCATTTTCAACCTTTTTCAGAAGAATGCCCTTCGCATCTTCTGAACTCATTCCTGCAATTTTTTCAAGTTCCTGTCTGTGCTTTTCGAACTCTTTTTTGAGTTCCTCTTCTCTCTCTTTTGTATCCTGATCCCTTACGTCGAGAACTTTTTCCTGTTTCTGAATCTCTTCAATTCTTGTATCTATTGTCTCTTCTTTCTGGATAAGTCTTTTTTCAACTGACTGAAGCTCCTGCCGCCTCTCTCTCATCTCTTTTTCCAGAAGGTTCTTCTCTTTCAGAAGTTGATCCTTTGCTTCAAGAAGTAATTCTTTTCTTTTATTTTCAGCTTCTTTAAGTGCGTCCTGGATTATCCTGTGAGATCTGGCCTCAGCCGAATTCAGTTTAATTTTGCCGAAATAAGCACGTAGTGCATATCCCAGGAATCCGGTGACAGGGAGAGCTATAACTAAAATAATGGTTAACATATTAAACCTCCCTTACCAACTATTTTCAACAGAATCAAAACATTGTTAATAATTGACCTGGAATATTTCTATTCCCGCACTGAAACAGATTGGGGCAGAACTGCAGAGCTTCAGCGCGTTTTAAGAGGAGAATTTATGTTGGATTTTTTCTGCCACATACGGAGGGACAAGAGTTGATAGATCGCCATTATACATTGCCACTTCCTTAACAAGGCTGGATGAGACAAAGAGATTTTCATCCCTTGCCATTAGAAAGATCGTTTCAACGCTTGATGAGAGCCTTCTGTTTATAGATGCCAGAGTGATTTCATATTCAAAATCACTTACAGCCCTTAACCCCCTTACAATGCAGGATATATTGTTCTCCCTGCAATAATCAACCAGGAGGCCATCAAACGATACAACTTCAATGTTTTTATCATACTCTCCACAACAGTGCCTCAATATCTCCACCCTTTCTTCAAGGTCAAACAAAGACTTTTTAGCACTATTTACGAGTATTCCCACTATCAATCTGTCGCAAATTTTTGTTGCTCTCTCGATTATATCGAGATGTCCATATGTTAAAGGATCAAATGATCCAGGGTAAATTCCAATCCGCATAAATCTCCGAATTTATTAACATGTTTATATAAATAAACAATTATTTATCTGTCAAGAACTAATGCATAGATGTTACAAAAAGCCTTTTTTTATTACAAAAAAGAACCTCTGTCACTTTCTTTTGTCATTAAAAAGCAGCCTGACTTCCTCTATGGAAGCACCGCTTACATGCCTGCCGTCATCTACGAAAAAAAACGGCACGGAATCTATACCTATTTTTTCCGAAAGAAGGTCTATCCTGTCAAGAAGGTTTCCCCCCTCCTTACAGAGAAAACCAGTTTCAGCAGACTTTTTTTTCCACCCGGGCCTGTTATATTCGATAAAATTAAAAGATGGGTCAGCCGAATTCCGGCATATAGCCTCTATACATTTCACCCTGCCCCGCTCTCCATGCACATTCAAAAGCAGGACTTTGACTTTAAAACCGAGCCTGTCAGAAAGTTCCCTGATCTCACCGCTTATCTTATTGCAAAAGGGGCACAGGGGATCGGTAAACATATAGAGAGTGGTATCCATTCTTATTTCAGGAGGGTTATAAGAGAAAACAACACACCTGTTGACCTCTCCCAGGGAAGAGACAATCCGGGTTTTAATGATATTATAAATCGCATTTCGCGTAAGGGAAACACCATTAACATACATTTCGCCTGAAACTAGATACTTTCTGTTGCCGTAAAACGGTATAAGCCTGCTGTTTATAGTAATAATCAGCTCACAGACGCCGTTAACTTCACGTTTTGAAACGACCCGGAACTCTTCAACATCCAGCTGTTTTTTTATAACATCATCAGTTAAATCTCCACAGACATCCCCCCATGAAAATTCCGCGAAGGGGAAAAAAACCAGTAATAAAGCAACAATCATTTTTTTCATGTTTACCGCCACGGCCAATATAGATAAAAACCGATACATTTAATCTCACCTGCCGGCGCAAATATCAACTAAATTAAACTTTAATCTCAGGTTTATTTCAGGTAAAAATGCGCTATTAATACGAAAGAAAAGAATCATATTTCTTGCAATTAAACAGATTTTCTGGATCAATGCAGATATTTTAATAATAGATTTTAACAAACAACCGATTTCAGAGACTGTAATATATGGAGGATATAAATCAGAGCTATGATAAAAATTTCTTCTTTTTTAATTATAATTTCATTAATATTTCTTCCGCTGCCGGGTACGGCTGCTGAAAATAACGGTTCTTCTGACGGAGGGCAGGAGGAGAGTAACGGAAGTCACTTCGAATCATGCGGAAAAAATTCCGGAAAAGGTTGCGGTAAAGAGGACAAAGAAGAAGATAAATGGAAAAAATGGAAATTCAGCGGGGAAGACGGGACAGGTGATGATCAGAAATAGGTTACAGTACCGGCATATCTTTTACGCCAGTAATTCTTTCTTATGTCCTCATAACTGACTCTTTTCCCCCTTCGCGGCGCATGCAGGAAGGTATAGTCACCCATATAAATCCCCACATGAGAAATTTTCCATCCGGAAATCCTGAAAAAAACCAGATCTCCCGGTCGCGCCTTCCTTATACCTATACGTTTACCCCTGGCATACTGCTGCTGGGCGGAATGCGGAAGCAGAAGCCCGTTTTTTTTATAAACATAACGCGAATATCCTGAACAGTCAAAACCTGCGGGGGACTCCCCTCCGAACTTATATTTTACCCCTATATATTTCCTTGCGGTTTTAACAATTGAATAACGTTTAGGCCCGTGAAGAAGATAAGATGCTGAAGATCTCTGATAAGTAGCACAGGATGTAGCAAAAAAAGAGAGTAATAAAAATACCGGCAGATATTTTTTCATTATTTCATTCTAAAATTAAGATATTCCGGTTAAAATCAGCTCAGAAAACGCTCTTCAAACTCAGATTTTTTAATGACAGACATGACCCTGTTGATCTTTGTTGTGTCGAAAATCTTAACAAGTTCACTTTTTAATCCGAATACATACATCTCTATATTGTTTTTAACAGAGCTGTTAAAAAATTTCACAAGAGTACCAATGGCGGATGAATCGATAAATTCCAGCTTTTCGCAGTCAAACCCGATTACGGAAGGTTCTTTTTTTACAATAATATCCCAGTTCTGCTCCACCTCAACAATATTCCCTATATAAAAATATTTCGGCAGAGTTATCACAACGACCTTACCTTTCTGATTTACTTCCACTTCCGATATATACCTGAACCTGTCCATTTATGTTATCTTCTTACTCTATTTTTATTATATATTTTTTTCAATATTTTTTTTTATCACTGAACATTAATAATAAAATCGTTTATAATGATAATTTATTCTTGCATGAAATTCAACAAAAAGATCTCTTTTAAAGATGCATTTATGCTGATTTTTAGATACTATTTCCTCATTTTCTTTAATATAACATTATTTCGTACCCTGTCTATAAAACTGCAGGGAGCTTTTAACTATTTTGCAATATATTATTATATATTTCGTACATAAGGGGACTTTTAGCAAGCATTATTTGTATAACTACTTTGTGGAGAACATTATGAAAGAACTTTCCGGCGGACTTGAAAATGTTAAGGGGTACAGATACTCCTCTATCAAATGCGGCATAAGATATAAAGATAAAATAGACTACTCTTTAATTGTAAGCGATACACCGTGTAACGCATCAGGAGTATTTACAATTAACAAAATATCAGCAGCGCCGGTAAAAATATGCAGAGAGAGGATAAACGGCAAGATCAGGGCAATCCTGATAAACTCGACAAATGCAAATGCATGCACGGGTGATGAAGGATATAATAACACAATAAATCTTACATCGGATATCGCAGAAAAACTCGGAACAACACCTGAAAGCATACTGATGGCCTCAACAGGCATAATAGGGCGCCAGCTTCCGGCAGACAAAATGCTCTCCGCCCATGATGAACTCACAGGCTCCCTTACCCGGGAAAATGGCGCGACAATCGCCGAAGCCATAATGACCACTGATACATTCCCAAAACAGGCTGCTGCTTCATTTGAAATAAACGGGGAGGAATACGTGGTTGCCGGCGTGGCGAAAGGGTCCGGGATGATCGCCCCCAATATGGCCACCCTGCTATCATTTATAGTTACAGATGCCTCTATTGACAAAAAAATTCTGGATGCTGCTTTCAGAAAACTGGTGAAAAAGACCTTCAATGCGATCACCATAGATGGAGATATGTCAACCAATGACACAGCAATAATCCTTTCCCCTGCCTCGGAAAACTGTTTCAGTAATGAAAATGAAATCTCTGACTTTATAATCGCCCTGGAGCATGTTATGGGAAGCCTTGCAAAACTGCTTATTGATGACGGAGAGGGGGCCACAAAAGGGGTAAAAATTTTCGTTAAAGGAGCAGCCACTGACGATGATGCCGACCGGATCTCCAGGGCAGTGGCTGAATCACTCCTGGTCAAAACAGCAATATTCGGCAACGACCCGAACTGGGGGAGAATAGCCTGTGCAGCGGGCTATTCCGGGGCTGAAATCATAGAAAAGGAACTTTCAATATATCTTAATGATAAACCTCTGTTTATAAAAGGCAAACCAACCGATATTGATTATAGTGAACTTGAAGAGTCTCTGAAAAGAAGGAACTACACAATAAGTATCGATGCGGGGCTTGGCAAAGGTGAATCTGTAATGTTCACAACAGATATTTCCTATGATTATGTTAAAATTAATGCCGAGTACTCCACCTGATGCAGGAAAATTCCGGTGCAGAGAGTATTCAGGTTTCCGGCTGTTTTATTGTTCCCGGGATGTACGGCAGTGTATATTTAAAAATACATTGACATCACCGATAAAATTTATAAAATTACGGCAACAAATACAGCAACCCTGAATCTAAAATACTGATGAAAATGAAACTGATAGTCAATATAACATTAACAATCCTTTTTCTCGCAACGGGGATACTCTCTGCCGAAGAAACCCCTGTTATAAAAAAAAGCAGAATAGCAATCTATAATTTCGGCATGGTTAAACCTGTACAGGAAGAGCCCGCAGGAAAAACAAAAGTAAAAGATTACAGCTACTACTCCTTCATTCTCCCTGAAACAATTTCCAAACAGCTGCAGGAGTCTGAAAAAATAACTGTAACAAGGAATAAATCCGAGCTTACAGGTGCAGGAAAGGACATCAATATAATAAACAGACCTGAATATATAAGCATACTATCAGCAACTGCCAGAGAAACATCCTCTGATTTTATCGTAACAGGCAGATACGAAATCAAAGAACAGAATCTGAACGTAAAAATATATATTTATAATGCCGCCACAAATGAACTTCAGGAGGCTACGGCCACCGGAGAGGAGACCGGTCTCTACCTGAGAAACACAACAGACACCCTGTCAATGGATATTGAAGATAAAATAAAGGCCATAGTTGTAAGAGAGATCGAGGAGAAGGTATACTACCCCTTCTTTTATATTGCAAAACCGTTCACACTTATGTCTATCGGACTGAATTCCGGTTATATCTGGCTTTCAGGAGACTGGAAAGATGCCTATAACAATGCGGTTTATTACAGCCCCTATATAACCTTTGATATAACGGAATTTCTTGATATTACACTGAAAGTTGACTATTTTTACACAGATTCAGATGGAAAGGATGTGGAGACCTATTCCACCCTCTCCGCGGTAGGAGGAAGCGCACTGATTGGATTGAAATACCAGGTGTTCAGGCATTTCGGCATATATTTTTCAGCCGGCGGAGGCATGGTGCGTTCAAGAATTGATCTTGCCCCTGAAGGACCGTTTGAAGCCACTCTCGGGAAGGAGGAGACAAATGATCCCGCTGCAGAGGCGGAACTGGGATTTAAAATTAACCTTTCAGCATTTTATATTAAAACAGGCGCACTCTATAAAAGAATTTTTTATGACAAGGAAGCGATGAATCTTGGTATAATTTATGGTGGAGCAGGGATACATTTTTAGACTAATTAATTCTGAAAGACGATATTTAATTAAAGATTTGACAAAAAATACCGATATTAGTATTAGAAAAAAGAAGGGATATTTAATATGGTTATCGAAAAAATAGGCAATATAAATAACATATCCGATACTAAGAAAAGCAAGCCTATTAGCGGCAAAAAACAGGATATCAAAAGTGATTCTATACAGATATCCAGTGAAGGTAAACAGGCCGCTGAGACTGCGAAACTCACACAGGTTATAAAAGAAACACCTGATATGAGGATGGAACGGGTCCGTGAGATAAAACAGAAAATTAATGACGGAACATACGATTTTAATGACAATAAAATGCTTGAAATGGTAGCGGACAAAATAGCCAGTTTTCTGGTCAAATAGTTGCAAACTTTAATCGGGCATGGAATGAAGCGGGGATAATATATATGTCCGCTTTTTTTATTCATAAAAATTTTGGGGAAAAATAACTGTGAGCAGGCAGATTCAACCGGAATTTCATCTCCCCACAGAGATATACATAAAACCGGGGATAAGCAGAAACTCTTCTGAAATTCTTTCAAAATTCGGCACAAGAGCTGTAATAATTACAGTTATACCTGACTTTGAAATCTACCAGGAGAAACTTGCCGAACTATATTCATTTTTCAGAAATATTAATATAGGGTGTATTATTTACGACGAAATTCCAGGGGATCCCACAACTGAAGATATAGATGTTGCCGTTTCTTTTATAAAAAAAACAAGATGTGATCTTGTAATCGGTTTCGGAGGGGTTCAGTCGATAAATTCAGCTAAAGCCATAGCACTCCTCTCTTCCAATTTCATGTTCTGTCATGACCTTCTTGACACAGATCGTGAGATTGGCAATCCTGTAACCCTGATAACCATGCCGGCCTATCCCTGTTTCGGATTCGAAATATCACCCCTGTTTTTCCTTAAAGAGATACAGCAGCTGACTCATAAAGTTTATTATAACCTTAACCTTTACCCCACTGCAACAATTGTCGACCCGGAATTGACCTTTATGGCTTCTGAAGAAAAAATGCTGAGGACATCTCTTGGCTCCCTCGCCCTGGCGACAGAATCGGTTATCTCAACCATGAACAATGATGTTATAAATACATACGCTCTTAAAGCCATAGACCTGATTTTCAGAAACCTGCCTGTTACATATAAAGAACCGGGCAATATAGTTCCGAGAAACTATCTTTCAACTGCATCAGTTATGTCCGGGATAGCTTTTTCTGTAGCATATCTTTCAGTATCTCTTGCGATATCACTGGCACTATCATCCAGAGGGAATATTGATGTTGATACGGCTGTTGCGCTGATAATTCCCCACATAATGGAGTTCAACCTGACAACATCTCCGGGAAAATACGTCCAGATGTCAAAGGTTATGGGGGAGGATGTTAAAGACATAACAGTAATTGAAGCTGCCATTAAGGCTGTTGAAGCGGTAAGAAAACTTGAAATAGATGTGGCGTTTCCGCAGAGGCTTTCAAGTTTCAACATAACGCAGGATAAATTCGGCCAGGTTGCGGATCTGGCCAACACATTCCCTTTTATCAAGAACACTCCGAGGATGCTTTCAAAAAGTGAAATTGAAACAATTCTGATTGCTGCTTTCTGAGCCTTTTACAGGGACTTTATCTCTTCTGAAGAAAAAATCTGATTTATATCGAGTATTACGACAAAACCCGTTTTAAGTTTTGCTATACCTACAATATACTTACCTGAAATTCCCTTTACCACAGGCGGAGGGGGTTCTATCTCTCCGGAATCAACCTTAATTACGTGACTTACTGAATCAATTGCAAGCCCGACCTGTTTTCCTTCAATATCTACAACAATGGCCCTGCTTGAATTACTCAGATCAGCTAGAATACCAAATTTAGTCCCCAGATCAATAATCGGAATTACTCTTCCTCTGAGGTCAATAACACCAAGGATATGACGGCTTGACTTCGGAAGCTTTGTAACCTTAGGGATCTTCAATATCTCCTGAACCTGAAGTATGTCAATCCCATACTCCTCACTTCCTATTTTGAAACAGACTATCTGAATAGAATTTGTAACTTCCTCTTTTTTCTGATGCATATTCCAATCCCTGATATTTTGATGTGAGAATCTCGATATATAATACTGTTCAATAATAGCAATTACAATCTATACTTTTCAAGAAAAAAATGATATCTCAAATAGTAATGAACAATCAATATAGAATATATAAAAATAATTAATGTTGAAAACTCTATTATA
Organism: Spirochaetota bacterium; assembly: GCA_036745755.1. Taxonomy (GTDB): domain Bacteria; phylum Spirochaetota; class UBA4802; order UBA4802; family UBA5550; genus UBA5550. The sequence goes on along the minus strand of DAIOFM010000008.1, from coordinate 43,489 downwards.
CTCCGCTGTCTGATTAAATATACTTTTATTAAAGTCAGTCCGGGTAACAATTTTATTCAGGATTAAATCTGTTAATTGATAAGTAATCAAATATAAAAATAATCGTATATGTATATAGCAGAACCGGCCAACAGGAAAAAAAGAATCTTGCTGAAAACAGGTTCCCTTTCGCGCAGAAAAATATCTATAATCCCTATAATTATCCCCCAGAAAACGGCTACAGCCCCCAGGGCAAGAAAACTATATCGGTATAATATAAAAAAAACACCGGCCAGTACAATCCCAGTCAGAACATCTATCAGGTCAATCAGGCTTACCTTTGCTCTCTGCTGCTTAACATGTTCAGAAACATCCGCATAATCATTTACGGCAACCTCGGCCTCCTTGAAGTATCTCTTTTTGACCAGAGAGCGCTGCTCTTTCTGCTGCTGCTCTTTTTTCCTGTTTTCCACTTCATTAAAGGCTTCAATACCGTAATTTCTGTTTATAATCTTCAGAACTTCACTATTGGGAAGAGTGGAAAATTCCGTTGCTCTCTCAATGAGTTTCTCCCCTACCCTGGCTGATTTCCCTGAACTGTTCCTTTCAGTTACGATCCTTCCCCCGCTGATTATAGAGTAATATGAATTATTGTCCTCATCACTTATCTCCACGTAAAGCCTTACACGGTCTTCACTGAGATTATAATCCACCCTGATATAATCACCATTATTCAGAGTGGTATACATGGCGCGATCATATCCTCTGATTTCAGAGGGGCGCCTTTTCCACGAAAATTCAACTCTGCTTTCTGCCATAATATCCCATGCCACTATAATAGAAGAGATTGGCCATTTTGCCAATCTCTTTTTTAAAAGACCATATCATTACTTCTTCTTATGACGATTCTGTCTTCTTCTCTTTTTTCTTTTATGGTTTGCGATTTTTTTTCTTTTCTTCTTCTTACCGCAGGGCATAATAAACTCCTTAATTTAATTACTTTATATTACAATTCTACCTTAAATTATCAATATCACCCTTGACACCGGAATCATTTGCATCAGCTGAATCCCCGAATATTGCAGGAATACCTGTCTTATCAGATGATATTATAACCTTTATATTGTCCCCCATTTTGTCAATATAAATATACTTTAAAATCTGAGGATTCTCTTTTATTAATTTTGAAATTTTATTTAACTTTTCATAATAAACTTCAAACTCTCTTTTATCCTTCTGAAGCTGTTTTTTAAGCAGTATATCCTCTTTGCTGTTCTGAAAAGTAAGCTCTCTCATCTCCCTGTTTCTTACAAGAGCTTCTTCGTACAGCCTGTTTTCAGGATAATACCCCGGAAGAATAAATTCAAGCTTCTCAGTGATAATCCCCAGTGACTCAAGTTTTTTACTTATTTCAGCTGATATTTCATCATTAAGCCTTTTCTGTTCCCTGACAAGACCATCCCTGTTGTATTTCGGATCAATATTATCAATCAGCATAGAACTGCAGATGCCTGCCGCAACAGTTGCTATATACTGATCAATATTTTTTTTACCCGTCAGATAGGATATTTCAGGAAGATTATCCTTGCTGATCCGGTATGAGATATTCATCGGAATTCTGATATAATAGAGATCATCACTTAATGAAGATAATGCCGGAATCTGAATACTTACATCCATAATTGATGAATATTTAAGTCCAACTTTTTCAACATTGAATTTCCAGGGCAATGCCCCCTGCCAGACAAAATTATACCTGTCCTTAAAGCCGGTTATAACATTACCGCTTTCAGCGTCTCTCACAAGCCCGAATTCATGTTCTTTTAATGAATACAAAGTAAAGACAAGGCTGTAGACAACCAGAACAATCAGTGATAATTTCAATAGAAGTTTAATGAGATCTTTCATCTGGTAACTCTATCATTAATTCTCTTCATCTTCCCTGAAAGCCACAAGTTTACTCGGAACCATAGTTGAAATTGCATGCTTATAGATAAGGTTCTGCTTTTTGTCCACTTCAAGCAGTATTGTAAAATTATCGAAGCTGAGTACTCTTCCTTTAATAGGAACGCCGTTAACAAGAAAAACCGTTATCTCTGTTTTGTTTTTTCTTGTTGAATTGAGAAAAATATCCTGCAGATTGTTGACCTGTTTACCCATATTAATAACCCTCACTTATTGTTTTAACCAATTTTTTATATTTTCTTTTATTCTTTCTTTTTCTTTGTTATCAAACCACAAGACCTCTTTCATCCTTTTAAACCAGGTCATCTGTTTTTTTGCGTATTTTTTAGTATTGGTTTTTATCTTCTCTATTGCTTCGTTAAGACTAAATTTATTATCAATATATTCATTAATTTCGGAATAACCAATAGATTTCATGGAATTAAGTCCGGGTGAATAGCCCATGCTCCTGAGTTTTTCAACCTCCTCCACAAGCCCCCTTCTTATCATTTCATCCACTCTGTTCTCTATTTTCCGGTTTAACTCATCCCTTTCCAGATATAACCCTATAATAAAGCTGTCATCACCTGAATAAACTTTTTCTTTTTTATGAAAATCGGAAAAAGGCCGTCCTGTACCCCTGAATACCTCAAGCCCTCTTATTATCCTCTGCCTGTCATTACGGTGGATTTTCAAAGCGTATTCGGGATCAACTCTGACCAGTTCGTCAAACAAAACGTCAAGTCCCCGCGTTTCAGCTTCTTTGGAGAGTATTGATTTGATATCAGAATCCAGTTCAGGTATTTCTGATATTCCGCCAAAAAATGAGCTTACATAAAGCCCCGTACCCCCTGCTATGAGGGGAATTTTATTTTTACTATCAATCTCCTTACAGGCTGACAATGCTCTATTACAAAATTCACCGGCTGTAAACTGATAATCAGGATCAACTATATCTATTAAGTAATGATTAATCCTTTCCAGATCTTTCTTTTCAGGTTTACAGCTCCCGATATCCATGTATCTGTAAACCTGTACAGAATCCGCAGAAACAATCTCAAATGTTTCCCCGACAATATCAAGCGCCAGGTCGCTTTTCCCAGATGCGGTAGGCCCGACTATTGCTAATGTTTTAATATATCATCCCTGCTATTTATTCAATATCTTTTTCTATATAATCAAATTTTATTTCCTCAGTTAGAGCCAATTTAAGCACGTTTGGCACAACTTTCCAGTTAAAATCAGCTTCAGGATATTGATCAATATTCCCTACCTTATCAACAGCTTTCATAACAGCTTTGGTAAAAACATATTTATTCTTATTATATACCAGGAGTCTATCAAGTGGTATAATCATCAAATTCCTCCAGAATCTTATTTATTTCATCTTTCATATTAACGGTTTTACAACTTTCAGTTTCAATTATAGCCCTGAGCTTAAGCATGGATGTCTCAAGAACATTATTTACAATAACATAATCAAAATTTCCATATTCCGCTATCTCTTCCGCGGAATGCCTCAATCTTATATCCAGCTGCTCCTCACTCTCAGTCTGACGGCCAATAAGACGGGCCTTAAGGACATCCCTGGACGGCGGAATTATAAAAACATAAACAGCGTGTTTAAGCTTTTGCCTTAAATTTTTGCTTCCCTGTATATCAACATCGAAAAGGGGAAACTTACCGCTCGACAGAATCCTGTCAATCTCTTTTTTTGTTGTCCCGTAATAGTTACCGTAGACTTCGGCCCATTCAAAAAATTCATTATTATCTATCTTTTTTTTAAATTCATCCCGGGTGATAAAATAATAGTTAATACCATCAGCCTCCCCGTGCCTCATCTCTCTTGTTGTTGTTGATATACTGAAGACAAAACGATCGTCAGTTCTTAGAAGCCTGGTAATTAATGTAGTTTTCCCGGCACCTGATGGAGCAGATATCACGAAAATCATCTCAATTTTCCGTACTGTTTGTAAGCCTGTTTGAAAGCGTTTCCGGCTGCATCGCGGAAAGAACAATATGATTACTGTCCATTATTATTATTGACCTGGTCTTCCGCCCGTGAGTAGCATCAATAAGAAGATTGTTCTCTCTCGCCTCATCCTTCAGCCTTTTACCTGAAGCTGACGACGGAGTTATGACTGCTATAATCCTTTCAGCAATAACAGCATTTCCGAATCCGATATTTAAGAGTGATGTTTTCATAACTTTCGATTTAAACTTTTTATAATAAAAAATATACCTATACGATTTTTAACGCAGGATATCAGTTTATTGACTGCCCCCTGCCTGCAGGTTTCAAACTACATTTCTGCAGTGTTCCCTTATTTTATCAATATGATTTTTAATATCAACTACCATATGCGAAATATCAGAATTATTCGATTTTGAAGCTATTGTATTAATCTCCCGGAAGAGCTCCTGTGAAAGAAAATCGAGTTTACGCCCCATCTGGCCCTTTTCTTTCATAAGGGACTTAAGTTTTTCAAGGTGATCATTCATCCTCACAAGCTCTTCATTTATATCGAGCTTATCCGCCAGAATTGCAATCTCAGTATACATCCTTGTTGAGTCTATATGACCCTCTGTCACTGCTTTCAGCCTGTTTTTTAGATTCTCCCTTTTTTCATCTACTACCTTCTTAGATAAAACTTTTATTCTGCTTACATCTTTTGCAATAAAAGAGAGTGAAGCTGTTATATCCTTTTTAATCACGCCTCCCTCTTTTTTCCTCATTTCCAGAGTTTTGGATATAACAGAATTCAGGGAATTATATATATCCTTTTTTGATTTATCAGATAAAACAGACCTCTCTTTCTGTGTAATCCCCTCAAGCAGAAGAAGCGAATCGAATTTAAGCGGATTATCCATTTTCAGGGAATTCCGCAATTTCTCAAGTTCAAAATAATACTTCTTCATCAGTTCAGTATTAAGAGAAACCGGTTTTATATTATTCCAGTCGTATATATCTATATTAAGCTCGATCTTTCCCCGGGTAAAATTTTTTTTAATTATCTGTATAAGTTCATTTTCTTCATTTCTCATTATCTTCGGAACGTTTACGAAGACCTCAATATACTTGGAATTCAATGATTTAATTTCAATTGAATAGGAGAACTGCTCTGAACTTTTTTCTACAAAGGCATAGCCTGTCATACTTTCCATACTTTTATCCTAAATAATCTTGTTCTCTTTGCCGATTGTTTTTATCTTAATTTCACCTGTTTCCAGATAGAAGTCGATGGTCCGTCCGTAATCGCCTCCTACGTCTTCGGCAATGATTTTAATGCCCATTTCAGTCAAAATGCTTTTCACGCTGTTTATATTATTCCTGCCGATATCACCCATAAGGGAATTCTCGGTATGCTTGAACATTGTTGCTCCACCGGTAATTTTAGCGATTACACGCGTTCTCTCGGCACCCGTCCTGAGCATATCATGGAGCATTGACGGGATAGCTGTATCAGCATATTTTTTTATGTTAGTTATCTCTTTTTTGCTTGTGGGCAGCATAATATGTGACAACCCCCCTATCCTGGAAACAGGATCATATAAACATATACCGACACAGGATCCCAGTATTGTTCTTAATATATTTGGAGAGCCGGACACACCATAATCAGCAATACCGACATTTAGCAGTTCAAATGCCATTATTTAACTCCTGGACCTTGGAACATATATTGGCGCTTCAAGAATTTTTTTATAAATAAAATCCTCAGAGATAGAGTGAAGAGTCTCTGAATGACCTATAAACAGATAACCATGATCATAAATTGACTGATAAAAATTAGCTACAAGCTCTTTCTGGTGGACTTTATCAAAATAAATCATTACGTTTCTACAGAATATAACATCTACATTTTTTGGAAAGGGATTTTTAAAAAAATTAAGATAATAAAAATTCACCATTTTTTTTAAAGCATCATTTACCCTGTATACGCCTTTATCCTTGTCTTCAATGGTAAAATATTTTTTAAGAAGTTCCGGGGGAACCTTTTCGATTCTCCTCCCTGAATAATAACCTTCCTTTGCAAATTCAAGGACCGAAGGCGCGATGTCAGTGGCTATTATTTCAATATCCCATCCGGGGAACAGCTTCATCTGTTCCATGAGGCATATAGCTATTGTATATGGCTCTTCACCTGTTGAACAGGCAGCGCTCCAGATCTTCAGTTTTTTATCCTTTTTAATCTTTACCAGTTCAGGGAGGCAAAAATCAGTAAGGGCCTCGAAGTGCCTTTCATTTCTGAAAAAATACGTTTCATTAGTTGAAACAACATCCAGTAATTCTTCATACTCCTTTTTCTTGGCATCTCCCGAAAGACGCTCAAGATAACTGTAATAGTCACTGAACTCACTTAATGATAAAGCCGCGAGTCTCTTTCTGAGCCTGTTGGATAAAAGGGTTATTTTGGAGTCTTTCATATAGATGCCGCTTTCATCATATATAAGTCTGGCAAACTTTTTGAATTCCTCTTCCGTTAACCTTTTAATATTAAGCTCCATCATCTATACCGATCCTGATTATTTAATAATTGAGTTATCTCTTTTCATCTCGATCCGGTCATAATAGCATATGAAATGAAAAGACACCCCGCTTTCAACATACTATGTGAATAAGGATTATACTATAGCATTTTACGTTTGAATTAGTGCATCCTTTGTTATTCCCTTCCCGCCTTAGCGGGGATAAACTCCAGCGGGCGACCGCAGGAAGAGTTGAAAACTAATCTATATCTTCTAAAAGAAGTGGATATCCGCCTGTGCGGATATGACATATGGTTTATTCGGTACTAGTCATTTCGTAAAGTGTTATAATATCCAGAAAAAGGGCCGAATCCTTAATATAACTTAGTAAAAAAAAACCGTTTTATCTACCCTAAATAAGTAAAATGTCTGTTTAATTATTAAGACTGATCACAAGCCGTACTTCCCCGGACGGCAGGCCGGAATACCGTGATATATCATCAACAGAATATCCCCTTCTGTGAAGATCACTTATCAGTGAATACTTATCTGCAGTATTACTGAAAAGAACAGCAATATCTTCAACAACATCATTCTGTCCAGAAGAATTTATTTCAGGGTTGCCATTATTTAGATCATCTGTATCATAAGAAAAATCAATTTCAGAATCAACAAGATAATCAACACCTGCACCTGTCTCTTTTACAGGCACCCCTGAATCTCCTGAATTCTCTTTATTTTTCTCATCACGACTTAAATTTGAAATCTTATCAATTAATCCTACAAGAATACTTCCATCACTTTTACTCTTCACTTTTGTTGAGACATCTTTTTTACCAAAAGCAGCCGGTTCTCGTGAATCCGGTATGTACTCATGAACATTACTCTCTTTTTCCAGGTTCTGCTGTTTAAGATTTTTAACCTTATCATCGTTGACGATAAGATCTATCCCCCGGATATCACCTTTTTCATTCAATAACTTTCTGAGGATGTTTATTCTGTTCTCAAGCAGCGTAACATTTCTTTCCGCAGTTGAATTAAACTCGGTAATAATCTCCCCCATCTCTTTTTTCAGTTTTTTCTCCTGAAAAGTAGCTGAAGTCCTTTCAATCTTAAGGCTCAGCATGAGATAGATAACCGCTCCTGTAAATATGTTCAAAATAAACAGAATAAAAAATTCCATTAAACCCTCATTATGTCACATAATTGTTAAAAAAAAATATTACTTCAATATATCTATAATCTTACCGATTCTGTCATCCTTAATCCTGTCTCTGGGGGCCGCTTCTTTCTCCTCTTTCTCCTTTTTACCTTTCTCCCCGCCCTCTCCTGAACGTCTCTTCTCTTCATCCTTTATTGAAGTCTTTTCGCCTTTTTCAGCCTCTTCAAGTTTGCTGTTTACAAGATTTGATTTTTCAGCAGCCTCTTTATCAAGGAGATTCTGCTGCTCAGCCACAATCCCCTGACGCACATGTTCAGATTTCCCCACTTCGGAAAGCTGACCAAGATTTGTCTGAAGATCTATCGGCTTTATCGGCATCTCTTTAACCTGTCAGGTTCTTCTTCTTACCAGTGTAGATATCCTCTGGCTTCCTTCCACAAAATCCGGCGGTTCATAATCTGATATATGAATATCATCACCATCCAGTGAAAATCTGACATGAGTATAATTGTCCTTAATCTTAAAGTCCTTGTCCTTAATATAAATTTCCACACCGGGATAAGCAACTTTCTCGGCACAGACTTTCCCTTTATGCTCCAGCATACCTATATATGAGTTAAGTTCCTCAAGCTCGCCGGCCACTTCTTCGAAACGGGCTCCCTGTTTCTCCTCTCTTGCTGTAAGCTCGTTCAGGAGTTTTTCCTTGTCTCCTGCGAGCTTTCCTCCTGCATTCCTTTTCTGGGTTGTGAGTGTTTTTACATCAAGCCGCAGCGTATTCAGTTCTGTTTCAAGCTCATCTTTCGCCCTTGAAAGCTCATCAATCTGCTGGAGGATTTTGGGATTAACCCCTACCCTGAATACAGTCTTCGTGGCACCTTCGGCTCCGAGGAACCTCGCGTTAACTTCATCGCCGGCCCTTATTACGCCGCCCGCGATCTTGGCCCGCCTTCCTATTGAATAAATTTTTTCGCCTGCATCCACCCTTGAATGAAGTATCCCCTCGGGTATGACTATATTTTTCTCAGCTATCAGATGGCAGTTCTGCACAAACTTCGCAAAAATTGAACCGCCTGTGGATTCCACCCTGGCCTCATCCTTACCGCTTATACCCTGATGTACAACAATATCACCTTCAGCCTCAATAAAGGCCTTCTGAACAGTACCCTTGACCTCAACATTACCCGCAGCCTTGACTTCAAAATTATCCTGAACATTGCCCTGTATTATAACAGAACCGAGGAAAACGATATTACCTGTTTCAAGAGAAACATCGCCGTGAACAATAAATACAGGTTCAACTGAGATACGCCCGGCCTTGTAAACCACCTGTCCGTTTATCTCAGCAGTTAGTTCAGTCCCGTCTTCAGAAAGTATTGTCCCCTTGCCGTATCTTATAGCTATATCTTTGCCGGTCTTGGCGGGTATTACCCTGTTGGTAATGGTCCTTCCCGGAATGCCGTCCTCAGCAGGCACCTTGACCGCGAGAAGCTGCCCGACAACAACATTTTCAAGGAGTTCAAGGTTCCTGAAGTCGACTTTCCCGGAATCATCCTCTTCAAACTGGGTTCTTGTCCTGTCAATTCGCACCTTGTAGTCAACATACGAATCCCGGCCATTGCGCGGATACTGGCCTTCAGATGCAAGAAGCGGACGCCTGTAATCCATCTCCTCGAGATAATTCTTTATATCATCCTCTCTGATCCCTGTAACAACACCGCCATTTCTCAGGCCCTCAAGCACATCATCATAATCCATATGTCGCCCGTTAAACCTGGGAGTATTAAAGTAAACAAAGGCTTTCATTTCATCCTCTGTTACCTCCACTCTCATTGAACCGTCATAATTCGGGTTAGGCATCCATTCGCCAATTTTGACCCTTTCGCCATCGGCCTTCTTGACAGCATTTACCACCGCGTCCCTGTCAAATGTCGCTATTCTCATCTCATAGCACCTGTTTTCAATGCTCTCAACAGCAACCCTGGCGCCTTTCCCTTTCGGAGGCTTAACCGTAAGCCATATCCCGCTTTTGGTGACCCTTACCTTGTAACTTCCGTCAGCATCCCTGTTTTCATCGACACTGACTCCGGGGATATGACCTCCGGAAAACTTGGCGTCAAGCTCTTCAAGATCACGATGTTCAGATGTATCCATTCGCAGGGGGGTTATTATTACCCTGTAGGGAAGTCTGCCGAAACCGAAAAAACCCTTTGTACCCTTCTCGACCACCTCGTAATCGAGCTGAGCTATATCGACATCAAGCTCTTTAGCGGCCAGTTCAAGTGCCTGTTTTACTGAATCAGCATACACCTCAATTGAACTGTCATCATAATCCCCGGAGAGATTATCATCTATTTCCATGAAAAGGTCTTTTAGATTGGCCATATTAACCGACTATGTTGGATTTAATCCGTCCCAGTCTTCCCCTTAACCTCATTATAGCCTTGGTATGAAGCTGGGAAACTCTGCTCTCAGTAACTTCAAGAACCTCTCCTATCTCCTTCAGGGTGAGATCCTCATAGTAATAGAGTACTATTACTTTCTTTTCCTTTTCGGGAAGCTTTTTAATAGCATCAATAATATAATCCTTGATCTCCTCTTTTTCAACGAGAACATCAGGGTTCATATTTTCAGGAGCTTCAAGTGTCTCCAGGATTGAAAGTTCATCATTGTCATCCCCGAGATACCATATATCATTAAGCGAAAGCATTGATGTTCCGCTCAGTTTATTAAGAAGCGACTGGAACTCCTCGTTTGATACTCCAAGTTCCTTGGCTATTTCTTCATCTTCAACAGTTCTCCCCAGTTTGTTTTCCAGTTCGGAAATTACCGTCTCTATCTGTTTCGCCTTCTGCCTTATAGATCTGGGAATCCAGTCAATTGAACGGAGTTCATCAAATATGGCCCCCCTGATCCTTGTCATCGCATATGTTTTAAATTTAATACCCCTGGCAGGATCAAACTTGCTGATTGCGTCAAGAAGACCGAAAATCCCGTATGAAACAAGATCATCAAACTCAATATTATGCGGCATCCCCATTGAAACTTTTCCGGCAACATATTTAACCAGCGGTGCGTATTTAAGAACAAAAAAATCTCTGATACCCTGGTCTGAACTCTTGTTATACTTATCCCAGAGCTTTTCTTCATCTATAGATTCATATTCTTTAAACTTTTTATTGTTCATAAATTCATTCCCGGAAAAATTTAATCTTTATCCTTGCTCATCATCGTCCTGATAGCCTGAGCCATTATTTTCGGCTCATAATCATTGAACTGCTCTTCTACAATTATATGCTTACCCATCTTGCCGTTGGACGCTTCAAATGTAGAATCAAGCACAGTGTCATCAGCTGTTTTATATCTGTCAAAATCCTTACCTGTCAACTCGGTAAATTCTCCAGTTGCTCCTCCTGATGATTCACTCTCTGCCGCGGCACCTTCATCAGCAGCATCCGTTTCTGAAATAAAAATCTCTGTTTCACTTTCAGCCCCGGCTTTCACGCCCCTCCCCGCTGTATTAACGAGAGCGTCGTAAATCTCCGGAACATACTTTTTTAAAACAGATAAAGTACCGTAACCGACAATAAAAAAAACAGGAATCATTATTAAAGACCTGATTATGGTTACAGTAAAACTCACTCCGGAAACAAGCCCGGTAAGGAGAGAGAGAACAAAGGCCGCTGCACCGAAAACAGCCCCGTACTTCTGCTCAATCCCCATATTTTCAAAAAACTTCATAGATTAACCAGATATTATAATCACATTTTAAATTATTTATCTTAAAAAACAAATCAAGCCTTTTTCTATTCATCCTTATCCAAATTTGACTGCCCGAGTAAATTTTTTATAAATGATCCTATACCTGAACCGTTTTCATACTCAACCTGTTTATTATTAATCCTGTCCGCGATTACCTTCACACATCCCGCAGCCTTTGATTTCGGGTAACTAACATAAAAAGGCTTCTGATTTCTTACCGATTTAGGTACACAGAGATCCTCATACACAAATCCCAGATCCTCAACCTTAATATTAAGAAACTGGCCTGCTATATTTATCACTCTCTGTGCGACTCTTTTCCCCTCGGCCACTGACTGAACCTTGTTAACTATAAGTTTAATCTGCTTTTCCGTGCTCTGTGCAGCAATCGCCTTTATGATTCCGTAAGCATCAGTTATTGCTGTAGGTTCAGGCGTTGTAACCACTATCACCTCATCAGAGGCCATAATAAAACTCAGTACATTCTGGGATATACCCGCTCCGGTATCGACCAGCAGGTAATCATCATTTGCCAGTTCAGAAATTGAGTTAATAAACTCCTCCCTCTGCTTCTGTTCAAGATTGGCAAGCTGATGAAAGCCTGACGCCCCGGCTATTATTTTAATCCCCTCAGGCACTTCAATTATTATATCCCTGAGCTTCTTTTTCCCTTTAATCACATGATAAAGGTTGTATTTGGGAATTATTCCAAGGATAACATTTATATTGGCCAGGCCCAGATCCGCATCAACCAGCGTGACAGATTTCCCGTCTCTGGCAAGAGCTATGGCCAGACTTACAGAAAGGCTGGTTTTCCCAACTCCCCCTTTACCGCTTGAAATAACTATAGTTCTGGTAGTTGACGGTGTCTCATTGCCTTTTTCAAGAACCAGTCTTCTTAAATTTGCCGCCTGATCCACAGCAAACCTCCTCTTTGTTAGTTGCCCTCTTCCCTGACCATCAGATCTGCAATTTCATCAGCATCTGCTATATGAATGTCGTTCGGGACCTCCTGGCCATCAGTAAAATATGAAATAGGCTTATTATACTTATCGGCAACATTTATTACATTCCCAATATAAGAAGTTTCATCAACTTTTGTAATTATTATACTGTCAAACTGCATAACATTAAAGGATTTAAATATCAGGTTCAAATCCTTTTTCTTTGTATTTGCGCTTACACAGAGAATTTTTTCAAAATCATATTCAACACTTTCAGCAAAAGATTTAATTTCAGCAATCTTAAGCTCATTATTATGGCTTCTGCCGGAGGTATCCACCATAATAATATCAGCTTTCTCTTTTGCGATAATCTCCCTGAAATTCTTCTGGTCACTTACCACGTGAACCGGAATTCTCATTATTTCAGCATATTTTTTCAGCTGTTCTGTCGCGGCAATCCTGTAGTTGTCAATAGTTATAAAAGCGACCTTATTGCCCTCCCTGAGTGAATGTATGGCCCCCAGTTTAGCCATTGTTGTGGTTTTACCTACACCTGTCGGCCCCACGAACATGATAATCTTCTTTCTGCTCCCTTTCTTTATAGGGCCGGCTGTTACTATCCTGCTCTTAAGAAGCTCTTTAAGACTCTTCTCTATCTTGTATTTGTCCTTAAGATCCTCACGGCTGATGCTGTTTTTCACCTCTTTTATTATAAAATCGCACTCCTCAGGCTCAAAATCATTTGATTCCAGGATTTCCCTGTAGGGCAGAAGCTGGCTTTCCTCTTCACACGAGACATTCCGGTTCTTCTGTCCTTCAAGAAGCCTGTTCAGCGCATTCTTTATATCATTGACCTCTTTTTCTATATTTTTAACAAGCTCGGATTCATTTTCCTGTGATAATTTCCCTTTTTCAGGCTGCACAGCCTCCTTCTTCTGATGATCTTCAAATGTCTTTCTCATCGCAGCGTCTTCAGTACTGTATGAAGAGGTTTTAAGGCTGTTAAGACTGTCATTCAGGCTGTCTATAGATCTGTTTATCGATTCTACCTGTGTCTCCTCCTTCCGGGATACAGCCCTGTCGGCTATATCATGCACCTTGCCGGGCCTTGAAGTCTCTCTTGTATCATCAACAACAAAATCCACAGTGCTTTTTTTCGCGTTTACTCCTGACAGATTACTCCCGGGGAAGGGCCTCCTGTCCTTTACTGCGGCAGTGAGTTCAACAACCTCCCTGGCAAAAAACCTGGATTTAAAAAGCCCCCCCTCCCTGACATATTTATGGCTTATAGGAATGGCTTCGTCTCCATGCTCCTGCCTCAGTTTTTTCATTGCTTCGTTGTAGTTTTCCGCTGTTATTTTTAGGTATTTCATCTTTCCGACTCCCCTGAAGTTTTATATTTAATCTGTATTACAGTGATTTCTTTCAATTATCCTACGCAGTGGCAGGCATCAGAGCAGATACCACTACGTTTACCTTTATATTCTTTGTAATTTCATTATACGCAAGAACCGCAGGTGCCGGCACCTCCCTTTCCAGGAGAGCAAAAGTTACGCTCCTGATCTGAGGTGAAACGAGGAAAACAGGTGTAAAACCCATTTTACTCGCCCTCTGGTAGGCATCAAGAAGAGCGCCGACAACAGCATTATGCGTATCAGGATCCATTCCAACGACCCTCCCCTCAACAGGATCGTCATGTATGGCTCCCCTTATTACACTCTCTATCTCGGGATCAACCGTTATAACTGAAAGCGCATTGTCCTCATTTGTTAATGTCCCTGTGATCTGCCTCGCCAGAGCCCCCCTGACGTATTCAGTGAGCATGCCGGTATCAGGGGTATAGTCATAATATGTTGCAAGGGTCTCAAGGATTGTAACCATATTGCGGATGGAGATCCTCTCCCGCAGAAGATTTTGAAGCACTTTCTGTATCTCCCCGTACTTCATCTTCTCTTCAATCTCTTTAACAACAGCCGGGTAATCCCCCCTGATATTATCAATAAGCTTTTTGACCTCTTCTCTGCCAAGTATCTCGTCAGCATGGCGTCTTATAAGTTCAGTAAGATGGGTCGCTATTATAGTAGGGCAGTCAACAACCGTATACCCCCTGCTTTCAGAAAGGTCCCGGCTGTCAGGCTCGACCCATATCGCATTCAGGTTAAAAACAGGCTCAACAAACTCCACCCCGCTGATCTTTTCAGCCACATCCCCTGAATCCATAGCCATAAGCTTGCCAACCTGAAGCATGCCCCGGCCGACTTCCACCCCCTTGATGAGAATGGAATACATCTCCGGCTCAAGCTCCATATTGTCCCTGATTCGTATAGGAGGGACTATAAGGCCCATGTCAAGAGCACTCCTTCTTCTGATATTTGTAATACGGTCAAGAAGAGTCCCCCCCTGTTCCGGGTCTACAAGAGGTATCAGATTGTAACCTATTTCCACTTCAAGTGGATCAATCTGTATAAGTGGAAGTACCGATTCAGGCTTACTGTCTTTTGCTGCAGCCTGTTTTGCCTCAATCTCACGGTGCTCCCTCTCCTCGTCCTGACTCTGGGAAAGAAGAAAAGCCAGCCCCGCAAGCCCTCCGGCAAGAAGAAGCATCGATATTTTCGGAAAACCCGGGATTAAAACGCCCGCAGCAAGTGCGGCAGCTGTAATATAAAGGGCCCTGGGCTGGGATGACAGCTGCATTGACATCTGATCCCCGAAATTTTCATTGGATACGGCCCTTGTTACAATGATACCTGTGGCGGTTGTTATCAGGAGTGAAGGAATCTGGCTTACAAGACCGTCACCGATAGAAAGGAGAGTATAGGTTCGAAGCGCAACCTCGAAAGTTTCATTCCTCTGCACCATACCTATAATGAAACCGCCGATTATATTTATTACTGTTATTATAATACCGACCTTTACGTCCCCCTGGACAAATTTCGAGGCACCATCCATTGCCCCGTAGAAGTCCGCCTCCTTTCTTATTTCCTCCCTTCTGACCCGGGCAACGTCTTCGCTTATAAGGCCGTTAGAGAGGTCGGAGTCTATACTCATCTGCTTACCGGGCATCGCATCCAGTGTAAACCTTGCAGCAACTTCAGCTGTCCTTGTGGCACCCTTTGTGATAACGATGAACTGTACAGCTATAAGTACTATAAATATTATGAACCCTACTACGTAGTTTCCTCCAACAACAAAATTACCGAAAGTACGAATAATCTTTCCGTCAAATGCAGCACCATTGAGAAGGATGAGCCTTGTGGACGACACATTAAGAGCCAGCCTGTACACTGTTGTGACAAGAAGGAGAGATGGAAAAATTGAAAAATCGAAAGACCTGTGCACAAACAGGACTATCATCAGGATGAGAAGACCGAGCATAACACTAACTGCAAGAAGAAAATCGAGCACCACTGTAGGAAGGGGTATAATCAACATCATGACAACAGCCACAACGCCGATACCCATCAGTATATCGGTTTTCTGCATCCAGGCCCTGCTGCCCGGTGAAAGGGATAAGCTTTTTTCTTCAGCCATCAACTAAGCTCCTGTCATATTGCCTGTTTTACTCTCTGTTCCCTTTTATACAGCTCGGCATATATAAACGATACTGCCCGGAAAAGGTCCTCCGGTATTACATCACCGACTTCCAGCCGGTGGTACATCTCCTGGGCAAGAGGCCGGTTTTCTATAATCTCAACACTGTTCTCCCTTGCCACTTCCCTTATTTTAAGGGCCATGCTGTCCACTCCTTTCGCGATAACAGTGGGCGCCTCCATTACCAGCCGGTCATACTTCAGTGCAACCGCGAAGTGTGTAGGGTTTGTTACGACAACATCCGCCTTCGGTACTTCGCGGATCATGTTGCGCATTACAATCTCCCTCTGCATCTCCCTCATTCTTGCCCTTACATGAGGGTCTCCCATTGTTTCCTTGAATTCCTCTTTGATCTCCTGTTTGGTCATCTTCAATGATTCCATAAATTCAAGCTTCTGGAAAAAATAATCCGGTACAGAAATAATCAGGAGGAGTATGGCACTCCAGATTATTATTTTCAGGCCCATAAAAGTGACATTCTTCAATGCCAGGCTAATGGATATATTGGGAGTTTTCAGTATCTCCTCGAAATCACTGGCTATTATCAGATACGAAACAACTCCTATTACAAGTATCTTGAGAATAGACTTTACGAGATTTACCCCCACCTGCCTTGAGAAAAAAATCTTTTTAATCATTGTGGCAGGATCCAGTTTCATTTTACTCCAGTCGAGTTTCAGGGGATGAGTCGATACCTGGAAACCGACCTGAGTAATTTCAGCTATAATAGCCCCTATGTTGGCAGCTATAAATACAGGGAGCAACAGCTTCCCTGATACAAGTATCAGCTTCAAAAGCTCAAGTTTTATGTTTCTCTCAGAGAGAGAAAGCCTGGAAAACGACGAAAAATAGAACCTTGTAATCTCAGCCAGGGAATCATATATCCATGAACTGAAAACAAATATTATCAGGCACCCGGCCAGTACAACTACAGCCTGCGGATATTCCTGGGTTTTTGCCACCTGCCCTTTTTCACGGGCCTCGCGGATCTTCTTCTCTGTCGGTTCCTCGGTACGCCCTTCATCCTCTGCAGCAAAAAGCTGAAGGTCTAACCTGAATTCTCCGGAGAAGTCCTCTCCGCCAAGATAATATTTCTCAAGAAACTCAGTCATATCATCTATCCGGGCCAGTGCAGAAGAACATTTGTCAGCATTTTAAAGCTCCTCTCCACACCTATCTGCATAATCTTTACAATCAGCGGAGTGGTTATAATAAGGAGAACAAATGCCGTGAAAATCTGAAAAGGAAACCCCAGCATCATGATATTCATCTGCGGCGCAGCCTTGGCAAGCACCCCCATAGTTACCGAGATCAGAAAAGCTACTGCAACCATAGGGAGAGCAATCTTCAACGCCACTACGAACATCCCGCTGAAAGAATATACAATGTATTTCAGAAGACCTCCTGTTGCCTCTCTGCTTACTCCGAAAACCGGTGCCAGTTCAAATGAACGGCAGACAGCCTCTATCATAAAATGGTGCCCGTTTATCATAAGAAAGACCAGAATACCTATAAAATTCTTCAGCTGACCCACAAGCGGAACAGAAACCTGGGCCAGAGGGTCATAAACCTCATTAATACCGAAGCCGATCTGCGCTGCGTAAAACTGGCCTGAAACCTGAAATGCCGCAAAAACCACAGACACAAGAAAACCTATAAAAACCCCTATTGCCGCCTCCTGAAGCACCATGAGATAATAAAGCCCCATTGACGCCGGGACTTTTACGGCCCCGGCAGATATTACCGGAAAGACCACAAGGGTTATCAGAAATGAAATCAGCGCCTTCACTCTGAACGGAATAACCCCACTTGAAAAAAATGGGGCTATCATAATCATAGCGTTTATCCTCACAAGCACAAGGAGAAACGCCTGAAAATTGGTAACGAAGTATTCCATCTACCCCGATCAACCCATGCCGATCTTTTCAATGAGCATAAATATATTATTAGCGTAATTGACCAGAACTCTTATCATCCACGAACCGAGAAGAATCAGGGTCACGAATATTGCCACGATTTTCGGTACAAACGTCAGTGTCTGCTCCTGGATAGAAGTGGTTGTCTGTATAATCGATATGATGAGACCCACAAACATTCCGACTCCAAGTATGGGGGCTGAGACTATAAGCACCGTCATCAGTGACTCCCTCATTATTTTAATTACGAGCAGATCGGTCACAACTTACCTCCGTATTTCACCTGAAAGATCTCACTAGCTCGTAAACCAGCAGATTCCACCCATCAACAAGTATAAAAAGAATCAGTTTGAATGGAAGAGAGATCATAACAGGGGGGAGCATAATCATCCCCATCGCCATGAGAGCACTGGCTATAATCATATCTATAACAATAAAAGGAAGAAACAGAAACACCCCAATTTCAAATGCCAGACGCAGTTCACTTATCATAAAGGCCGGTATAAGGCAATAGGAGGGGATATCTTTCTTTGACCTCGGCTTTTCGATTTTTGAAAGTTTCACAAAAAGCGCGATATCCTTTTCCCTGGTCTGCCTGAACATGAACTCTCTCATAGGCGCCATGCCCCGGTCAAAAAACTGCTGGTTCGATATCTGCCCTTTAAGATAAGGCTGGAGCGCCTTATCATTCATTTCAGTAAATGTCGGGGCCATTATAAAAAATGTCAGAAAAAGTGAAAGACCTACTATCACCTGATTCGGAGGCATCTGCTGAAGGGAAAGTGCCCGCTTAACGAAATCAAGTACTATTACGACCCTGGTAAAAGCGGTCATCATTATTACAATCGACGGAGCAAGGGTAAGAATAGAAAGAAGAAAGAGTATCTGGAGACTTAGAGCAACATCCTTCGGCCCGGTAGCCTGGCTGATATCAAATGCGATCTTCGGGATCGGCATAGTAACTCCACCCGCACTCTGCGCACAGAGCACCACGGGGAACATGACAGCAGCAAAAACAAAAAGGATGTAAAGCAGCTTTCTATTCTTCATCATTTCCATTTATATTCTTCAGCCTGTTTTTCTGACTGTTCAGATAACTTAAATCAAAATCCCTTTCAGATAATTCCTGAACTGTTGCCTTGCCCCTGCCGCGGGACTTTCTATCACTCATCCTGCCTTTAACATTACTTATTCTGTCAACGACCCTC
The DNA here is from genome assembly GCA_036745755.1 of Spirochaetota bacterium. Taxonomy (GTDB): domain Bacteria; phylum Spirochaetota; class UBA4802; order UBA4802; family UBA5550; genus UBA5550. Next base: position 24,516 of record DAIOFM010000008.1, on the reverse strand, counting down.
CCCACCTGATCTGATATAAAATCCTGAAACGTAAGATCTTTTACCGGTGTTGACCTTGAACTGAGAAGTCTTATCCTGTCGATCTCCTCTTTGTCCTTAATCTCGGTCAGCATATTAATTCCGCTTTCCGATACACCCAGAAGAAAAACACTCCCGGCGACATCAATAAGCTGCAGCGTTCTGTTCGGCCCCACCGGCACCATTGATAGTATTTTAATAGCCTCATGGCCTGAAACCTGGAGCCCGGCTTTCTGTGTCACAAACCTGTAGAAAAGGTAAAACCCTCCGGCAAAAAGAGCCAGGACAATAAGAGTTTTAAATATCATCCATCCGACAGACTCCTCCTCAACCTGCGGGCCGAAATCAGCATCCTCAAACCCCGATCCGGGAACCTTCTCATCCCCTTTCACCTGTTCAGAGGACTGCTGGCTGCTCGTATTTTCAGCCTTTTTATCCGGATCACCTGTCTGCTGCGAATAAAGCGCACTCCCCTGAAAAAAGAAAAAAGCCGCAAGCAGCAGCACAAAAAATACCTTAACAAAAAATGCTAAAGTAAAAAATTTATCAGAACGATAAGATAGTATTGAATTATGTCTCATTTTTTCCCGGTTTAATAAAAAAATTTCCTGTAATCACCTGTTAAATAAAACTGTCGGATTTTCCCGCATCCTCTGACAAAACCGATGCAGGCTCATAAGGCCCTGAATCTATACTCAGGTTAACATTTAACACTGCTCAGTTTATTTCTGTCTTCAGACGGTTATCAGTTTTAACCGCTCCCTGCCATTTCAGGTTCAACAATTCAAACATTACCGGCAGAATCACCTGGTAACAGATTTAAATCTTTCATCCTGACTGACAATATCTGTTACCCTTACACCGAAATTCTCATCTATAACAACGACCTCACCCTTGGCAATAAGCTTACCGTTAACAAGAAGGTCAACCGGCTCACCGGCCAGTTTATCAAGCTCGATAATTGAACCTTCACCAAGGCCGAGTATATCCTTAACAAGTTTAGTAGTACGGCCAAGCTCAACAGTCATGGTCATCTCAACATCGAGAAGAAGACTGATGTCGCCGTAACCTCCCGTTGTAATACTCTCGCCCATCTGAGGAAACCGGACAGAACTGATCTGAGCCTGCGGCGCCTGGTACTGATACTGAGACTGCTGCTGTTGAGGGGGAGCGCCTATTGACCCCAGTGTCCCCGCAATCCCCGCATCTATTACATGATAAAGCTTGGAGCTCATCACCCCGTCAATAGCCATATCATAGGTTATCTTAATCATCTCCCCGGCAGGAAGCTGAAGTTCCCCGCCGCTTCCGGCAATTGAAACTACTGCCGGAGTGGTGCTTATCCCTCCCCCGACCTTACTGCTGAACTGCGTTGCCAGCGAGGAAACAAGCTGATTTGTGAACTCCTGGATTGTGCTCTGATGAGCATCAGTAATCTCAGCAGGGGGAGTTCCGCTCTCATCCCCCATCATAAGGGAGGAGATTACCCCCGCATCATTATAATTAAAAATTATAAGATTCTGGCCCGAAAGAGAGCCTGTATAATTTATCGCGACCTGTACACACCTGGAGCTGAAATCATTTCTAACAGCATCCTGGGTCTTGACTTCAACAACAGGGTTTGAAAATACAAGATTCCTTCCGCCCAGATAGCCGCTCAGCGATGGCGCTACAAGAGATATCGACGAATTAATAATATTCCTGATATTATTCTGCTCCCCCGGGCTGTAAGACGAAGCACCACCTGCGGCCGGAGCGTCAAACCCCATAGAGGGTTCAGGACCCGAGACTATATCATCAGCACCCTGCAACAGAGCATCAATTTCATCTTGTGATAAGGAGCCGTCTCCCATACATCCCTCCCGGAAAAGCTATTTAACCAAAACTAGTTAATAAGATATTCTTTAAAATAAACTTCTTTAATTTTACCCGCTATAAGCCTCAGATTGATGTGGGCCTTTATCTCTTCAGACAGGGTAATCATATCACTTTTATCATTAAGTTCATCAATACTCTTCCCCTGCAGAAGCACGTTTACTATATGCTGAATCTCATCCCTGCGATTGCCGAGTTCCGCACTCATTACAGGATTACCCTCATACGCCAGTGATATCTGAAGCTTTATAAAATGCGGTTCAGCATCAGTCGTGGCTTTCGAAAAAGCAGGGAGCTCAAAGGTCGCAAGCGGTTCAGGGGGAGGAGCAGCTATTATATCCTGATCTTTCTGATATTTCCTCTCCTGGATATTACTGGAAACAAGAAAAGAAATCCCCACCATAAGTACAATCAGAATTATACCGCCAGCGACATAAAGAAGTATTTTTACTATTTTGGATGCACCTGTACTGACACCGGACTCCGACTCGGAACCCCTGCCCTCGTCTTCCATTACATCTCTTTCGTCATCACCCATAGCCAACCGCCATCTTATATTATAATGACTGCATGAAATAAATCATACAGACACACTATACCACTTTCAGATATAAGACCCCGTTAAACAAAAAAAGTTTTTTTAAAACAGGACCCGTTACAGCGCGACACACGCGAATGCAAAAAACCAAATCAAAAAGACAGGTTCTGAATATAATTATGTGACATAATAACAGATGTTTACGCCACATGTCAATTAATTTATTCAATTAGCACAAATTATTCATTTTAAAATAAACCATTCTATTCTTTCTAATCGGTTTTAAACAGGAATAATAACACTCTTTTTTTCCGGAAGACACCCTTTAATATCCTTCGACAAAGAGGCTGGATGCCGGTTAGATTTAAAAAGGATGGAGAATCAAGGCATCACAGCCATCAACTTTTCCCGCATAAAAACAGGACTAACTCCATTTCTCATCACCCCCTTCAGACAGCCCGATATTACACCAGCCTGACAGTTAAAGGGATTATAAAAACAACCTCATTATCAGCGTTTCAGATGAGAATACCTCTCTCTTGCCGCAGCGTTTATCATCTCAATAACCTCATCAGGGCTCTCTTTCACTATATATTTCCTGTCATTCGTCAGGGTTATTACAGTATCAGGTTTACTTTCAATAATTTCAACATGGTACGCATTGAGAAAAAAACTCTCATCATTGAGTTTATGAAGAGTTATAATCATCTTCTCCCCCTCCTCCTTTTCCTTTCAAAGATCTCAAAATATTTATAAAGTTCCATTTTGGTAACACTTCCTTCAGAACAGCCCGGTTCACTGCAGTCAATTACAGGATAAGGATTTTTCCCGAAAAGATCCTCAAGCCAGTACTTGGCAGCAAGGAACTGGTTATTGGTATAAAATATCGCTCCATCCCGCTTTACCTCATAACACCTGCTCCTTCTTACAGATCCCATCTCCAGCCGCTCACCGGGATTTAACCTTCCGGTACCGAGATGCCTCTTCTCCCCCCCCAGGGTTCCCGCGGCATAAAACCTGTCATAAAATCCCATATCATTTCCCACAAGGACAAGCGAGGAGATACTGCACCCGAGAACAATAGAAACAGCCTGGGTAGTAACAATACTCCCCGTAGCAACACTCCCCAGCTCTCTCCCTGCCAGATCCCACAGAGAAGTATAAGGCTCCCCTTCGATCATCCAGTTATAAAAGCTGATCCCTCCCCTCCATTTCCTCAGATTAGAGAAGGATGAACAGCTGAAAGCCAGAAGATGAATATCCCTGGTATCAATTCCGGAAAAAAAATCAACCGGGGTTGTTTCACAGGTTATTACAAAGCGGGGAGTTATACCGGCCCTGCATAAAGGCTTAAGAGCCATATCAGTCGCCAGGTAGACAAAATCAAGCCTCTCCCTGTATTTTTTTAAATGAATAATATTTCTGTCAAGAGATGGGCCGGCCCCTATAACAACAGCATGTTTACCCGCGATACTGTCAACTACCCCCGCCAAACCTCCTGCAGATGATATAAGGGGAAGGTTTTTATTCAGGTTACGCTTCAGAGCTTCCCCTCTCTCCCCTTTCAACCCTGCATTAAGATTCGAATAAATTTCGTCTCTGTTTATCATATCATTCCTTTATAAAAAAGAGATGGAAAGCATGCCGCTGAATTCATTTCCAGGCTATTGTGCAGGACCTGCACGCTAAAACGGAAAAACGGAAAAACCGTCACCTGTCCAGAATAAGTAACATCGATAACAGCGGGAATCAAGCACTTTATTGAGGATGCAGACAGAGAGTTTTTTTAACAGTTGAAAATAAAAAGGATATAAACCGGTTATAGTTCTCAGGACCTGAGCAGGTGGGTTACATACCGGACTATTTTTGCGTAATCAATATCAATCGGGTCAAACTCCTCAATAAGACCTATAAAGAATACAACAACCTGTATAATCCTCGCCACGGTCTTGTCATCAAGTTCAAAGGGCCCCTTTTCAGTTCTGCCGTTTTCGCTTAAAATACTTTCAAAAAAAAGACGATGATTGGCAAAAAATTTTTTAAGCATATTCTGCATGGTTTCATTTTCAAAGGAGTATAAAATTATATTAATAAGAATTATAATATTACTGCGGTCCAGAATAAAACTCTCAACACTGAGGAGTGATGAAATAGGGGCAATCTCATCAGGTTCCAGATCTATCTGAAGGATTCTTCTATGGTTACGATCAAGATCGGTGTAAAGCTCATTGATAAGCTCAATATAAATATCATCTTTTGTGGGGAAATAGTGAAGAACCCCCCCCTTGGAATATCCGGCCTCATCAGCAATTTCCTGAATGGATATCTGTGAATAAACGCTCTTCTGCAGCAGCCTTTTCAGCGCGTCTGTAATCCTTTTCTTCCTTGACCGGACCTTTTCTTCCTTAGTTTCTCTCAAAACATTACCTAACTTTTTTTTATACCATAAGAAAAGGCATCAGAATTCATGCAATTAAAAAAAATCAGAATATACTAAAAAAGTTTAATTTTTTATAAAATTAAATAAAAAAATGTCAATATTTAGCACTCTTTATTACAGGACTCCCCTTTTTTCAGGCGCATTATCCGCGCGAACAGGCAAAAATCCTTTTAAAAAACATATTCCCCTTTACCGAAATCTTTCCTTGACATATAGAGACATTTATTAAGAGAGATAGATAGCAATGCGGGAAAAACAATTCCCTTTACCGGAAAAAAATAAGGCCTGCAGAGATTATTAATATTATTATCTCTGGTAATGCGTCACATAAAGAGTAATGAAAAAAATACATACTACATATACACCAGAAGAAACGGAAAGCCTGGGAATTGAGATCGGGAAGAACTCAAATCACGGAGACGTCATAGCTTTACATGGAGAACTGGGCACCGGCAAAACAGCCCTTACTCGGGGAATCGCAAAAGGTCTCGGAATCGAGGAGGATATAACCAGCCCCACCTTCAGCCTTATGGAGATACACGAAGGAGACAAAACTCTTTACCATTTTGACCTGTACAGGATTGAGAATGACAGGGAGTTTGAAAACCTCTGTTTTGAAGAATACTGGGAAAACGAGGGAGTCTCGGTAATAGAATGGGCTGAACGCGCGGTGAGCCGACTCCCGGAAAGAAGAATTGACATCAATATTGAATATATCAGCAGCACAGAGAGGAAAATAACAGTTGAATATCCTGACAATTGACACAGCCACAGATTACGAACTGATCTCGCTCTCAACAGAGCATGGAGTATTCGAATTTAACGAGAACGTGAAGATGTCCCATTCAATAACAATGTTCGACAGCATCAAAGGGATACTCGACAAGGCTTCCATGGAGCTTCAGAACATAGACCTTATTGCCGCGGGAGTCGGCCCCGGTTCTTTCACCGGTGTGCGCATAGCCGTATCAACGGCAAGAATGATTGCCCAGATCCTTGACATACCGCTTGTGGGGCTGATAACCCAGGATATATTTGCAGCGTCAGTTGAAAATAATCCCGATGAAAATATACTGGTCTCTTTTGACGCAAAAAAATCGAGAGTTTTCGGGGCATTATACCGGGGAGGGCAACGCTGTTCCCATGAATGTTTTATGGATGCGGGAGATTACAGCATTGAATTCATGTTAAGCAGCATTCCGGAGGGGAGCAGCCTTCTCTGTATTGGAGACGGCTGTTTCAGGTACAGAAATATCATAGAAGAAAAATCAGCCTTAACCGGTGTCAGTTGCAGGTTTCTGGAGAATTTCATCCCCTCGGGAGCAAGCACTTCGTGTCTCGCAATGAATAAATACAGACAATCACCTGATAAATATATTTTTTTCGGGAATACTGTTCCTGTTTATGCGAGAAAATCTGATGCTGAGATTGCAAGAGACGCAAAAAGGACTAAAGAAGGTTAGTTGTTATTTTTTAGAGTTTCTCATGCTTTTAATGAGCCGCGACTTGTACTCCGATTCCATCGGCTTAAGCACATCATAAAACCGTTTCATCTCATCTTTTCTTGACGAATTCCCCTCGAAATCGACCCCGATAAGTATATCCCCGTCAGTATCTGTTGAGACCGACTTTATTTCACCATAAATAGTCAGCGGCGCCTGAAGTTTGAAAACTATATCAAATATAAATCCTTTGGATTTCTGTATATATTTTTTAAGATCGTTGTCGGTAATTTTCAGTTTAGCCCCGCCCCTGCTTATATCAACTATCTGCTGATGGACTGATACCAGCAGTGTATTGGCGTCCCTGATCCGGTCTACGAGTTTGAAAGACATATCTTTCAGTTCAATAACCCTGTCTATCCCCATTGTTTCATTTTTTGAAATAGCCTGAAGATACGCAAAGGGGACCGAATTCTCATCTTCAGTTATATAAATTACAGGTACTATTATAATTGATTTAAAGCCCTTCTCAACGTTTCTCTTTATAATTTTTTCAAGATCACTCCCGTAAATACCGGCTATATCGATAAAATCGTCCGTCATTGCCCTGTACGATTCAGGATTGGATACATCTTCAATAAAGAGCGTTTTTCCGGTGTTTTTGATGTTTTTCAGCACCACATCTCTGTTATCCAGGCTGAAAACGTCAATTTTAAAGATATCACAGAACTTCATATTGCCGGACTGGAACTGATCTATTACCACCTTGATGCTTGTAGGCACATTAAAACGTGTCAGGTCTATTGTATGCTTGGAAACACGAAAATTTGTTGCCACTGCCTCGCCCTGATTCAATTTAAACCTCAGGTCTCTTCTGCCCTCGGTTGCCCTTCTGGCGCTCTTAATCCTGCATTTATAGTAACCTGGCCCCAGTGTTTCAATTACCTCGAGGTCAATTTCGACATATTTGTCGGAAAGGCCGTAAATAATAATATCACCGGTCCCCTTGTAGTTAGGGTCAGTAACTACCATCAATGTCCTGTCGGGATTGTATTCATTAATCATCACTTCACGTTTATCCACATCGTATTTCATGTAGAGTTTGCGTGTCGAGAACTGTTCCTTCAGGATGTCAATCACGTCATCCACAGTTCCGAACTGATTGAAGTTTCTTAATTTTCGCTGTTCAACCTTGACCAACGGGGACCTCTATTATTACAAATAGTATTACGGTATTTTAAATATCGGTATAGAAATTTTTTTCAATAAGAATTTATATGAGAGAAAAAAAAAAGAGGGCATCAACCCTCTCTTTTCCCAGTTAAAAGAAATAAAATTATTTCTTAGCTTTTGCTTTAGCTTTTGCTTTAGCTTTTGCCTTTGGTTTAGCTTTCGGCTTGGCTTTTTTAGCTTCAGCTTCTTTCTTTTTCGCTGCAGCTAAATCTTTCTGAAGCTTCGCCATAGTTGCCTGCTCAGACTTCATCTCTTTCTGAAGCTTTGCTACTTTCTCTTTTTTTCTCTTGATGTTATTCTCAAGTTGCTTAACACTTGCCATGAAATACACCTCAAAATTTTTTTTAATGATGCATTGTTAATTTAATAATACATTAAACAGTTATTATTGCAAGTAAAAAATAAAAAAATCGTATAACAACATGCTTAATACAATGATCATATCGGAGAATCGGTGTTAACACATTACTAATATTTAAACTTTTTTATCTTTTATTTATATCTTGACTTAATGGAATACTTTTTTTGATGTGAAAGCGCGGTGAGAAGAAGATACCGGCACAATAGTTCGAGGAGTTGCTAATATGTCATCTAAACTTCCGGTGGTATCAATAGTGGGAAGACAGAACGTGGGGAAGTCCACCCTGTTTAATGCTTTGATCAAGGATAAAAAATCAATAGTAGACTCATTCCCAGGCCTGACACGGGATGTTATATCACACACAGTTGTCCATAACTCGGTGAGTTTTGTAATCTCCGACACTCCGGGTCTCGACCTGTCCAGTTCATCCGAGCTGTCAGAGCAGATACTTGAGAACGCGAAGAACCACCTGTCCCGAAGTTCGGTGATACTGTTTCTCATGGAATCCCCTGGGCCGGAATCTTTTGACTATGAACTCGCTGATATAGTCCGTAAAATGAACCTTCCTACAATAGTCGCGGTCAACAAGATGGACAGCACGGATAAGATGGAGAATATGTCCAACTTCTACGAGATGGGATTCACCGAGATCATACCGGTCTCGGCAATGAGACGCTTCAACATTTCAATGCTGCTTGACAACATAGTAAGGCTCCTCCCCGTTAAAAGGACTGCAGTATCTGAACCTGAACTTAAAATAGCTGTTGTAGGGCGCCCAAACTCCGGCAAATCGACCCTGCTGAACTCATTCATGGGCTACGAAAGGGCCGTTGTATCTGATGTCCCCGGCACGACAAGGGACTCTGTTGATGAAACATTTACCTATTACGGTAAAACGATACAGATAATCGATACAGCTGGCATAAGAAAGAAGAGCAAAATAACTGAAAACATAGAATATTACTCCTTCACACGAACAGTTGAATCAATAAACAGGTGCGATGTGGCAATTCACCTCATAGACGCAACAGTCGGGCTCACGGAAAACGATAAAAAAATATCAGATGAGATACTTAAGGCAAAAAAACCGATTATAATAGCAATAAACAAGTGGGACGCCGTTGAAAAAGACCACAAAACATTCAAGGAATACAGGGACAGGCTGATATTCAAGTATTACAGGGCGGAAGATTTCCCCATAATATCAGTCTCAGCGAAAAACAGACAGAGGACAGACAAGCTCCTGCAGACAGCCTTCACGCTTAATGAAAAAGCTCACAAAAGGATCGATACCCCCACACTGAACAGGGTGATATCCGACATTAAAAGCGTTGGCAGAATACCACAGCTTGGTGAAAAAATCAGGGTATATTATGCTGTCCAGATAGATACAGTGCCCCCTTCTTTCAGGTTTTTTGTCAACAACGCCGATCATTTCCGCAAAGATGTTATACGATACTTCGAAAAATCTCTGAAAGAGGCCTTTGATATGGAGGGGCTGCCCATTGTCATACAGATTGAGGGCAAAAAAAGGGACGACGGCAGAAGAAAAAAGAAAAATTAAATTTTTACGCGGCCTTCAAGGGATTTGGCAATCGTGGCGCTGTCCACATATTCAAGGTCACTCCCCACAGGCAGGCCATGGGCTATCCTTGTAACATTGATCCCCAGCGGGGTTATCAGGGATGCAAGATAAAGCGTTGTGGCGTCCCCTTCAATAGTGGGGCTAAGCGCCATAATTATCTCTGTCGGATTACTGCTCCCGCACCTGCTTATAAGTGAGCTTATATTAAGATCATCAGGCCCTACACCGTCCAGCGGGGATATCAGGCCGGAAAGTACATGGTAAACTCCGTTATACCCCCCTGCAGCCTCAATGGTCAGTATATCCCTGGCCCCCTCCACGACGCATATTATATCCTTCAACCTCCCTGAGTCGGAACAGATTGAGCATATTTCGCTGTCAGAGATCCCTCCGCATATATCGCAGAACCTGATATTCTCTTTAAGTTCCGTTATCGAGCGTAAAAGTGCGTCTATTTCACCGCTACCCAGTTTGAGGAGGTGAAAGGCTATCCTTGAAGCGCTCTTATGCCCTATCCCCGGCAGTTTTGAGAACTCCCGGGTTACTCTTTCAAGATAATGTGACGGGCCTGCCAAAATTCGTCTCCGTATTTATTTAAACAGGCTTCCCAGGTCCATTCCGCCCGCGATCTTCTTCATCTCTTCAGCGGAAAATTCCCTTGCCTTATTAACTGCATCATTTACGGCTGAATAAACCATCTTTTCGATCTTCTTAACATCACCTGTCTTAATAAGATCTTCACTTATCGATATATCGAGAAGGCTGAACTCACCATTAACAACTGCTTTTACGCTTCCGTCTGAACTTTCACCGTCGACTTTTGTCTTCTGGATCTTTTTCTGGATGTTTTTCATCTCCTTCTGCATCTTCATCAGGTTCCCGATATCGCCAAGACCTTTCAGCATAACTATTCTCCTTTTTTTATAATCTGCCCGTAAAAGGCATTTTGTATCTTCTGTACTGCCTGACTTTCCACTGCAAAATCCCCGGTTTCAGGAGTGCGGACCATCTCAGCCTCCGGAGCCGGCGAATTATCGGCTTCAGGTTCCCTTTCCGGTGTTCCGGCATCTGCTTTTTCCGACGGGGGAACCTGCACGGCATCACCGATGACTTTCACCCTGACCTTTACGCCTGTCTTTGCTGAAAGCCTGTTTTCTATTAAAGCAAGAGTTCCGGCATCCAGGGCCTTAATGTAGTTCGATGAATCTATACCCTCCGGGTAGCTCAATATTACATTACCGGATTCATTCCGCATAACCGCAGGGCGGAGTATAAGGTGAAGCGTACTTTTTTTAAGCTCCATCTCTGCAAGCATTCCGGCCCAGGCATCCTCCATTGAAAGCGGCTTTTCATCCCGGGGAGCAGAGGCTTTCCCCGGCGCAGGTGACTTATCACCGGATGCAGAAGACCCGGGCTGCGTTTCCCCTCCTGCATGGGCCCCTCCCCCCTCTTCAAGCCTTTTTATTATATCAGCGATTGAGGGTGTATCTATCACAGCAGCCATATCGAGAAGGGCCATCTCAAGATAAACCCTGTCGTTACCTGAAAACCTGAGGTTCTTCACAAGTTCCGCTGCTATTTTAAAAATCCTTGAAAGCTCCTCATCTCCAAAACCGGAAGAGGAGGATTTAAGGCCATTAATCTCATCAGGAGAAAGGCCCAGAAGGTTTTGAAGATCAATCCCGTTGCGTATAAGGCGAAGAGATCTCACTGCGTCAACAAGACCGGATGAATACCGGGATATATCGATCCCTGTTGATACGATCCTCTCCACTTCGGCAATAATCCCCTTCCTGTCAGAGACCTGGATATAATTAAAAAGCCTTATATAGCTCTCGGTGGGCACAACGCCAAGTATCGCAAGGGCGTCCTGCTCGGAGATCTCGGTGCTGTCACCTGTTGAAAGCCCTGAGAAGGAGATGACCTGTTCAAGAAGCGATTGCGCGTCCCTCATGGAGCCGTCAGCTATACGCGCCACGGGGTAGAGGGCGTTTGCGGATATATTGTACCCCTCCTTCTTAACAATCCCCGAAAGATGGTTCACAACCACCTCGATGGGGATCTTCTTAAAAAAATACTTCTGGCAGCGCGAAAGTATTGTATCAGGTATCTTATGAATTTCAGTTGTAGCAAATATAAACACTATGTGCGGAGGGGGTTCCTCCAGTGTTTTAAGCAGCGCATTGAACGCCGCTGTTGTAACCATGTGGACTTCATCTATTATATATATTTTATATTTCGATTTTGCAGGAGCGAAGTTCACGTTTTCCCGCAGTTCACGGATGTTATCCACCCCGTTATTCGAGGCGCCGTCTATCTCTATTACGTCGAAGGAGACCCCCTGCTTTATTTCAATGCAGTTTTCGCATACACCGCACGGTTCAGCAGTGGGTCCGTGAACACAGTTAAGGGCCTTGGCCAGTATCCTCGCCATGGTGGTCTTCCCCACGCCGCGGGGGCCGGAGAAAAGGTAGGCGTGAGATGTCCTCCCCTGTTTTATACTGTTCTGGATTGTCTTTGAAACATGTTCCTGGAAGACTACTTCACTGAATGCCTGTGGGCGCCATTTGCGGGCTATTACCTGGTATGCCATTGATATGTTAACCAGCCTCAATTATTCGGAAAGGGGGGGATTCGAACCCCCGGTTACTTGCGCAACACACGGTTTCCAACCGTGCTCCTTCGGCCTCTCGGACACCTTTCCATGCATGATCTGTAACCTGATAATTTAACATCCCTTCTTTGTCAATAAACAATTTATACATATACTATTCACAATTAAAAATCTAAATGATGGCTACCCAAAAGACAGAGTCATTGCAAGGCGCATGGCACCGCGGCAATCTGCATAGAGATCATATCTTTTACTTTAAAATTCAACAAATTCATGACACTGCTGCAACAATAAAACAGATCACCACGTCGACCTCCGGTCTCCTTGTGATGACATGAGCCAAATTACCAGGCAGCCCGGATGATAAAATTAAAATATTTCGGTCTCAGCAAAAAAATAACCGATTTCAAAAGCCGCAGTTTCAGGTGCGTCTGAACCGTGTACTACATTAAACTGTATGCTTGTGGCAAAATCAGCCCTGATTGTACCGGGATCAGCCTCTTTGAAATTTGTCGCGCCCATAAGTTTACGGTTAAGAGCAATCGCCCCTTCGCCTTCAAGCACCATGAGTACCACAGGCCCCTCTGACATGAAATCTGTAAGTTCATCATAAAAGGGTTTCCCTTTATGTACAGCATAAAACCCTTCAGCAACGCTCTTCGACATGTGAACCTTCTTTATTGCCGCGATCCTCATACCCGCAGTTTCAAATCGCCTTATTATTTCACCCACAATGTTCTTTTTTATACCGTCAGGCTTGATTATTGAAAGAGTTCTTTCCATTTATATTCTCCTATTATCTCTCGCAAAGGCGCTAAATTTTAAAATTTAACACAGATTGCACGGATATTTTATTTTATAAACACCCTTTTTTATCTGTTTCAATCCGTGTTAAAAATTCATTTTATTCTTTTTTAATCCGCTTTCCCTTTGCGGCTCCTCGGATTAGCGAGAGAATATTTTTCTTTTTTTATTCAATTACTCGAAATTATAAATATGTTTTTATTTTTTAATCAATAAAAAAAGCTGCCTGAATTATTTCAGCCAGCTTTTCGTTATTGCCCAGAGCGGGACTTGAACCCACACGAGAAAATCTCACATGGCCCTCAACCATGCGTGTCTACCAATTCCACCACCTGGGCATCATTAGCAATAACTTATGTATGACTAAATACATTCGCCCTGATCTTATGTCAACAATAATAAAAATATTTTTTTCGGGGGCATAAAAATTTTTTCCCCTCTGAGTCTCCCCCGTAAAAGGGAGAGATGTGGTAAAACGCCAGAAGGGGCAGAATTTTAAAATTTAACACAGATGGACACGGATGTTTTATAATAAATATCTGTAACAATTCATCTTTATCTGCGAAAATCTGTGTTTATTTTTTTATTCCTTATTTTCTTTACTTTGCGCCTCTACGCCTCCGCGAGATAATTCTTTTTTAATATACTATCTCCAGAACCTCATCAAAGTAATTCACGAAATGGGCATCCAGCCCTTTTTTGATATACTCAGGAAGTTCCTCAAAATCCTTTTTGTTTTCATAAGGATAGATTATGGTTTTCACCTTCGCTTTTTTCGCAGCAATGGTCTTCTCCTTCACTCCCCCTATGGGAAGCACCTTGCCTGTCACTGTAAGTTCACCTGTCATGGCTACGTTTTTCTTGATAGGCTTGCCCTTCGCAAGAGAGTAAAGCGATGTGGCCATTGTTATACCTGCGGACGGACCATCCTTCGGGGTCGCTCCGGCCGGAACATGAAGGTGTATAAAATGGTTCGGGAAATAATCGGCTGGAATCCCGTAATCCTCAGCCCTGGACTGTATGTAGGTATAGGCAATTTCAGAGGATTCACGCATTACGTCCTTGAGCTGCCCGGTCTGCTTAAATCCCTTGTTCTTGGTATGTATAGCCGTTGACTCTATATACAGGGTCGTACCGCCCATGCTTGTCCAGGCAAGCCCCATAACTACACCGGGTATACTCTTGTTGTAAAGTGACTCGTCTGTAAATCTCGGTTTCCCCAGGAATTCCTCAAGATTTTTATCAGTGACCGCGATGGTCCCCTTTTCACCTTCAGCGAATTTCCGTGTCGCCTTCCGCATCACCTTCTTGATATTGTTCTCAAGAGAGCGAACCCCCGCTTCCCTGGCGTATTTGTCAATCATCCCCTTAATAGCCTTGTTATCAATGGTAACCATCCCTTTTTTCATACCGTGGGCCTTCAGCTGCTTGCTCACAAGGTACTTACGGGCAATCTGCAGTTTCTCTTCAAGGATATAGCCTGAGAGCTTCATTATCTCCATCCTGTCAAAGAGCGGCGCAGGTATGGTATCCATTGTGTTTGCCGTTGCAATAAAAAGAACGTTGGAGAGGTCAAACCTCACGTCCATATAGTGGTCAAGAAAATCCTTGTTCTGCTCGGGATCAAGAACCTCCAGAAGGGCTGATGCCGGGTCTCCCTGAAAGCTTGCTCCAATCTTGTCTATCTCATCAAGCATGATTACAGGGTTAGCCACTCCAACAGTTTTAAGGCTCTGTATCAGCTTACCGGGCATGGCGCCGATATAGGTCCTCCTGTGCCCCTTGATCTCGGCCTCATCCCGCATACCGCCCAGGGAGAACCGGAAAAATTTCCTGTTAAGGGCCTCGGCCACTGACTTCCCGATAGAGGTCTTCCCCACCCCGGGAGGGCCGATGAAACATATTATAGAACCGGAGATATTCCCCTTCATTTTACCTGTGGCTATAAATTCAAGGATTCTCTCCTTTATATCGTCAAGTCCGTAGTGATCACGATTCAGTATCTGCCTGGCCTTCTCTATATCGTAATTGTCCTCGGAAAACACGCCCCAGGGAAGAGCAGTGAGCCAGTCGAGATAATTTCTGCTTACACCGTATTCAGCTGAATGGGGCTCCAGGAGCCTCATCTTATTCATCTCCTCGTCTATCTTGTTCGCAGCCTCTTCTGAAAGCTTCAGCTGGGCAATCCTCTCCTCGAACTTTTCGATCTCTGACGATTTTTCATCCTTTTCAAGGCCCAGTTCTTTTTTGATCTCCTTCAGCTGCTCTTTAAGGAAAAACTCCTTCTGCTGCTTTGAAATCCTCTCCTCTATCTGCTGGGTTATCTTTTTCTGAAGCTTATTAAGCTCTATCTCCTTCTTGAGGAGTATGAGGACCTTTTTGACCCGCTGGCGCACATCGAAAGTTTCAAGCACCTCCTGAATCTCGCCGGATTCAGCAGTAGTCATTGAAGCGACAAAATCTGCAAGTTTCCCCGGGTCTTCAACGCTGAACCTGTTGAGAAAAAGTTTAAGCTCCTCCTGAAAAAGAGAATTTGTTTTAATCAGTTCTTTCACCGAGCTTATTATAGCCATTGAATAGGCCTTCATCTCGTCAGTGGGCTTGAACTCGTCCTCGTAATAGTTGTCAACCTTCCACCTTATCACAGGGCCGTTCTGAATTGTACTGTCATATGTAAAGCGGCCAAGGGCATTAAGCATCACCTGCACAGTCTTCTCATCAACAGGTGTTATCTTTATTATCTTTACTGCCACACCTATCGTATAAAGGTCCTCGGTCTTGGCCATGCCGTCATGCTGGTTTTTAATCAGTACAACCCCGCCGATTTTATGGGGAGAGTCCAGGATTTCCTGGGCGCTTTCTATCATAATGTCCCCTGTGAGTATCAGAGGTATCATCATGCCCGGAAATATAGGCCTCTGGGATATCGGTATTATGGTCATTGCCTCAGGCCTGAACTCATGGGCAAGTATTATCTGGTTTTCAAGATTGTTCATTTCATCCGACATATGGTCACCCCCCTGCTAAGCTTTATTTTGCATCCTTCTTTTTTTCAAAATCCTTTATATCCTTTATAAAAAACTTTTCAGTCTGCCATCCGCCAAGTGTGAAAACATATGGACTTTCAGGAGATACGGCAAAATACATCTCCTTTTCCTTTTTGCTGTAAATTTTAAGATTATACTCCTTCCCGGGTGTATTGATCTTTACAGTACATAATATACTTCCGGTTACAGGCGTATCAGGAAAAGACGCGGCTCTTAAAGGTGAAAAGGAGCGGAGAATATTATTTATCCTCCTGCTGTCAAGTTTAACAGATTCAAAACCTTTGCATACCCATAATGCTTCTGCAGGAGCGGATTTCTTTTCATCTTCCTGAGTATCCGCGGCCTCCACCTTTTTGTCTTCTTTAAGGAAAAAGAATTCCCTCCCTTTATAATTTATAACAAATGAAGCAACCTCATCTACACTTACCTCAAGGATCTTTCTGTCCCTGAGAGTATCAGCTTCAGGCCTCATCTCTTCTGATGTCAGACCTGAAGCGAGATATACCTCATTTGAATCATCTATCCTTACGTAGACCTGGCTGTTTGTCAGGCCCTGCTTACCTATCATCAGTTTCCGGAGCTGTTTACCCCCTGCCGATAATGTCACCTCAACCCCTTTATCTTCCGCAAGGTCATATTTATTAAAATAACCTTTTTCCGAAATTAAATCAAGGAGTTTAACTTCACTTACCTTTTTTTCCAGGTCAGTAACCAGGCCCGTATCAGCCGGGTACTTCTGATCATTTATAAGCCATCTGTCACCTGACTTTACAAGTTTAAGGGAATAACCTTCTGCCCTGACAGAGATCTCATCCGCGGGAGTTTCAATTACCCCCGGGCCCTTTACTCCGCTTCCGGGCTCCCATTTATTTATCACAATTACAGCGATGAGGAAAACAACGATCCCCAGGCTTACAAGGAGTTTTCTGTTCATACGCTATCAGCTCCTCCGAAAATTTTTTCTATTGATCTGCGCCTTGATAGTCTTCTTCTCCACACGATGAAGCCGGTAATTATCACGAAGAGAGGGACAAGGCCTATATTTATCACCTTGAGCATAAACCTTGTATTATCACCCGTTCTTATAAGGGGATTATAATCAAGGCTCTTGCTCTTCATTTCAGGCACATAAAGGTTCCCTGCCAGGTAATCTATCATTGAATGAAGAAGTATATCGTTGGAAAAAGCCTCCCCCGAACCTGTACCTGCGAGAATCCTTCTCGAATGGTTGATGAAACCTGACGACGTAATATCCGATGTGCCCACAACAAGGAGCCTGCTGCTGCCTGAACCTATTGTGGACTCAAGCCTCTTCTCTGAAGTAAGAGTGCCCCTTCTTTTTGAACCTTTATCAGCAGGAACATCCTTACCCCTGTAGAAACTTTCAAACTTCCCTGAAAGTATTACTGCAACGTCACTGCTTTTGAATTTATCAGCAGGAGGAGGTGTCATGAACATCGGGTTAAAATTAATCCTCCCCTCCATGAGCCAGCTTTCAGGTGATGTTGACACCAGCACCTCGGCAGCCGTGCCTTTATCCTTTATACTGCTGTCAATTTCGACAGGTGAACTCTTGAAGAACAGGGCGCTGTTTATGTAACGGGTAATTACACTCTTTCTATTCAGCCCCTTTTTAACAACAAGCGGCATCAGAGGGTAATCACTTATCATGTTCCCCAGGTTGACCTTTGTACAGCTCCTGTCCAGCACAACGCTTTTATTGACCTTTACGCCATAGGACGCGAGCATATCGTCAAGCCCGTTGTTCACAGGCACAACCATGGGCTGCCCCCCCATTAGCTGCATCTGCCGGTTGTTTATCTCAAGAAATGAATTCACGAAAAGGAGTACCGATTTCCCCTGCATGAGGAACTGGTCCACCCTGAACTTTTCAATTTCAGCAAGCGGTTCAGTAGGCCCGTTTATAATGAGGAGACTGATGTCGTCCGGGATATTCCCTGACGCCAGGTCTATCTCCACAGGCTCATACATGTCAGATATAATATCTGAAAAGAGCCCGGCCCCCTCAGCTGTCCTTCTGTCGGAGAGTTCAGGTATTCCATGCCCCCTTACATAACCGATTCTCGCGCTCACATTAAGGATGCCGCTCACAGCGGTATTTATCCTGTCATCCATCTTATCAAGGCCGTTAATAACATTTGTGCCGAAAATCGTGGGCACAACATCAAGATCGATCTTCCTGAACTTACCGTTCCCCTGAACAACAATTCCGAAAAGCCCCTCCCCTGCAGGGACAGTTCTTCCGCTCCTTCCTCTAACGGCTCCCCACTGGAGACGCGCAATCCCGAACTTTGCTGCAAGTTCAGCAGGCTTTTCAGCTGTCAGTGTATCTATAACTCTGAATTCAATTTTACCGTAATTTCTCAGGTTGCTCTTTGCAACAGCTCCCTTCACCAGGTCCTCGACCTTTGTAATACCGTCAATGGGAAGTTCCCTGAGCCTTGAATCCAGGTACAGGGTAAGGGTTATCGGCTCTTTCATTTTAAGGAGCGCGTCAATCTTCCCGGTCATCTTTGCTATGCGGGATGTAATCTCATGCTCAAGCCCAACTGTAGTGGTAAGGGAGTTGATCTTTTCAATGAGGTCAGCATGCTGTATCACGACCCCCATGTAGACGCTGCGCATCTTCAACTGGTCATTGCCAAACTCCCTGCTCTGGATCGGGGTAATGCCGTACTCCTGAGCCTGGACTTCAAGTTTGTCGCCTTCCACTACTTCATAGGAAAAATTCCTGTTCCCGTAATAATCATACTCCTCCAGAAGATCTTTGAGGTAACGGGACACAGCCGCATGTTCCGCCGGCAGGTCTTCTGAGAAGAATACCTTTATCTTCAGCTTCTCGTCAAGGCCTGATACAATCTCTTTGCTTCTTTTCGAAAGAGAGTATGTGTCATTTCGTGTAAGGTCAATGCGGAGCGTGAAGGCCGCAGCGGCAACATTTAATAATATTATTATCACTATATTTACATAAAACTGGGCCTTTTTCTCGTCCGCCTTAAAGCTGCCGCTGATTTTTTTTCCGAATTCTGAAAATTTATCTTTTAATGCCATAAATTATCTCCTCTCCTCAATGGTCTTCACTGTGAACATCAGAGAAATGGCACAGACAGATGCGAAATAAATCAGGTCCCTGGAATCTATAATTCCCCTTGCTATATTCTGAAAATGGAAATCGCTCCCCAGATATGAAAGAAAACCGAGTTTTGCAGGGAGGAATATGATAACCTTGTCAAGTATCCATAGAAGGAAACAGGCTGCCCATGATATAATAAATGAAACGATCTGGTTCCTGGTGAAAGAGGACGTAAGGAGGCCTATTGAAGTATAGGCCGCGGCCAGGAAAACCGCCCCTATATATCCCCCTATCACCGGGCCGGGATCAGGCGAACCCACGAGAAACACCGTGACAAGATAAATCAGCGTGGGAGAGAGCATAACAGCGGCAAAAACCGTACCCGCGAAAAACTTCCCGAGAACAGCGTCCCATGCCGAAACAGGGAGTGTCATGAGAATCTCAAAGGAGCCCGTCTGCCGCTCTTCGGCGAAGAGCTTCATCGTAACAGCAGGCACGACAAAAGAGAGCATGAGAGGCAGAGTCTGGAACAGCCCCCTCATCTCAGCCTGGTTATAATAAAAAAAATCCTTGAAAAAGAAAAAACCGGTAAACGCAAGAAATACCGTGATAACTATATATGCAATGGGGCTGTTAAAATACCCCTTCAGTTCCTTCCTCATTATAATGAGGGATTCATTTAACCCTTTCATCTTCCCCTCCCGTAGTGAGTTCCCTGAAGACATTCTCAAGGCTCAGGTGCTCCTGCTTCATTTCGTAGATCACCCAGTTGTTCTGCACGGCGGCTCTGAAAAGTTCAGGCCGGATCTCAACCTGGTGGTCCACAGTAAGCACGGCAGAGGTAAACTCCTCACCATCAATACTGGCCACGTTCTTGACACCGTCTATTCCGTAAACAGCCTCTTTAAGCCCGCTGAAGTCTGTCCCTGACACCCGTAAAATTATGTCCTTGTCCCCCTTTACAGCGGACTGAAGGTTTTCAGTACTGTCATCCGCGACAATCCGTCCCCGGTTAATAATAATGACCCTGTCGCACGTTGCCTCTACCTCGGAGAGTATATGAGTTGAAAGGATAACTGTTTTTTTCTTTCCCAGTTCCTTTATCAGGTTCCTGATCTCAACAATTTCAATGGGGTCAAGCCCTGAAGTCGGCTCATCAAGTATAAGTATATCAGGATCATGCATCATCGCGTGGGCAAGCCCTACGCGCTGCTTATACCCTTTTGAAAGCTCATTAATGTTCTTGTGCATAACATCTCTGATACGGCAAATCGAAGCGACTTCTGATATTCTCTCTTCGCCGGTAACGCCGCGCAATTCCGCAACATATTTAAGGTAATCATAAACCATCATGTCACCATAGAGAGGCGCAGACTCGGGGAGATATCCTATCATCCTCTTGATATCGAGAGAATTCTCCGCACTGTTTTTTTCATCAACTTTAATTGAACCGCTGTCAGGTGAGAGATAGCAGCTCAGCATACGGAGCGTGGTTGTTTTCCCCGCACCGTTGGGCCCCAGGAGACCTGTAATCTCCCCGTCCCGTATCATGAATGAAATGTCATCCACGGCCTTAAAATCCCCGTAAGATTTAGAAAGACCATCAACATTGATCATGGAAGGACAACCTCCTGTATAATAAAAAATAGTTAGCAATATAAACTGAAATGCCCCAGCGGACTGAGACATTTAGAGAGTATAAGATTTAATGCTGATAAAAAACATTAAAGCCGGAAACACGGCAAATTACAAGATATTTCTGATACAACTGTATATTTTTTGTTACATAAAAAATAAAAGACTATAATGAATAACATCCGTTTTTATACCTTAATTTATTTCAGGTAAAAAATCATATACCCCCGCCGCCGAAGGCGGCGGGGGTATATGATTTTTACTTTTTACACTAAAATAAATTCAGGAATTATCACCGGAAACAATACAACTTAAACATGGGTCTGCGGATACGCGGCAGCTTCCATCTTTTTAATTACAGCCGTAATCTCTCCTATATAAAACCTGTGATAGTCGTTATCATACAAACTTTTAATTGACGGGTCGAGAAAATTTGCAGGATCAATATCCTGGTAATAAAGCTTGGTACACTCCAGCACAAGTTTGGCCTCATCGAAATGAACAATACCGGCTTCAGACACAACAGGAGTGAGCCCCGCCTCTTTTACTTTGTCAGTATCACGCCCCGACTTGGTACCGCAGATAGAGAGGGCCTTTCTGTGTTTCTCTTCAAAAAAGGAGAGAGAAAATGTTTTATTCTTCTCCATGAACTCATAGGTATACCGTGCGGGCCTGACAAAAATATATGAGACAGGTCTGTTCCATAAGACCCCGAGCCCTCCCCATGAAGCTGTCATAGTATTGAAAGAATCGGCAGTTCCCGCTGTAATAAGCATCCAGTCTGAACCTATAAGTTTGAATACATTTTCATCAACCTTGTGAAGGTCTGTTTTTTCATATTTAATCATTACGATATCCTCCCTGGTATATTAATAATGCCTTCAGGCCGGCAGCCTTTAACCTGTAAATATAATCTAACCATTCCGCCGGGGTAAAACACGATAAAATCAGCAAAGCCCGGTACAGTACAATATATGTAAATAAAAAATTTACAGTTAAACTGTCAAGAAAAATATTACAATTGTTTTATATTTCAATAAGCGGGGAGACAGATTCTTTCTCTGAAACAGGAAGGAATATTGTTTTTTACTTAAATTTCATGCAGCAGGTGATATAACCTGACCGTTACGGCGAGCAATTTCAATAATAGCGTTTCCATCATCCATGTAATACTGCATCCTGCCAACAGGAACAGGCTCAATGCGGCTGTCCGTACCGGCTGCGATTCTCCAGAGCATGTTAACATGTTCCCTTTTAACCCCTGAATCAAATACAGGGGAGACAACAAGCAAATCTATATCGCTCCAGAAATTATTATTACCAGTATAATATGATCCATAAACTACAGCAAAACAATCTTCGAATCCTGCGTCCGAGAGTTTCTTTAAATAGTCTCTTACGACTGCTATAATTGATTCATCAACCATGTAAAAACCTCTTCAGCACGCTTCAGATAATCATTTGCTTCTCCCTGAGACACAGGAACAATTGTGGAATCCGGATATCGTCCTTCGATATTGAAGGCATTTAATTCAGCAAGCAGGTCAGTAAAACGCTGTTCAAAAAATAGTGATGCCGCCTCGGAAAGACGTATTAAATTATGAATTCTCGGTGCAATATCATTTGTATTTTTGCACACATGAGCTTTTATCAGTTTTTCCAGAGAGAGATGAAGAAAGAACAAACCATGACGTGCTCTTTTATTCAAAATAAGTTCACGTGCCACTTCAAGATCTTCAGAAGCTCCCTGACGCCAGAAAGATACCTGTTTATTTATATCAATCATAGTAATATATTAAAAATAAACAAAACCGGATGTCAATAAGAAATATAATTCAACTTTAAATCAAAAGAATTTCCGCTGAACAATAAAATACACCAGCAGGAAATATAGAAAATGGTTAAAGCTATATTTCAATAAGCGGGGAGACAGATTCTTTCTCTGAAACAATAAATTCAGTACATTGCGGCAGAGAGGCACAGCAGGAGGAAACCCCGGAGAGTACCGTCTCACGTGCCAGTTCAGGGATATTGTTCTCTTTACTCAGATGCCCCAGCACCACGTAACGGAGATTTTCATGCATCACCTCGGAGATAAGTCTGGCCGACATCTCATTCGAAAGGTGGCCCGTGTCACTGAGGATTCTCTTTTTCAGGTAATAAGGATAACTCCCTTTTTTAAGCATATCAATGTCATGGTTTGCCTCAATAAAAAGGAGATCGGAATCTTTTATCTTGTCCGCTATATAGCTGTTGTAACACCCCAGGTCTGTGGCAACTGAGATCTTCTTTCCCCCTTTTCTGAAGGTATAGCATACCGGCTGCACCGCATCATGAAAGGAGTTAAAGGGGTGAATTATCACGTCATTAATGAAAAAATCGGTATCAGGAACTATTTCATGAAACAGCCCTTCATCTATGTTACCGGTAAGCCCTGAAGTCTGTATTTTGCTCCAGGTCCGTTCCGTGGCATATATCGGTATACCGTACCTTCTTGAAACAACACCGAGCCCCTTGATATGATCGCTGTGCTCGTGGGTTATCAGGACTGCATCTATCTCTGAAGGGTCAATGCCTATTACATCAAGGCCCGCCTTAAGCCTTTTGCCGCTTATCCCTGAATCTATCAGTATATGCGTGGAATCTGTGCCAACATAGATTGAGTTGCCGCTGCTGCTGCTTGCTATACTGCAGATTTTCATTCCGCTCTCCTGAAATACAAAATGCCTGCTACAGGCAGGCATTTTATACAGGTGATTTCAACTTTTTTTCTTTTTAAATAAATATTTCTGTCAGAAATATTAAAAAAGTTAATGCGTGAACCCCTTAATTTTTCTTTGTATTTCTCGCTATATCCGCCAGTACGCCAATCTGTTCAGCAACCAGATACCAGACAAATAACGACAGGAATCCGACTATGAGCGCTGTAATAAGTCCTGTAATACCAGCCTCAAATCCTGAACCGCTGAAAAAGGGGACCATTTTAAGGAACATCTTACCCTCTTTTGTCAGGGAAACCAGAAATCCTGAAACACCGAAGAGAGTACACATGAAAACAGAAACTTCACCAATGAGTTTCAGGAAAAGAACAGAAATCGGAATAACAATATAATCTTTTGTCTCGGGAAGAGCTGCAACCTCATCAGCTTTAACCAGTACAAGATTAATAATCCCGAAAGCAGTTGCGACAGCTAAAAACATTATAATGGTAAGAACAAGAACCATTGCGCCTGACATTTTAAAAACATCACTCCACATACCTATCCATTCAACAAGAAATCCTATTGCAAATACCGCGGCAAGAATTCTTAAAAACCATGCAAACCCCAGTTTGAAAAGCCTCCCCTCTGACAGAAATTTCAGAAAAGGTTTCAGAACCAGAACCTTATCTGTAATTTCCCTTACCTTTTTTTTCATAAAATTCTCCTTATCTTATATATCAGACTGAAATACAGCCTGCTTTATCTTTTTGAGCACCTCTAATAGTCATTTTAAAAACCGGCAATGACATAATAAAAGTGTCTGAAAAACGAAAAAGGGTGAAAAAATATGTCTGTAACAGATTTTAATTGTATCCGGACAGTATTATTTCAATTAAGGCCGGCCCGGTAACGTATATTGTAATTTTACATTAACTTATGCCGCTCTGATTTAAGCTATAATCCTTGACACAGAATTTAATCACCCGTACCATCCGGATATTAAAGTAATGCCAAATTACCGTTACAGGCTGTCCCAAAAGTATTTTTTTGTCATACCGGCTGGAGCAAAACGGAATGCCGGTATCTCATACAATTGATTCAAACAGAAAAATCCATCTTTTGGAACAG
>DAIOFM010000007.1:87698-89867 GCA_036745755.1 Spirochaetota bacterium | reverse complement strand
CCCTGAATGTGTTCCTTTTATGCGCTGTCTGTGTATGTATAGCAATAGTTGATGTCAGGCTTATGATTATACCGCAGTCACTGGTGCTGCTATTTGTTCTTCTTTCAGTATATCCGGTTGTTCTGAATAACAATTTTCTGGATAATATCTACGGATTTCTTCTGCTGACCCTGTTTTTTCTTCTCATGCTGCTGATATTCCCCGGCGCTTTCGGAGGAGGGGATGTAAAACTTTATGCTGCGGCGGGTTTCCTCTTCGGGGTTGAAATGAGTATTGTTCTTCTCGAGGTGTCGCTTATATCAGGTGCCCTTTTCGGTGTGGCTTATGCCATGGCCAGGGGGAGGAATTTCAGGCTGAAGATACCCTTCGGCCCCTTTATTGCTGCAGGAATAATAATCACCCTTCTTTTCGGTGATACAATACTCCTTGTTTACTACAGGTTTATGTTTTAAATTCTGATAATTCAGCGGAGCTGGTGGCCATTGATCGGTTGCCGAGCGATGCACCGAGTATGTCGAGGTGTGCCGGCATAGCCGGTGTACCGAGGCACCGGGCAAATGCCGGTATCTCCTCATTTGATAAGCTGTATGAGATGGTAAGCATGATTAAGGTGTGTCATTGCGAGGAGCCCTTCGGCAAGCTCAGGATAAACTCCGCGACGCAGCAATCTGTTTATCAAAAGCGATGCGATGTGCATGGAGGCACAAGTGTCGCGGTGCCATGGATGGCAAAAAGCGACCCACACTCCCTCCGGTCGTTCGCAATGACAGAAGTAATTTTTACGAAAAAAGCCCCATGATCCCTTTCCCTTCAGGGTGCTCGATAACACCTTTTTCAGTTATTATTGCAGTGATATTTGATGCAGGTGTTACATCAAACGAGGGATTCTTTATTTTTACTCCTTCAGGCGCTATCTGTACATTTTTTACGAACGCAACCTCTTCAATATTCCTCTGTTCTATGACTATGCTGTCACCGCTTTCTGTCTCGGGGTCAAGGGTCGAAAGAGGTGCAGCCACAAGAAAGGGTATTTTATGTTCTTTCGCCAGAACTGAATGGGTATACGTGCCTATTTTGTTGGCCGTATCGCCGTTTTTCGCAATGCGGTCAGCTCCAACAATTACCTTTTTGATTGTGCCGTTTTTCATGAAATAACCTGACATGTTGTCAGTAATAAGCGTCACAGGTATATTGTCCTTCAGAAGTTCCCATGTTGTCAGCCTGGCACCCTGGAGATAGGGCCTTGTTTCACAGGCGTAAACTTCTATCTTTTTCCCCTCTTCAATGGCAGCCCGGATAACGCCAAGGGCTGTTCCGTAGCCCCCTGTGGCAAGTGCACCTGCATTGCAGTGGGTCATTACAATATCCCCGTCTTCAAGGAATTTAGCCCCGTTATGCCCCATCTGTTTGTTCGCGGCAATGTCCTCTGAGAGTATGAGAAGAGCTTCACTTTCCAGCTTTTTCTTTAACTCCTCAATGTCGCTACCTGAAGAGACTATTTTTTTCATCCTGTTGATGGTCCAGAAAAGGTTTACCGCTGTGGGTCTGGTGCCCGCAAACTGTGTAAAAACAGACTCCATTTCGGTTTTGAAGGTGTTTATATCTTTTACACTCATATTTTTCGCGGCAAGGGCAATCCCCATCCCTGCAGCTATCCCTATTGCCGGAGCACCCCTTGTCTCCATAACTGTTATTGCTTCAGCTACATCGTGGTGTTCCCTGTAAGTGTTATAGACCTCTTTGAGAGGAAGCTGCCTCTGATCAAGTATTGTTACGGAATCCCCGTTCCATTTAATTGTGTCCATAAATACCCCTTTATCCGTTTCTGTTTACTTTATTTTTTTTCAAGCGGATTATATTTCCGGTCTCGTTCCAGCTTATTTCGTCCATATGTATACGTATTATAAGCAGTCCCCTTCCGCAGTTTTTAAAGAAATTTTCAGGGTCCCTGGGATCGGGGAGAACCCGGTAATTGAAACCTTTCCCCTGGTCCTCTATTTCGTAACACACATATTCCGGCGTAAGCTCGTATGTAATTTTTATCGTCCTTTCACTGTATGGGGATAAATTTTTTCTTTTCTCAATTTCCTCGTTAAAAAGCTTCATCCCCCCTGATTCTCTTATTGAGGAATCAATTTCGTAGTTTCCGTGAAACATCGCGTTTGTAAT
>DAIOFM010000007.1:1926-87598 GCA_036745755.1 Spirochaetota bacterium | reverse complement strand
ATCAGCCTCTTCCGGGGTGCTTTTGATGTAGTATATTACATCCTCCCCCTTTTCGAATGAGATTACATTGAATCCCATTCGGGAAAGTTTTTTCTGTATTGTGAATCTGATTATCTCCTCATCATCAACAACGAGTACTGTGGGTAATTTGTTTTCTGCCACTATTTGTCCCTGCTTGATATTTTATGAACCCTATTCTTTCTCTTTCCCGTTACCCAGGATGAGATGTCCCATACGATCTCTTTTAGTTTCAAGATAAAAGCGGTTTTCCTCTCTGGGCGGTATTTCAACAGGAATCCTTCCTGTTACCTCCAGGCCGTATCCCTCTATACCTATAATCTTTTTGGGATTATTCGTTATAAGCTTTATCCTGGTGCATCCGAGGTCTACAAGGATCTGTGCCCCGATGCCGTAATTACGCAGATCTGAAGGGAATCCCAGTGATATATTGGCCTCAACAGTGTCAAGGCCTTTGTCCTGCAGATGGTATGCCTTGATTTTATTTCCGAGACCTATTCCCCGCCCCTCCTGCCTGAGATAGAGAATTATCCCTACGCCGTTTTTGTCAATATATTCCATGGCTTTATGGAGCTGTGAGCCGCAATCGCACCTTCTTGAACTGAAAACATCACCGGTGAGGCACTCTGAATGGACCCTTACGGGGACTTCAGTTTCACCTTCTATGTTCCCTTTTACCAGTGCGATATGTGTTTTGTCCTCAACGTCGGATTCATAGGCGTATATTTTGAAATCACCGAAATCTGTGGGCATCTCCGCTTCAGAGACCCTTCTTACGAGACGCTCTTTATGCTGCCTGTATTTTATCAGATCGGAGATAGTGGCTATTTTCAGTCCATGCTCCTTGGCGAATTTGTCAAGCTGAGGTCTTCGGGCCATAGTCCCGTCATCATTAAGGATTTCACAGATAACTCCTGCCGGTTTAAGTCCCGCAAGCCGCGGCAGGTCAACCGCTCCCTCTGTATGTCCGGCTCTTACAAGAACACCTCCCTTTCTTGCAGCAAGAGGAAATATATGTCCCGGCTTTCTCAGGTCTTCCGGTGCGGTATTGTCATCAATGAGCACCTGGACAGTTTTTGCCCTGTCAGGGGCGGATATACCGGTTGTTGTTCCTTCAACCGCATCAACCGATACAGTGAAGGCCGTTCCGTATTTATCTGTATTTTCCTGCACCATGAGCTCCAGGCCTATTTTTGCCGCTCTCTGCTGAGTCATGGGCGCGCATATAAGACCTCTGCCATATCTGGCCATGAAATTTATTACTTCAGGAGTGCAGTGTTCAGCAGCGATAACGAGATCCCCTTCGTTCTCCCTGTCTTCGTTATCTACAAGGATGATCATTTTACCGTTTCGGATGTCTTCGATTACTTCAGGTATTGTGCTTGTTTTCATGGTTTTACTCCAGTACCCTTATGCTTTAACAGGAACATCTGTGTCTGCATAATTCGAATATTTTAAATAAACAGTTCTTCCGGGCCTGTCATCCTGGATGGATAAATGAAATTAGGGGTATGGCACAGCAGCACATGTCGCCACCTGTTCATTCTCTTCCATCCGGACTTTAACCGTCGGCTCCGGAATTTCACCGGATCTGCTGACCCTGCCTGTAAAGCAGGCGCTCGCGGGCTTCCCTGTGAGGGGTATACCGCCGGTGGGGAATTTCACCCCGCCCTGAGAACTTTTACCATACATAATGAAGCTTTAGTTATGTCAATACTTCTTTTTCTTTTTGTTGGAGGGGAATGCGGGCGCATGATCTTATTCAGAGGTAATAGCGCATTTTTTTACCTGAAATAAGTCAGGGGATAAATACTGAATATAATTGCATATTTTCATTGAAGTAACAGAAATAATTGTTATAATATATGAAATAAGTATTTTTCTGTACCTGTTTAAGCAGAAACAGAAAATGTTTGTTCCGGCAGTAAAAAATGATTATTGAGCAGATACTTGTGGGGCATATGGCGGTTTTCTGTTATCTTGTCGGTGATGAGAAGAGCGGCGAAGCTGTGCTTATTGATCCCGCAGCGGACTTTGAAAGAATTATGTCTTATATAGATAAATACAATTTCACCATAAAAAAGATTATTAATACCCACGGGCATTTCGATCATATCGGAGGAAACAGGTATTTTATAAAAAAAACAGGGTCTCAGCTGCTTATACATGAGAAGGATTATTTTTTTCTGAACAAAAATGTAAGCAGGTTCCTTGATTTTATACGGGGCGGCAGGGCTGTGGAGTATGAAGTAAGGTTTCTTAATGATGGAGATGAAATAAGGGTGGGGGCTATAACTTTGAAAGTAATACATACCCCCGGGCATTCACCCGGCAGCATATGCCTTTATGCTGAAGGGAATCTGTTTACAGGTGACACTCTCTTTACCGAGGGTATGGGTAGAACCGACTGTAAGGGGGGCTCTCAGGAGACGATTCTTGATTCCATAAAAAACAGGATACTGACTCTCCCTGATGAGACTATAATATGGCCCGGGCATCATTACGGCAGGTTCCCCGTGTCTACAGTAAAGGAGCAGAAGAGGTATTATCTCTGATTTAAATTTATTTTTCTTCAGTAACTGCTGCAGAAGATGTTACCGAACATCTCCTGTTTCCCGTGATTTCAAGAAGCCTTGAAAAACTGGTGGGCACACCTGATGCATCATTGCCCGCTGAAGGGTAGACTGTCCCGTATTCAGCCAGACTTTCATCAATAAATATATCTATGCCTGTTACTCCGAAGGGGCTGACCCCTCCCGGTCTGAAGCCGGTTATCTCAAAGACCTCATCAGCTGTGGCCATCCTTGCTTTTACACCTATAAGTTTTTTTAACTGTGATGTCGATATCTTCCGGTCTCCGGCGCAGAGGATCATCCTGTAAATTTCATCTTTCCCCTTCATCAGTATGGACTTCGCAATCTGCCCGGTAGCAACTCCGAGTTTTTGGGCCGCCAGTTCAGATGTGGGGGTGCTTCCCTCTTCAAATTCAATTGCTTCAAGCCCGTGTTCCTGTAGTGCTGTTTTCACTTTATCCGGGATCATTTTATTTCTCCTGTTTTTTCTCTATGACAACAAAGGCAGCGGCGTAATCCGTGTCATGGGTGATTGAGAGATGAATTTTACTGCTTTTTAATGCCGAGCTTAACAGATCACCGGAAAAGTATGGCTTCCCTTTCTCATCATTAAAAACGGATATTTTTGTGAGAGTGAACTGCTCTGTAGTTGCCTTGGCAAGCGCCTCTTTCGCCGCGAATCTTCCTGCAATGTACTCTTCGGACCTGATTTTCGGTATCCTGGTTTTCTCTTCCGGGGAGAGTACCCTGTCAATAAAACGTTCTCCGTGCTCTTCCAGCAGCCTTGATATTCTTCCGAGATTTACGATGTCAATTCCTGTTCCGGTTATCATTGGGCCTGTTCCAGTTCGTTTAATATATCTATAATTTCTTCTCTGCCGGTGGCTTTTACTATCAGGCTCCTTGCCCTGGCAGCATTTTTTATACCGTGGATATAACGGACAATATGCTTCCTCATCATGTGTATACCACGGTTGCCGTATTCGTCAAGCATGAGATCAAGGTGAAGTTTAATGGTTTCAATAATTTCATGCATTTCCGGTTTTCTGCCACTGAAGATCCAGGGATTCCCTATGGCCCCTCTCCCTATCATCACAGCAGGGCACCCGGAAAATTCCATCATTTCAAGGGCCTTTTCATATGAGTCGATGTCACCGTTGCCAATGACCGGAATTGACGACTTTTCCCGGATCTCCCTTATTATATTCCAGTCGGCATGCCCGGTATACTGCTGCACACGGGTCCTTCCGTGAACAATGATAAATGAGATACCTGAATCTTCCAGGGCTTTTACCACATCCATGTAATTAAGGCTTGATTCATCCCATCCTGTGCGGATTTTTGCTGAAACCGGAATTTTTGTTTTTTTTACAACAGCCTCCGCGATCCTGGCCACAAGCGCGGGTTCGCGCAGCAGCGCGGCGCCGTTTCCTGAGCCGACAACCTTTCTCGCCGGGCAGCCCATGTTTATATCTATTAAATCCGGTTCAAGTGATTCAGCAACTGCTGCGGCTTCGGCAAGAGTTTCCGGCTTTCTCCCGAAAATCTGTATGGCAAAGGGGCGCTCCATATCCGTAAATTTAAGGAGGTCCATAGTCTTTTTGTTTTTTCTTACAATACCTTCAGCGCTTATAAGCTCGGTCATGGTGAGCGCGCAGCCGTGGCTTACACAGATCCGCCTGAAAGGAGAGTCCGTGAATCCCGCAATGGGGGCGAGAACCAGGGGACTTTGAAGTTTTATTTTACCTATTTCTATCATGTCAATTCCGGGATATTAATCTGCAATCATGATTACTCTTTGTGTCAAGCATCTTTGAGGTCTGGTGGGTATAAAGGGTTGTTGGAATTAAAATTCAGTAATACGGTGTATTTTCGTTCCACGCCCTCCCTGTAATATGCCGTAATACCTCAGGAATATTTATCAAAATATTCTTAATGGATAGGTATTATGAAGTAAAGGACAACCTTTATGGAGGGTGCAAATTACGATGCCGATAAAAAAGCATATTTTTCTGTTTTTTCTTCTTTGTATGGCGCAGAATGTGTTTTCCTCATCACCGGAATATGAAAAATACCCGGCTTCCCTTAAAAAATGGATGAATGACAGGATTGTTCATGATAATATTATGATGAATTACAGTGCTCTCAGCCCGCTTTAAGGGACCTGGGAGATTGAGGTAGAGAAAGGGAACGTGCTTTTTTTCACATTTAACAGGGTTTGTGAAAAACGATATTCAAAATTTGCAGAGAAATTTACAATGGAAGCGTTATATCAGACTGCAGGGTATTCAGTAGAACGGGATGAAAAATCCCCCATGATTATAACTGCTGAATATGATTTTAAAACAGGTTATATTGAAAATATAAGTTGAATGAATAACGCGGCTTACAGGGGAGAAGTATGAGGCGGGCCGGTTACAATATACAGGTTATCTGGCCCGGATCTTTTTTATAATTTCAGGCGCAATGTTATGCTATTAAGATATATTACAGCATTAATTATTATTCTGGCATCAGGGAGTATCGGTATCAATGCCATGCCTCCTCATCCTGACCTGGAGAAAAAGCTGATACTGAATGGACGGATTTCGGAGTTTGTAACCAGAGCCTCTGCAATGCAGTCAAAAAGCGGGATGAATATAAACAGGGCCTCACCCCTTTCGTCTGGAACAATGAAGATACCTGTTGTTCTGGTGCAGTATTCCGGGACAACTTTCGATGCTGCAAGTACAACGGCCTTTTATCATGATCTTCTTAATGGCACCACATCGTCAGATCTTTCTGTAAGAAGATATTACAGCGACATGTCAGACAGTACCCTGATAATGGAATTTGACATTTACGGTCCATATACGGTTTCTGAAAATCCTGCATATTACGGCAGTAATGTTTCCGGAAGCGATGCGCATCCCGGGCAGCTGGTGAATGAGGCTGTCAGTGCTCTTATAGCAGACCAGGGGGCGGTGGATTTCAGCATCTACGATAATGATAATAACGGCACAGTGGATGCTGTCGTAGTAATACATTACGGCCAGGGGGAGGAGGTTACCGGGACATCTGAGCAGATATGGTCCCATCAGTGGGACCTTGCCAGTGCGAATTATTATAGTGACGGAGACGGCCCGGTTATAACAGATGGTGTTGCGTTTAATGTTTATACAATGCAGCCGGAATATATGTTCAGCGCCGGTGATTCAACTGTGGGAGTTTTCTGCCATGAACTGGGACATGTACTGGGACTGCCGGATCTGTATGACACTTCCGGCGTCACGAACGGAGTGGGGAACTGGAGTGTTATGGGGACAGGTTCATGGGGCGGAACTCCGACCGGCTCAATGCCTTCACCTCTTCTTGCCTGGGAACGTTACAGGATCGGAGGAGCAGGATGGGTTTCTCTGTCAGAGCCGGGTCCTTATGGTGTGATTGATAGGGATGATTCACCCGGTCTTCTTCAGGTTGTTATTTTATTTATTTCGATTTTCCTTGTCATGGCATCATTTTTGAGAACATCTCCTGCAGTTAAAACTGTCAGTGTGCTGTTGTCAGCTGTAACGCTTGTTGCAGCAGTATCCTGCGGTGACGATTCCACTTCCACCCGTATTAACGGGACTCTGGATGATATAGAGGCAAGTCATCATGCTTACAGAATAAGCCTCAACGATCCGCAGAGTGAACAGTATCTTTTTCTTGAAGGGAAAAAAACCTCAGCTGCGGGATGGTATGTCCCGGGTACAGGAATCCTGATTACCCACGTGCATGAAGGTATTATCAGTACCTATATAAATACAAACGCGGTTAACAATGGCGTATCACGGGTGCACGGGATTGATGTAATAGAGGCTTCAACATCTGTTGAGCCTGGAGAATTATGGACAAATCCGGCTTATAAAGGTTCCGCTGCTGATCTCTTCTGCGCTGAGAATAACGATCGATTAACTGCAGCAACAGTTCCGGGAAGCAGTTATTACACGGGATCAGATATATCAACAAAAACAGGGGATTCAGGTGTGACAATTAAGAATATAAGCAGCAATGCAGCTTTTCCTGTAACCTTTGACGTGTCTGTTGATTAATGTCAGGCGGCTGCTGTTTTCATATAAGAATAAAAAAAAAGACCCCTTTAAAAGGTGTCTTTTTTTTATTTTAACCCCGGCAATGTCCTGCTCTCCCACACAGCTACCCGTGCAGTACCATCGGCGATGAAAGGCTTAACTTCTGTGTTCGGAATGGGAACAGGTGTAGCCCTTTCTCTATAACCACCGGGAAAATGTTTCATTTCCGTTGACTGGACATATTTAGGGCATATGTGTTTTTCAGTCAATAGAATTAATTTTTATTTTAAAAAAATTTTTAAAAAATTATTTTTTATAAAGATGTAGAGAACCGGCATGCCCGCTCTCTACATCGCTATTTGCGGCAGTTACTTCGCGTCAATCCATTTCATCATTTTACGGAGTTTGGCACCAACTTTCTCTACCTGGTGGTCCTTCTCCTCTTTTTTGACCTTGTTAAAGAAAGGACGTCCGGTTTCGTTCTCTGCAATCCAGTTCTTTGCAAATTTACCGTTTTGAATATCTTTGAGAATTTTTTCCATCTCTTTCTTTGTCTTGTCAGTGATGATTCTCGGGCCGCTTACATAGTCGCCATATTCGGCAGTATCAGAAACTGAATATCTCATATAGTTGATTCCGCCCTGGTAGAAAAGGTCAACAATCAGTTTCAGTTCATGAAGACATTCAAAATATGCTATTTCAGGCTGGTATCCGGCATTAACAAGTGTCTCAAAACCCGCTTTTACAAGGTGTGATACGCCGCCACAGAGTACTGCCTGCTCGCCGAAAAGGTCAGTTTCTGTCTCTTCCTTGAATGTTGTTTCAATAACGCCGCCTCTTGTTCCGCCAATACCGTCAGCGTATGCCAGGGCGTATTTTTTCGCTTTTTTTGATGCGTCGTTATGTATAGCTATAAGGCAGGGAACTCCTCCTCCCTTAACATACTCACTTCTTACCAGGTGCCCCGGCCCCTTCGGAGCTATCATTATTACGTCAACATCCGCAGGCGGAACTATTCTTTTATAATGGATGTTAAATCCGTGTGAGAAAACGAGAATTTTCCCTTTGGTCATGAAAGGAGCTATATCTTTCAGGTAGATTTTTTCCTGAATATGATCAGGTGCGAGTATCTGGATCACGTCAGCTTTCTCAGCTGCTTCTTTTGCTGTCATGGGTTTAAAATTATGTGAAACCGCAAGTTTGTAGTTGGCTGATCCTTTAACTTCAGCAACAATAACATTAAGACCGCTGTCTCTGAGGTTTTGTGCCTGTGAATGTCCCTGGCTTCCGTATCCTATAACTGCTATTGTTTTATCTTTAAGGATGCTGATGTCAGCGTCTTTTTCGTAATACATTTTGGCCATAGTTCTTCTCCTATATAATTCAATTATTCTTTGCTTTTTATTAAGGCTGTCAATCTTTATCTTTCAGAATTGACACGAGTCCTGTACGCATCGATTCTTTTATCCCGTAGGGTGTGGTCAGTTCCACAAACCTGTCGATTTTATCAGAATCACCTTTTACTGCGAATGTGATGCTTTTCAGCGCCACATCTGTTACTTCTGCCTGGAAGAGTTCCGCAAGCTGCAGAACCTCTCCCCTTTTTGCAGGAGGGCAGCTTACCTTGACCAGGGCAAGTTCTCTCTGTATTGATGCCTGCTGGGAATGATCTGACACTTTAATTACATCAACAAGCTTGTTCAGCTGTTTTTTGACCTGTTCAAGTACCCTGTCATCACCTTTTACCACAATTGTCATTACTGAGATATCTTCATGCTCAGTCTTGCTTACAGAAAGGGAGTCTATATTGTATCCCCTGGCGGAAAATAGCCCCGCAACTCTTGCTAATACCCCGAATTTGTTTTCAACTTTAACTGATATTACATGCTGGCTCATATTTTTTACCTACGCTAGTTCTCTCATTATTGTATCCTTGATTGTCTTCCCCGCAGGAACCATGGGATACACGTTTTCCTCCTGTGAGACAATGAAATCAATGATTATCGGTTTATCAGTGATTTTTAGCGCTTTTTTAATCGCCGGAACCACTTCCTCTTTTTTAGTAACCTGGATCCCTACGCAGCCGTATGCCTCGGCGAGTTTCACGAAGTCAGGCGCGAAGTTGATGCAGGTGTGAGAGTATCTTTTTTCCCAGAAGAGCTGCTGCCACTGTCTTACCATCCCGAGAAATCCGTTGTTCAGGATTGCTACAATTACGGGGAGTTTGTGCTGGGCTGCAACAATGAGTTCCTGGATATTCATCTGAATTGAACCGTCACCTGCAATGTCGATTACGCGTCTGTCCGGCCGTGCAAGCTGTGCTCCGATAGCCGCAGGGAGACCAAAGCCCATTGTCCCGAGACCGCCGGAAGATATGAATGTTCGCGGTTCAGTGTATTTATAGAACTGTGCAGCCCACATCTGGTTCTGGCCCACTTCAGTGGTGATTACCGCCTTTCCTTTGGTCTCTTTATATATCTGCTCAATAACGTATTGAGGTTTGATCTCTGTCTCGCTTTCGTCATACTGAAGCGGATTGTCTTTTTTTGTTTCCTTTACTTCTTTGACCCATTCAGTAATGTTCGGCGCTTTTATTGTTTTTATCATTTCCCTGAGGACATTTTTACAGTCACCAACAATAGGGACATCAACAAGGACATTTTTGCTTACAGATGCCGGGTCTATGTCAATGTGTATGACCTTCGCATGAGGAATGAATTCACTGATTTTTCCTGTTACCCTGTCATCGAACCTGGCTCCTATTGCTATCAGGAGGTCGGAGTGGTGTACTGCATAGTTGGCGAAATATGTACCATGCATGCCGAGCATTTCCAGTGACAGCGCATCCGTTTCCGGGAACGCACCCATTCCGAGGAGTGTTGTTGTAACAGGAATTCCTGTTTTCTTTACGAATTCCCTTAATTCTTCGTGAGCATCAGATATAATAACTCCCCCGCCGGAATAGATTACAGGCCTTTTGGATGATTCAATAAGTTTGCATGCCTTCATTATCTGCCCGGAATGGCCTTCATAAGTCGGTTTGTATCCCCTGAGGTTAACTTCATTCGGGTAGTCAAATTTGTGTGTCCCGTTGGATATATCAACAGGTATGTCTATGACTACCGGACCCGGCCTTCCTGTTGTGGCTATGTAGAAAGCCTCTTTTATAATCCTGGCCAGATCTTTAATATCCTGCACCAGGTAATTATGTTTTGATATCGGCCTGGTAATTCCTGTAACATCAACCTCCTGAAACGCGTCGTTTCCGATCAGGTTTGTTGATACCTGCCCTGTCAGAACAACAAGAGGTACTGAGTCAAGATGAGCTGTGGCTATACCTGTAATAAGATTAGTCGCACCCGGGCCGCTTGTAGCAAGTACCACACCAGGTTTTCCGGAAGCTCTGGCGTATCCATCTGCCGCGTGAATTGCGCCCTGTTCATGTCTGCTCAGCACGAATTTCATGGGAGCGTGATAAAGCTCATGGAAAATGGGTATTACAACGCCTCCGGGATATCCGAACATATACTCAACATTTTCCTTGATAAGTGATTCAACAATTATCTGGGAACCTTTTAGTTTCAAATTATTCTCCTGCCTTTACGGTAGTTTATAAGTAAATAAAGTATAGATGTCTGAAAATTCTGATTTTCCTCTTATTTGTAAAGTATGAATGGAAGAATCTGCCAATAAGAAAGAGAAAATGAATTTAAACCGATTCTACAGAATAGTTAGACATTATAGCTTAAAAAATTCTGCTATTCAATGACTTTATATTTGTCAATTTTTTTTCTTTCTTTATTATAAAAGCTTGATCTGAATAGGCTTTTTTTTAACTATATATATAAAAATAATAGAATATTAGATAAAACTGTCTTTTATTTTATTCAATATAGGTATTTTTTGAATTGTAAGACCTGAATGCTTGTTCGTTCAATGATAAATCCGGGGTGATTAAGAACAGATGAAAAATGATTTAATCGAAAGGGTTTTTAAGAGAATTGTTGCCCATAACCTTCGTCTGGATCTTGACGCTATCCCGCATTCAGATGCATTCCAGAATGAAATTATCTCATTATACGGGATTACAAAAAATGAACTGGACGTTTTTTTAAGCATACTTAAAGAATCCCATAAAATTCTTATAATGGAAATTGCAAGAGAGGATGAAAAAAAGAACCTGGAAAAGATTTCCGGTTATGTTGATGCTGATCTGCATACAATTCAGAAACTGAAAGAAGTTTTTTATAATGCGCTGATTGTTGAATATGAAAAGGACTACAAAAAAAAGAAAACAGCGGGGCAGATAATCAAGGAATTAATACCCCGCCTTTTATATATTAATCATACTCCCCTCGGCAGACTGATGAATAAAGCTATAATGCTTGATGAATTTGAAAGGCACGTCGAAAAGAATTACAGGGAGTTTACGGAAGAATGGAAAAATGAGAACTACAGGCTGCAGATCTCAATTAATGAAGACATAATCCGGAATATCAGGAATGGGAAAAAAGAGGTTCAGGAAAATAATGAAACCGTAAAACCTGAAAAGGCAAAGAATCAAAGAGCAGTTGATTCTCCTCTGCATAAGGAATTCCAGAAACAGAACGATTCCATCTCTAAGATGCTTCAGATTTATGGAACAGATTTTTTCTTCAGGGTTAACCTGAGGAAATGTAACTTCTCAATAATTGAGCAGGCTATAGATTCAGGCGTTATTACCAGGAAGCATGACCTTGTTACACTGAAGGATATGCTTAAACAGATGAAATCCAATTTAGGAATTGACTCGGAACTTGATAATTATTATGAAGATATAATGAGTCTTGACAGGAAGTTAAGCCGTTGTATGAGTTTTCTGAAAAAATAAAGAATACTGAGAAAGAGCTATAAGGTTCGTTTATACTTTGTTTTATTTATATTGCCTCAATGGTGATTAAAAAATATTAATCCGGTGACTTTTATGAATAGAAAAATATTTGTGATAATTCTTTTATTTTTAATTCCCGTAACTCTTAATGCGAGGGAGTTTCTTAATACTGTTCTTCATCTTAATTTTGGCGGTATGTATTCCTTCGTTACTACCGGTGATATTATAGACAGTGAGGAGAGTGAGATTAATGATACATTTACTGATCCAAACGAGACTTCTCACTATGAAACTGCATACAGCCTGACACTTGACATCGTTCCAATGGATCCCATAATTCTGGGAATGGAATCTCATGCGGTCAAGTTCGGATTGCGGACTGCATATAAGCTGCATTATCTTCAGCAGAGGGTAAAATCAGGGGATGAATATACCGGGCAGGTAATGGATTACAGGGCCTGGATGGTAGGGCCAGTA
The DNA here is from genome assembly GCA_036745755.1 of Spirochaetota bacterium. Lineage (GTDB taxonomy): Bacteria > Spirochaetota > UBA4802 > UBA4802 > UBA5550 > UBA5550. Next base: position 75,608 of record DAIOFM010000007.1, on the reverse strand, counting down.
ATCCATTACGCGCCTTTTATAGGATCCTCAGATCTTGATTATGAATATACCGCAACAGGGGGATTTACCTTTTACGCTTTATACGGGAGGCTTAGCGGGGATCTCACCGCTTACCCGGGAATACGGGATTACGGTGATTCTACATCGAACAGCAATACTGCGATTGACGGATATAAGATCGATGCAGGAATCGGGGCTGAAATAGCCCTCTGTGCCCTTAATTTTGGAATGAATGTATATTATTCCTATACGAAAATACGTATGAAAGACAGGATCTATGATGACATGGGAAGAAACGGGGAATTAAAAGAGGGATGCCTGGAATTTTATGTGGGCATCCCCATTGAAACATTTATTGAACCATTGATCCCGAGGTTCTGATTATTTTTTTCCGCAGTTGTTATTCCTTTTAATATAATCATCCAGAGGAACGTTTTTTGAATAACACTCATCATTAATGTATGAAATAACAGAGAGAAATGTCTCCTTTTCGGTGTATCCCGGCAGGACTGTCAAAGGTTTCTGTTTTTTATCCCAGAACATTGTAGTGGGGAAGCCTGAAGCTCCGATCTGGCCCATGAATTGCGAAGGTGTAAAATTTTTACCCATAACCAGGATTGTTTCTTTATCTATTTCCGGATTAATCCTTATGCTGATATACCTGTCATTCATAAATGATGAAACATCGGGGTCGCTGAAAATCTGCACGTCCATTTTTTTACAGTAAACGCACCAGTCTGTGTAGAAATACATAATAATACTTTTACCCTCTTTTTTAGCCTTTTCCATACCCTCCTGTATGCCATACCATTTTACAGAAGCCTTGCCTGAAATGTTTTCTCCGGAATTCCCACTATTGGAACAGGAGAAGGCAATAAAAATAAGATTAAGGATCAGTGCTTTTATTATTCGGCTTTTCATTATCAGACTCCGGGTGCTGAAAATTTTTTATACCTGAACGTATGATATAATTATTAAAAATTTTCAATTATATGCTGATTTTCAGGATGAGAATTTAATATTAAACTTTTACAGATGCTATCAGTATATAGCAAAATAATAAAAAGATGTTACAAAAATCAGGACAGGGTAACATGAGTTTTAACAACTCGAAAGTGATATTACCTTGCCGTGAATGTGGAGAAAATAATATATTTTCTGAAATAGACTACTATTGATATTTTAAATAATCAAGAAAATAAAATATACCCTTTGAAATATTTTATATCTTGACTCTCTTTATTGCCGGATTATTTTTTAACTTCTTTACCTGCGGTATTATTGAGCATGAAGGGATTTTTAAAAATTCCGGCGCAGTATATTCGTTTTATCAGTCGTTTGTTCGGTGAAAATCAATTATAATAAATTCAGATAATGCTTATGTTTTTGTAAAATGATAAAATGTTCAATCCCGGTCTCTTCGGGAAGAAAAAATAGAACAGGAGTTAAAAATGCCAGTTAACAGAGACGAATTGAAGCTGATCGCAAGAACAGTTAGAACACTATCAATGGACATTGTCCAGAAAGCGAATTCAGGGCATCCCGGGATGCCCATGGGTTGTGCTGATATAGCTGCGGTATTATGGGGCAAGGTGATGAATTTTAACAGTTCCGATCCTGCATGGGTTAACAGGGACAGGTTTATTCTCTCTGCGGGGCACGGTTCTGTCCTCCTCTATTCAATGCTGCATCTAACAGGGTACGATGTGACCCTGGATGATCTTAAACAGTTCAGGCAGATGGGGAGTATAACACCCGGGCACCCTGAATACCGGCATACCCCCGGTGTTGAAACGACAACAGGACCTCTGGGGCAGGGTTTTGCGAATGGAGTCGGAATGGGTATCGCAGAAAAACTTTTAGCTGAAGAGTTTAATAGTGCAGGGAGCGGGATTATTGACCATTACATCTATGTTATAGCCGGTGACGGCTGTATTATGGAAGGGATCAGCTCCGAAGCCGCGTCCCTGGCCGGCCATATGAAACTGGGAAACCTTATTTATATTTATGATTCAAACAGTATTACAATTGAGGGCTCAACTGATCTTGCCTTTACCGAGGATGTGAGGAAAAGGTTCGAGTCTTACGGATGGGATGTGTCAGAGATTGACGGACATGATTATGATGAAATAGAGAAATCCCTGCTCGACGCGCAGAAAGTAAAGGATAAACCATCGCTTATAATAGCCCGTACTTCTATTGCAAAAGGGAGCGCAACAATGGAGGGGAGTGAATCATCTCATGGTGCTCCGCTGGGTGATGTTGAAATAAAAGCATCAAAAGAGAAGCTGGGCTGCAGCGGCGATTCCCTTTTTGAGGTTCCTGAGGAGGTTTATGAAATATTCCGCAGGGTAAATGAAGAGAAACTGAATGTTTTTAATACCTGGAAAGAGAGATTCGACAAAGCCATGAATTCAGGCCTGGAAAGTAAGTGGAATAAGTTTTTTGCAGCTCCTGATGCGGAAAAGCTTAGAAATGTCATGCCTTTATTTAAGGCTGGCGATAAAATAGCTACCCGGAATGCAGGCGGTAAGATGCTTGAGGTGCTTTACGGGGAACTTCCGAATTTTCTCGGAGGTTCTGCGGACCTTTCCCCCAGTAACAAAACACACGTCAAGAATGTCTCTGAAAGCTCTCATGGAAAAGTCGGAAGAATTATTCATTACGGAGTCAGGGAGAACGCAATGGGCTCCATTCAGAATGGTATCGCCTATTATGGGGGATTTATAAATTTTTCTGCAACGTTTCTTGTTTTCATGGATTACATGAGGCCTGCCGTAAGAATGGCAGCTCTGGCTGGATTGCAGTCTATATATGTATACACTCATGATTCAGTTTTTGTCGGTGAGGATGGGCCGACCCATCAGCCAGTTGAACACCTTGCCGTATCAAGAGCGATTCCGAACCTTAACGTAATAAGGCCCTGTGATGCCGAGGAGACAAGGGAGGCATGGATTGCCGCTGTAACCCGTAAAAACGGCCCGACAATGCTTGCTCTTTCAAGACAGAACCTTACCGTTCTTGACAGGGATGAAACATCTGACGCAAGAAACCTGCATAAAGGGGCGTATGTTGTATATGGGAAGGGGGCCCCTGAACTGATAATTCTTGCAAGCGGATCTGAAGTGGGAATTTCTGTTGATGCTGCTAAAATTATTGAGAGTGAAAATGGAAAACCTGTCACTGTTGTTTCTTTTCCCAGCTGGGAGCTCTTTGACGAACAGAGTGAAGACTACAGAAAGAGTATACTTCCCGTTAATGTAAAAAAAGCTGTTGTCGAAGCAGGCATCAGAATGGGATGGGAAAAATATGCAGGGGAGGATGCTCTTTTTATTACAGTGGATGAATTCGGCCGTTCCGCCCCTGCAGATGATATTGCGGATTACTTCGGATTCACGCCTGAAAAAATTGCTGAAAGAGTAAGGAAATATTTAGCATAAATGATTCAGCACGGATAGGATTGTAATAGTTTATTTTAAGGAAGGCAATCCTATTCCGTGTCTTTGCTTCGGTTAAATCTCAAAATGCGGACATCATCGGTCTTTTATTGTTGGACTGTCTATATATTTGAATAGGGTTCCTCTTCTATCTCTGAGCACGTTTTAATAATTTAAAAACGGGCTTCCATGATTTTCATTTGTATATTTTTACTCCATTCTTTTCTATTATTTTGCAAAAAATTTTAAATATCCTGTCTTTTTTTATTATCTTAATAATCAGTATAGTTTTTCCGAACAGAAAGAATATTAAATCGTCAGCCACAGTCAATTAGAGGAGAATTTTATGGGTGAAGGTGGACTTACAGAGGTTTTTTTAAATGAAAGCAAGGAAATTATAGGCAACCTTGAATCTGATATCGTGACCCTGGAGGAGCGAAATGATGATCAGGAGATCATAAACAGGATTTTCAGATATTTTCATACACTGAAAGGGAGTTCAGGAATAGCCGGTTTCACTGTTATATATGAATTTACTCATAATCTTGAGAGCCTTTTTGATAAAGTCAGATCCGGGGAAATGAAAGTAAACAGGAATATCATAGATATATTGCTTGATAGCATAGATTATATCAAGGAGGAACTTTTCGGTAATGCTGATCCTGATCATTCCGGAAAAATACGGGCAGAACTGACAGAGTCGATTAATTCTTTTCTCGGGAAAAATGAAGAAAAAGAAGAAACTGAAGACTTTATGGATGCCGTTGGCGCTTATAAGGGAGTTGGAAGCAATGAACGTTTTTTCAGAATCAGGGCCGCGTTCAGGGAGGATATATTCAGCAACGGAATAGATCCGCTTATGGTTATTGAGGATCTGTCAGGCCTCGGGGATTTTACATATCTTGCAGTAGACGAAAAAAGGATACCTGATTTCAATAGGCTGGATCCCGAAAAATGCTACATGGCATGGGATATAATACTTAAAACACAATTTGATGAGATGAAAATTCGGGATGTCTTTCTGTTCGTTTATGATGATAACGAGATAGATATTGAAAACGTTACAGATAAATATTCATCTGCAAAAGGAAATTTATTTCTGGAAGAGAAGAAGCTCGGTGAGATACTTGTCGAGAAGGGTATAATAAATGACAACGAACTGGAGGATCTGGTCAGGCTTCAGAATGATAAAAATTATAAACTGGGGGATATAATTGTTCAGAAGGGGCTTGCATCATCCAAACAGGTCGATGATGCGCTGAATGAGCAGGACAGATTAAAAAAGAAGATAGAAATAAGCACAGTACGTGTCGACTCAACAAAGCTCGATAACCTTATGAACCTGCTCGGAGAGATCGTTATCGGGCAGGCCTCTCTGCACCGTATTGCTGATGAAATAGAGGAGGAAAAGGCTTTCATCCTGAAGAATTCACTCTATGGCCTTGACCGGGTCACCAGAGAGTTTCAGGAACAGATAATGTCAATCAGGATGGTACCTATAGGCCCCACTTTCGAACAGTTCAAAAGATTTGTTCGTGATGCTGCCCACAGTATGGGAAAGGAGATTAAACTCCGGGTTGAAGGGGGGGATACTGAACTGGACAAAACTGTTATTGAAAAGATAGGTGACCCCCTCAAGCATATGATTAGAAACGCCCTGGACCACGGAATTGAGACTGCTGATGAACGGAAAAAAGCAGGTAAACCGCCGTATGGTACGGTAACATTAAAAGCTTATCACCAGGAAGGTAATGTTTATATCGATATTATAGATGACGGCCGCGGGGTCAATCTTGAAAAGATTAAAAAGAAAGCAGTAACATTGGGCCTGTTGTCTCCGGAGGAGGAGATTACAAAGGAAAAACTGATTTCAATTATATTCAGCCCGGGCTTCTCCACAACAGAACAGACAAGCGATCTGTCAGGCCGGGGTGTGGGTATGGATGTTGTGAAAACAAATATTGAGGAGCTGAGAGGTTCTGTTGAAATCAGGACAAAAGATAAGGAAGGGACTCTTATCAGGATAAAGCTGCCTCTTACACTTGCCATTATTGAAGGTATGCTCGTACGTATCGGGAGATCAATCCTTATTATCCCTCTCTTATCTGTTATTGAAACAATACAGGTAAAAAAGGAAGATTACAAGACAGTAGAAGGTAAGGGGGAAGTTATTCTGGTCCGTGGAGAATATTTGTCTCTTGTGAGGCTTAATGAACTGTTCGGGATGGAAGCGAATTTTACAAATCCCTGGGAGGCTCTAATCGTGATTGTGGAATCCGGCGGTGAAAGGATCGGTATTATGATAGATGATCTTATAGGACAGCAACAAATAGTGATCAAAAGCCTTGATAACTATATATCAACCAGCAGATCTATATCGGGGGCAACAATTCTTGGCGACGGGAAAGTGGCTCTTATTCTGGATATACACGGAATGGCTGAAGAGATTAAAAATAAGTGAAGGAGCATTGATGAAAGTCGAAAATGAAATTAATGTTAAGAATATAAGGGAATTTTACCTGTCATTAAAAAATGAGCTGGAAAAAAGTGACGAAATTATAATTGATTTCAGCGATACAGTCCGTATAGATTCGTCGGCAGCTCAGGTTTTATTGTCTGCGATGAAGAGGGCGGCTGAACTTGACAAACAGATTAAAATGGAAGGAGTATCGCCTGAACTGCAGGTGTTATTAACTCTGGCGGGCCTTTCGCAATTATGAAATAATCTTATCCGGGGAGGATTAAATGAATAAGTACATTGTGGTAATTGATGATTCACCTACCATCAGAGTAAGTGTAGAGATGGCTCTAAAACAGCTCGGGCTGCCTGTGAAACAGGCCGAAAACGGTCGGGACGCCCTTGACAAGATTAGCCAGATAAAGGATGAAGGTAGCGAAATTGCCATGTGCATAAGTGATATAAATATGCCGGTAATGAACGGGCTGGAGTTTATTTCGGAATTCAGGAAAATGGATAAGTTTACTCCAGTGGTTGTACTTACTACCGAGGCTGAGAAGGATGTTATACAGAAGGGGAAGGAGGCAGGTGCCTCCGGATGGATCATAAAACCTTTTCAGGCAGAAGATCTCCTAAATGTAGTTAAAAGGTTTGTTAAATAGCAATGAATGAAAATAAAAAGACAAAGCAGGATGATGCTGATAATCTGAAGGCTGAAGATGAAAAGCAGTATGTTACTTTCCTTGTGGGGGATGAATCATACGGTGTTTCGGTGATGAAAGTCCAGTCGATTAATGAGATGACTGAAATTACATATGTGCCCCAGGCACGTTCATTCATAAGGGGGGTGATCAACCTGCGTGGTTCTGTAATCCCTGTTATAGATATGAGAAAAAAGTTTTCACTTCCTCCGAAGGATGCTGATTCATTCACGGTAATACTCATTGTTGAGGTTCAGGAAAGACTCATCGGAATGATTGCTGATTCGGTTTCTGATGTTGTAAATATACCTGCTTCTGATATTCATGATCAGATTAATTATTCTGCAAGGGTGGATACAAAATCGATAGAGGGAATAGGGAGGATCGGTGATAATCTGATAGTACTGCTTGATGTGGACACCTTCCTTTCCGGAGAATCCCTTTTTGAAGGGTAGAATTTTTTATGCTTAGAAGTCAGCAGAATAGAACCGGAAAACCTTTATATCTGATTTATCCCGGGGAACATTTTGCTTCAAATGAGAATTGTTATATCGGGACTATAGTGGGCTCCTGCCTTGCTGTTACTGTTTTTGATTATTTTAAACGTGTCGGAGGTCTGATAAATTTTGTGGTACCGGGGACTGTTGGTACTGAAGGAATAGTACATGATGATATTTCGAGGATCGGCGTGTTGAACATGGAACTCCTGATGGCCGACATGGTAAAACTCGGCTGTGACAGGCACCACATGAGGGTTAAAATTTTTGGTGCCGGCTATACCGACAATTCAACCCTGGGGAAGATATCTCTTCCTGAAAATAATATCAGATTTGTAAAAGATTATTTTGAATTTGAAAAAATACCTGTTGAGAAGAGTGATCTTGGCGGAAATTTCAGGCGGAAACTTTATTTCTCACCTGCGGATGGGGCAGTATACAGGCAGATATTAAAAAATAATGAAGAATTCTCTGAGTTCATAAGCCTTGAAAAAGAATATGTTGAAAATGAATTCAGGAATAGAAATAGAGTCGGAAAGATAGTATTGTTTGATTAGGTAATAAAATGATAAAGAATTTTATTCTTGAAGACAGGGAATTTAATAAACTCAGGGACATAGTCTATGAAGAAGCGGGGATAAAGCTGGGTGACGTGAAAAAAATACTCATGCAATCCCGCCTTACTAAAAGACTTCGTGAGCTCAGACTTGATTCCTTTCTGGATTATTATAACTATCTTGTTGAAAATTATAACGAAGAAAAAGTTAATTTTATAAATCTTATAACGACCAACAAAACAGATTTTTTCAGGGAAAATGATCACTTTGAGTTTATCAAAGAAAGGTTGCTCCCCGAGTACGAGAAACGGGGTATGAAGGAGATAAGGATATGGAGCGCAGGGTGCTCAACCGGGGAAGAACCCTACACTATCGCCATGGTTACTACTGAATATTTCAAGACGAAGCAGTCGCCGGAGATACTGATCCTGGCAACCGATATTGATACACAGGTTCTGCAGAAGGCGAAAAACGGAATATACCCTCAGGAACACGTTTCAACAGTTGAGCCTGATTATATTAAAAGGTATTTTAGTAAAGGAACAGGTCCTGACCAGGGGGCGTACATTGTTAATGATACGTTAAAGAAGTCTGTTTATTTCAGGCGGCTTAACCTGTTGCAGGAACAGTACCCGATGAAAAAGCAGTTTGATATTATATTCTGCAGAAATGTAATAATATATTTTGACAGGGACACACAGAAAAGACTTTTCAATAAATTTTATAATTATCTTAAGGATGACGGATACCTTTTAATAGGCCACTCTGAAAATATTACAAGTATAACTGATAAATTTATTCTTGCGGGGAGAACAATATATAAAAAGGTGGTATGAGTTTAAGTGTATATCAGAATGAGACACAAACTCGGGAAGAACCTGACAATAATTTATCCCGGGGAATATTATGTTACTGACAGGGATGAACTTGTCGGAACATTGCTCGGCTCCTGCGTAGCCGTGTGTCTGCACGATAATGTTAAGAAGATAGGAGCAATGAACCATTTTATGCTACCGGGAAAGATTAATGAGAGGGAGATCCCGGAAGATGACTATACAAGGTACGGGCTGGCATCAATGATTAAAATTATCTGGGAGATGCTTGAAAAAGGAGCGGAAAGAAAAAACCTTACAGCCAAAATTTTCGGGGGCGGGAATATCCTCAGTTCTTTAAGTTCACCTGAAAGGCCGAGCATGATATCCTCAGATAACGTCAGAATGGCGAAACTTATGCTGGAAATGGAAGATATACCTATAATTGGTATGGATGTAGGTGCTGATTTTACAAGGAAAATTATTTTTGATGTAAACACAGGGAGAATTTATCTCAGAAAGATTAAGGGTAAAGAGATAACTAAACTCGTAATCGAAAGAGATGAAAAATTAGCAGCTGGTAGAGAGTGAAAGTATGGTGCAGAATAAAGTGAAAGTGCTTATTATTGATGATTCAGCATTAATGAGAAAGTTTCTTACTGATACATTAAATCAGTCTTCAGGTATAGAAGTCCTCGGGACTGCTATTGATGCCGCTATTGCCGCAAAAAAAATAAATACCCTTAAACCTGATGTAATAACCCTGGATATTGAGATGCCCGGGATGGACGGCCTTACGTTTCTTCAGAAATTGATGATAGCGAATCCCATCCCGGCTATAATGGTGAGCTCCCTGACTGAAAAGGGCTCAAAGGCCGCCATCCGGGCCCTTGAGATTGGAGCCTTTGATGTTATTGCAAAGCCGCAGTTTGACGTTGCACAGAGTTCTGCGGAATTCTCCAGGGAACTAATAGAAAAGGTTATAGCTGCCGGCCATTCAAAGGGGAGGATTAAAAAAAAGCCTGCCCCGTCGATTATGGTGGAACAGAAATTCAGTGCTGATGTCATTCTCTCAAAGTCAGATTTTGTTAATAAGAATAAACCGACTGAGAAGGTCATAGCCATAGGTGCTTCCACGGGGGGGACTGAGGTTGTTGACCAGATCCTTGCTAACCTGCCCAATGGTTGCCCGGGGATTGTGATAACACAGCATATGCCTGAAAAATTTACAGAGGCATTCGCAAACAGGGTTAACGGAAAGTCCAGGCTGCTTGTGAAGGAGGCAAAGAACGGCGACAGGCTGCTTACTGACATGGCACTCATTGCTCCCGGCGGGAAACATATGCTTTTAAAATCTGACAGGAACGGCTACTGGATTGAGATTAATGAGGGCCCGCCCGTGAACAGGCACAGGCCTTCAGTTGACGTGCTTTTCAGATCGGTAAGCAAATTTGCGGGGGATTCCGCGGTGGGGATAATCTGCACAGGCATGGGGAATGACGGTGCGGCAGGCCTCCTTGAAATGAAGCAGGCAGGAGCCTTTACTGTCGCGCAGAATGAGGAGTCATGTGTTGTGTTTGGTATGCCGAAGGAGGCGATAAAACTGGGCGCAGCAGATATGATTACAGATATTGAGGGGATTGTTAATTATATAAAAAAGATGTACAGGTGATATGGACACAACGTGTCTAAAAACCCGGGAAATAAAAAAGAAAAACTTATCAGTTTTTCTTTTTTATTTATGTGTTGTTTATTTAAAAAATCTGAAAATATTAGTATTTATAGGCTACTAATGAATTAGTGGCACTGATAGTGAAATTGTGACCTGAACCATCATCGACTGTTATCGATTCCTGAAAAGTAATTGTATATATCGGGACAGAATTGGCATCTGTTCCGTCTACAATTGTTATATTCAGATTATCACTTGTATTCGTATATGTATATGTCCCGTCATTGATGCTGACTGAAAAAGTGGTAGTATCAAGAGATGCTGGTATTGAACTTCCATTCCAGTAGATTTTTAAAGCAAAGTCGGGATATGCTGTGTCTTTTCCTGCCGCAAAGCCGACATATTTTGTGTCGCTCAGTTCTCCCCGGTATATAACGGCCCCACATTGCTTTCCTGAACACGAAAATCCACCCACATCGTAGCTTTTTAGTGCTACAGTTTTCTCATTGTCAAGATTCAGATTAACATATCCTTTATCACTGTCCGATCCTGAATCTTCGCTGCATGATATAATGGTCGTAATTGCCAGTAGGCTAAGTAGTAATAAAATTTTTCTCATCCTGTTCCCCGGAAAAGTTGTAATGTCAGTTCAGCAATATTAAAAAAAGCTCTCTGCGTGTAAAGAATTTAATTACTCAGAGGCGTTAATCCCGGATTAAAATTTATTGTCATTAATATCTATCACCCGGATTTGCAATAAATAATATAGTTGCCGACATTATTATTCTGAATTTGTACTAAAAAATAAATAGATGTTGCAATAAAATACGGATTTTATGAATTTTTATTTTATATCTGAAGGGGGAACTATGAAAGGGGAAGTTGAGATAAAAGTCAGGGGATATCATCTCGATATATATGCACATGTGAATAACGCGCGCTATGTAGAGTTTCTTGAAGAAGGAAGATGGGCCCTTTTTGATGATTCAGATATAGGGAAGGAGATGATATCAAGAGGGTTCGCTTTCACTGTTGTTAATATAAATGTAAGCTATCTCAGTGAGGCGCGTGCCAATGATGTTCTTGTTATAGTTACAGAGGAGAAAAAGGTCGGGAACAAAAGTATTACCCTTTCGCAGAAAATTTTCAGAAAAGCTGATATGAAACAGGTCGTTGATGCAGAGGTAACCTTTGTTCTGTTTAACATGAAAACCGGAAAGGCAGTTGTTATTGATGATGAGATAAAAAGTATTCTATGCACTGCCAGAACATTATGAAACAGGTCTATGCCCTTTTCATGAAAAAAGTTTTTCTTGACTCCATTAAACTTTTATGTTTTAATTGGCTTAAATTCTCTAATATAGATATGAGGTATACCTTTGAAAAGAATAGCGGCAATAATAATCTTTTTATTTATAGCTACAACCAATTCGTTCGCGGTTTTTTTTATTGATGGTTTTGGAGCAAATGTGGATGCGGGTGATATGGAAAATCAGCGCGGTTATGGTGTGGGCCTCGGATTTGACCTCAATCCGGATATTAATTTTTTATTCAGAACAGCTCTTACATCCGTTACAGAAAATCTTAATGATGAGGACGAGACAGAGTATGAACATTTTACTGCTCTTGCAGGTCTGGAATATACTCCCCGTATACGGTTCCTTTCTAATTATAGAATAAGCTGGAAGACTTCAATTCTTGCCGGGGTATCCAATTCAGATGTGGAAATTGATAAAATGTACGGTGAGTCGGAATCTGAAATGGGAATAGCCTGTTCTTTCTGGACAGGTCTGCAATTCGCTTTGACCAGGTATATTTCTCCATTTGTCGATTTTGGTTATCACTCGTCTTTTTATTCAGATAAGTTTAAAGATGCTTCAATTAGAGGTTACCAGGCAGCTATTGGCATAAGGTTCTATATTACCGGCGGTGGGGACTATACTGGTGATTATCAGTAATAATTTTGAAACTTCTGCTGTTTTTATTTGGTCATTATCGAGCTCAGGTTGATACCTGAGCTTTTCTGTTGAATGGATTGACATTTATTTTAAAATTGGTAAATTATATATAGCAATAAATACAGGTCTTAAAGATGAAGTCAGGTTTAAACATTAATTTAAAACAATCACAGAAACTTGTGATGACACAGTCTCTGAGGCAATCAATTGAGATGCTTCAGATGTCGACAATAGAGCTTGCCGAACTTATTACTCAGGAATTTCTGGAAAATCCTATGCTGGAGGATGTGGCGTCACCACGTTCTGAAGATTATCTTGAAGACATGGTCAACAGGAACCTGAGCGGGGAACAACCGGATAGTAAATCTTCCCCCGAAGGTGATGTCCCTGAAAACAGTTATGATGCTGATATCACAAAAAATCATGAAGAGGATGATAAGAACAGGCATTTTCTTGAAAATGCTGTGACTGCAAAAGAGAGTCTTAAGGATCACCTGTTGTGGCAGGCCAGAATGACGGCTGCAGATAAGGATGAATTGGATCTTTATCAGGAGGTTATAACTCTTCTTGATGATAATGGATTTGTAAAATACGGGGACCTGGCAAATATTGCCCATGATAAACTTGAAAAGATAGTAAATAATATTTATATTTTTGACCCGGTAGGATGCGCCGCACACGGTGTAAGGGAAAGCCTGATAATCCAGGCAAAATATTTTTTCCCCGATGATATTATTCTTCAGAGCATGATTTCAGATCATTTCAGTGATATTGAAAAGCTTGATTACGGTAATATATCAAAGTCTCTGGAACTCCCCCTGAATACAGTTATTGAAAAAAGTAAACTTCTGCATAATCTTAATCCGTTCCCGGGAAGATCCTTTTCCGGGAGTGATATTAAATATGTGATTCCTGACATAGACGTGAAACTTCTTGATGGGGAGATTATTATAACTTTAAATGATGACTGGTTGCCGAATATCAGGTTGAGCAATTACTATATGAATCTGATTAATAATAAAAGTTTAGGTAAAGAACAGCATGATTATATAAGCAACAAACTTCAATCAGCGAAAGCACTTATTAAAAATATAGAGGGGAGGCGTGAAACAATAATAAAAGTAGTAAGTTCTGTAATGAAGCACCAGAGGGAATTTCTTGAAAAAGGTCCGGGAAATCTGAAATATCTGACACACCATGATGTAGCAAGCGAAGTGGAGGTGCATGAGTCAACTGTAAGCCGGGTGTGCAGTAACAAGTATATTCAGACTTCATGGGGGACTTTTGAATTCAAGTATTTCTTTGTTTCCAGGCTCAAAAATCCCGGTGAGGATATTGATGAGGATCAGTCCTCCGACAGGGTTAAGGGGCTAATTCAGACTGCGATAGCAGGGGAGGATCCTGAGAAACCTTATAGTGATGAAGAACTTGTAATTTTATTAAAGGAAAAGGGGGTAACAGTCGCAAGAAGAACAGTAGCGAAATACAGGGATGCGCTTAATATCCCGTCCTCAAGTAAAAGAAAAAAAATTAATATGATTAAATCATAGGAGTGCTTATGAAGATTAAGATTACAGGAAGACATATTGACGTATCAGAAAGTCTGAAGGATTATGCTGAAAAGAAGATTTCCAAAATTGAAAAACATTTTCAGCAGCTTATTGATATTCACCTTATCCTGTATAAAGAGAAGCTTGATCGCATAGCGGAACTCATAATCAGCGGTGATTCTGTACAGTTCCACGCACGAGAGAAAGCTGCTGATCTATATTCAGCTCTTGACCTGCTTGTTGATAAAATGGAAAGCCAGATTGCTAGATTCAAGGAGAAGATTCAGTCCAGAAAAGGATTCGGGATTGAAATGGGTATTACCATGGATTTCACAAGCGAAAAGGGAATTGAAGCTGTTCTTAATCAGGTAAGCAATAAACCGATTGATAAGATTGAAGCCTTTCTTCAGATGCAAGTTGATAAGAAGGATTATATACTCTTTAAAAAGGGGGTAACCGAGGTAAAATCAGATATAGATTACGGCAACAGAAATTACGCGGTTATCTATAAGTCTGATGGTAAATTCAAGATGGCAGAAATTCCCTTTGACAGTATAAAAGAGAATGAATTTAATCCTGAAAAGTTTGTTGAATATGAACTTGAGGTTATAGATGGCTCCCCGTCTAATCCCAGGATTTCTTTCAACAAAAACAGCAGTTGTTCTGTGAAAAACCTGACATTTGATGAAGCCTTTGAGTCTTTTGAGAAGTCAGGAGCCAGCTATATGCCTTTTTTTAACAGCGAAACAAGGTATTTCAACATTATATGCCGTGACGGTAAAAAGTTTGAAATACTTGTTCCCTCGTATTGATTATAACAGCCGGGGAAATTACTCCCCGGCGTTTCCTATCTCTGTTTTTTTAAAAAGTTCAATATTTTTTAGTGGAAAGAAATAACCTCTTAATAATAATTTCCTAAAATTCATATTTTATTAGTGTTTTGGACTCTATAAAATAGTTTTTTAAAAAACTGGAACTGTAATCAACTGATGAGAAAACTAACGGTAAGACATTTTATTGATGGTGAGGGGAGAATAGATCTTCAGCTGCGGCTCATTGCCGGGGAAGGCGGGCTTGATAAAGAGATTAAGTACGGCGAGATAAACAGGCCGGGGCTGGCCCTTGCAGGATTTTTCGATCACTTCGCATATGACAGAATACAGATATTCGGTCAGGGTGAAACAGCTTTTATGAATCAGCTCTCTTATGACCAGAAGATTAAAACCTATAACGATTTCTTCAGCTTTGATCTTTTATGCTGTATTTTTACCCATGAATATGTTCCTGATAAAATGTTTCTTGAACTGGCGGAAAAGAAAAATGTTCCGATTTTTCTCTCAAAGAGGGCAACTACACGTTTTATAACTCTGTTTGTCCATGTCATAGATGAGATATTTGCCGAACAGATTACCCTACATGCCACACTTGTTGATGTTTTCGGAGTGGGTGTTCTTCTTACAGGAAAAAGTGGAGTCGGTAAAAGTGAAACAGCGCTTGAGCTGATTGAGAGAGGACACCGGCTTGTGGCAGATGACATGGTAATTGTGAAGAAGATAGATGAATCTCTTCTCATGGGGACCGGTTCGGAAATCCTTAAGCATCATATAGAGATAAGGGGAATCGGGATAGTTAATGTAAGGGAAATTTTCGGTATTAGATCAGTTCGAAACAGAAAGAGAATTGAAATGGTAATTCTCCTCGAGGAATGGGAGCCTGAAAAAGAGTATGACCGTCTTGGCCTTGATGAGAATAAATATAATATAATGGAAATTGAGGTTCCATATATTACGGTTCCTGTAAGGCCGGGAAGAAATATACCGGTAATAATTGAAACAGCTGCATTAAACCAGAGACTTAAAAAAATAGGAATTAATTCAGCCAGGGAACTTGATGAAAAAATAAAAAAATGGATTTTAACTGAGGGACAAAAATAATGATAGAGAAGGATGTTATTGTTAACAGCGATGCGGGGATACATGCGCGACCTGCAATGATGATAGTAAGGGAGGCCATGAAATATCCATGTGAGGTTATGCTGATTAAGGATAGCATAGAGGCTGATGCCAAATCAATAATGTCTGTTCTGGGGCTTGCGATAATTTCGGGAACCAAACTGACAATCAGGGCAAATGGAGAAGGGGAGTCCGAACTGGTGGATTTTCTCGTAGAGTTGATTGAAAAAGACTTCAGGGCTTAAAATTAGAATGCCGGGGGCTGATTTTGCCTGCAGGTAGAATGATTAAAAACAGAAGTGCTTCTCTGCAGGATATACTTTTCCTGCTTGGGATAATTCTGCTTACGACAGTACTTATTATAGCTTTTTACCCGGGGCGGCTTGAAGCCGGACTGGTGGACGAGAATTTTTTTATAACAACTATAATGACTATCCCGGTAATAGCAGGGATATATTTTATAGTAATATCATTCAGACGTACGCTTAATATTGAATCCAAGGATATAAGGGAGAGTATAAAGAAAAAGATGACTCTCTCTTTTGTATTTATAGCAGTTCTTTCCGCGATGCCTGTAGTGATAGTTTCAAGCAATTATTTCAACAAAAACCTTTCAAAAATGTACAGCGATACTACCATGAGGGCTCTGGATAAATCCGTAAATATTGCCCATAACATGTATATAAATATGGGCAATAATATAAAAGCGGAGCTGGACTCACTTCGTCATTTTTTCATGAATGGAACTGTTTATCCCACTGATGTATGGATTGAGAGAATGATTCGTGCCAGTGAAAAAAGGGGGAATAAACTCGTTTTTTATATGCCGGAACTGGAGGAGCATAGAGTCAGGGAAAGCCATGTTGAAGGTTTTAAGATAAATACAGGTAAAGTGATCAGTTTTTATGCTAAAATTCCGGTTAATGGAGTAAGGGTCGACAGGATAGTTATAGATGATATTGATGTGATTAGCGGGGCTTTCTGGTTCAGGAATATGCTTGTTCTTTTATGCAAACCCGTACCACTTGAAACAAAATCGGATGATACGCTTTTTATGCAGGCCAGGAGCGATTACAGCGAGATAAAAGCCCTGAGTGAATATTTTGAGAGCGGGGGAGGTTCATTTCTTATGCTGCTTTCAATTATAATAATAGGTGTAGCGTATATGATCAGTCTTTATATTTCGGGGAACATTACGCGCCCTGTTATGGACCTTTCGAAAGCGGCAAGACAGATAGCAATGGGCAATAACAGTCTTGCGGTCAGGAAGAGGAGTGATGACGAGCTTGGGGCACTGGTCGAAACATTTAACATGATGGCCCGTCAGCTGGAGGAAAATCAGAAATTCATGTTTCAGAAACAGAAGCTTGAAGCATGGAATGAAATGGCAAGGAAACTCGTGCATGAGATAAAAAATCCGTTAACACCTATAAGGCTTTCAGCAGAGAGGATGAGAAAACTTGTTATTGACGGTAATCCTATGAAGGATGATGCAGTATTGAAAGGAAGTGAAACAATAATAAGTGAGGTAAATGCCCTGTTAAAACTCGTGGGTGATTTTAACAATTTTGCCCGCCTTCCGGGGAAAAAGGCCGAGCCTTCCAATATGAAGAATATTATTTCCGATACAATCGCCCTTTTCCAGGTATACGATAAAGTCCGGTTTGAGATTCATTTTGATGATAATATTCCTGAGATTAATATAGACAGGGCTTTAATAAGGCAGGCTCTTAATAACCTTATAAGTAATGCAATCCATGCTATGAACGAGGAGGGGGTAATAAAGGTCGTCTGCCGGATTGATGATGAAGGATATAATATTACAGTCAGGATTACTGATAACGGTCCCGGTATCAGGGCTGAACATCTCGAGAGGGTCTTTGATCCCGGTTTTACTATAGGGAAAAACGGGACAGGTCTTGGCCTCGCTATAGTTGAGAAAATTGTACTGGAACATGATGGTAAAATTTACTGTAAATCGGAAGAGGGGAAAGGGGCTGAATTTATTATAAAGCTTCCTGTAAATAAAGGAGATTTTAATGGCGCGAATACTGCTGGTTGATGATGAAGAGAATATAATAAATACCATGGGACCGATTCTTCAGGATGAGGGACATGTAGTTTTTTCAGGCATTACCGGGGAAGAGGGGACGGAATTTCTGAAAAAGAATGAAGTTGACCTCGTGATACTTGATGTATGGCTTCCTGATATGGATGGTATTGAGCTTCTTGAAAGGATAAAAAAGCTTTATCCTGAAACAGCCGTGATAATGATAAGCGGACATGGTTCAATCGATATCGCAGTAAAGTCGACAAGGGTCGGCGCTTTTGATTTTCTTGAAAAACCCCCCTCTCTTGACAGGCTTGTTACCTCAGTAAACAACGCGCTGGAACATGTACGTCTGAAAAAGGAAAACCTGAAACTAAAGAAGATGTCATTTATTGATGACGAAATGATCGGGGAATCCGCTCAGATAAATGAAATACGTGATATTATAAAGAGATCCGCAAAAACAAACGCCCGGGTGCTTATAACCGGGGAGAGCGGAACCGGTAAGGAACTGGTTGCGAAGGCTATTTACCAGCTGTCAAACAGGTCGGAAAAACCTTTTATAAAAATGAACTGCGCAGCTATCCCGGATGATCTTATTGAAAGTGAGTTATTCGGTCATGAAAAAGGTTCCTTTACCGGAGCGGTTGGAAAAAGAATTGGAAAATTCGAACTGGCAGATGGAGGGACCCTCTTTCTTGATGAAGTCTGTGATATGAGCCTATCCGCTCAGGCGAAAGTTCTGCGAGTACTGCAGGAACAGCAGTTTGAAAGAGTGGGCGGTAATCAGACTATTACAGTTGATGTCAGGGTTATTGCTGCAACGAATATTGACATCAGGGAGGCTATAGAGCAGGGCAGATTCAGGGAGGATCTTTATTACCGACTAAATGTGATTCCCGTTCATGTACCCCGCCTTACAGAGAGGAAGGAGGATCTGGATGTCCTTATTAATTATTTTATGGACAGATTTTCCAGTGAACACGGCACAGGCGAAAAGAACCTCAGTGGCGAAGCGATGAATTTTCTGAAACGTTATCCCTGGCCGGGGAACGTTCGTGAATTGAAGAATATAATTGAACGGGTTGTTATAATGGTAAGCTCTGAAGAGATAAAAGAGAGCGATCTTCAGAAATACCTGATGCCGGAAGTGCGGGATATCCCTGTGACATTGTCCTTTAACGGGCTTTCACTTAAAGACGCAAGGGATGCCTTTGAAAAGGAGTATATAATTAATGCCCTTAAATTCAACAGCGGTAATGTATCGGAAACTGCAAGACAGCTTGATATTGAAAGAACTAATCTGCACAGAAAAATCCGGCAGTTTAATATAAATGCAGAAAGATTATAACATAAAAAAAGCCCTGGCCTTCCTGCTGAAGGAGTACGGAAGTGATTCTTTTCTCTTCAGAAACGTTGATGAGTTGGAGTTTCTTAAAAGCTGGCTGAAAAATAAAAATCCTGCTCCCTCGCTTAATGAGGCCGGATCCGTAACTACACCGGAAATGCTTATAAAACAGTGCAGCAGATGTGGCGAGATCGTTGAGAGAAAGGTCGGTTACGGAACAGGCATCAATGGTGTTATGGTGGTACTGAACGCACCCCGCATGGCTAACAGAGTTGAACTTCGTATTCACAGGGCTGAATCTGCTGATCTGCTTAGAAAAATGATGAATGCAATAGGGATTGAACTTCATGAATGTTATGTTACCAATCTTATAAAATGCGAAAGCAGTGATCCCTTCGTAAAACCGAGTGATATGCTCAGGAATTGTCTTGATGTTCTTAAAGCTGAGATAGATATGCTGAATCCTGATATTGTTATAG
The DNA here is from genome assembly GCA_036745755.1 of Spirochaetota bacterium. Taxonomy (GTDB): domain Bacteria; phylum Spirochaetota; class UBA4802; order UBA4802; family UBA5550; genus UBA5550. The sequence continues at coordinate 56,137 of DAIOFM010000007.1, read as the reverse complement.
TGATGGGTGAAATAATCCCGATTCAGAGTATTGTGAAATCTGTCAGGGGTATATCATGGTATAATACGGAACATACAATATCTCTGATAAAAAATCCAGGCCTTAAGCGTCCCGCATGGGAGACCCTGAAAATAGTTAAAAAGAAATTTCAGGAAATCCATAATGGCTGATGGCATAAACTCGGGCCTGTATGCGGAGATCGCCGTAAATACACCCGTAAACAGAACGTTTACTTACGGCATACCGCGGGGCATGTGTATTAAGCCTGGTGTCAGGGTAACCGTGAATTTTAACGGAAGGGTAATGACAGGATATGTCATCTCTACCCATGACAGGGAGCCTGAAGGTTTCGAAGTCAAGGATATCGTCAGTATAATTGATGAAGACCCTGTCTTCGACCACAGACTGATCGAGCTTGCTTCTTATATTTCAGATTCATATATATCTTCAATAGGGGAAACTCTAAGCAAGGCCCTTCCTTCAGGGGTGAGCAGAAAAGTAAGGTCATCCGGGAGGCCTCTGAAAGTCCCGATGCCCGGTCCAATTTCCCTTACCGCGGAACAGGAAAAGGTCTTTTCAGACATCAACTCTTCCGGAGTCAGCGCTCACCTTATATTCGGAATAACAGGGAGCGGTAAGACCGAGATTTATATAAAAGCCGCTCTTGACACAATAGCTCAAGGGAGATCTGTTATTTACCTGGTCCCGGAAATTACACTTTCATCACAGATTTTTGACAGGTTGCAGAGAGTGTTCGGAGATGAGCTTGTACTTTATCACAGCGGCCTTACCCCGAACAGACGTTTTGAAAGCTGGATGAAATTTCAAAGCGGTGAAGCAAAGATTGCTGTCGGCACCCGTTCTTCGGTCTTTCTTCAGGCGCCTGATCTCGGGCTCATGATTATTGATGAAGAGCAGGACTCGTCCTATAAAGAGCAGAGCTCCCCGAGGTATAATGCGAAACGTGTAGCATACTACAGATCGGTAAAGGAAAAAGCAACTCTTGTTCTGGGCTCTGCCACTCCGTCAATAGAAACAATGCATTCCGCTGAAAGCGGTAAAATAAAACTCCATAAACTTGAAGAAAGGTACGGAGGGGCTTCTGTGCCTGAAATTGAGGTGGTGAAGGTAAAAGGAAGAGGGGACGAAATTTCCCCCAGACTGAAGCTCTTTACAAATCGTGCTGTTAAAAAGGGGAACCAGGCTGTCTATCTCCTTAACAGACGCGGTTTCGCCCCTTTCGTGTTATGTGAGGAATGCGGCACTGCTGTTGAGTGTCCTCACTGCAGCATAGGGATGAATTATCACAGGAACAGGGGCCTTCTCTGCCATTACTGCGGGTATATGTCTGATGTGCCGGAAACGTGCGGAAAATGCGGGTCGGGCGCTATAGTCAAGCTCGGTTCAGGTACACAGAAGATCGAGGATATTATACAGGGTGAGTTCCCCGGTTACAGGATATTCAGGCTTGACCAGGATACGGCAAGAAAAAAAGATACTGCGGCTGAACTGATTGAAAAAATGGAAAAGCGTGAGATAGATATACTGCTGGGCACACAGATGGTTTCAAAGGGATTCGATTTTCACGGGGTAACAGTGGCGGGGATAATAATGGCGGATATAGGCCTGAATATGCCCGATTTCCGATCAACCGAGAGGGTATTCTCTCTTCTTTTACAGCTCGCCGGGAGGTCCGGGAGAGGGGAGGAGAATGGGAAAGTCATTATACAGACTTTAAATGAGAACAATCCGATTTACGATTATCTGAAAAAGCAGGATTATACAGGGTTTTACAGGTCTGAGCTTGATATACGGAGAATGCTTGATTATCCTCCCTTCTCAAGGCTGGCGCGTATAGTATTCCGTGGCAGAAATGAAGAAGAAGTCTCAAAAACTGCAGATCGGGTCGGTGAAGAGATTGAAAGATTACTATTTTCTGAAAAACCGGAAGTCATGAAACTGGGCCCTGCCCAGGCCCCCTTTGTTAAAATCGGAGGCAACTACAGGTATCATATAATTCTTAAAGGGCGCAGGCTGTCTGAACTGCAGAAACTTTTAAATGAGATCATGGCAAATTACAGGTCAAAATCAGTTTATGCGGAGATCGATATTGATCCTGTAGATATGCTCTGATTATTATTTGCTTAACTCGGTCGTTATTATGGCGTCGATGAATTCTTTCGGCGGCACTCCGACAATTTTTCTACCCGCGATATATACTGTCGGTGTTGCTTCAATTTTAATTTTTTCCGCGAATTCAATGTCGCTCTTAATCTGTTCTCCCGCCTTATCGCTTTTCAGGGATTCATTGAAAATATCCCTGGCATTATTATCCTTTTTGCCTGATTCGATTAAGGCCTGCTCAAGCGCTTCATTTATATTTTTTGAATTAAATCCGTCCTTATGCTTTGAATGCTGTGTGAAATGTATGTAGAAATATTCACTGAAAATACCCGCTCGGTAAGCGGCATACATTGAACCTGAGGCCAGGCATGACCCGGGATAGACGGTGTCAAACATATAGCTGTTGCATGATGAATCAAGAGGATAGTGGTAGTAGATGATCTCTATCCTGTTTTTATACTTTGCAAGAATATATTTTTCCAGCAGGTAGAATTTATAACATGCGGAACATAAAAAATCGGTGAAGGCATAAATTTTTAACTTTGCCTCCGGATTGCCTATTTTCATGCCGCTTTCAGGGAAACTCAGTGCCTCAGGTTTCTGGCTGTAGAACCCTTTAACAAGTTTATCAATCTGTTTCTGCGGAGGTTTGTCTCCTGAAGTCTTTACCTTGAGAATATTTGAACCTGAAAATATTGAAAAAGCAAGGAAAAATACGAATACAATAAAGAGTGAAAGTACTGCTTTACGGTCAGGAGTTTCAGGCCTGATAAAGCCTTTTATTATTTCAAAGAGTTTCCCTATGTCTGATATTTTTTTAAGGTAGAGAAAAAGAAAAAGAAGTATGAGTATGTTCAGAATATAGGTGGATACACAGAGAGTGCACATCTCCCCGATCTTAATCATGAGTATGCCAAGTACGATGTCCGCAATATTTGCAGCTGCAACTATGGGGAATGTAATTCCCATGAAAATGTGATAGTAATAATCTTCAGCATAGTCAGCTATCAGTATGAGAAAAGTGATCAGTGTAAAATAGAAAATCCCGAAGGCCGCAAGGGGTATTCCCAGTATTGAAGCATAAGGGGACTGTCCAACTGCTATACACGGATTGTTGAAACCGCTTCCGCATGAGATAAAACCCAGGTCAAGATCCGGATAAAAATGCTGGTAAAGCAGTATCCCTGAAATTATCGCTCCGGCAAAGGAAAGAAGCAGTATGATGTTAAAGTACTTTCTCACTTTTTTTTTCCTCGGTCTTAAGATCTATTATCTGTCCGCACAGCCTCAGAGAATAGCAGCCGTCAGACTTTTCCTCAAGTCTTTCAAGAATATAAAATGACGGTGAGCGCATAAACCTGGCAGGCATCCTTCCGTGCCTGACCCTGCAGTACAGGGCGTTGTTGTTCCCGTAGTATATGGTGTAAATATCAAGTTCCTCTGTCTCTCCGTCAGAAGTATTGATAAATATGCGTTCAAAAGATCCGAATCCATCAAAACGCACGCCTGTGACAAATATCGGTGTATCTTCAACTCTTATAGGGTAGGTAAAATCAGAATAATGTATCACGTACTGTCCGTCAGTTGTTATGTCCACGGATTTGCTGAAGAATGCTGTTATTTTTTCGTTCAGGAAGGGCTCCCCGTTATGGAACCATCTCCCCTCCTTATCGAGAAATATGTCATCAATTTCACCGGATAGTATCATTTCTTTTATGTAATCCGGTATCTCAGGGTAAGTATTATCCATTTTTTCTCCTTGTGAGTAAAAGCCTAAACCCTCAAAAAGGGATCGGTCAGCTTGCTGTGTTCTTCAATTGCAAACCGGTCTGTCATTCCTGCTATAAAGTCTGTCACTGTACGGATAACTCCGTTTTTTTCAACTTCCTCCCGGTGTCTGTCCGGTAGTGTGTCGGGATGTTCCGTGTATATATGAAAAAGTTCACTGATAACTCTCTGGGATTTGAGGGACATTCTTGTTACCTTGTAGTGATGGTAGAGCTTTTCCCTCAGGAATGTTTTCAATTCGTTGTTGATCCCGGTAATTTCCGGGGAAAAGGAGGCAAGCCTTGACCCGCAGCTTTTAACGTCATTATATGATCCAATCGACAGTTGTTCCAGTTTACTGATTGTTGTATTTATCAGGTCAGTTACCAGTATATTGATGATTGTCCTTATTATCTCTCTTGCGCTGCTTTTCCTTGAATCTGGCAGCGGACGTCCGTAAATTTCAGCAGCATGTTCCCATATGGCCAGCCTGCTTACTTCGTTAAAATTGAGGAGGCCTGATGTGATGCCGTCATCAAGATCATGATTGTTGTAGGCTATTTCATCAGCAAGGTCTATAATCTGCGCTTCAAGAGACGGCTGCTCTTCAGGCTTGAATCCGTCTTTTTCCGGCCTGTCATAGGGGCCTGAATGTTTAATGATGCCCTCCCTTGTCTCCCATGTAAGGTTCAGACCTTCAAAGTCGCGGTATCTCTTCTCAAGCACCTCTACCACGCGGAGGCTCTGCCTGTTATGTTCAAACCCGCCGTAGTCTTTCAGGAGCCTGTTGAGTTCCCTTTCACCTACATGACCGAAGGGGGTATGCCCCAGGTCGTGAGCAAGTGCGATGCTCTCGGCAAGATCCTCGTTTAAGAGGAGAGCCCTTGATATCGCGCGAGAAATCTGGGCAACTTCCATTGTATGCGTAAGCCTTGTGCGGTAGTGGTCCCCTTCATGGTTTATGAATACCTGGGTTTTATATTCGAGTCTTCTGAAAGCCCTGCAGTGGATAATCCTTTCCCTGTCCCTCTGGTATTCAGTCCTGTATACATGACCCGGTTCCGGGTGTTCCCTTCCCCTGGTTTCAGATGAACGCGCAGCGTAGGGGGCGAGGTTCCGGTCTTCAATATTCTGGAGGTATTCGCGGTCGGCCAGTTTCATTGCATCCTGTCTATTTCGGCCTCGTAAGCCTGTGTTGCTGTTTTCCTGTTTATTCTGATCTCCTCGTTGGATGGGTCCTCCTCCACCCCCTTCGCGAAGGCCTGGATCGCCTTTTTATACTGTTTAATCTGGTAATAGCTTTTCCCGATATTGTTGTATGCTTCAGCTGTCATCCGGCTGTCCCTTGAAGCCTTTATGGACTGGTAGAAAGCCTCGATGGCTTTTTCGTACCTCTCCTGCCTGGAATAGATTATTCCAAGAGCGAGGAGCGCATCAGCATCATCCTGTTTTAAAAGGAGCGCTTTCTGAATATATTTTATAGATGAGTCAAGTGTTCTGTCATCAGGGCTGTCAGCTGAAGTTATTACAGCCAGATTGATCATCGATTTCCTCGCCATCTCGGTGTTTTCATCCGTTTCAACAACTTTGCCGTAGGCCTTTTTCGCGTCGCCGTAATTTTTCTGCCTGTGGTAAATAGTGCCGAGTTTAAACAGGGCCTCCTGGTTTGACGGCCATTTATATATTATATCCTGGTATTCCTTTTCCGCAAGATCCGCATAGCCGCGTTCATTATAGTAGTCAGCAAGTGCCAGGCGAATCTTTATGTTGTCAGGATTGATCTGGGCCCCTTTCTTCCATGAATTGACGGCCAGCGCGGCCTGATCGGAATGTTTGTACGCGATTCCAAGGTTATAGTATGTAAGGTCATCATTGTCCCGCACAGCAAGGGCTGATTCGTATGCTTTAACCGCCTCATCATATCTCTGGGAGTCATCAAGAATGTTTCCCATGTTCAGGTAGGCTATACGGGCATTCTCTGTGGCTGGCTGGATACGGGTTACTTTTTTATAAGCTTCGTAGGCGCGTTCAAGATCTCCCTTTGAATAGTGGATTTCACCAATTCTTGAGAGAACCTTTACGTCCCTCCCTTTTGTTTCCAGTACCTTTTCGTATGAACGAAGGCTCCGGTCATACTCCTTCATGGAGAAGTATGACTCGCCTATCTGTTCAAGAATACCGGTATTGTCCTGGCTGAGCCGTTCGGCCTCTTCGAATTCCTTCAGCGCTTCTCTGCTTTTGTTCTGGCGAAGGTACGCGACGCCGAGGTTATACCTGGCTGCGCCGTCCTGTGGCCTCATGTCAGAAGCCTGTTTCAGGTATTTTTCGGCAAGGTCAAACATGTTGCTCTCAAGGTATTCAGCGCCGAGCCGTGAATACGACCTGTAAGCGACCTCGCCCAGACGGTCCTGCTCGCCGGCCTTTTTGAGGTATTCCAGGGCCTGGAACCTTTCCCCTTTTTTAAAGAGGGCGAGTGCCGTGTTATATAGAAGTGACGGGTCGTCAGGTGACATCCTCAGGGCCTTCTGATAATACCTCAGGGCATCATCGTAATGTGTAAGCTCATAGTTGATGTTTCCCATTAGAATGAGAGGATTTATGTCCTGCGGAGAAAGTTCTGAACTTTTCTCCGCGTTTTTAATCGCGTTGTCATACTGTTTCAGGTTGCGGTATGTTCTGGCCATATTCATATAGATTTCAGGGTTGTTCCTGTCGTACCCCTCCGCCCTGCTGAAGTAATTAAGTGCCGAGGAATAGTCACCCTTCCTGTCGGCAATGAGCCCCAGGTAAGTAAGAGCGATTGCTTTGTCCCTGTCATTGGTGTCTGATTCAACAACATCGGTAAATTCGGTAATGGCGTTCGGAATATATCCGCTTTTATAGCTTTCAATCGCCTTTCTGAGCAGCGGGTTTTCAGTCTGATTCATAATCCCCGTGGGAGAACCCTGGATCAGATCCCCGTTCCCGTTGATAATCTTTCCATCTGAGGTAAAGGGCCCCGGTTTTTTAAAGACAAAAGTAACAAGAATTATTACTGTGGCCAGCACGACAACAGCAAGGAGCGCTATGCCGATAATGTATTTATACTTTGTCGGAACCCCCTGTTCATCGATAATTTCAATACCGCTGATCCTGTTGTGGGCTATGTCGTTTTCAATGTCAGTAAGTCCCTGTTTCTTTTTTCCTATCATGATGGAGTTTTACTTCTCCTTCAGTTCATTCTTTTTTACCGCGTCAAGTATTCCATTTATAAATTGTCCGGAGTTTTCGCCTCCGAAAGTTTTTCCCAGTTCAATACTTTCATTAATTGTTACAACCGTGGGTATGTCTTCAATGAAAAGCATTTCGTATATCGCCAGCCTGAGTATAGATTTGTCTATCGCAGTCAGCCTTTCAGGCCTCCAGTTTTTTGAATAGGAACTGATAAGGGAGTCGAGCTTTTCAATGTTGCCGACAACTCCTTTGATCAAAGTAACTGCAAATTCCCTGATCTCTTCAGGAATTTCATCGTCAAGCCATTCGAATTGTACAATAGTCTCAACATCCGCCTTGCCGACTTCATGCATGTATAAGCCCTGGAGAGCATGCTCTCTCGCTTTTCTTCGGTGTCCCATCAGTCTAACTGTTTGAATATATTAGCCATCTCTATGGCAGACATTGCCGCGTCAAAGCCTTTGTTTCCTGACTTGGTGCCGGCCCTTTCTATTGCCTGTTCAATGCTGTCAGTTGTAAGAACACCGAAAATGACAGGAATGTCAGCACTCATGCCGACCTGGGCGACCCCTTTTGATACTTCGGAGGAAACATATTCAAAATGGGGTGTTGAACCCTTGATTACAGCACCGAGGCAGATTACAGCGTCGAATTTTTTTGTCTGAACAAGTTTCTTTGCCATGGAAGGAACTTCAAAAGCTCCCGGAACCCATGCCACAGTGACATTTTCTTCATCGCCGTTATTTCTCTTTATGCAGTCAACAGCTCCTCCAAGGAGTTTGCTTGTAATAAACTCGTTAAACCTCGAAACAATAATTCCGAATTTAAGTCCGGATGCATCAAGTTTCCCTTCAATTGTCTTCATTTATTTGTCCTTAAGTACTAAATTTTGCTATTTCGGAATGCACACTAAATCATTATGAATTAATTGCCAAAATGCCTTACAGTCAAGCCTTTTTTAAAGGGCAGCGCACGGGCCATAAGAGCAGGATTTCGGGAATTTTATACCGGCATGAGTAACGGGAAAGCCCCGCGCAAAACGCCACGGGGCTTATATAACTTAAATGTTTCAGAATATGTTATTTTCCGCCTGTCATCATCTTCTGAACCATTTCGAGGACACCTCTGATCTCAGGGCTTGTGAGAAGCTCGGCAAGCATGTCCTGCCAGTTTTCATTGTCCAGCCTGTATCTCATCTGTGAAGCTATGGGGTACCTCAGGCAGTACTTGAGGTTGGAAAAAGCGTGAAGAGGCTGGTCCCACCAGTAACATATTTTTTTCTTAGCAGCGTTAATGAGTTCAGCTTCAGGTACAATTTCATCAAGCAGTCCCATCTCTTTTATCTTTTCAAAGCTGTGTCTTTCGCCGTTGTACATTATATCACGAACCATACGCTCACTGTTGCAGCCTGAGCGGACAAGTTCCATCTCTGCGATTGTAAGGGACATTCCGATTTTTGTTTCAGTCATACCCATTTTTGCTTTCGGGTTGTCTGTGGCTATTCTGTAGTCGCATCCCATGGAAACAATAAAACCTCCTGCAGTACAGTGTCCGTTAATCGCAGCTATAACAGGTTTGGGGCATGTGAAGATTTCGTAGAGCATCTCCTCTTCAACATTGAAGAATTCCAGAACATCTTCCTTATTTTTAAAACCGAGGAATGTGGGAAGGTCAAAACCTGAACAGAAAAATCTTCCCTCTCCCGTAAAGATTAAACCCTTTAATGAATCGTCCTCTCTGACTTTTTTAACAGCGTCCCTGATCTGCACAAGAGTTTCAAATTTCATCGAATAGGTAGGTGCGTTTGCGAACTGGGCAATGACAATATTGTCTTCAATAGTCTGTTTAATCATAAAATAGCTCCTTTTTTGAACTGGCGGTATTGTTTTTTTACCATTAAGTAATGGTGTTCCTTCGGTTGACGGGGTTTCCCGGAAAGGGCCCGTCAGAGTATATTTTTTTCCGCAACTTCCGGCCCGGAATTCAGACTGCCGTATGGCGGTTGCTTTAATTCCCTATTGAGATGCAGTTAATTTATTATACAAGAAAAAAATCGATTATGCAGGCAATAATTAATAAAGAACAGGGTGCGGGCGCACTCTGCTCTTATAATGCGGCAGATATTATTGTTTTTATGAACATAATTTTAAAATGTATATTTTTGCTATAGAACCGCAGAGCCGGGCTCTCGGCTTAAACACTTCTCTTCCGCATCAGGGCGATGCACTGAGCGTCAGTCGAAGTGTAACGCCTCCATCCCTTGCGCGGAAAGTACCGGCATAACGGAGGCTCATATAAGCTTTTCAATGCATTTTTTCATCTCATCAAAAGTATAAGGTTTCGGGAGCATGCCGCTGAAACCGGTTTCACTTAAATTCCCCTCTGCAAGATCGTGTGAATAGCCGGTTGAAAGAATAATGACTGCTGAAGGATCAGTTTCTTTAAGAAGCCGGGCAGCCTCTGCACCTCCCATTCCGCCGGCTATTGTGAGATCCATTATCACCAGCCTGTAGGGCTCCCTTTCTTCCATGGATTTTTTATATTCCTCTATGGCATCCTCACCGCAGGTAACGCATGAGGCGTTAAAGCCGAGTTCGTTAAGCATCTTCATTCCTGTGGCAAGAACCATATCATCGTCATCCATGATAAGCACCCTGCCGGAATGCTTTATATGCGGGCGTGCAGCAAGTGAATTATCGGCCTCGATTTTTTCTGTCGCAGGAAGGTATATCGTGAAAACCGCTCCTCCTCCATAAATCGAATTTACCTTTATGTGTCCCCCGTGGTTTTTTACAATTGCAAATGTTGTGGCCAGCCCCAGGCCTGTACCTGTTTTTTTTGTGGTATAGTACGGGTCGAAAATATTTTTCAGGTCTTTTTCTCTTATTCCGGGCCCTGTGTCGCGTATTTCAATTTTTACGTATTTCCCCGGTTTGAGGATTGAAAAGGGGCCTGTAACTGAAATGTTTATGCATGAAACAGCGAGTCTGCCGGAGCCTCCCATGGCCTGTTTGGCGTTAATGGCGATATTCTGAATAACCTGAGAGATTTGAGATTCATCGGCATTTACGTTAAGAATGCCGCTTTCGAATCTGAAAACAGTCTCAATGCCTGACCCGGCCATTATGAAATTTATATTTTCTGAAATAAGCTTTTCCAGAGAGACAGAGCCCCTTATCAGCGCCCCGCCGCGTGAAAAATCGAGCAGCTGTCTTGATAGCCCTCGGGCCCTCCTGGCTGCTTTTTCTATACTTTTAAGGAGTTCCTGGTTGTCCCCCTTTTCCTCGGCGTTATATATGGCAAGAGATGTGTTGCCGAGAATTCCGGTGAGCAGGTTGTTGAAATCGTGCGCTATGCCGCCGGCGATAATCTCCATGAATTCATTTTTCTTAAGTTTTTCAATGGCCTGGTTCTGGTCAATGAAGTTCCTGATTACTGCCAGCATTGCTATAATGGAAAAGGCCGTGAGCCCGAAAGTCACAAAAGATATTACCCTGAATTCGTGCGGCATTGAATGTTCTTCAATGATATCCATAACAAGGTCAGCTATTCCTGAGAGTATACCGATTGAGATGCCGGTTATCATGGCTGTCACGAACCGCCGGTTGGATGATACTCTAAATTCATAGAAGAGAAGAGCCAGGCTGTATAAAGAAACAAACATCAGCAGAATATTTCTCACTTTGAAAAGAACTCCAGGAGTTGCTCTTCCGGCGCTCCATAAGTTCAGTCCATCCCCGTATGGGGTGCTTATTGATAAAAAAAGCTCCGGTGTGATAAAATATGAGACAATTAAAAATGCCGCCGCAATAATGCCTGAAATGTAGATATATCTGTTTATCTTTCTTAAAAAATAGTTCAGTTCAAGGAGATTGTGGAAAAGATAGGGGAGGGCAAAAAGGTAGAAAGAGATAGCAAGGGCCTCGATTCTGTGAAATTCCATTCCCTCTACGCGCATTCCCTTTGTGCTCAATATCAGTATAATCAGTTCATTAACGGTTGTGATTATACTTAAAATTCCAATCAGGACAATCCCCCTGTATATCTTCTTGCCTGTATATATGTTGATATATATTGCAAGAAGAGTCCCCATGAGTATAATGCCTGTGAAACAGGAAAGAAGAAATATTGAAATTGTAACAATGGTATTCATGATTTATAAAAATATTTAAGCAAAGATTTTATTTTTCCGGTTTTAAAGTTCTTTAATAATGCCGCCGAGTTTTGCGGAATTCACTGCTTCCATGAATTCCTCGCCCAGCAACCTGCTTTTATCAATTACCTCATGCCAGTAAGTGAGTCTTTCCCTGTCCCTTCCGGCGAAGGTGACAAAGTCTGTCCTGTCAGGGATCTTCCCGTACGGAAGAGATTTCAGAAATTTTTCTGAAGGAGCCACGAGGACCACGTTTTTAAGTAAACCGGGATCGTGTTTTCTCCATTTGATACTCTTGTCAAGCCACCCGGGGACAATCCTGCAGCTGAAGTGAGGGTACAGGACAATCCCCTGTTTTATCCCGTAATCAAGGTTCAGGTGGTAATCGGTAATCCCGCCGTCTCTGTATGTGCCTGACGGGGCTCCATCAATATCCCGGATCCCCTCCATGGCAAAGGGTATTGAACCTGATGAGAGAATGGCCTGCCTGAAGTTTTTCTCTGAAAGAGGAATCCTGAATTCATCACCGAAGTTGAAGGCAAATGGAGGCACGCTCCTCTCTGTGTAGAAAAGGGTCCGCGTGAATATTTTAAGAAGAATCTTTCTGCTCGCGATATTAAGGAGTGCTGAGGGGATAAATGATGCAGCAAGTGCGGTTTTCCCCCGCATCGCAGAAAGGCCGGTGCATCTGGCCGAGATTATACCCAGGTGTACACTGGACCTGTTCAGTATATAATCAATATCTTCCGCGGAGAGGTATTCATCAAGTATCCTCAGACTCTCATCCGTGACATCTTTCTCTGTCGGTTTCGAATCGTAGTGCTGTGAAAGGTATGATTCAACAAGCCTGCCGTGGGCCTCGGCCGGTTTTTCACATGCGTAAGCGGCGCCTCTCCAGGAGCCGATGGAAGAACCGAGGAAATAGAGGGTCTCTTTCCTTTTTTTGAACCAGCTGTTTAAGAGCACATTGTCAAATCCCGCAAGTGCAAGAAACTTCGGGCCCCCTGAAGCTCCGGCAATACCGGCAATCATCTCTTCATTCAGGCCTGAGTCATTTATTATCTCCGCGGCATTTTCACCCGCATATATTTCTATGTTGTCGAACATCCATCCTCCAGGAATTTTCCGCTTTTTGATATTGATTTATAGAGCTTAATATTTTCACAATATTTAAGGAAGCATTTTTTTATTTCTTTATGCATAATACGTGTAAATAGATATTTGCAAATTAACTAATCGGTTGATTAAATCCTGCCATTGTTTACTTTCCGGATTGATTAATCAGTTCAGAGCACAGAATAAAACGGAGATGATCGTTCTGAGTCGTTTAAGCAGAAGGAGATAACACCCGGCCGATGCCGCTGCAGGTGGCTGCTTTAAGCTGGCTGTAACAGTACATTTGTAGAGTTATGTTCAGATGTGATTATTTTTTGTGGTTGGAAGGGATTATTCCCAATCTTATAGTAATGCAAAGGTTTAATATGCTCCATTTGTTTAATCACCCTTGTAAGAAAAAAATCTTGACAATGAGCCGTGTATAAAAATATTGATTAAATCGATTTTCACTACGGGCGGTTAGCTCAGATGGTTAGAGCGCCTGCTCGACACGCAGGAGGTCACTGGTTCGATTCCAGTATCGCCCAATTCCTTCACCTGTTATTCCTATGCAGGTATCCCGCAGTGAAATGTAAATTTAATAGTCGAGGATACTACATTGAGCAACCTGATCAAAATAAAACTCCCGGATTCCAGTATAAAAGAGGTTGAAAGCGGTTCAACCATTTATGATATTACAGGCCTGATAGGGAAGGGGCTTCAGAAAGCCGCGCTTGCTGCTGAACTTGACGGAGTTATGACAGATCTCGCCACTGCAGTTACTAAAGACAGTGATTTAAGCATAATAACATTCGATTCAGAAAAGGGGAAGGATGTATTCTGGCATTCAGCGTCTCACGTTATGGCCCAGGCTGTAAAGAGGCTTTATCCTGATGCGAAATTTGCCATAGGCCCCTCAATTGAAAGCGGTTTTTATTATGATATTGACATGAAAAAGACCCTTACTCCCGAGGATCTCGATTCCATTGAAGCGGAAATGGCAAAGATCGTTGAGGAGAAGCTTGATATAAAACGTGAGGAGATGTCACGCGATGAGGCGATAAAGTACTTCTCTTCTATTGATGAAATTTATAAGATTGAACTCCTGAACGAACTGCCCGATGGCAATGTTTCTCTTTACAGACAGGGTGAGTTTGCAGATCTCTGCCGCGGGCCGCATGTCCGCAACACGGAACAGATAAAGGCGTTCAAACTCCTTTCCATAGCCGGAGCTTACTGGCGTGGTGATGAGAAAAACAAGATGCTTCAGCGTATATATGGTGTTGCTTTCACTGATCAGAAAGAGTTGAAGAAACACCTGGAATTTCTTGAAGAGGTGAAGAAGAGGGACCACCGCAAGCTCGGAAAGGACCTCGATCTTTTCAGCACTCACGAGGAAGTGGGCGCAGGTCTCATATACTGGCACCCGAAAGGGGCAAGGCTGAGAAATTTACTTGAGGAGTGGTGGAAGAAGGAGCATTTCAGGAACGGTTATGATATCCTTTATTCCCCGCATATAGGGCGCTCAACACTCTGGGAAACCTCAGGCCACCTGGGATTCTATAAAGACAACATGTACTCTCCAATGGAGATTGACGGGAACGATTATATAATCAAGCCGATGAACTGCCCGTTCCATATCAAGATATATCAGACCAGCCTCCATTCATACAGGGATCTCCCTTTGAGATGGGCGGAGCTTGGAACAGTTTACAGGTATGAAAAGTCAGGGGTTCTCCACGGGTTGCTCCGTGTCCGCGGTTTTACGCAGGATGACGCCCATATCTTCTGTACTCCTGAACAGATTGAAGACGAAATAAAGGAAGTCCTCAGGTTCTCCCTCTGGATGTGGAAGACCCTTGGATTCACCGATATAAAGGCATATCTTGCCACCAAGCCTGAAAAGAGCGTGGGTGAGCCGGAAAGATGGGAAACAGCTCAGGAATCTCTCCGTAAGGCGATTGAATCAGCCGATCTTAAAGTCGAAATGGATGAGGGAGGTGGCGCTTTTTACGGCCCGAAAATTGACCTGAAGGTTCGTGACGCCATAGGCCGTGAATGGCAGATGACAACAATCCAGTTCGATTTCAACCTTCCTGAAAGATTTGACATGTATTATATAGGCGAGGACGGGCAGAAACACAGGCCTTATATGGTCCACAGGGCCCTTCTCGGGTCAATTGAACGCTTTGTCGGTATACTGATTGAGCATTACAGCGGCAGATTCCCGGCATGGCTTTCTCCGGTGCAGGCAATACTGATAAGTGTATCCGAGGAACAGGCCGGTGCAGTAAAGGCCATTAAGAGAGATATGATTGAAAAAGGGTTCAGGCCCGAGGTTGATCTCCGTAATGAATCCATGGGGTATAAGATAAGGGAAGCTGTATCCCAGAAGACGCCGTATGTATGCGTAATCGGGAAAAACGAAGCTGAAAACGGAACCGTCTCTGTAAGGAAAAGAGGTGAAAAGGATTCGGTTACAATGAAAATAGATGAATTTTATTCGATACTTGAGGAGGATGTAGCGGAAAAAAGATAAGGCGGATAAAAAAGGGTTTAAAACTTGTAAATCGGCATAATCGTGGCATAAAGTTACCACTGATATAAAAAAATATACCCTGGGGATGAATTTTTTATTGATTTAAATCGGTATGTTGTTTCATTCTGACGTGAGAGATATTATTTTATACGGGGGTAATTTTGATAAACAAAGGTAAGTCGCCTGGTAGAGACAAGTTCGATAAGTTCAGAATAAATGAGGAGATAAACGCTCCGGAAGTAAGGCTTGTAGGAGAAGAGGGCGAGCCGCAGATAATCCCGATGAGCAAGGCTCTTGAAATGGCAAGGGAGAAAAATCTGGATCTTGTCGAAATTACAGCAAACCAGGATCCTCCTGTAGTAAAAATAATAGATTACAGCAAATTCAGATTTGATCAGATAAAAAAGGCCAAAGAGGCCAAAAAAAAGCAGAAAGTCATACATGTTAAAGAGATCAAGATGCGTCCGGCAATTGATTCAAATGACTTTCAGCATAAAGTTAATAATGCAAAGAGTTTTCTTGAGAAGGGTGACAAAGTAAAGTTTACATTGATGTTCAGAGGGCGTGAAATGGTCCATCCTGAACTGGGCTTTGAAGTAATGAACAGAATTCAGGAAGTCCTGAAGGATGTCGCGGTCGTTGAGAAGAAACCGGCCCAGGAAGGTAGAAATATCACAATGTTTATGAATCCTGTCTCAGCGCTTAAGAAAAACTGATATAATGACAATAAGCTTGAAAGAAGAATAAGGGGTAAAAATATGCCTAAACTTAAGTCTAACAGCGGGGCAAAAAAGAGATTCAGAATAACGAAAAACGGGAAAGTCTTGAGCGCAAAGGGGTTCAAAAGACATATTCTTGAGAAAAAATCTCCGAAACGCAAAATGAAACTCAGAGGAACAGCGACTGTTTCTGAATCTGAAGCAGCAAGAGTTAAAGCCATGCTTCCGTATGGCTGATTGGAAATCATCACAATTGAGTAGAGAAGAGGGTAAAAATGGCTAGAGCGACTACTGGTAGAATACACCAGAAAAGAAGAAAGAGAATATTGAAGGATGTCAAGGGATTCAGGGGCGCCAGGAGCAAACTGTTCAGGACAGCCAAGGATGCCAGAAGAAGGGCTCTCCAGAATTCATATAAGCACAGAAGACTGAAGAAGAGAGATTTCAGGGCACTCTGGATTATGAGAATTAACGCAGCGGCAAGATCATGCGGTATCTCATACAGCAGGTTAATCGGCGCTTTAAAAGCGAACAATGTTGATATCAACAGAAAGATGCTTGCGGAGATAGCGGTAAAGGATATGGACGCTTTCAGAAAGATAGTTGAAAATGTGAATAAGAAAGCAGCGTAACCAGTCAATTATTTAATGATAGGCTCTTTTATTAAAAGGATCAGCACCATAACAATGGTGCTGATTTTATTTTCACCCGGAGTTTATCCCCTTCCTATGAGCAGAACATGTTATACTGTCCCTGCGGATGTGCTCGACCTCTATATGGGGGAGGAATTAATAGCAGATGATAAAACCAGCAGAATTGATGTTATAAATATAGATCTCGGCCTGAATTATTATACTACTCTGGGCTGCAGATGGAGCTATCTTAACAGTGATTTAGCTGAAGAGAGCGGTGAATCGGGCGATATCCTTGTTGAATTATGGCGTTACACAGGGCGTTGTTTAAATGAAAAACTCGATACGGGCATAAGCTTTGCTGTGCGCATACCTTCCGGTCCTGATCCGTCAGAAGATGAAGAGTGGCGGAACCTTTCTGTGGGCAGGAATGAAATTAAAATAGGCCCTGTCTTTTCTTTTAATTTAACTGAAAAAGAGGTTTTGAGTTTCAACCTTTCCTATGTGTTAAGTGAGGGGGAGGGGGATGATTTTTACGGCGCATTGAGGGGGGACCTGCAGGAGCCGGATACTTATAAATCTTTTTTCGGGCTGAACCCTTTCTATGGTGATTCGTTTTTTTCCGGTGACAGGATCTCAGATGATTATTTCACTTCTGCATTATCAATTATTGAAAAAAGGTTATACCCCGCAGTCTTTTATGGTGAAATGGTTTATACATCCGGTAACTTCAGAGAGGAGAGAGAGGCTTCATCGGCGGACTCCGGCGGACCTTTGACCTTGCTTTCTACAGGGATTAAGTATTTTGTCAGGGATAGTGCTTTTCTGCATTTGAACGTAAATGTTAACCCTTTTTATTCACAGGGAGAGCGAAAATGGGGCGCCGGTGCCGGATTAAATATTTTTTTCTGAAAATCAAGTCTGCTTCATAATACTTGACGTATCTTTCTCTTTGGTTATATTGTATAGAGGAACGGGCATTATATTCAGATCTAATGTTAAAATGTTTAAGGGTATTTATTATTTTATTATACGGAAGCTATTAATTCCTGAAATGATTATGTCGATAAAAATAACAGGCTCGCTATTCTCAGTTATCTGAAATAGAAGAGACATCCGGGAGGTTATACAATGATTACAATGCAGCAGCTGGAAGAACTGGAGAACAGGGTAATAAAGGCCCTTCACCTTATCGGGGAATTAAGAACAGAAAACTCCAAACTTGAAAATGAAAATGAAACTCTGAAAAGTGAAGTTGAGGATGTAAAACTCTCTCTTGAAGAGAAAGAACAGGAAATAGAAAAGGTAAAAAGAGAACTCGAAGCAGCAACCAGGGAACTTAAAGACCTTAAAGACAAAGAGGATACACTTGAAAAGAAAATAATCAGTCTTCTTGGTAAACTCGATGTATTGCAGACCGGATCCGCCCCGGCAGCTACGGATTTTTATACGGAAACCTTCCCGTCTTCTGAACCTGTTGCCGGTTACGAGGAATCTCCTGCTGTAAGCGAGGAGGACCGGGATTTAATTATTGAATCTGATGAAGAGGCTGTTATTGCCGGGGATGGCGGTGAGCTGGAAAAAGAAGAGGATGAACTGAAGGTTGAAACAGTTGAGCCTGCAGGAGCGGCTGATAAAGATGAAGATGACGAGATTATAATTATAGATGACGAGGATGAGATATCTCTTCACGATGAACAGTCATCAGAGCCGGTTGCGGATGCCGGGAGTGATGAGGACGAAATTATACTTCTCGATGATGAAGACGAGATGGTGATTGAGGATGTCCATGATGAGGAGATCATTATAGATGATGAGGATTTTATCGTTGATGATGAACCGGAAAGAGCTGAAGTGGTTGAAGCTTCGCCGGCAGAAGATGACGATGAAATAATTATAATTGAAGATGACGAAGTAAAATAGAGACAGGAATAATTATGGAATCGAGTAAGGTAAAAGTAAATATTCTGGGACAGACTTATAGCATTAAGGGAGACGCTCCCCCTGAGTATATTATGCAGCTTGCCGACTATGTTAATGAAAAGGTTGAAGAGGTCAGCCGTAATGTTTCCAGCGTCAGTACTCTTCAAATGGCAATACTTGTATCTCTTAATATTGCTGATGAATATTATCAGTTAAAAAGAATTAATACAGGAATTGAAGGTGCGATTGAAGATAAGGCCCGGGCGATTATTTCACTACTTGACGAGGGACTTATCGGAGACATTTTTTCAGGTGCCGGTGCGGGATTGGAGCGGTAAACCTTATCATTCCATCCCCATAAGCCTCTATTTTAACCTGCTGAAGTCTGAACAAAGACAACGTATTTTGATGTATTCTGAAACAGAACTAATTCCTGAGTATATATTTTTGCACAAAATGATAGCATATTCCCCTGCAACCCCGGGTTGCGGGGGTAATAGAGTAATTTTCTGTGTCTCCGGGAGGCAAGGAGGTATTTTTTGAATATTTTTTATACGGCATCAGTCAATAATAGAGTTTTTTTGAGATTGTAGTACACCTGAGGTGTATAGTATTTTATTATTGTATATAAATGTTGAAAAAGTTAAAATATATTCATATTTTAATTGAATTATTACAGTATTCAAAATAATTAATCATGAAAGATTATTTAAAATTGCGATACAGGAGATTTTTAGTTTTTCAAATGTCCTGATTGCGGATAGTATTCAGTTATGGTGCTTTATATATTGTCCCGAAGAGAGGCTTTGTAGGCCTGGTGAAAGGGCGGAAATTTGTTTTATCTGTTTTGATTGTATATAATGTATACATAAAAATAAAAAGGTTTTAACAGGAAAAACCCGTATGGATGTGAATAAAATTATTCAGAAAGTAAAAAACAGTGACCCTGTTGAAGAAGAAACAATCGCAGCTGATGAAATTAGCGACAGTGAGGTAATGCAGCTTGTGAGCTTTATGCTCGATGAAGTTGAGTATGGAGTGGATATTCTCAGGGTTCATGAGATACTCAGGTATCCTGATATCACAAGATTACCAAATACACCTGATTTCATAAAGGGAGTCATAAACCTGAGAGGTAATGTTATCCCTGTTGTTGATGTCAGGATCAGGTTCGGATTCCCTAAAGGTGAAATAACTGATCTGACGAGGATTATTGTTGTTGAAACAGGAGGGAAGCAGGTAGGTCTTCTTGTTGATAATGTTTATCAGGTTGTACGGATACCTCTGACAAATGTTGATCCGCCATCTGAGCTTATAACAGGTGTTTCTGAAGATTTTATTACGGGAATAGGGCGTTTGAAGGATCGTCTTATTGTAATACTTAACATGTCACTTTCAATGTTTCTTGAAGAAATTGATAATAAAACAGCCATGGAAACACCTGGTGTTCTTTAATGGCTATATTAAAAATAATGGAGTTATGAGATATGTCATTTTCTCTGGGTGAATATCAGGATATTTTTCTTGAAGAGGCGGATGAGCTTCTTCAGGAACTCAACAAAAGCCTGCTGGTTCTGGAAAGAAATCCTGAAGATGAAGAAATTATAAATAATATTTTCAGGGCTGCCCATTCACTTAAAAGTTCAGCAGCGTTTGTGGGACTTAACGATTTGAGTGATCTTGCCCACAGGATGGAAAATCTTCTCCAGGGTATAAGAGATAAAACGAACTCTGTAACTCCTGAAGTAGTGGATGTTATTTTCAAATGTTTTGATGTTATAAATGAAGTAATTGAACTTATTGCTTCAGGTACTGAGCCTAAACAGGATCTTAAACCGTTACAGGAACGGATCAATCAGGTTAATGAAAGTTCTAAAATAAGCAACCTGTCAGAGGCTTCCCCGGAGGTGGCCGTTAAGCCTGCAGCTCCAAAGGTTTCAATTAAAACCACATTCACATCTTCTGAAAGCGCTGGAATTAAAGACGCTATTTCTGAAGGAAAAGATTGCCTTGAAATTACCGTAACGATTGAACAGACTGCGCAGATGAAATGGGTTAAAAGCCAGCTTATAGCCACAAACCTTGAGCGTGCCGGGGAGATCGTTAAAATAATACCCCCGATAGAAGAGATAAGCGCTGATGAGGCTATTAACACGTTTAAGATAATATTTCTCAGCGAACTTAATATCAGCCAGGTATACAGGGAATGTGATATTGATCAGATCGATAGTATAGAGTTAAGGCAGATTTCTACAGTTTTGAAAGAGGGACGTGAACTCCTTAAAATAGGAGCCCCTCTTACTGTTGAACTCCCGGAAAAAACGAACGTGGTTGCGGAAGAAGGCAGAACCATTGATAGTGATTTAGCTGAAATCATGGCCTTTGAAGATGATAATGACGAGGGGCAGGATGAAGGTGATGAAACAGAAGCCAGCCTGTTTGAGAGGAGAGTATCGGACGTTCCCGTTGATCATGACAGGAGAAAGGCCCCGATGCTCAAGACAGTCAAGGTGTCAATCGACAAGCTGGATCTTCTTCTCAATAATGTCGGTGAGCTTGTAATAGCTAATTCAGGTTTTTACAGGCTTTATGAAGAGCTTAGAAAGTACTCCGGTAACAAATCTGTTATTACAGAATTTAAAAACCGGATGGAGCAGATGTCAAGGATTGCCAAGGACCTCCAGACCGGAATAATGAAAACAAGAATGGTTCCCATCGGGCAGGTTTTCAGCAGGTTCAACAGACTTGTAAGGGACCTCGCGAAGGAGCATAAGAAAAATGTCGACCTGATAATCAGGGGTGAAGATACCGAACTTGATAAAAAGGTAATTGATGTAATAGGTGAGCCGCTGCTGCATCTGATTAGGAATGCTGTTGATCACGGTATCGAATCACCGGAAGAGAGGGCCCGCCTCGGGAAACCTGAAACGGCAACAATCAACCTGAACGCTTACCAGGGCGGGAACCAGATTTTTGTTGAGATAAGCGATGACGGCCGGGGGCTTGATCCGGAAGCGATAAAGGCTAAGGTCGTGGAGAAAAATCTTTCCACTCCTGAAATTTTAGCGAACATGGATGACTCTGATATATATAACTTTATTTTTATACCGGGATTTTCCACTGCGAAGATTATTACGGATATTTCGGGCCGCGGTGTGGGTATGAACGTAGTCAGGGAAATTGTTAATGAACTTAACGGTACGGTAAGTATTGAAACAGAGAAGGGTATGGGTACGCGTTTTATACTCACATTCCCTCTGACTCTCGCGATTATTCCTGCTATTATGGTCAAGGTGAGAAAGGAGGTCTACGCTATCCCTCTGTCGGATGTAATTGAAACTATCAAAATATCCCAGACTGATATTGCTACAATAGAGGGGCATGAAGTTATCAACCTGAGGGGGGAAATTCTGTCTCTTCTCAGGCTTAATGAATTTATAGGAATAAAGACCGCGCTTAAGAGTACAGAAAAGATCCCGGTTGTTGTTGTAGGTTTCGGCAACAGGAAGATAGGGCTTATTGTTGATTTCCTTGAAGGGAAGATGGAGATAGTAATAAAATCTCTTGAGCAGAACTATACTACAGTTGAAGGACTTGCCGGTGCCTCCATTCTCGGTGATGGAAGTATATGCCTTATTCTTGATATACAGGCGATGATAAATAAGGTAATTACACAGCAGGAGAAGCTGAGCCAGGAGGAGAGGGAGAAAATTGTTAAAGCCCGACTGGCGGACGTTGCTGAGGATGAAGTGATCCTGGAAGAGAAAGAGGAAACTCCTGAAATTGCAGCTGAACAACTGAAGGCTGAGACTGAATATCTGTCGGGATTAGTTAAGAAGGATGAAGTGTCTATGCCCGAAGCAGGAGGTAAGCCGAACTATGCATCTGATGTGTTCCTTTTTGATGATGAGAAAGAGAAATCCGGGCAGGAAGAGATAGCGGAAGCGGAGGAAACAGCCTCAGGCGAAGAGGCCGTTGAAGCCGGAGAAGCACCTGCTGGGGAAGCGGCAACGGAAAAAGAGGAAGAGGCCGGCGAAGCAGAGGAAGCTTCTGTCGAAACCTCCATCGCAGCTGAACCGGAATCAGCGGAACAGCCGGAAGTAAAAGAAGAGGAGTCTGTAGAAATTACTGTTGCTGTTGACGCGGCTGCGGAACTCAATGCAGAGCCGGTTGATTCTGAACTTGAAGATAAGGTGAAAGGCGCACTCACTGAATTCAGGGAAGAACTGAAACAGAATGTCGATCTTGCTGTAAGCAAAGGGGCACCTGATTCCCATATTGCGACAGAGTTAAATATAGAAAAGGAGGAACTTAATGAGTTCAGCCTTCTGTCAAACATGGGGGCAGCTAATGCTGCTGAGTCGATATCGAAGATACTCGCAAAAAGAATAGATCTGGCTATACCTGAAGTCAGACTGACCCCGGTTGAAAAGATTCCTGATTTTCTCGGCGAACTTAATGAGCCTTATATAGGCGTTATGCTGGGGATAGAGGGGGAAATAAACGGAACATTGTTGCTTCTTCTTACTGAGAGCGTGGGATTTGAACTTGTGGATATGCTCTACGGATACAGCTCTCAATCAACGAAAGAACTGAGTGAAGACGGTATCTCTGCTCTTAAAGAGCTGACAAATATTATAGGTGCATCAATTCTTAATATTTATGCTGAAAAATCAAACCTTGTGGTTAAGCCCAATGTTCCGGTTTTTGTTCATGATTTTCTTCAGTCTGTGATCGATTCAGTACTTGTGATGCACAACATAGAGCATGATTATGCCATTGTTATGGAAACTGCGTTTTATTTTGAAGATGATCAGGTGATGGGTAATCTTATGATTCTCCCGGAGACTGAATCACTTAAAATCCTGGTTAAAGGATTTAAGAGCAATGTCTGAAAAGATTAAAGTCCTCGTCGTTGATGATTCATCTCTCGTCAGGAAGATAATCACCGATATACTCGACAAGGAAGATGATATTACGGTTGTGGGAACAGCCAATAACGGCAAGACGGCAATATTCAGAAACCAGGAGCTTGAGCCGGATGTTATAACCATGGATATCGAGATGCCTATTCTCGATGGACTCGCCGCCCTGAAGCACATTATGGGTTCCAGACCGAAACCTGTGATAATGATGAGTGTGCTGACTCAGCACGGTGCTGACGCTACTTTCAAGGCTCTGGAACTGGGGGCTGTCGATTTTGTTCCGAAACCATCCTCCCTTCTCTCAATGACTGTCGAAGAGATAGGGGACCTGCTTGTTAAAAAAATCAGGTCTGTTTATAATTCCAGACTTAATGTTCATAAACTTCCTGAAACCGGACATGCAGAAGGTTCAGGCGGAGCATTCAGTGGAACATTAAAAGAGGTTTCTGAAAAAATTGTGGCAATAGGAACCTCTACGGGGGGGCCGTCAGCTCTTATAAATGTATTCAAAAAATTTCCGGATAAGTTTCCTTCTCCGGTTCTTGTTGTTCAGCATATGCCCGAGGGGTTTACAACTGCGTTTTCCAAGAGGCTTAACGACAGCTCAACCCTTTCCGTTAAAGAGGCTGAAGATGGAGATGATATTTTGCCGGGACATGGTTATGTGGCCCCGGGACATTCGCACATGGCCCTTGTGAAGAGAGGGGACAGGTATAAGATCAGGATTTTTAAAGCAGAAAAAGTTTCAGGGCACATGCCTTCTATAGATGTTCTTTTTAATTCGGTTGCTGAAAATGCAGGGAAGAGTTCGGTCGGTGTCATTATGACCGGAATGGGAAGAGACGGGGCTGAAGGTCTTTTGAAAATCAGAAAAACAGGCGGACATACAATAGCGCAGAATGAAGATACATCCGTTGTTTATGGTATGAACCGGGTTGCTGTTGAATCGGGTGCTGCTGAGGAAGTTGTAAGCCTGGGTAATATTACTGATCAGATTATAAGTTATTTATAGTTTTATTAAAGTAGAATTATGCCCGGAGGGATTTGTTTCCGGATCCATATATTTTGAAGGTTAACATTATAAAATTTAATATGACTGGATTTGTTCTAAAAAAATTTTTATAATGGATTGACATATAACCTATCGATATTTATACTATAATAAAAGACTACGGAGTTTTAAAATGGCAAGAGTGTTGATTGTAGATGATGCGAAATTTATGAGAACCCTTGTGAAAGATGCCCTTGTCCCTGCCGGACATGAAATAATTGGTGAAGCGGAAAACGGAAACGAGGCAGTAGAATTATTTAAAAAACTCAAACCCGATCTGGTAACCATGGACATCACCATGAGAGAAAAGGATGGAATTGAAGCTGCGGGGGAAATTCTCTCTACTGATCCATCTGCGAGAATAATTATGGTTACAGCTCTCGGCCAGGAAAGCCTCTTGACTAAAGCCATTAAACTCGGAGTTAAGGATTTTGTTGTTAAGCCATTTCCACCTGAAAGACTTCAGAAAGCAGCGGAAAAGGCTCTTTCTTAAAACCGGATTTAAACTGTTTATAATATTAATTTGTGTGAACCCTCAAACCCCTTAGTTGTTAGGGGGTATTTTTTTTAATTAAAACCGATCCGTGAAGTGAATAATATTAAATGACTGAGAACAGTACAATAATTCCAGACAACCAGGAGAAAGAGAACGGATATATCATTAATATTGAAAAGTTCAGCGGCCCTCTTGATCTTCTTTGGGAACTGATAAAAAAATCAAAAATTGATATAACGGAAGTTTCTCTTTCGAAAATAACTGAACAGTATATAGCGTTCCTGAAGCTGATGGAAGATATGGATGTAAAACTGGCTTCAGATTTTATACTTCTTGCTTCTGAGCTTATCTTTTATAAAAGCAGGGCTCTCCTCCCTGCCGGAGATGTTGATGACGAATATTTTACCCAGCCTCTTCCTCCGGAGCTGATTCAGAAACTTCTGGAATATAAAAAATATCAGAAAGTCACGGATGAATTAAGGGGTATGTATGAGGTTCAGAATAATGTTTTTATAAGAAACAATGTTCTGGATGAGCTTGGAGAGGAGGAGTATTATCTTGATGTTTCCCTCTATGAGCTTTTAAAGGCATTTTCAAATGTTTTAAACTCTACTAATGAGGTTGAAACAGGGGAAATAATATTTGACGAAATACTGGTCAGCGACAGGATTGAATATATAACAGAACTGTTGAAAGAAAAAGATATGGTTCTTTTCACTGAGATTTTTTCCGGAAGGCCTACAAAGGCAGAGGTAATCGCAACATTTCTTGCAATGCTTGAAATGTCGAAAACCCTGATGGTAAAAGTCCAGCAGCATAGAGTATTCGGTGAAATCAGAATACTCCGTAATTTTACCCTTGAAAATATAGAAAACTGAACATCAGTAATAACTGTATAAAGGGATGACTCAACACTCTGGTATGATTCTGTCGTTATATATATTTGAGAAGTTATGATGTTAACGGCATACAGCCTGATTGTATAAATAAATGGTGGAGTAAAATCCGGGTTGTATTTTTTATAATGGTAAGGATATGGGAGAATCTGAAAATAATAATCAGATAACAGATGATGAGCAGCTCGATGAGCAGGAGCAGGAGCTGGTTGCTGAGGATGAGGCTGATAGAGAGCATTACCTTAAAAGTCTTTTTGAGGCAGTGTTTTTCCTGAGTAATGAACCTGTGCCGATCAGTTTTTTCGTGAAAAATTTCATGATCGATCCGACACAGACAAAGATTATTATCGATTCCCTCGTTGATGAATACGAGGAAAGGGATGGCGGTATACGCCTTGCGGAACTCTCTAACGGGTACCAGTTTGTCACAAACGCCCGTTTTGCGGAGCAGTTAAGGCATGCCCTGGGTTTGCGCAAGAGAGAGAGTCTGTCGAAGGGTATGCTTGAGACCCTGGCAATAATAGCGTATAAACAGCCGATAGTCCTTGCCGATATTGATGAACTCCGGGGGGCTTCTTCAAGGATGATGGTGGCCAACCTTATGAAAAGAAATCTTGTTAAGCCTGTTGGAAGAAAAGAGCTTCCAGGCAGGCCCCTCGCTTACGGGACGACAGATGAATTTCTGCGTTATTTCGGGCTTAATAAACTTTCGGATCTCCCCAAACTGTCGGAAATAAAAGAATTTTCAATAGATTTAGAGCAATAATGAAAAACGGAAAAAGAATTACAGTAGCGGTGGATGGACCTGCCGGTTCAGGAAAGAGCAGTGTATGCCGCAAAACAGCGCTTGAACTGGGCCTGCAGTATATAGATTCCGGCGCAATTTACAGAGCTATCACCTGGTTTTTTATGAATAATTATCCCGATTTCAGGAATGTTGAGGAACCGGCTGAAAAGCTTGCTGATGTCCTGATTGAACAGGAATTTTGCACTGATGGTAAGGCGAAAACATACGTTAATGGCAGTGATGTGTCCCTTTTAATTAGGGAGGAGAGTGTTGCGAAGAATATAAGTAATTTTTCTGACAATAACAGTATAAGGGAGTTTGTTAATTCTCTGCTTCGCGGATGGTCCGGAGAAAATTCAGTAATTATGGATGGACGTGATATCGGTACGGTTGTTTTCCCCCATGCTGACATTAAAATCTACCTGGATGCCTCCGTTGATGTGAGGACTACCAGAAGAGTGAAAGAATATGCTGATTTGGGAAAAAAAGTTGACGAAAATTCTATCAGAAATCAGATTATACAGCGAGACTTTAATGATCAGAACAGGGAGTTTGCTCCTTTGAAAAAGGCTGATGACGCTCTTTATATTGACACTTCAGAGATGACTTTTGATGAAGTTGTTGATAAACTTAAAGGACTTATTAATAGAATTTAATGATTTTGATAAAGTAAGGTGTAATTTATGACCCCGATTGCAGATGATAATTATGAAGCTATCGATATGGAATCTGTCGCTGATTCCGCACTGGAAGAGCTTCAGACCGGCATGATTGTCAAAGGTGAGATAGTAACTGTTGACTCAGGATATGCTTATGTGAATGTCGGCACCAAATCTGACGGAAGGGTGGCACTTGAAGAATTTGAAACTGCACCGCAAGTCGGTGAGGTATATGATGTCAAGCTAATGAATAAAAAGCTCGTTGACGGTGTTTACCATTTTTCAAGAAAAGCTGCCATTGCTGAAAAGGGGTGGAAAGAATTCATTGATTTTTATGAGCAGGGGAACAGGGAAATTACAGGCCGGATAAAATCTTCCAGTAATAAGGGTAAGATAGTGGCATGCGGGAACATGAATGTTTTTCTTCCCTATTCCCTTACAGGTGATCTTAAGACAATCGCTGAATCCGAAGAAGAGTATACATTTTTAATTAAAACAGTAGATTCCAGGAAAAAGTCTGTTGTTATATCAAGGAAGGATTATCTTGATGAGCAGAACAAGAAAAACTGGGAAAACTTTGCCGCAAAATACAAGGAAGGTGATATTGTAAGCGGTGAGGTTATAAAATTTGTAGAATTCGGAGCTTTTGTCCGCGTTGAAGGGCTTGACGCTCTGCTGCACAGAAATGATATGTCATGGAAAAAGGTTTTCAAACAGAGAAAACTACTGAAACAGGGTGAAGCCAGGGATTTTATAATTCTCTCGATTAACAGGGATGAAGGTAAGATATCACTCGGGCTTAAACAGCTGAGAAATGATCCGTGGCTTGATATAGAGGAAAGGATCAAAATAGATGATACAGTTAAAGGGAGAGTGGTGACTCTCACTGCTGTCGGGGCATTTATTCAGATTGATGAAGATATTGAAGGTTTCCTGAGCAACTCCGAGCTTTCCTGGACCAAGAATAATGCTGATGTTAAGGATTATTTTGAGAAAGGGGCAGAGGTGGAACTTAAAGTCCTTAACATAAACAGTGAGGATAAGAAGATATCATTGGGATATAAGCAACTGTTGCCTAACCCCTGGAGCACAATAGGGGAAAGATTTCCTGTCGGCTCTACTCACACCAAGGCTGTAAGGAAAATAGTAAAATTCGGTGTTTTTGTTGAGCTTGAAGAGGGTATTGACGGGCTGGTTCATATTTCCGATATTTCATGGGATGATAATGTGAAAGAGCTTAACTCCATGTTTAAAGTCGGGGAAGATGTTGAGTTTAAAATACTTGATATCAATAAAAGGGACATGAAGATTTCATGCGGGATCAAACAGCTTATGAAATCTCCCTGGGAATCTATCAAGGAAAAATATCCTCCAAGAACAAAAGTTCAGGGAACAATATCAGGTATAACCCAGTTTGGAATTTTTGTCAAACTTCAGGATGATGTTGAAGGTCTTGTTCACATTTCTGAGGTTTCAAGAAACAGAATTGATAACCTTGAGGATTATTTTAAGGTGGGGGACAGTGTAGACGCTGTGGTGCTTGATGTGGATACTGACAAAAAAAGGCTTTCTTTAAGTATAAAACATTATGAGATAATGTCTGAAAAAGAAGAAGTAAATAAGATTCTGAAAAAAACCAGTCCTAATACCGTGACACTTGGTGATATTATCAATATCGACCTTGGAGATAAGAAATAATTATGGCCGCTAAAAGAAACAAAGGCAATATAGAGATTGAAAGAAATGTCATTGAGCAGTATTTAATGATTGCCAGGGATTTTCTTAAAGGAAACAGCAAAATCGTGAAGTTATCTGCAGCAGGAATTACTGTTTTTGCAGTGTTGTTTCTTTCGTTGTTTGTATATATCGAGGGTTCTGCTTCTTCAAATTTTAAAAGTTATGAATTGATTATTGATTCATACAGGATGAATCCTTCTGACAGGGCGGTAAAGGATAAAACCATAGCAGATCTCCGCGCGCTGGCTGACAGGACATGGTTCGGGCAGACACATGAAATGAGTTTATACATGCTGGGTAATCTTCTTTATGAAGATGAAAAATATGAAGAAGCTTGCGAAATGTTTAATTCATTTATGAAAAAATCATCAAGCGACAGAATTTTTGTTCCAGTTGCAGTTATTAAGGCGTCAGTCTGTCTTGAAGAACTGGGTAAAACTGATGATGCGCTGGTTCTTCTTCAGAAATTTGCAGAGGAAAATGACGATTCAATTGTAATGGATCAGATATTGTATAATTCCGGAAGGCTCTGTGTAATAAAAGGTGACAGGCTGAAGGCAAAGGAATATTTTAATAGAGTGATATCCTCTTATCCCGAATCAGTTTTTTCTGAGAGGGCAAGAGAACGCCTGTTGCTCCTTGGAGTATGAAATAGAAGTTTATTATTGTAAAATATACTTGACACATATACAGGTATTTTTGTTTAAAATTAGTAGTATGTATTTTATTTTTTTAAGAGATTATCCCTTTAATTTTTTCAGGAAATTAGGGTAAAAATTTGAGAATATATGGAGTTCCAAAGTGGCAGTACCAAAGCGAAGAAAATCAAAATCAAAATCACGTATGAGAAGGGCTCATGAAGCGATTGGTGTTCCAAATTTGAGGCCCTGCCCTAAGTGCGGTGCCTATACTTTACCGCACAGGGTCTGTTCTGAATGCGGTTATTATAAAAATGAACTGGTAGTGGAAAAGAAGGTCAAGATCAGTGAATAAAAATTGTATTCAGTCTGATTAAAAAAAAAGGGGTTCCATTATGGTATCCCTTTTTTATTATGTCTTGACAAATTAGAATTTTGATATGTTTTTGTTTAATGAAAGATTTATGATGGTTTTAATATATCGACTGGTTCAGTCGTCAGATTAAAATTATCAAATTTAAAAAGTTCCGGATCGCTAAATGGATGACATAAAGGACAGGGTAAAAAGAATTATTTCCAATCAGCTTGAGGTGGAGGTGGATAATCTTTCAGATACAGCTTCTCTTTTTGAGGATCTGGGGGCTGATTCCATTGATACTGTTGAGCTGATAATTGCGTTTGAAGTTGAATTTGATATTGAGATCCCTGACAAGGAGGCTGAATCATTGTTCACTTTGAATGATATTTACAGGTATATTGAAAAGAAAAAATCAGATAAATGAAAATTATGAACCACAAGAAAAAAGAAAAAAGTGAATCAGACAGTAAGAAGATAAGATATAAGCAACTCAGCATACTTCAAAACATAATTCATGTCAAGTTCAAGGAGAAAAGCCTCCTCAACAGGGCCTTAATACACAGGTCTTACGTAAATGAATCTTCAACAGATAAAATAAAGGACAATGAAAGACTGGAATATCTTGGTGACTCGGTATTGGGTCTAATTGTAAATGAATACCTTTTCAGGAGATTTGAAGATTATCCTGAAGGGGATCTGGCCAAAATCAAATCGGCAGTGGTTTCCGAAGCAACGCTTGCGAAGGTGGCCCGGGATATAAATCTTGGCAATTACCTCCTTATGGGAAAGGGTGAAGAGCTGAGCGGAGGAAGGGACAGAGCTTCTATTCTTGCGAATTCCTTTGAAGCTCTTATCGGCGCCGTTTATCTCGATTCCGGTCTGAGAGAATGCCGTAAATTCATCCTGGCGCTTTTAAAGAAGGACATTGAGCGAATTGACAGGATGACTTATCTCAGGGACCCCAAGACAACATTGCAGGAGTATGTGCAGAAAAAATATAAGGAAAGACCTGTTTATGAAGTTATAGAGGAAAGAGGTCCTGATCATAAGAAAGAATTTATAGTACGACTGCTGATTAAGGGGAATGAGGTGTCACGAGGGACTGGAAGCAGTAAAAGAAAGGCTGAAATGATGGCTGCAGAGCACATCCTTAAAAAAATTGAAAAGAGCGGCGGTGAAATTTGAGCGATAATAACCGTGATGTAAGAATAAGGGTCGCGGGGATTCTTATCAAAGGTGGCCGTTTACTGCTTATTGCTCATAAAAAGAATGACGAAGTATACTGGCTGCTGCCGGGGGGAGGGGTGGATTACGGCGAATCTCTCTCAGAGGCCCTTAAGCGGGAGTTTATAGAGGAGCTTAATGTATCGGTAGAAGTTAATGATGTCGCTATGATATCTGACTCAATAGATCCTTCAGGTGACAGGCATGTTGTAAATATATGTTTTTTGTGTACTTATTCAGGCGGGGATTTCGAACTTGGCGAGGAACAGAGATTATATGATTACAGGTTCTTCGGCAGGGATGAAATAGAGGCAGTTAAAATTTTTCCGCCGATAAACAATGATCTTCTTGATGTTATGGATGGTAAAAATAGGGAGAAGTATAAAGGTAAACTCTGGAAGTAGAGGTCAATAGTGTATGGCAAAAAATCTTAATTACTCAATGCGTGAAGCAGAAGGAGTTAATATTCTCGATCTTTCAGGAAACCTGACAGTCCTTACATCTGATTATTTTAAAACTGTCCTGCATAATCTCGCCGAACGCGAAAGTGTTATCTTAAATCTTGTAAACATTCAGTTTGTGACAGCATCAGGACTTAATGCCCTGGTTAATGTTTCCTATTATGCCCGGGAAAACGGGAATCGCGTTATTGTTATGAGTGCCGGCAGTGAACTGAAAGATTTAATTGATTATGCCGATTTTTTTAACCATCTGATCTTCGCTGAAAGCATTCCGGAAGGCAAAACCAAGATTGAATTCTATACATAATTTCAGTTAATATCGATTACCTGAATTTCAGGAAGACCTGTAACTATATTTCTGGAAATCAGAGTATTTATGCCGAAAACCTGGTGCATAAAGTCCTCTGTTATCAGGTCGGCACTTCCGCATCCGGCAATTGCACCATTTTTCAGAAAAATAATTCTATCGCAGGTTTTTATAAGAAAGTCGATATCTGATGAAGCAATAATGACTGATCTGCCGCCATTGGAGACAAATTTTTTTATAGTACGGATTACGAAAATTGTCTGTAAGGCGTCAAGTTCCCTGTCAGGTGAATCAAGAAAAGTAATATCCTTTTCGGAGTTTAATGTCTGCCCTATAAGAGATATTCTTTTTAATGAATCTGAAGAATGTTTCATCCTTTTCCCCGGTTCACCGGGTATTCCCATTTCCTTAAGAATAGAAAATGTTGATTCGCGATCAAAGTCGGAATAAGGGTTCAGCATTTTTTTCAGGTGGAGCCTCCCTTTAAGGACTTCCTGAAAAATTGTTGATTCGGGATTGTATTCGTATGCGGAAGGAAGAAATGCGATGATTTTCCTGAGTTTTTTTGTTCTGTATTCATTGATGTCCCTTCCGTCAAGCTCAATTGTATTGTCCGGAATTTTAATGTTGCCGGATAAAGCTTTAAGAAGAGTTGTTTTGCCGCATCCGGATGGACCTGTGACGCCGAGAATTTCACCTTCCTGAAGACCAAAACTGATCCGGTTCAGTATCGTTGTTTTGCCAATAACAAGTGTTAAATTATCAAGCTTCAGCATATTAAATGTTTTCAGTTTGTAGTCTGTCCGGAATTTGTTTCAGTATATGTGCTGTTTGTTCCGGAATTACTCTGTTCAGCCGCCTTCTCTATATCCTTTATGAGCGGGGCAAGTAGTCTGTCTTTTTTCGCCTCTGAATAGACTTCCCGGTCATATTTAAGGATTTTAAGGAGCTCAATAGCCTGCTCTTTCCTCCCTGTGGCAGCATATGAACCCGCGAGAAGAAGTCTGTCTCCGTTTGAAGATATTGAAATTTTACTGAAAAATATAAGAGATTCTTCGTGTTTACCCAGATAGTGGCTCGAACGGGCAGCTGTCAGTATGGCTTCATAATCGTTCTCACGGGATTGAATTTTTTCAGCAATCTCCAGTGAACGATGATAATTTTTTTTGCTGTAGTGGAAATTCATAAGGAGTTTAAATGCTTTTATGTATTTTATATATTCGGAGTCGCTTCCCCGAACCGAGTTGTAAAGCCTGTCGAAATATGATGCATATCTCTGGTCGTTTTTAAAATAATAAATACTCCCTGCCTGGAACAGGACGACCGGATTATTGGGTGAAATCGCTTCAGCTCTTTTTAAAACTTTAATAGCTGCGTCGAGTTCCTTTTTTTTAATATAGATAGCAGCAAGTATGACAAATGGTTCACTGTTGTTCCTTACAGATTCGGCAACTGAGCTGATATCTTTTTCGGCATTATCAAAGTCGCCTGTATGGTAATAACAGGTCCCTCTTTTAAGTATGATTTTATATTCAGTTTTTCTGTCGATAAAACCATATTCAAGAGAGGAGGAAAAGTTTGAAATTGCCGAGTAGTAATTTCTATTATTAAAATTAATATTGCCCAGAATCAGTTGTACTTCCGCATAGAAAGGGATACGCTCCGCTATAGGTGAAAGATAATAAACCGCATCACTCATATTCCCGGATTTATAAGCAATCATTCCCAGTTCAAATTTCGGCGCAAGAAACATGCTGTCAGTATAAACCGCATCCCTGAAGGAGAGCATGGCGTTTTTTGTGTCGCCTTTACGCAACAGCTCTTTCCCTTCGTTGTATTTATTGACAGCCTCTTCATTGTCGCTCCATAGGAGTTTATTAATCAGAGAGTCAATCTTCTGCTTTGCCGATCTGTCCCGTGTTTTAAACCAGAATTCACGACAGTATTTAATATAATTAGGATAATCACCTTTCTCTTCATAGAGTATGATAAGATTCCAGTATGAATTTATAAGGTATTTACGGGATGTTTTTTTTGAAACCGCTGAAGTGAAGTACTGTAAAGCGAGATCATAATTTTTTTCGATTTTTTCAATTTCACCGAGGAAGTAGTATGAATCTCCGGTGTCAGAAATTTCAATATCTTTCAGAAAATTTTCCCTGGCCTTGGCATAATTTCTGTAAACATAGGCGTTACGGCCGATATAGTGATATTGTGATGAATAGGATATCCCCTGAAACAGTATCATCAATAACAGAATGAGTGCAGCTTTTTTCATAGTGATTGTTGTGGTTTTTCCCAAATTTTAATATTTCCAAAGGTTTTTTAAAGGGATTTCTTTAAATCAGTAATAATTCCTGAATGTATATTTTAGTGTAAAAGTAAATATTATTTATCCCTGACGTCTTAGGCAATAAGGATAACAGAGCATTTTCTACCTGAAATAAGTTAAGGAATAAATACTGGTATTAGATACCTATTTTTACAGGTATTTGTCAAGTATATAAGGTGTCTGGTATCTGTCATCAGTGCCAGTTGTCCGGGGCCGGCGTAATACGCTTCAATGTAATAAACGTCCGGCCATGGGCTATAACTTTTCTATCTGGCTGCGTATGTATATATCGATGCTTTTAACGGCCCTGGCTGTCCATTTTTCAGCGCTATTTGCACTGCCGATATTGCCGTTGCCTGAAACCATATAAAGCCTTCTTTTTTCAGTATCGTTTATATAGATTGCAAAGTAGTAGTTTTTCCCTGAATTTGCAGTGAATTCTCCTGAAAGAGCGGACGCGTAATAGAGTGTCCCTGTTTTTGCGGATACCCTGAATGCGGTTTCATGATTTTCAAATCTCGCTTTAATAGTTCCGTCAAGGCCTGAAAGGGATAATAGATTTGCCAGGGTTACCCCCTGCTCCTTCAGGTTGTTCAGATACAACAGCATTGCCGCAGTCTGTTCAGGTGTTGCCCTGTTTGAATCGGAAAGACCGGAGAAGCTGTTAAGCCTGAAACTGTCCCATTTGACAGAAGGGAAGGTTAGCCTGAAGAAATTTTCCACTGAAAAAGTTTTTTCATTTTCGGGTTTTCTCAGCTTTTCAGATGCGATAGTACCAAGCAGTTCCGCTGTCAGGTTATTACTTGATATAAGCATATCTTTAATAATATCGATCAGCTTTCTGCTCTTATGCTGCACAAGTATCTTTGTATTATTTGTTGCACGCCCATTTTCAGGTAAAGGGAGCGTTATTCCGTGAATCAGGCAGAGCTTTCTGAAAATCTGAGCCGTAAAGCGTCCTGAGTCCTTTACAGGCAGCTGAAAGCCGTCTTTCCAGCAGCCGTTTGCAGGGAGGCCCCATGTTTCAATATTATCTCTTTTTTTATATTTCGCGTAGAGATAGACGGGGGGCTCATTATACAGATATAAGCTGATTGACGGTGCTGCAGGTACAGGAAAACAGGAAATCAGTTTTCCTGTTTCATCTTTTTCCTTAACAGCGCAGATTATATTTCCGTTAAGATTGAGGGGCCCGTATCCCGGATTATATCTGGCGTTTACAGGCATCCCTTTATCAAGTACTTCTTTTTGCTCGAAGGAGGATGAGTCGTAATAAAATTTTCCCCTGATTTTTTTGATTCCCTCAGCTTTAAGTTTAAATACCATTTTCAGCAGATCGCGGACATTAAGTTCCGGATCCCCTCCGCCCCTGAGTATCAGATCCCCCTCTATAATTCCGTCGCGGATGCTGCCTGCATATAAGATGCCGGTTGAGAAAGAGTAATCAGCGCCAAGTGTCTCGAGAGCAAAAACGGTTGTAAAAATTTTTGAGACTGATGCGGGGATAAAGCTTTCATGTATGTTATGGGCTTTAATAACTGACCTGTTTTCCGGGTTAAAAATGATGTAGCCAT
The DNA here is from genome assembly GCA_036745755.1 of Spirochaetota bacterium. Classification (GTDB taxonomy): domain Bacteria; phylum Spirochaetota; class UBA4802; order UBA4802; family UBA5550; genus UBA5550. Next base: position 20,527 of record DAIOFM010000007.1, on the reverse strand, counting down.
AGTTTTCCGGCCTGAAAGAGGTTATTTCGGCAGAATCCGCAGGCGGTGTTCCAATGAATATCCCGGGGTAGCTTCTGTCAGCTCCGCATCCTGCGAGCAGAAGAAGTGTTATTAAAGATTGTATTATTGTTTTTTTCATAAAAGGGATAGGGCAATATTTAACAAAATCTTTCAATTATTATTAATGGGGGTATAAAAAAAATATCAGCACAGTTTATCTTTCCATGCTGATATAATTGGAATATGAGCAGTTATTAAATAATCCCAGACTACATCGGCAAAAATCCAAATTCTTCCCGATGTTATCACAAATACTATTTGTCAATTCTGTTGTTTATGTCAAGAATTTTAAGTAAAAAGGGTGGAATTATTTTTTAAAAAAATATGCACTTTATTTGCGATAAAAAATAAAACATTGCCAAAGTCGGTGGCAGGGGGATTATAGGTAAAAATCTCGCGGGGTTTATATGGCATCATTATTCAGATCAGCAGGAATAGTAGCACTTTCAACACTTTGCAGCAGAATTCTGGGACTGGTAAGAGACGTGCTTATGGCGGCATATTTCGGTGCCGCCCGTACGGCAGACGTTTTTTTCATAGCATTTATGATACCCAATTTATTCAGAAGGCTTGTCGCTGAAGGTGCTTTGACCATTTCATTTATTCCGGTTTATACTGAAACACGTGTAAACTCCGGTGACAGTGAAGCGGACAGGCTTGCTGTTAAGGTGATGACGGTCCAGTCAATAGTTATATTTATAATTGTCGCGGCAGGTATTTTTTTCAGTCCACAGCTTATGTATTTTTTCTTCGGAAGAGGGGACTCCCCGCATATATTTACTCTTTCTGTTAACCTTACAAGGCTGATGTTCCCTTATCTTTTTTTTGTCGGGTTTGTTGCCTTTGCTATGGGGTATCTTAATTCGCATGACAGGTTTTTTGCCCCCTCCTTCGCTCCTGTTCTTTTGAATGTGGGGATTATAACAGGTATAATTTTTCTCGCGGGTTTTTTTGAAGAACCGGTTTATGGTGTGGCGGCAGGAGTGCTTCTGGGGGGAGCTCTTCAACTTTTTCTTCAGATTCCGTATATGCTGAAGGAGGGGTTCAGGTTCGGCATATCTGTCGATTTTAATCATCCGGGTATCAGAAAGATATTCAGGATGCTGGGCCCGGCTCTGTTCGGGATTGCCGTTTACCAGATAAATACCCTGGTGAGCAACATGCTTGCTTCAATGATTTCCGAGGGGAGTGTGTCTTATATATACTATACAAACAGGCTGACAGAGCTTGTGCTTGGTATATTTATCGTATCGATAGGAAATGTTATTCTTCCTGAAATGTCAAAACTTACAGCTGTTGATGATAAAGTAAGGTTCAGGAAACTTTTTGCGGATTCCGTTTCATCCGCTCTCTTTCTCGCGGTGCCGGCAACTGCAGGGCTGATCACTGCAGGTATACCGATAATTTCAGTAATTTTTATGCACGGAAAATTCGGCTACAGCGATGTGCTTATGACTTATAATTCACTTGTCTGCGCCAGCGCAGGTATAGTCTTTATCTCTGCGCTGAGAATAGCCACCCCGGCTTTTTATTCCATGAAGGACACGAAAACCCCGGTTATATCAGCAACCGTGGCTCTCAGCCTGAATCTTGTTTTAGGTTATATACTTATGCAGACGCCTCTTAAGCATGCAGGCCTGACTCTCGCAAATTCTATTTCAGCAGTGGTCCAGATGCTGATTCTTCTGGTTATGCTTGAAAAGAAGACCGGAGGGATTGCCCTTGGGAAAATTCTGCAGTCAATGCTCAAGTTTATAATCGCCTCACTCGCGATGTCCGCCGTTGTTGTATGGCTTTCATTTTTTGCTGACTGGGAGAATTCTGGTTTTACTTTCAGGGTAGTATGGCTTTCTGTGATAATAGGCGCAGGCGGAGGGGTATACTTTCTGGCCTGTTATTTTATGAAGGCGGATGAAGTCCTGTTTTTTGTTAACAGGATTAAGCGCAGACTCACCTGAGTGAGTCTGCAGCTTTAAGCGCAAGTGCAGCAATGGTGAGGCTCGGATTGACTGAGCCTCCTGATGGCATTACGCTTCCGTCAATGACATAAAGGTTTTCCATTCCGTGTACTCTGCAGTTTTCGTCAACCACTGATGTTTCCGGTTTCTTCCCCATCCTGCATGTTCCGAGAGCATGTGAGAATGTTTCTATCGGCATCGAGTAGAAGAATAGCGCCCCGGCCTTGCGCAGTATCTTTTTAGCTTCAGTGTACAGCGCCGCTCTTGCCATAATGTCTCTTTCACAGTAACGGTGATGGACCATGAGGGACGGTGCGCCGAATATGTCCGGTTTCCCGGCGTCAGCATAAACCCTGTTTTCAAACCTGGGCATATCCTCGGCTATGCAGAGCAGATTTATAAGATAGTCGGAAACAATTGCGGCGGCGTTTTTAAGGCCGAATGGGGAGTTGGCCTTGATTACCCCTTTGCCTATGCTGGATACATCCTGGATCATCCCCCATGTACCTTCCGGCTGCCGTTTGCTTTCAGGGTCCCCGTAATAGAAATCCGGAATTCCTATCTGTTTTTGTAGAACCTGTTCAGGGTTGGACACAGTGGGGAAAATCCCCGCAACAACACCGTTAATGTGACGCATCAGGTGCCGGCCTATGTTTTTGTTGCCTGTCAGTGTATCGATATCTGATGAAAGCAGAAGATGTGGCGATGCGAGCGCCCCTCCTGCAGATATAATATTATCACCTTTTACTGTAAATTTTTCCCCGGTTGCCTGATTTATAAGATCAACGGACACTGCTTTATTTTTCGTTGTGTTAATTTTCAGGGCCCGTGTTTCCGGAAGCAGATGCATTCCCTTCTCTTCAAGCATGGGTATCATTATAACAGACAGGTCGTTTTTGGCCTCTATCTTGCACAGGTAATGATCACATGTGGAGCAGAGGATACATTTTTCTTTTCCATGTTTGCCGTCAAAGTTTATCGCCATGGGAAGAAAGAAGGGGTGAAGCCCCAGTTTTTCGGATGCCTTCCACAGCTTATCTGAAGGGCGGGAAAGGGAGGTGTTGGGCGTCTGCGGGAACTCCCCTTTTACCGGAGTTTCCGTTATATCCGTTCCACGTATACCTGCTATGCCGAGTATTTTTTCCGCGGTCTTGTAATAAGGCGCCAGTTTTTTATAGGAATAGGGCCAGGCGCATGATGCGTCCCGTTCGCTGCTCCCGCTCATGGGCGCCCCTTTGAAGTCGTCCTCTCTCATCCTGAATGATACCGCTCCATAAAGGGTTGACATCCCTCCTACAGTATCATCGGGCCAGATCTCTTCGAACTTCCCTTTTTTCTGATCAACATAGATCGGGGTTTTCCCTCTGTACATCGGGTTTTCCAGATGGAGCTTTACCTCGTCCCAGCAGGAATCGTCCCTTACCGGGCGTTTCCCCCTTTCAACCATCAGCACGGAAAATCCCCTTAAAACAAGGGAGTACGCGGCCATTGAGCCGCCGAAACCGCTTCCGATTATAATATAATCATATTTCTTTTTAAGCTTCATAATCAACCTTATCCGAAAGGCCAGAATTTTAACTGGTAAAGCCTTACAAACAGAACAACGTAGGCTCCGCCTTCAAGGATCCATGTCCATGCCTGCTCATATGTTCCCTTAAAACTTACCCAGCCGAAGTAGCCTGTGTCAGCCCATAAATTGAAAGTGTACCTTTTATACGAAAAAGGCATAAATAGCGGCAGTCCCACACTGCTCGGCATGTCCGCCAGGTAGTGGAGGAATATGCTCGCCCAGAAAATATACCCCCAGGCGGGGTTTATGAACCAGGTAATGAGCCCCGCCAGAAGTCCCACTATGATTGAGTGAGACCATGTGCAGTGAAATTTTTTAGGGGCCAGTTTGGCCATAATGAGAAACCCGTCAAAATTCGGGAATTCGTGTGCAATAAATGATACAAGTATGCTCTCAAGGGAGAGAGCTTCAATTTCGCCCCCGGTCAGTTCAGGCGCAAATGATGCGATTGTAAGTGCCACAGCAACATGTCCAAGCTGCATTTAGTCCTCCAGTAGTTTTATAAATTCATTGAAATTTTCAAGATCGTCAAAGTAATGATCCGGATTTTCTTTTTTCAGGGCTTCCGGTTCGCCCCATCCTGTGCCCACTGCAACTGATACAGCACCGGCGTATCTTGCGCAGCGGACATCATGAATTGTGTCACCGATAATAAAAGTGTCTTTATAAGCAATATCGGTATTAAAAAGTTCATCCATCCTTTTCTTCGCAACTTCAGGAAGGAGATTCCTTACAGGGGCGTCATCCCCGTACGCTCCGAAACTGAAATACCTGTTGAGATCATGGCTGGACAGCTTGATCTTTGCACTCTCGGTAAAGTTTCCTGTAAGGAGGCCCAGGGCTACGTTTTCCATTGATGCAAGTTCCTTCAGAAGCTGGATTATCCCGGGGAATACGATTACATCGTAATTATAGATATTCTCGCTGAGATAATCAAAGTATCTCTGCTTCAGAAGTGAGGTTTTGTTCCTGATGTCATCTTCGGAAAAACCCATCATATGGAGCGACTCATTGAGGATCACGGGATCAGTTTTCCCCTGGAAGTCTATCCTCTCCATCCTTCCGATTGTTCCGAAGACCTCCTTTGTCGCCTGTATTAGAGAGGCCCTTCCCGCACTGTTGCAGTTCAGGATTGTGCCGTCTATGTCGAAGAGTACAGCCTTAATTGCTCCCCTCCTTCTCCTCCTGTATGACCTTTGCTACCTGGTCTTCAGGGTTCTCTTCCTGTATGTAGAAGTTTATTTTAAGATAACGTTTTTTTACCATTGCGGGGTAGGGATCAAACAGCATGGCTATACCCATTGAAGGGAAAAATGAGAGAAAATAAAGCGCCAGTGTCTGGCCCTGGGTAAGCGGTCTTGAATCATCCTGGAAAATGAATATTATAAGGAGTGACATTATTCCCGCAATAAGCAGAGCAAGAAGAGGTGTTCGTTTCAGCATATTTTTTTCCTGTATAGAATTTTTCGGCTATATTAAAATATTCCCGTAATGATTCAATATCTTTTTTATAAGAGATTTAAGCGTAAAAATGTTAAAATGTTTATACGGGAATTTTGCTGTGCCTGAATAGTTTTTTTAATAATGTCTATTATTGCTTTACATAAATTTATATTGGGAGATATTGTGCAAAATCAGCAGTTTTGTTCGGATTGGGTTTTAAATACGCTATATTAGAATATATTTTCAGGTAATTTTTATGACAAAGAGTAATTTCAGAAAAAGAAGAAGGGACCTGGAGAGGGTAAAGTTCGAACTGCTTCCCAGGGATGTTTTTCCTGATGAGGCTGTTTTTGAAGAATACCAGGGGAGGAGGGTGTCGAATCTGCTTCTCGATTTTGCGTCTCCTCTTATTGCCAATCTTGATAAGGACAATTTTTTTCAGTTCAAGACCATGATTTACTTTGCTGCTGTTGCATGGAATTTTTCGTACTTCAAGCAGGGGGAGGAGAGAAAGGCCGCTCTTGATCGGTTCCTCCTTCACAGCGGGATGTTTGAAGGGAAAAACAGGGAAAAGATGTACAATATTGTTGACAGCCTTTCAGCCAGAAAGATGCAGTCGTACTGGCAGTATGACATTATGTTTGTCACTTTCGAGATTATTAACGGTGAGAAGGGGAATACTGTAATGGCTGACGCTATCCATTCTTCACTGATGAATATACCTGTTCAATGACAGACGATGATTTTAAAATAGTAATGATCGGTTCCTCTACAGGGGGACTGCCTGTAATAGAAGGGATTCTGAAAACCCTGAACAGGGACCGTTACGCTGTTTTAATCGCCCAGCATATGCCTGAAGGATATACAGGGATGTGGGCGGAGAGGCTTAATATACATACGGATTTTTCCGTTTCTGAAGGGAGCGATTCGGAAGAGGTTATGCCCGGAAAGGTTTATATTGCCCCGGGGAACAGGCACATGGTACTGGAGAACAAAAAGCCGTACAGAATCAGAATTACTGAAGACCCGCCGGTTAACAGGTTCAGGCCGTCAATTGATGTACTTTTCGCATCAGCTTCAGCGCATGAAAGATCACAGATAATTGTGATTATTCTCACAGGTATGTGTGATGACGGTGTGAACTCGATGCTTGAATTGCGCGGGAAAGGGTTTGTTACAATTGCACAGGATAAGGATACATCAGTAGTTTTCGGAATGAACAGAGAGGCCATAGACAGGGGAGCAGCTGAATTTGTTTTCTCCCCTGACGAGATGGTAGAATACCTTAATGGGATGGAAGATGAACGAGGACCACGTAAAAACCAGGCTAATTGAAATTGAGGAACCTGCAGAGGACTTTTCTGTTGTTTTTTCCGGGAGGATGAACAAAAAAGCCGACGGGCTTTACTATCCTGAGAGAAAAGAGATCCTGATACATAACGGAAATTTTACTGAGAGTAATCAGCTTATATATACGGCAATCCATGAATACGCCCATCATATTCAGTTCTGCAGGGCGGACGCCCCGGTATCATCAAGGGCACATACGGTTGATTTCTGGAGTATATTTCACAGTCTTCTTTTCACTGCAGAGGAGAAGGGGATTTACGTAAACGTATTTGAAACCATCCCGGAATTCAGGGAACTTACTGAAAGATTAAAAAAGGATTACCTTTCCAGGAACGGGGAACTGATGAAGGAGTTCGGCAGCCTGCTGGTTGAAGCGCAGGAACTCTGCAGGCGACATCACGCCAGTTTTGAAGACTATGTAGACAGGGTTTTGAGACTTCACAGGAGTGAGGCCAAAACAATAATGAAGACTTTTACCCTTGATATTAAGCCTGAAATCGGTTATGAAAACATGAAGACCGTGGCAAAGATTAAGGATGAGGATGCCCGTACAGGGGTGGAAATGGCTTTTATGGAGAATTTTTTTAGTCCCGATATGGTCAAAGCAGAGATGAGCCGGAAGGAGAATTTTGACAGCAGGCTTTCTTTCCTCGAAGCGGAAAGGGACAGACTTGAAAAATCACTTGAAAAACTTACTGTCAGGCTCGCCAGGGTTGAAAGGGATATTGATTCAATAAAAAAAGGATAGCCGGCACTATCTTTAATAGCGCCTGTCCGTTTCTTAGTTTTAAAAATCAGTAAATCATTTACAGATCTTCAAACTATGTTAATATATAATTTCTGTATCCTGTAATGAAATATGCAGGGAGTTAAATCCGGCATTAATTATTGATGTTGTATCATCTTAATTTTACCGAAAATAATATTAACAGATATAATGGATATAAAGAGAATAATTACCGGAAAACCTTCCACTGTAAGTGACTATACATCCATGGAAATCCTGGAGATCCGCGGTGCGAGGATTTTTATTGGAGTTACGGCCACTACATCCGCGATCGGGCTTATATTCCAGTTCATTGCCGGCCATACTCTTAAAGTCCTCCTCCCCACTGTCTTTTTATATACACTGGCTGTTTTTCTGGCATACAGGCTGTACAGAAGAAAAAAGAGAAGGGCTGACATAAAATACTATGCTCTTGTTGTGGCTCTTATCATGTTTCTTATCCCGATAATTGCCAGGCTTAATTATGGGATAACCATTAACTGGTTTTATGCCGCGCAATCAAACCATATCAACTGGCTTCTTATGGCAAATCTTGTCGCTTTTCAGTTTCTTTACAATAAGCGTCTTTACCTTATAATGATTGTAGGCGTTATATTAAATGTCATATTATTCTATATAATAGCCTGGTATAACGGCGTGCCTATGCCCTTTGATACATATACAGACGGCAGGGTTAATTACGGTATTTTAAGTTCCCGTGAAATATATTCTATTCTAATGATGTGTATTGTTTCATATCTTTCATACAGGAACATCCCCGAAATCAGACAGTTTGACCGGCTTACTAAAAAACAGGCCGATGTTATCCAGTTTCAGGCAGAGGAGGAGGCAAGGAAAGCAGAGGAAATTCAGAGCCAGTATGAGGAGCTTGAAGCTCAATATGAAGAGATTGAGCAGATGAATGAGGAGATGGCTGCGGCTCAGTCTGAGATTATGGAGATAAACAGCAGTCTTAAGATGCAGACAGAGATGCTTTCAGCCACTATCAGGAGTATTGCACAGGGGATTATAGAAGTTGATACAAAATTCAATGTCAGCCTGATTAATGACACCGCCGCTTCAATACTTGGTCTTACCCGAGAGGAGGCAAAAGGCAGGAATTTAACGGATATACTGGAAATCAGACAATCAGAAAACAAAAAAATTAATCTTGCGGACAGGGATTTCCTTAATGGAAATCTTAATTACGATTTTTATAATTCAGTTATTTCAGAAACTTCTGAAGGGACAATGGATCTGACCCTGAGAGCTGCTCCGCTCCGGATTGGCGGGGGCTCTGTTTACGGATACGTTTTTGTTATTGATGATATAACAGAGCTTAAAAAGATGAAGGAACATATTATAAGTTCTTCGAAGCTGGAGTCTCTCGGAATTTTTGCCGGCGGGATAGCGCATGATATAAACAATTTTTTTACTGGAATGCTCGGATGCATAGCGCTTGCGAAAAGAAATCTTTCCTCCCCGGATGTCGGTTCAGCAAAGTATCTTGATGACGCTGAAGCAACAGCTCTTAAGGCAAGGGGCCTTGCCGAACAGCTTCTTACATTTTCCAGGGGAGGAGAACCTGTTAAAAAGAGTGTTTCAATAAAGGATATACTGAATCTTTCAGCCGATTTTGTGCTGAGCGGTACCAGGGTTACATGCCAAAAGAGTTTCGGCGACGATCTTGATTTTGTTGAAGCGGATGAGACCCAGATTTCACAGGTGATAAGTAATATTTTAATAAACGCGCGGCAGGCAATGCCCGATGGCGGAAATATTAAAATTAATGCTGAAAAAACCGCTCTTTCTGATGAAAATATTTACGCCCTGCCGCAAGGTGAGTATGTTGAAGTTAAAATAGAGGATGAAGGGCCCGGTATCGATGAAAGTATTATTGTCAGAATTTTTGATCCCTTTGTAACAACGAAAACAAACGGTTCTGGCCTCGGGCTTTCTGTCGCATATTCTGTTCTGAAAAAGCATGGAGGAGGGATCAGGGCATACAACTCTGAGACGGGAGCTGTTTTCAGTTTTGTCATCCCTTTCTCCGGGACCCGTGCCGTAAACAAAAAAAGTGTCTGTATTGAAAATCTAAGCTGCAGCGGAAAGGTTCTTTTGCTTGATGATGACGATATGATCCGCATGGTGGGGGAGGAGCTGCTCGGGGCTTTCGGTTTTGAAGTAATTTCAGCCGCTACAGGTGAAGAGGCCGTAAGGCTGTTCAAGGATGAGTATACTAAAGACGGGAGGTTAAGGTTTGCTATTCTCGATCTTACGATCAGGGGAGGCTCGGGCGGACTTGAAGCATTTAAACAGATGAAAAAAATCGACCCGGACCTTAAAGGTATTGTTTCAAGCGGATATTCCCATGACCCGGTAATGTCAAACTTTGCCGATTACGGATTTACTGCGATCCTTAAAAAACCGTATAATTTTGATGAACTTAGAGACACAATTTCAAAGGTCATTGCCATATAATTTTATATCGCGGAGCTTTTATTCTCCTCTTCTTCCATGGCCGCGTAATACTCCTTCCATGTTTCCTCGATTTCTCTTGCCTGTTCCTCGTCAAGTTTTTCAATAACAAAACCGGCATGTACAAGCACCTTGTCATTTTTTTTCAGATCAGGCATCATCATGTAATTTACAGCGGTCTCAACACCGTTAGCACTGGCTATGGCATGATTCCCTTCGAATCTTGTTATTGTCATAGGTATCGCAAGACACATGGCAGTTCTCCTTTATCCGGTTTTTTAAATTCCCTGTGAGGGATAACGGTTCCCTCCGGTTAAAAAGTCAATCAGAATATGCTCTGTTTTTTCTAACAAATTCTGGGGAGCTGCTCCTCAACGAGAAGCGGTAAGAGCCTCTTTCCCCCTATATAAGTTTCAACGTATACCTTGCCGGGGTATACAGAATCAATTTCACCTATTACAGCCGCATCCCTGCCGTATTCGGATTTTTTAAGTTCAGCAACTATCCCTTCAGCCGCATCAGGTTCGGATATAATAATGATTTTTCCTTCGTTTGCCACATAGAGCGGATCAAGGCCGAGAATGGCGCATATGCCTTTTACCTCTTCTGATACAGGTATCTGGTCCTCAATGAGCTTTACGGAAAAGTCCTCTTCTGAGGTTATTTCATTCAGGACAGAAGCGACCCCGCCTCTTGTGGCGTCCCTTATGAATTTAATGCTCTCCGGGAATTTCCCTGTAACATTGTCAATCATGCCATTTAACGGCGCACAGTCGGATTTTAACGCGCTTGAAAAGTTAAGATTATTTCTAAGTGACATTATGGTAATGCCATGGTCTCCTGCCGTGCCGCTGAGTATAATTTTGTCTCCTTCCTGTAATTTGCCACGCTGAATCCGGTTTTTGAAAACTCCGATTCCCGATGTGTTTATATAAATCCGGTCACCTTTTCCATTAGGAACAACTTTTGTGTCTCCTGTTACAATTTTTACTCCGGCGGAATCAGCTGCATCTTTCATTGATCTGAGTATTTTTTCAAATTCATCAAATTCGAAACCCTCCTCAAGAATAAGTGCGCATGAAAGATACTGGGGCACAGCTCCCATTACTGCAAGGTCATTAACAGTTCCGTTAACCGCAAGCCTGCCGATATCTCCACCGGGGAAGAATATCGGAGTTACAGTATATGAATCTGTTGTAAAGGCAATCCTTGCGGCATCGAGTTCAAGTACGGCTGAATCATCAATCTGTATGGAATCTTTTCCCAGCACCTCTTTTATAAGGCCTGAAATCATATCGTTCATAAGTTTACCGCCACTTCCATGGCCCGGCAGTATTTTCTTCATCGTTATTTTCTCCAGTATTTATAGTAGGCGGAACATGGTCCTTCGGATGAAACCATGCATGGGCCCACGGCATTTTCAGGCGTACATACTTTCGCAAAAAGAGGACATTCCGGCGGGGTAATGACTCCCCTGAGCAGATCCCCGCATCTGCAGCCCGCGTGTTCTTTTACAGGAGGGGGTGTCGCAGGGAATTTTTTCTCCGCATCATACCTCGAATATTCCTCTTTGATACTCAGCCCGCTTTCCGGTATCTCGCCTATACCCCTCCAGACAGAAGACGTTACATCAAATACGCTGTCTATTATCTTTTTCGCCTGTTCATTACCGTTTTCTTTTACAACGGTCCTGTATTCGTTTTTAATAAGATTTTCCCCTCTTTCAAGGAGGTCCAGAAGTGTCAATACACCTGTTATAAGATCATATGCCTCAAAACCGGAGACAACGCCCGGTTTCCCATATCTTTCAGAAATAAACTCCCAGGGCTTCCTCCCTATAATGGCACTTACATGTCCCGGTATAATAAAACCGTCAATTCTGACTTCATCAGCGTTAATCAGGGCCTCAACAGCAGGCGGTGTAATCTTATTGCATGAAAGAATGGAAAAATTTTTAATTCCTTTTTTATCAGCCTCCATAATGGCAATAGCTTCAGAGGGGGCGGTCGTTTCAAATCCCACGCTGAGGAACATTACCTCCCTGCCCGGGTTCTCCTCTGCAAGCCTGACCGCATCAAGAGGCGAGTATATGATCCTCACATCCATTCCTTCAGCTTTTTCTTTAGCGAGAGAGCTGTAGGAGGAGGGGACCTTTATCATGTCTCCAAATGTTGTAATGATAGTATCATAATCTTTTGCTATTGTTATTGCCAGATCCAGGAAAGAGTTGGGTGTAACGCATACCGGGCATCCAGGCCCGTCTATAAGGCTTAACCCTTCAGGAAAGAGATCTTTTACACCGGTTTTAAAAAATTCCGCGGTATGGGTTCCGCACACTTCCATTATGCGGAACTCTTTTTCAAGTTTTCTGTTTTTAAGGAGTCCTGCGAGTTTTTTAACCAGTTCTTTATCCATATTAATTATATCACCTGTTAATTTAATTTGTAAATCAGAGCACTCTCCGGTTATGAAAAAATCCGGGGCCACAGGGGCGGATATAGGATCGGCTCTCTCCTCCTGCATTGATAAAAAAGTGCTCTAAACCGGTGTTTTAAGGCATTTCGCGGAACCTGACTGAACCGGTAGCGATATGCAAAAAAAAGTTGATTTAATATATACCGGTGATAGATGCTGACATAGTAAAATAACCTGTGGGATTAATGTCAATAATAATGAAAAATCTGAACAGGAATAATAGTAAATCAGTAATTATCCCTTAACTTTTTGACATGGAAATGCTCTATTATCTCAATCGTGTGCATCAGCCGGGATATAAAATTTCTTACATCAAATTACGGTTTTGGAATCAGTTCTGGTAATAAAAATAAGTTTCTCTCTTAAAACATTCTTTATCAAAAGTTTCAGAATATACAAAATTAATTATTTTAACCCGCTGGAGGTTTAAACATATATGCCGAATTTCCGGGTATCAAGGGAGGCAGTTGTTAATTTTTTCGCGGTGCTGATTTTCCCTTTCTGCATTATTTCCCTTGAAGCAATACTCTTTCATCTTCTCATGATTGTTTCCAATTATCTCCACGCAACTACCATTATATCAATAGCAATGTTCGGTATTGCTTTCGGGGGGCTTGTAAGCTTTTATCTTCTCCGTATTAATCGGATTTTTGTGCTTTCACTTTCATCACTTATATTTTTTGTCTCCATAGGGCTCTCGTATTACGGGATTGTAAGGCTTGATAATTTTTCCTTCCCCTGGCTCCTGATTGTACCGTTTTTTTCAGGATCAGTTATTGTATCGTCTGTTTTCTCACGGGCTGATTCCCATAAGATATATTTTGTCGACCTTACCGCATCAGCTGCGGGTGTTGTCTACCCTATTATAGCTGTGTCAGTTTTTAAATCTGAAAATACACTTATTATTTTATCAGTTCTTCCCCTTATTTTTTTAATTGTTCAGTTGTCGGTTGTTAAAAAAATAATGCTAAAAGTTACCGGCATACTTTTATCACTCTCTGCGGTTTTCCTGATATTATGGTTTCTTGATATGAATATGAGCCCGCCGCGTGAAATAACGGCGGATGATTTTAATAACAAGGTTATGCCGTATATAACAAGTCCCATTGACAAAAGCATCCTTGAGGAGGTCTATTCTGCTGAAGTGATCCCGGGGAAAATGGTTCTTAAGACCGATGAGCCATATAAAGAGATCATGGCGAGAAATGTTATAAATAAAACAGCTTACTATCCCTTTGTAATGGACCTCAGTATAAACTATAAGCCCCTGAAGGCTTCTGAAAAGAACCTCAAAATATATACAGAAAAGCTGAAAGATTACACCTTTCTTTTTTCAGAGGACAACCTGATCGGCAGGGTGGAGTACATAACAAAAACCGATGTAGATTTTCTCTATATAAATAATGGAGCATTTTACGACAGGGTCTTTTACGGTGACAGGGGATCCCCACTGGATATAAGATTTCCCAACTATCTTTATAAGGCCAATACTTTTATAATGGGTGCATCCGCTGACGGAATTGTTAATTCCCTCAAAAGGCTTCCCGGTAAAACCGGAATAACAGGGGTGGAGTTCAATCCCATAATCCATAAGACAATGATGTCCGGCTACTATTTTGAAAAGTCGGCACGCGCCTATGAGAACACAGTTATCCACAGGACCGAGGGGCGCGCATACCTGAAGGCTACAGATGAAAAATATGACATGATTACACATATGAATAATCATGCTGAGCATGGGGCTGTCTGCACTCTTGCCCCTGAATACCTGCATACGGTTGAGGGTATCCGGGAGATGCTCCTTAAACTGACAGACAGGGGCCTGCTTATTTATGAGGAGATATCGTGGAGTAAAAGATCAGACTGGGCTTTCTTTAAGTTTATGAATACCATAGTCACGGCCCTCCATGAGCTGGGGATTGAAAACCCGGAAAGGCATATTATAGTGTACAGGTGGGATTACTGGAATTATGACAATCCGGGCGTGAGATCGGTTATAATTAAACGGGTACCTTTTAGCGGCTATGAATTGAAAAAAAACAGGGAATTTCTTCAGAAGCTTCTGGAAAAAGAGCCCTCGCCGATTGTTTCTGAAAGGAATATCCTGGTTTTCCCGGGTATGATTAAAAACGGCATGTTGCGGGATATCATTACCGGAAATACCCCGGCGGATCCGGTTCAGCTGCCTGACTATTACTGGATTGATGACTTCGAAAAAGACATCCTGAACTATGTAGAGAATGCAGAAGACAGGGAGTTTGTTAAATCACTTTATACCTTTTATCCCCGCAGAAAAATCGAAAAGGGTTTTGATTTCGTAAGCACTGTATATAATTACAAGAACGGGCGTTGTATTCTTAAGAGGTATATTTCAGAGAAGGATAAGACCCGCTACATGAAAATTCTCGATGGTACTGATTACTGTTATAAAATGGATATAAGCCCGGTTCGGGACAACAAACCGTTCCCTTTCAATGTTTTTAAGGAGAAAAAAGAGGTAACAGGGATTCTTAAAATTGTAGGCTTCCTGTCTCTTGTCATTTTTATACCGGTACTGTTATTAATTATTGTGAAATATTCATCACACAGGCTGGCGCTTTTTAATCATTCTCTTTTCTTTATCTCGATCGGGTTCGGTTATATGCTGGTTGAAATTGTTCTGATGCAGTACATGCAGAGGTTTATAGGCATACCTACATATTCCGTTATTGTCACGCTTGGAGCTCTCCTCTTTTTCAGCGGGATTGGAAGCCTCCTGAGCGGAGGATGGAAAAACAGGTGGGTGTATCTGTCGGTGTTAGCAATACCCGTTGTTATTTTTCTATATAGCCGGTATCTTGATAATATTTTCGGTTACTTTGCCGCTTCATCTTTCAATGTAAGACTTGCAGCAGGTGTGGCGGTTATGGTCCCTCTATCTGTAATGATGGGGATTCCCTTCCCGAAGGCAATGGAGAAGATTAAAAAAGATATTTCAAGGGAATATGCGACTCTGATGTACGCCATAAGCGGTGCAGCGGGGACAATAGCGACGACTCTTGCACTGTTTTTAAATGTTTCATACGGATTTTCATTTACCTTTATCATAGGAATGGCTGCGTATATAACGGGAGCCGCATTACTTATGGTTATTCTCAGAGGAAGTGACTGATAGAAATAGATAGGGCATAAATAATTGATTCGTAATAACTGAATATTTGCTTGTAACTATTTCAGATCTGATATAAAGTCATAAAAAAAGGGGAGCTATATGAAGAAGAAAAAAGCAATGAAAAGCGACATTGAAATCGCCAATGAAGCGAATATGATTCATATAAGGGAGATCGCCGCAAAACTTGGTCTTACCGAGGATGATATTGAGTATTACGGCAGGCATAAAGCAAAGATCAGTCTTGATGTTCTCAAGGATAAACAGCTGAAGGGTAAACTTATCCTCGTTACGGCAATAACTCCTACTCCGGCTGGGGAGGGGAAATCAACAACAACTATAGGTCTTGCCCAGGCGATGAACAGGATAGGGAAACACTGCACCATAGCACTGAGGGAGCCATCCCTTGGCCCATGCTTCGGCATCAAGGGGGGAGCTGCAGGAGGGGGGCATTCCCAGGTGGTACCTATGGAGGACATTAACCTCCATTTTACCGGTGATATACACGCTATCGGTGCCGCGCACAACCTGCTCGCTGCCGGAATTGATAACCATATGAAGCATGGCAATGAACTTGATATAGACCCGACCAAGGTATACTGGAAAAGAGTTGTTGATATAAATGACAGGGCTCTCAGGCATATTGTCGTTGGTCTCGGAGGGAATGTGCATGGGATTCCGAGAGAAAGCGGTTTCATGATTACCGTTGCATCTGAGGTCATGGCTATTCTCTGTCTTGCTGACAGTATCGCAGATCTGAAAAAAAGGCTCGGCCATATAATAATAGGCGAGAACCATAAAGGAGAGCCTGTTTCTGTTGCTGACCTTAACCTTCAGGGATCCATGGCGGCCCTTCTCAAGGATGCTCTTAAGCCTAACCTGGTGCAGACACTTGAAAATACTCCGGCCATCATCCACGGTGGCCCCTTCGCCAATATCGCGCATGGCTGCAACTCTGTTCTGGCCACAAAGATGGCCCTTGCCCTGTCTGATTATGTTGTTACAGAGGCCGGGTTCGGCGCTGATCTGGGGGCTGAAAAATTCATGAATATCAAATGCAGGTATGCGGGGTTAAAACCTGACTGCGTCGTACTTGTGGCTACGGCAAGGGCCCTTAAGATGCATGGAGGGGTGGCAAAACAGTACCTGAAAGGTGAGAATGTCGGGGCTGTCAAATCCGGTCTTGCGAATCTTAAAAAACATATTGATAATATACGAAAGTTCGGACTCCCGGTGGTTGTTGCGCTTAACAGGTTTCCTGATGATACTCAGGAGGAGCTTGACACTATACTTGAATTCTGCGCTTCAGTAAAAGCGGAATGCTCTCTTTCTGAAGTATGGGAACATGGAGGTGAAGGGGGAATTGACCTTGCAGAGAAAATAACTGCTATTATTGATAAAAAAAGAAAGTCTAATTTCAGGTTCCTTTATGATACAGACATGTCTATTAAGGCAAAGATATCGACATTGGCGCTTGAAATATACGGGGCAGACGGTGTTCTCTATTCCAAGAATGCTTTGAGAATGATCGATTACCTCACGGAAAAGGGTTACGGAAACCTGCCGATATGTATGGCAAAGACTCAGTATTCTTTATCTGATGATCCTTCGCTTATGAACCGCCCGACAGGTTTCAAAATCTCTGTCGGGGATGTTACACTATCTGCAGGTGCAGGGTTTCTCGTTGTTCATACAGGGGAGATTATGATAATGCCGGGATTGCCGAAAAAACCGGCAGCGCTCGTAATTGATGTGACAGACGAAGGGAAGATAACAGGTCTCTTCTGAGAAACTGTCTGTATTTAAATTTTCAGAAAACAAAATCAGTATTTATTCTTTAACTTATTTCAGGCAAAAAATGTTCTATTACCCCCCGCCGCCGAAGGCGGCGGGGGGTATGTAATTTTTATTTCATACACTAAAATATATATTAAGGAATTATTGCTGAAACAAAATAGTAATTTAATAAATTAAAAAAAGAGATCCGACAAGGGTCTCTTTTTTTATTGACTTGAATGTGATAATAAAAAAGAGTCAGTTTAAATGAATGATGTGTTTTACATTTATATCATAAGCTGTTCCGGAGGAAGATTGTATACCGGTTATACATCTGATCCTGTCAAAAGATTTAAAGAGCATAAAACAGGGAAAAGGGGAGCGAAGTTTACAAGGGGATTTACCCCTGTTTCATTTGAGGGTTTATGGGAGGTCAACGGCTCCAGGGGAGATGCCATGAAAATTGAGGCATTTATAAAATCTCTTAAAAGAGTCGATAAAACTGCACTTATTGATAATCCGGAAAGTCTCAGGGACCTCCTGCCCGAACCTGTCTCTTCAATAGATGTTAAGGTTTCATGCCTGACTGTTGTTACAGATTTTTAATTTTATGCAAATCCGGCTGTGCCGGAAAAACCGCACTGGTTCTCATGATATAAAAGAGGGCCGGATATTTTAGATTTAAAATGGAGAAGAGAATAATGGCGGAGATAATAGACGGTAAAAAGGTAAGCGCTGAAATAAGAGCGGAGATTAAGGATCGTGTAGCAGAGCTCAACAGGGATTACGGCAGGGTACCGGGACTTGCGGTAGTTCTTGTGGGGGATGATGCGGCATCTGCTGTATATGTCAGGATGAAAGATAAGGGATGCAGGGAAGTCGGGATTAATTCGTTTCAGCATATACTCCCTTCTACAACTTCGCAGGAGGAGCTTCTTGCCCTGATAGATAAATTGAACAATGACAGTAATGTAAGCGGTTTACTCGTTCAGCTTCCACTACCGGAACATATTGATGAAAAGGCTGTTATAAATGCCATAGATCCTGTTAAGGACGTTGACGGTTTCCATCCTGTCAATGTGGGTAAGCTTGTTGCAGGCGATGAGTGTTTTATCCCCTGTACTCCTCACGGATGCCAGATACTTATAAACAGGCATGTAAAAGAGCTTAAGGGTAAACACCTTGTCGTTGTAGGGAGGAGCAATATTGTCGGTAAGCCCGTTGCGAATATGATGATTCAGAAAAATGATATGGCAAACTGTATAGTAACAGTCTGTCATACTGCTGCAAAGGACATAAGCGTTTATACAAAACAGGCAGATATCCTTGTCGTAGCCGCAGGGAGACCCGGGACTGTAACAGGCGACATGGTCAGGGATGGGGTTGTTGTAATAGATGTGGGGGTTAACAGGATTGCTGACCCTGCAGATTCTGCAAAGACAAAACTTGTGGGGGACGTTGACTTTGATTCCGTAGAACCTAAAGCTTCTGCGATTACCCCTGTTCCGGGCGGGGTAGGGCCTATGACTATTGCTATGCTGCTCAGCAATACTGTTAAGGCTTTTGAGATTCAGAAT
>DAIOFM010000007.1:0-1826 GCA_036745755.1 Spirochaetota bacterium | reverse complement strand
CCCCTTGTTCCTGCGGATAATAAAAAAGCTGCCTGACGGCAGCTTTTTTAATTTTTTTATATAGACTAACTTTTTCAGTGGTGTGCTTCATGCTCTTCCTGATGCTCAAGGTGCGGGAAGAGCGGGAACCATTTAGCGAATACCATGTATATCAGTATCATGCATGCGAAACATCCGAGAGTGATGAGCCATTCCTGGATTGTAGGCATATAAGCTGAAAAACTTTTCCATGGAAAGTTAGGTACTGAAAATCCATGAAGGAGTACGCTTAATTTACTCATAACTATGGCGAAAATTCCTGATGAAGCACCGATAACCATGAATTTCTCCTGTTCCCTGTATTTTTTCTGGATAAGGAAAAATATTGCACTGATTAGAAGCAGGAATTCAATAACGAGCATCCATACACCGTAATATCCACCCCACATTTCAAAATAACTTCTTGCAGACATCGGAGCGTATTTTACAACACCTGCGTAAACATCATATACCCTGAATATAAAGTATCCGACGAAGATAATGCCTGAAATTTTTGTAAGAAGCTGGTAGGATTCCATTGGAACTACCTCTTTTTTCATTATCTTGCCTGCGATATAAGGCATCATGGTCATGAATGATGTACCGCCTGCCATTGCGGCAACTACAGCCATAAAGAAGAAATGAGGCGCAAACCATGCAGGTCTTGCGTAAAGAACTCCCCACATACCGCCACCGAGAGAACCCTGGTGGAAGAAAGAGAGGAAAGTACCTGCTGCTGCCATTGTCCACATAAGGAGGTGCATATAGTGTGCTATAGCTTTAATTACTTTGTTTTTTATAAGGACCTTATGCTCCAGTATTGTCGGTATGAGCTCAACAATAAGTATACAGAAGTAAATTGATAAGCAGAAGAATACCTCTGTGAGCATAGATGCCGGATACACTCCTTTTCCCCAGTTCGGGTAAGCGAAACCGAACCAGCACCTGAGCGGCTGACCAAGGTCAAAAAGGAGGAATACAAATGTGAAAAGATAACACATAAAACCGATAAGCACCGTTGAGTTAATAAGAGGGCGGAGCTTGTCGACTCTGAATATATAAAGGAAGTAGCCGGTTGTGAAAGCCCCTCCACCGAGAGCAACAAGACCAAGGTCACCAATAATCCAGGCGCCCCAGGTAAAGTTGTTGTTCATGTCTGTATATCCCAACCCCCAGAAGAGGATCTGGATAGCAAAAATCAGGAAGAGTACCACAAGCGCCAGAAGCACATATAGTGTGATTCTCATATTCTTCGAAGATTCCTGAAAAATGTTTTTTATAAACTGTATCATTTATCTATTCTCCTCGTCCCCTGTATCAGGAGTTCTTTTTAAACCGCATCATATCGCGGAGCCACGGCTGGCTTGTTAAATAATAGACCTTCGGATTCATGAACTGTTTTTTGTTCATAAGAGCTTTCTTTTTATCCGGGTCTTTTACATCATCTATGGTATTGACAAGTCGAACAGCTCTGTCGCTTTTTGCCAGTTTTGATACTTCAGATTCAGGATCGTTAAGATCTCCGAACACTATCGCACCTGTAGGACAGGCACTGGCACATGCCGGTGTATAGGTAACTGCATTGATATCAAGTATACCCTTGGCAACGGCTTTATCTCTTTCTCTCTTCCAGATGTGGCTGCAGAAAGTACATTTTACAATTGTACCCCTTGATGCAACTGATACTTCTGCGTTAAGAGATTTTTTGAATGAGCCTTCATATTCAGGTTTCCACCAGTTAAAAGCCCTTGCTTCGTAAGGACATGCTGTCTGACAGTAACGGCATCCGATACACCTTGACCATATCT
>DAIOFM010000006.1:63659-93503 GCA_036745755.1 Spirochaetota bacterium | reverse complement strand
ACGTCAGTGTCGCGCCCTGAACAGTCGATCTGTTCGCGGGTATATATCCCTGATTCAAGGGGGACTGAGATGCCGTCAAAGGCCTCGAGCTGCTGCGATGCCTCGATTATCGCCTCAGGGCCGCGGAATGTACCTGTTCCGTAAGAGACGGTCTTTTCGTACGGCACAGGGATTATGTGGAACAGGGAACCGGGCCCCATCCTCCCCCCCTCGCTTTCGAGAAAGAACAGGCGGTCGGTCATGAGAGCCTCCCGCGGAAGTCTTCGTACCCGAAATTTTTTTTATGAAGTATCTCCCCTGTTTCAGAATCGAAGTAGTAAATGTCAGGGAGCTTTATCCCGTTGAATGTATTTGTCTTAACCATTGAATAGATTGCCATATCCGTAAATATCAGCCTGTCCCCGGTTTTTAGAGGTTCCCGGAATGAATAGTCCCCTATAACATCACCCGCAAGGCAGGAGAGGCCGGCAAGCCTGTATGTGTGGCTGAACTCCCCAGGCCCTCCTGAATTAATGACATGAGGCCTGTAGGGCATCTCCAGGACATCGGGCATGTGTGCAGCGGCTGACGTGTCAAGAATTGCGATCTCTATTCCGTTGTCTATGATGTCCAGTACCTGCGATACAAGGAATCCGGCGTTGAGAGCAACCGCCTCGCCAGGTTCAAGGTATACTTCAACATTATGTTTTTCTTTAAAGTCAGTTATAGTTTTACATAAAAGATCAGTATCGTAATCGGGGCGTGTTATATGGTGCCCCCCTCCGAAATTGACCCATTTGCATTTTTTAAAAATTTCACCGAAAGTTTTTTCAGCCGCCTTGATAGTGCGGTCAAGGGCGTCTGAATTCTGCTGACACAGCGTGTGCATGTGGAGGCCTGAAATGTATTCGGGCAGAACGTCAGGGAAATTTTTTTCTGTGATCCCAAGTCGCGAAAAGGGGGCGCATGGATCGTATATCTCAACCTCTGTCTCCCTGTGTTCAGGATTAATGCGCAGCCCGAATTCAATCTTTCCCGCGTTCTCTTTTATAAGGGGGAGAAATTTTTCGTACTGTGATATCGAATTGAATACTATATGATCCGAAAGCTCCGCAAGCTCGGAGAAGTCTGAGTCGCTGTAAGCGGCGGCAAAGGAGTGTACCTCTTTGCCGAACTCCTCCCTGCCGAGCCTCGCCTCGTGCGGCGAACTGGCGCAGATGCCGTGAAGGTATTCCCTTATAAGGGGGAAGGATGAGAACATGGCATAACCTTTAAGCGCCAGAAGTATCTTTGCACCTGTCCTCTCCTGCACTGATTCAAGTATCTCAAGGTTTCTGCGGAGAAGAACCCGGTCAACAACAAATGACGGTGTTGTGAAAAGTTCCGGGTTTATCACCTGAAAATTTCCTTCCAGGGAAGGCCGTGCTTGTTAAGCGCGTACATGAACGGATCGGGATCAAGCTGTTCCATGTTGAAAACCCCGGCTCCTTTCCACAGGCCTTTAATTATCATCTTCGCCCCGATCATTGCCGGGACACCCGTTGTGTAGGATATGGCCTGGGATTTTACCTCTTTGTAACACTGTTCGTGGTCGCAGATGTTATAGACATAGTATTCCCTCGGCTTCCCGTCTTTGATCCCTTTAATGCTGCAGCCGATGCATGTTTTCCCTTTAGTGCGCGGGCCCAGTGATGCCGGGTCCGGCAGAAGGGCCTTGAGAAACTGCAGGGGTATAACGTCAACACCGTTGAAATTTACAGGTTCAATTGATGTCATCCCCACATTCTGAAGGACTTCAAGATGTTTCAGGTAATTGTCCGAGAAGCTCATCCAGAACTGTGCTTTTTTAATAGTTGGTATATGCTTGACCAGGGACTCCATCTCCTCATGATAGAGCCTGTAGATCGTGTAGGTCCCCACATCTTCAGGGCAGCTGAAAGTCCTTTTCGCTGACATTGCCGGGGTTTCAACAAACTCACCGTTCTCCCAGTGCCTGCAAGGGGCCGTGACTTCACGGATATTTATTTCAGGATTGAAATTCGTGGCAAAGGGATGTCCGTGGTCTCCGCCGTTGACATCAATTATATCAAGTTCATGTATTTCGTCAAAGTGGTGCTTAAGTGCGTAGGCGGTATAGACATTGGTTACACCGGGATCAAAGCCTGAACCGAGAAGGGCCATAATCCCTGCTTCCCTGAACCTCTCCTGGTATTCCCACTGCCACCTGTAGCAGAATTTAGCCTCATCTCTAGGCTCATAGTTGGCGGTGTCAACGTAGTGTACCCCGGTTTCAAGGCAGGCGTCCATTATATGGAGGTCCTGATACGGGAGAGCAACATTGATAATCACGTCAGGTTTAACGCTATTGATAAGTTTGACAAGTTCAGGCACATTGTCGGCATCAACCTGCTCACACCTTATGGGCCTGTCTATCTGAGAGGCTATATTTTTTACCTTTTCCAGGGTGCGGCTTGCAAGGCATATCTCTTCAAAAACTTCAGGGACCTGGGCGCATTTATGGGCAACTACCTGACCCACACCTCCTGCTCCGATTATCATTACCTTTCCCATAAAAATCTCCTCCTATTTTTCAAAATATGTATATCCTCTGAGCCCGTTATCATAGGCCCTCACGATCTCTCTCCGTTCCTCAACGGTTATTTTCCCGTCACGTATGGCCTGTTCAGCGGTTTCCCTGAAATCGAGAAGCATCTGCTTCGGGTTGTATTCAACATAAGTCAGAACATCTGCAACCGTGTCCCCTTCGATTTCACGGACAAAATCAAATCCTCCCGTGGGGTATATTCTGACGCTTACTACATTGGTGTCGCCGAAAAGGTTATGCAGGTCTCCAAGGGTCTCCTGGTATGCCCCCACGAGAAATGTCCCGAGATAGTACTCGCCGTCTTCGGGCGGAACATGGAGCCGCAGTACATGTTTGACGTCATGAAGGTCGATGAAACTGTCAATTTTGCCGTCACAGTCGCATGTGATGTCAGCGAGAACCGCGTTGCGTTCAGGCATCTCCTTAAGCCTGTGAAGAGGCATTATAGGGAATAGCTGGTTTATCGCCCAGTGATCCGGCACTGACTGGAATACCGAGAAATTACAGTAGTATATGTCCGCGATGGCTGATTCTATGTCGCTCAGGTCAGGAGGTGAATGTTTCATCTTCTTTTTTTCTTTTGCGATAAGGCTTATGATGTTCCAGAAAACCGTCTCTGCGAATGAACGCTCCCTG
Source organism: Spirochaetota bacterium (assembly GCA_036745755.1). Taxonomy (GTDB): domain Bacteria; phylum Spirochaetota; class UBA4802; order UBA4802; family UBA5550; genus UBA5550. The sequence continues at coordinate 90,283 of DAIOFM010000006.1, read as the reverse complement.
AGTGATATCTTGCCGTGTTTGAAGTGCTCCCTGATTTCATCCCTGTAGTACAGGGCGTCGTTGTAGCATTCCTGGATATTCTTGAGAGTCATGGTCTTTAATATATAATAAAGGCTTTTTATCAGGTCATGCGAACCTTCAGGCGGGGTTTCCGGTATTGAGGTTATTTCGAATTTTGCCACGTCAAGTACATTAAAGATAAGCACTGAATAGAAGGCCACTGTTACCCTTCCCGATTCGGTTACAATGTTCGGGTGAGAGATGCTCTCTTCGTTCATTATTGACTGTACTATTTCAATTATGTCCACGCAGTATTCATCAATGGAGTAGTTCCTGCTGTTGGAAAAGTTCGTGTTGGAGCCGTCATAATCAACCGCAAGTCCGCCTCCCAGGTCAAGGTATCCCATGGGCGCTCCCTCTTTTACCAGGCCGGCATATATTCTCGCGGCTTCAACCACTGCAGATCTGATGTCGCGGATATTAGGTATCTGTGATCCAAGGTGGTAATGCAGCAGTTTCAGGGTGTCGAGCATGTTGCGGCTTTTCAGAAGGTCCATTGCCTCAATGATCTGAGCCGTGTTCAGGCCGAAAATGCTCCTGTCTCCGCCAGATTCGGTCCAATGCCCGCCGGCCCTGGATGAGAGTTTGATCCTCATCCCGATATTCGGTCTTACCCCCAGTGCTTCAGATCTCTGCAGGATGAGCTCAAGCTCTCCCGGAATTTCTATGACGAAGAAACACTGGAATCCCATCTTTACAGCGTAAAGTCCCAGGTCAATGAACTCTTCATCCTTATAGCCGTTGCAGATAAGGCACGCCTCCTTGTCTTTCAGGATAGACAGCGCAGCTATAAGCTCCGCCTTGCTCCCCACTTCAAGCCCGTGATGATACCTCTGCCCGAATTTCGCAACTTCTTCAATAACCTGCTGCTGCTGGTTGACTTTGATCGGATAAACGCCCCTGTATTCACCTTTGTAATTAAGCTCTTTTATTGCTCTTCGGAATGCCTCATTAATATAGCTTATCTGGGAGTCCAGCAGGTTTTCGATCCTTAAAAGTACGGGCATTTCAAGGCCTCTCTGTCTTATCCCGTCTATAATATCCATGAGGCTTACGTTTACATCGGATTTACAGCCGAAGGGGCTGAGTGTCACCTCTCCATTGGAGGAGATACTGAAATATCCTGCGCCCCAGTTTTTTGTTCCGTAGAGCTCTTCAGATTTTTCCACGGTCCAGCGTTCAAGGATCTCTTTTTTAATCATTTCACTTCCTGCGAATAATAATTATTTTAAATTTCATCCCGGGATTATCTATCATCCCCTGCCCGGACAGTTATTTGAAAAACTATTATTAATTATAACAGTTCTGCCGGGGAATTCATTTTTTAAAACATGGAATCAAAATTTAAAAACCATGCATAATTTTGCCCCTGCATCACTACGCCGGGAATGCCGGAGGGGACTTGCATCAGGCGCTGATACTCTACCTGACAGTAATAATGGCAATCAGGTTAAATTGCCGGAAGCAGGGGCATTTTTTTTATTATACCTTTTTTTACAATTAAAAAAACGGTTACAGTCAGTCCCCGGTTCTTTTTAATTTTAAAAAAAGTTTATATAAACATCTATTATGGCGCAGACACCGGCGCATTTATTATTAATGCCATAAACATATAAAATAATCAAGAAATATTATTAACGTTCCGCACTGTCAGGAATTTTATCTGACAGAAAAAAATAATGAGACATAATTAATATTTAAATAATATTGAGAACAGGCCGAAAAATATTAAAGAACCGGAACTTTTAGTGTAATTATGAAAAGAAGTTTATATATAAAAATCGCGGCAGTTTTACTGGTTTTTTTATCAGCAGGTACAGGCTTTTCATCTGGCGGAATAGAAAAACTTGAGAACCTTGACTACAGGGCTAACTCTTCCCTGAGGTCCCTGAGAAATGATGTGAAAACAGCTGTTTTTACTATCAAGAGCAGGAGGAGTGACAGGAATCTTCCTGAACTGAAGTTCTACAGTTATAAGGTAAAGGAAAAGGAGAATTTCTGGGTGGTTCTTTCAAAGTGTTCCATGGATATGGACACCCTGATGACGGTAAACGGCCTGACCTCGCCTTACCAGGTTGTTCCAGGCACGGTGCTTTACATTCCCAACATGAGAGGGGTGGTTGTCCGCGGCGAAAAGAGAAAGGAAATCTACCAGGTGCTTGCTTCTGAAAAGATAGATATAAGGTATGTCCGAACTGTAAATAAAAGCCGGAACCTGGATAAAAAATTTATATTTATCCCCTGCGGTAAAGTCTCCTCTGTTGAGAAATCACTTTTTATGGGAACAGCTTTTCTCTCACCGGTAAGGGGGGGGAGAACAACTTCAGGCTTCGGAACAAGAAGGGACCCCTTTAACAGCAGGAGGATGGAATTTCACAAGGGCATAGATATAGGGGTTGCCATAGGCACTAAAGTGCGGGCTTCCAGGAGCGGACGCGTGATTTTCAGCGGTTATAAGGGCGGTTACGGCAGGCTGATCATTCTGGAGCATGAGTTCGGGTATCAGACATACTACGGGCATCTCAGCAGGTCTCTGGTAAAGCCCGGGGACAGTGTAAGTCCGGGGCAGGTGATTGCCCTTTCAGGAAATACCGGGAGATCCACCGGGCCGCATCTTCATTTTGAAATAAGGAAAAACGGACGTTCAATGAACCCTTTTACTTATATAAGGAGAGCTCACTCAGTCAGATAGAATCGGAAACAATTTTTATAAGGGTGTCAACCGCGGCATCAATGCTGACTGTTTTAAGCCTTTCCCCTTTTGCGAAGAGGAGCATCTTCCCGTTCTGTCCTCCCGCAAGGCCGAAATCCGCCTCACTTGCCTCTCCCGGGCCGTTGACTTCGCATCCCATAACTGCAATTGTTAATTTTTTATTTCCTTCGCTAAGTTTTTTCTCAAATCTGCTGTGAATCTCGGAATCAACCTGCTGCGCGATTTTAAGAAGATCTATATCTGATGCCGTGCGGCCGCATGTGGGGCAGGATATTATCTTAACCGGTGAGTATTTCAGGCCAAGTGATTCCAGAATTTTTCGCCCCACAAGGATTTCCTCGCCCGGGTCTCCTGTCATTGAGACCCGTATGGTGTCGCCTATCCCTTTCAGCAGCAGGTGACCCAGGACAATTGAACTCTGCACTGTGCAGTTCAGGCCGTAACCGGCTTCGGTCAGGCCTATATGAATGGGGTAGTCCCGCGTTTCTGACATTATCGTATTGGCCTCAATAGTGGAGAAGATGTCGGATGATTTTATAGAAACAACGATGTTTGTATAATTGTGGTCTTCAAGGATTCTGATATTTTCAAGGGCGGAATCCACCAGGGCATCCGGCGTGGGGTGGGTATATTTTTTTCTGTTTATGGAGCCTCCGTTTACTCCTACTCTTATCGGTATATTGCGGTCCCGGGCCGCCTTTATAACCTCTTCGACCTTCCAGTTTTCACCTATATTTCCGGGATTTATTCTCACCTTCGATATCCCTGCCTTAATGGCCTCAACGGCGAGCCTGTAGTCAAAATGTATGTCTGCCACCAGGGGTATATTCACCGATTTGATAATTTCTTTCAGAGGTCCAATCCCTTTTTCATTTCTTACTGCAAGACGTACGATATCAGCTCCCAGGGACTCCAGCCGGTTTATCTGGGCTATTGTTCTCTCCGTATCTTCAATGTGTATGTTCGTCATTGACTGTACTGATACCGGGGCATCCCCGCCAATTGAGAGACTCCCTGCGCGTATTTTCTTCGATTCTCTTCTGGTTATGTGCTCGCTCATTTTTTTACCAATAAATTTAATTGCTGCAGTTTCAATCAGTTTGCCTCTGTCATTCCCGCGAATGGGGAATCCTTTTTCTTAAAAGAAGTGTATCTCCGCCGGAGTATCCTTTGAAGGATAAATCCGATATTTTAATTAAACTGCAGGTTTTTTATAAAATAAAAGATATGGGTGGAAGTAATGGGAGGTCAATTAAAATTAAACAGAAAAAGCGGCTTATGCCGCTTTTTCCTGTATTAAATAAGTTTAGAAGTTATATGCAATACCCAGGTTGGCCTGCATAGCAGTATGGTCTCTTGCTGCTATATCAAGGAATTTATATCTTCCTTCAAGCATCATAGTGAGAGGTGTTCCGCCGATTTTAAGTTCAAGCCCGAGGAAGAGGTCAACACCCGCGTCTGAATCTTCATCTACTGTATCGTCATCATCGAAATCGTAGTAGTTGAGAACAGGCCCGAATCCGAGAAAAGGAGAAAGCGTACCCTTGTCAAGAAAGTGCCAGTACCAGTCAAAATGGATCCCCCATACATCCGCTATTTCATAATCTTCTGTCTCTAGAGAGAACATGTCAACACTTGGCCTGAAATCCAGGTTGTTGATTAAAAATGTTCCCATGTCAAAATATACTCCGAAAGCCCATTCGTCTTCACAATCCTTGAGATCGTCTTTCGGCATAGTGTAACCGCCTTTAACACCTATTGCTCTGGCAAATACATCATTTGATGCAAAACCTATAAAAAGGCAGAGCACTATTAAAAGCATGGAAATTTTCTTCATAAAAAGTCTCCTTTAACTTAATTGTTATAAAGTAGTGCATATATTGTTGCAATATAAGAGTTTTGTCAATTTCTTTATGATAAAGTGCATTAAAACACACTTTTCAGGTAAATATTTATTGAAAAAATTCATATGTTATATAAAAATTATTTTTTAATTGCGGGATATATTAAAGTGTTCAGAAATTTCCATTTTCCCGCAGTCTGTGAAAAAGGGAACATCCAGGTTGTTAAATAGATAGTGGAGATTACTGTTGTTTTTAAATACAGAGTTATTATGCAGTGATCGGTAAAATAATACTGATTTTATTGAATAGCAAATCCGGTTTCAGTAAAAAAATGGTGAACCTGCAATGAGGTCTGTTAAAAAAGAAATTTATAGCATTATACTGGTGTGTCTGTTCGCAATCCTTTCATGCGGTAATCTTATTAATGAGACTGCACTGAATGATGACGCTGCCCGGCCCTCCTCTGCCGGCGGATTCGGGTTTACAGAACTTGAAAAAAGTTATTCCCTCTCAGGGGAGATCCGGATAGAAAAAATCGACAGCGAAAATTATTATATGGCAGGTTCTGTAACTGGCGAATCCTCTACAGACGTGGACAATGTATGGTTTTCTTCAATCAGCAATAAGGGGGAATTTTTTAAGGGGGGCTTCCTGGTAAGTGATTATGATGACAGGGTGCGCCGTGTAAAAGTTCTGGACAGTAAGAATGTAATTATCTTCGCGGACAGGTATTACGAGAGCGGTGATATCGATTTTATTATCGTTAAATATAACAGGAACAAAGGGGTGCTCTGGGATTATTGTTTCGGCAATGACAAAAAAAACCGGATTTTTGATGCAACAGAAACGGTAGACGGAGGAATTGTTGTTACAGGGATGTCCTACTACAGCGTACTGGGTGCTATGAGTTATATAACTTTCATAATGAAGATTGATGCAAACGGGAACCTTGTGTGGGAGAAGAATTATAAGAGTTATTTTTCGGTTTTTATGCCCTCTGAAATACATAGAATCGGAGAAGAGGAGTATATTGTTTCAGGTCTCTGTCTTAACGCACTTACCTATAAGTTCAGAACATTTTTTGCAAGGATGGACAGCAGCGGGAATATCCTGTCCTCGATGTATATTAATGCCATCAACAGGCATTCAATGCTCGCCGGCTCTGTTGTCAGGGAGGATGACGGCATGACTGCAGTGATAAGCCTTGTTGGAAGCTCTGATTCAGACGTTCTGGCCGTCATCAATTTTGACAGTGATATGAATGTCCTGTCTACACGTGAATTTTCTTTTCCTGACCTGAATGTGAGGGGGAAGATTGTCAGGGGGGAGGATGAGGATATAATTGTAGCTGGAATGCTTAACAGCACAGCGGGCAACGGGTTATATTTTCTCAAACTTACCGAGGAAGGTGTAATAAAATCTCTCAATACAAAGATATACGATAGTGAAATTTATGACATCTATGATGTTTATTTCGGTTCCGCTGAAGATGAAAATGGCATTATATATATGTGTAAATACAGTAATTCTGTCTATTCCAGCGCAGATGGCAAAGTCTTTTTAGACAGCTTTAACTTTGGGCAGTCTGATAAAAATTATTCACGTGAAACTCTTTTAACAAAGGGAGAGACTTTGTATGCTGAATCTACTGAATATGAAACAGGAGACGTGGAACTTGATTCAGATACCATCGTGGTGGAAGAGAAGGGCGAAGCTGATCTGGTTCTTGTTGTAAACTGACCGGAAAATTTTTTCTTCTTTAGTCTAAGACCTCTGAATCTGTTTTAATGAGTGAATTCGTGTATCTTTTTCCTGTCGTTCTCTTCAAGAGTTGCAAATTCAAGGGCGGTATTGTATTTTTTTTTGTTTTTTTTGCATCTGACAACAATTCCCTCGCAGGATATTACATGTTTTTTTTTGCCTCCATCAAGTGTCAGTTGCATATAAACACGGGAATACGGTTCAATCGCCTCCGCTGTATGGCAGAGCAGCCCTTCATCACTAATATTGACACCCTCAGCCGGTATGAAGTATTCTCTCCCCATGTCTATCTCGATAAGCTGATTAATTAAGAAGCGCTCGGATTTTCGCCTTTCTGTTCTCATCGTTTATCTCCGTATGATTGTGATTTTAAAGCTGAAATTAAAGATTCAGATTGAATAAATTTAGTTTGTGCTGAGGTAAATTTCAAATGCAAACAGCAGATCGGGATATTAGTGTCCGATTTTAAAGCTGTTTTTCGCTTCGAGAATTTGTGTTGACAATTTCCATGTAATATAATATCTGAAAGTTGACATAAATATATATATTGCACAGAAAAACAGGGATTGCCGGTTAACATTTTCCTGTTCGATTTATTGCAACCACTATAAACATATTTTATAGAAGCGTTTAATTTAGGAGGATGACCAGATGAGTATTGCCAGTTCTTTTGGTATACCAACTGCTGACGTTACACGTGAATTCTATTTCAACGTTGGCGGCCCTCACGGTTTTATGAGATGGGGGGTTTACATTTTTATGTTTGCCGCTGTTTTCTACCTCATTTATACCATAGTAAAGAAGGTACAAATTTGGAGACAGGGCAGGAGTGAGCTTAGAACAGATTTTCCTGAAAAAAGGATAATTGCTGTAATTAAATATGCTTTCCTGCAGGCAAAAGTTCTGAGAGAGAAGTTCCCGGGCATTATGCACGGTACTATCTTTTTCGGTTTTGTGGTTCTTTTTATTGTTACAATGATTATTGTTGTACAGGAAGACTTTACAGGGCTCTTCTTCCATTATCACTTTATCCATGGTGATTTTTATATCATCTGGTCTCTATTCGGTGATATATTCGGAGTTGTTGTCCTTATCGGTCTATGTATGGCTATTTACAGAAGGTATATTATTAAGCCCACAAGGCTTGATACTAAAGCGATAGATACATTCGCCCTTGCTCTGATAACCATAATCATTTTAACAGGTTTTTTCAACGAAGCAATGAGGATTGCTCTTACAGGTTTTCCTGTTTTTGAAAAAGTGGCTTCACCTTTCGGTTATGCCCTTGCTATGCCTTTCTCCTTAGTAAGTGACGGGGGCCTGCAGGTAACTCACTATATCAACTGGTGGGTGCACATGCTTGCTGCTTTCAGTTTTATAGGGCTTATCGCATCTGATAAAATCGGCCACATTCTTATTTCATTTCTTAATATTTATTATGGAAACCTTAATAATGAAAGTGCGAAGACAAAGTATCTGGTTCCGGTTATAAGCCCGGAGGAATTCGAAACAGCTGAAAGTTTCGGTGTATGCAATGTTGAAGAGTACACATGGAAACAGCTCATGGATAGTGACGCCTGTACAAGGTGCGGGAGATGCCAGGATAACTGTCCCGCTTACCTCACAGAGAAGCCTCTATCTCCGAAGAAGATGATAAATGACGTTAAAGCGAATATGGATGAGCGTATTCCTAAACTCATGGTTGCTGAGGACAAAACAGCTGTTGAGTCTACTCCGCTTATTGGTGATGGCACAGATGGTTCAGGATCAGTTCAGCCTGATGAATTCTGGTCATGTACAAACTGCGGCGCATGTATGGAGAACTGCCCGGTTAACATTGAACATATCCCCAAAATGATCGACATGAGAAGATACAAAGTCCTCATGGAAGGTGATATGGCTCCAGAGCTCCAGACAACTTTCATGAATATGGAAACAAATTTTAACCCGTACGGTTTTGCCTTCGGTGAAAGGGGCGCATGGCTTCCGGAAGATCTCGGCGTTAAAACTCTTGCAGAAGATCCTGAAGTAGACTATGTGTACTTCGTAGGTTGTGCTGCTTCATATGACAAGAGAAGTCAGAAGGTTGCTATTGCACTTCTGAACGTAATGAAAAAGGCGGGTCTTAAAGTAGGTATCCTCGGTGCTGAAGAAGCATGCTGCGGTGACGCTGCAATGAGGGGCGGTAACGAATATCTTTTCCATTCACTTGCAACACAGAATCTTGAAACCTTCAAAGCGTATGGAATTAAGAAGATAATAACAACATGTCCCCACGGATATAACATGCTCAAGAAGGAATATGTAAGCTTCTCTAAAGTTGGAGTTGGCTCTGACGGAAATCCTCTTGAGTACAATATTGAAGTTTACCATCATACTGAGATTCTTGACGAGCTTGTTAAAAGCGGTAAAATCAAGCTTAAAGAGGCTCTCAACGAGACAATCACATATCACGATTCATGCTTCCTCGGAAGATACAACGAGATATATGCAGAGCCAAGGGATGTTATAAAAGCTATACCCGGCACAAATCTTGTTGAGATGAGCAGAAACCACAGGACAAGCTTCTGCTGCGGAGCTGGTGGAGCCAGGATGTTTATTGAAGAGCATCATGGCACACGAATCAACCAGTTCAGAACAAAAGACGCGCAGGCAAGCGGTGCTACCAAGATATGTACAGCATGTCCTTTCTGTCTTACAATGCTTTCTGACGGTGCTACTGAGCTTGATATAGCAAACCTGGAAACATTCGACATTGCTGAATACGTTTTTAATGCAATGGAAAAATAATTGATGTTTAGCGGAGCAAGGGGCTTCAGCCCCTTGCTTTGTAACTGCTGAATACAGATTACAATGACTCATCCCGAAAAGGGTGGGTCATTTTTTATAAGGAACCGACCGGTACCTTAAAAGGGCCTTCATCCTCCACCCGATGGTGCGCATTTACCTGCCGTTGAAGGGCTGGAAAAGGCTGAAATCAGCTTTTCAGTTTGATCAGACTTGCATTCAGGGCAGATGGCCTTGAAATCGCCCATTTTCCGCAGCTCGGAAAAAATATTGCCGCATTCCCTGCATTTAAATTCATACATTGGCATGTTCTTTATCCAGTAATTTAAGATTAATCTAAAATTCTTGAATAGCGAAATCTGTCAAGTATTTCATAAAAAAAATAAAGATTGTACATACTTTTACTTTAACAGAACTGTAACAGATAATTACTAAAAATATTATCATTATTCAGTAAATTTTTCTATATTTTAAAAGCATCAATGGTTTATAAAAGTCTGATAATCTGAAAAACAGAAAATTTTATCCCTTCCCCTCTGCGTGAGTCGGGGCTTCCCGGGTGAAAAATTTATAAAAAGGGGGAGAAAGGCTATCTCTGTCATGATGGCTTTCAAAAGTTGATGAAGTTATACAAAGGGGCCTGTACTCTATTTTTTGTTTTTATAATCTGCGTCCAGGTTTATGCCTGGGAGACGGTAAAAAGCAGCGGAGGTATAATGGTTAGCGTGCAGGAAGTGGTTGATTCCGATATTAAGGAATTCATGGCTGTAACAGTGACTGAATCCTCCCTTTCGGCGATTCTTGCTCTCCTTGACGATACTGCGGGCTATACCAGGTGGAACTACAGGTGCAGCGAGGCAAAGCTCCTGCATAAAAAAAATGATTATGAAAGAATAACATACATGGTAACAACCTCCCCGTGGCCTGTTGCGGAGAGGGACATTGCTGTAAGGTCTGTTGTCTCCCAGAACAGGAAGACCGGTGTGGTAACAGTGAAACTTTCCGGTTTGCCGGATTATATTTCTGTAAAGGGTAACCGGGTTCGCATGGCGTCGCTCTCAGGGTACTGGAGGCTTGTGCCTCTGGGTAAAGGGAAGGTCCGTGTCATCTACAGGCTTCATAGTGATCCGGGAGGTTCAGTTCCTGACAGCATAGTGAACAGTTCTCTTGTGGATATCCCCTATAACACGCTGTGGAATATGCGTAATTTTGTAAAAAATGAGCCGTATAGAAGTGCACGGTATAGTGATATAATAGAGAAGTAGGCATGGCAAACCTTAACATAAAGAAGATGAGCAGGGTCGGCTCTGCCGGGGTAAATTTTATTAATAACGGGTAACATAAAAATGGATAAAAGGTGTATAGACCTGTTTAATGCGCTGCGCGCAGGTGATTCCTGTTCAGTAAAAGGCGTGCTCGAAACAGATGATGCTTCATTATTCAGGGACGGGGAGGGGAGAACCCCCCTTATGATACTCATGGATAATAGATCTGTATCTCCGGGACTTCTGGATTATATCATCAGTAAAACATCTGATGTAAATGCCATAGATAAAAACGGGGACACGGCCCTGTTCTATGCAGTAAAAAATAAAAAGTCTATAACCGTTGAGGAGGATTGGCAGCTGATTATGCCTGTTCACGATCCCCTTTATGAATCAGTGGAGACCCTGCTTGAAGCAGGTATGGATGCCAGAGTAAAAAACAGAAACGGGGAGACTGCTCTATTTTATGCTCGTATTGAAGGGCACCGGAAATGTGCAGGGCTCATTGCCTCTCATCTCGGGATAGAGATTTCAGAAAAGGCATCGGAAGGTTATATGCTGTGTGATGCTGTTTTGAAGATGAAAAGGAGCAGGCCTTTTGCGGGAGACTTGCAGGCGAATTATGAAAATGTGGTGTCGAAGTGCGGAGGCGGGGACAAGTTATCCGATTCTGATGCGGCATCAATTCTTTTCTGGGGGGAGCTCATCTCCTCCCTTGATTGTAACGGGAAATGGAATTTCAGCTGTGAGAGATTTTACACTGACAGCATGGGCGGGAGGGAGGTCTACTGGAGAATCGAAACATCCGGATTAGCTGCAGAACACAGAGTATCAATGGGACTCAACGAAAGCTGGCAGAGTATAGATGTAGATACTTTAATCTTTGACGTAAAGGGGCTTCCCGCTCTTCTGAAGCTGACATGGGATGGGGAGACTTCATCCGAATACAGCCCGATGAAGGTGAAATTTTCCGGCCTGGATGAATATCTTATGGGAAAAATCGCAGAAACGGCACGCGGAATATATGGAGAAGTGGAGTTTGAGTGTTCCAGGTACAGAAGTGCGCCTCAGGGGTTTTTCGGTTATGAAGGCAGGGAATTTTCATCTTTAAAGCGATTCAGGGACACAGGCCGAGACCTGTACGATGCGCTGAACAGCAACTCAAAAAGGAGGGTGTCTTCACTCCTTAAAAAGGGTGTCGGGCCTGAACTTTATGATGACAATGGAGACCCGTATATTATGCTTCCGGTTTTATCAGACAAAACAGGGATTATTGAACTTTTCATTAAAATGGGGGCCTTTGTTGATGCGCGGGGTTCTTATGGCTATACACCTCTGATTAAGGCAATCTGTTACAGTAAGACCGGGCCTGCTCTCTTCCTGATAGAGAATGGAGCGGATATTAATGCCCGGGATAAAGATGGCTATACACCTCTTATGCTTGCGCTTAATGAAAAGAATGATGCTGTTATAAGGCTGCTTCTGGCAAGAGGAGCGGATTTAACGGCTGAGGATAATAAAGGTGGAACGGTCCTTATTTGCGCCTGCCGTGCGGGCAGGATGGATGTAGTGAAAAATTGCATTGAATCAGGAGTTGATGTAAACAGGTGGAGCTCCCTGGGGTATTCCCCTCTTACTGAAGCCATATATTGCGGATTTCCAGATATCGCCAGATATCTGATAGAATCCGGTGCGGAAGTTGATCACCCTTATACCAACAGATCAAAGCCCCTCCTGCTTGCCGCCTCAAAGAACAATACAGAAATATTAACCCTTTTACTGGAAAGAGGGGCTGATATCGAGGGCTATACTGATAATGGGATGAGGGCGCTCCATTTTGCGGCTTATAACGGCAGTACCGAAACTGTCAGAATCCTTGTGGAATCAGGGGCATATCTGAAATTCGCGGACAGGGATGGTAAAATCCCCCTTGATTACGCAATAGAAAAGGGGCATAAAAAGATTATAAAAATTCTGACAGAGAGTTGATATTTATCTGCTGTTATTTAATGCATTTAATTCAATTTATAATGGATTAAATTTCTGATTATGTCGATAATATTGGAGAGTGTAAATAGATATTTTCTGATTATGGATAAGTATGAAAAGTTATAAATCGGCAATCATACTGGCGCTTATTATTCTGGCAGCGGGAATGAATTACCTGTACAGCATGGAGGCACGCTCCTTCAGGGTTTATCTCAGCATGGATAAACTGAAATATTATAATAGTGATGAGATAATTCTTAATATAAGGATTAAGAATATTACGGATGATCCTGCTGCTTTTTATGTATATGATTCCCCTGACAGGATAGATATTTTTGACAGGGCAAGAGGGGATACTGCCGACTACACTACATTTAAACCTGTAGTGTATGATATGAACGGAAGGGACGCGGAACTTGTTGTACCCTATATTACAGGGGAAAAAAATAAAACTGAAACATTATCCTGGATGGTAAAACGGGAGATAAAACTGGGGCCGGGTGAAACGTTTATCCATAAACAGAACCTGAGGAGGATATATGATATTCTTCCGGAAAGGAGATACCGGCTCAAGATGCATTTTTTCCCTTTTATCGGCGACAGGGAAAATGAAAATTTCGTTGTGGTGAGCAGTAACGAGATAAAATTCAGGGTAAGCAGGGACAGATCGTACCAGGCATATAAAGATAAAGATTCAGGTTCAGTTATGCTTACTCCCGGAGAGGTGGTTCTGCTCCTTATAAACGCGGAACGTGAAAAGAGTTTTGAAAAGGCAGTTAAATTTCTCGATATAGACAAGTTTATCCATTCATATCCCGATTTTTCACGGAGGTATGATATTTCCGATGATTTAGAGAAAAAAAATATTGAAAAAGAGTTTATCCGTTATCTGATTAACAGGCGGGATGATCCGCTTGCTGAATACAGGATTGTGAGTGAGGAGATCGAGGAATCGGGACTGGTTGCCCATGTATCGGTTGAGGCTAAGAGGGAGGGGCTGATTAAACCGGCCCGCTACAGGTATCTTTACAGACTTGAAAAGAATTCAAAAAATGATTATATATGGCTTGTTGCCGGCCTTGAAGCTTTAGTTATAAGGGATATTAGAAAATGACAGAGATATTATCACAGGATGAGATAGATGCCCTGTTGACCGCCATATCGACCGGCGAGGTGGACACGTCGGACTATACGGCTGTAAAGGAGCAGAAAAAGGTCAAGATATACGACTTCAGGAGACCTGACAAGTTTTCCAAGGACCATATCCGTACACTGCAGATGATGCATGAAACATTCGCGCGTCTTACAACAACTGCCCTTTCCGCACAGCTCAGGGCCCTTGTGGGTGTACACGTAGCATCGGTTGACCAGCTTACATACGAGGAATTCATCCGATCAATTCCTAATCCCACAACTCTTGCTGTTATAAACATGGACCCTCTCAAGGGATCGGCTGTTCTTGAAATAGACCCTTCTATTACATTTACGATTATTGATAAACTTTTCGGCGGTCTTGGTGAAGCCACAAAGATAAGCAGGGAGCTTACAGATATTGAGCTTTCGGTTATGGAGGGTATTATCGTAAGAATTCTCGGTAACCTGCGTGAGGCCTGGTCAAATGTAATAGATCTTCGTCCCAGGCTTGGCAATATCGAGACAAACCCTCAGTTTGCGCAGATTGTACCGCCTAATGACATGGTGGTTCTTATAACACTTGAAACAAAGGTAGGTGAAGTGGAGGGGATGACAAACCTCTGTATTCCTTATATTTCTATTGAACCTATAATATCAAAACTTTCGGCACAGTACATGTATTCAAGTATCAGGAAGGGGATTACTGATGAAAACCTCGGCATAATCCAGAGCAGGCTTGAAAACGTGACACTCCCTGTTGTTACCGAGATCGGGAGCGTGAAGATTTCGGTGCAGGAGGTGCTTGAGCTCAGGCCCGGTGATGTTATAAAACTCCCTGAAACAAAAGTGGGTGATGATATGACCATAACAATAGGTGGAAGGAGAAAATATAAATGCACCCCGGGTCTTGTTTCCAACAGGCTTGCAGTTAAGCTTGGAGAGAGGATTGAAGATATTCCTGATGAACTTCTTACTTCGAGCAGAAGCGAGGATGAATTCTGATTTAGTTGTCATACTGGTAATAAAAGCCGCCTTCGGGCGGTTTTTTTATTACCTTTACCGGCAATAATGGATATATTTTTTATATTGAGAATTTTGCAATCTTTGGCGGTGATGTTTGAATAAAAGAATATTATTACGGCGCAGAATAATTAACTTATGTATTGTTTTAGCCCTGCTAATAATTTTTACAGGCATTAAATCCGCATCAGGCAGTGAGAAGGTGACCCTTCAGCTACGTTGGTTTCACCAGTTTCAGTTTGCGGGTTATTATGCGGCGCTTGAAAAGGGGTTTTATGCCGATGAGGGACTTGAGGTCCGGATAGAACAGGGTGGAGAGGGGCGGGATCCTGTAAAAAAGGTACTTTCCGGAGAGGCGGATTTCGGGGTTACAAATTCGGAGATCCTTCTTCACAGGCTTAAGGGGCAAACGCTTGTGGTAGTTGCGGTTATATTTCAGCATTCCCCCCTTATTCTTCTGACTTATGCTAATTCACATGTTTACACCCCCCAGGATCTGGTCGGCAGGCGGGTTATGATGATGCCCGGCACCCGTGATGTCGAAATTCTCGCAATGCTTCAGAGCGAGGGAATACCCTTTGAGAGCATCAGGCATGTGGAAGCAAAATTCAGGGTAGAAGATTACCTTGATAAGTCGATATCCGCTCATAGCGCATATATTACCAATCAGCCGTATTATCTTAAAGAAAAAAAGTTTCCCTTCAGAATAATTTATCCGGCCAAATATGGTATAGATTTTTATGGTGATTGTCTTTTTACTTCAGAGAGGATGGTTCATGACAATCCAGAACTGGTGAAAAGATTCAGAAAAGCGAGTCTTGCAGGATGGGATTACGCCATGTCCAATAAAGAGGAAATTATTCAGCTTATTATATCAAAGTATAAAACCTGGAAAAGCGACGGGCACCTTAGATTTGAAGCTGAGCAGATGGAGAAGCTTATACTGTCCGGTGTTATTGAAACAGGGCATATTAATCCCGGCAGGTGGAAGCAGATAGCCGATACTTTTGTTAAACTGGGGATGATCAGGCCGGGTTATTCACTTGACGGGTTTATTTTTAATCCTGATCCGGCGGTGGATTACAGGAGAGTAAGAAATATGGTGATTTTTTTTGTATTGTCGATTTTCGGAATATCGGCAATAGCAATCGTGCTTCTGGCTTTCAATAGAAAACTGCAGAATGAAATCGCAGAACATCTTATAACTGAAAACAGACTTAAAGAATCAAACCTCAAGCTGGAAAACACCCTTGATGAGGTGAAAACTCTCAGGGGTATTGTCCCGATCTGCGCGAACTGTAAAAAAATCCGTGATGATGAAGGGTTCTGGCATGAGGTTGAAGAATATATAAGTACACACTCAGAGGCTGAACTGAGCCACAGTCTCTGCTCTGATTGCCTGAAATTATTTTATCCTCAGTCAGCCGGCAAGGATAAAAAATGAATTTTGAAAATCAGTTTTAAAACTGTTGAGGAGTGCTATCTGGATATCCGGTTAAGGTATGGCATGGGGTCAACAAACTCTGTCCCGATTTTAACCTGGTAGAAGCATACATATTCGGTTGTTTTTCCGGTGCGGCCCACGTATCCTATTACTTCACCTTTCAGGACTTTTTGTCCCGGTTCAACAGATACCCTCTGGCAGTGACTGTAGGATGTAATAAATCCGTATTTATGCCTTACAGAGACAGTAAGGCCAAGGTTGGGATCCCATTTTATTTCAGTTATATTACCCGGTGCGGTTGCCCTGATCTCAGATCCGGGAAAAGCTTCGATATCAATGCCGTGATTAAATTCCGTTTCAAATGTATACGGGGAGTTTCTGTATCCGAAACGGGATACAATGTAGCCGTCTACGGGCCATACTGAAGGTGTGTTCTCAATAATTTTTTTCCTGTAATTAAGGAATTTTTTTATCTTGGTAACTATATCTTTTGTTGTTTCAAGCTCCTGCCTTACCTCCTGTATATTAAGGAGTTCCATGGACGGGGCACCCTCTTCCCCTGTGGAATCTTGAGAGTTCGGGTCGGGATTCGGGTTGTGCACTCCCCCCTTTGCCCAGAGTGAATCAATGTTGCTGTCCGGTGTAAGTGAATAGAGATATGTAATTTCAGGTTTAAATTTCTGGAATATTTCGTGGAGTTTGTTTATCTCTTCTTTGTAGATTTTAATCTGCGTTTTTGAGTCTGCGCCGTCTTTCTGTAAAATTGAAACTTCTTTAACAGTGGATGAGTGCCTGATGATCAGTACAGAAGTAATAATAACTGTAATGACAACGGCTGATATTATTGCTGATATTGTAAAAATTGATATGTGAAAATTAATAATTTTTTTCTCAGAGTGAGGGATGAACATGACGGTAACCCTTTCCCGTCCCTTTTCCCTGAAATTTTTCCAGGAGGTTCCGATTTTTTCTTTAATTCCGGAAAAATGATCAGTGAGAAACTGCCGTATATTCTGCTGCAGGTCTTTTAAATCCGTATCTCTAAAGGGGTTTATAGCCATGTTTTTCTACACTGTATTATGATTTTTTGATTTAATGAGCCGGTTTTACAGCGAAAGGAGATTACCGGTTATATTTTTAAACAAATTTATAAACAATTTTGGGCTTTTTTACAATATCGGCACAAAAATGTCAAGTCCATAAGTAAAAAAAGGATAAAAGGTCTCATTCTTCTTTACCAGAAAGCAGTCATCTGCTTTTTCAGACCTTCAGCAACCTCTTTACCCTTAAGAATTTCCGTAATTTTTAATGCAAAAGGGAGCGCACAGGCCGGCCCTTTTCCTGTAATAATATTTCCGTCAGTGATTACAGGCTCTGAAAGATAGTTGTTTTTTCCGATTTCATCCTCAAAGCCCGGGTAGCAGGTATATTTTTTACCATTAAGGATGCCTGCTTCAGCAAGAACTATAGGGGCTGCACAGAGTGCGGCGGCAACCCCTCCTTTATTATAAATTTTCTGAATAAGGCTTATAATCCTCTGATCATTTTTAAGGTTGGTGCTGCCTGGCATGCCGCCAGGTAGTACAATTCCACTGAAATTTTCATCACTTCCCAGTACTGAGTCTGCAGTAACAGGAATCCCGTGGGCCCCTGTTACAACCTGTTTGTTAAGGGATGCTGTGACAGTATCAACACCCGCCCTCCTCAGTGTGTCTATTATAGTAACAGCCTCAATCTCTTCAAATCCCTCGGCAAGAGGAACAATTATTTTCATCTGTTTCTCCTTTAAATCAGTCAAGTTTAAGCGGAGCGCCGCTCTCCTTTACCTGGATAAGCTTGGCTTTAAGCTCATCTTCAAGCTTTGTGATTTCAACCTCGGCCTGAGCTCTTTTCGTTCGCCCTTCTGCCTGGATTTTCAATGTTTCGTCAATGGTTGATATAAGGCTCTGGTGAACTTTTTTTAGGGTTTCTATTTCAACTATCCCTTTTTCAGATTCCTTGGCTATATCTATGCTGCTTGTTTTAAGGAGGTCTGCATTTTTTGTAAGAAGGTCATTTGTGGTCGCGGATACCTCTTTCTGCAGTTCAAGGGCCT
This sequence comes from Spirochaetota bacterium, assembly GCA_036745755.1. Taxonomy (GTDB): domain Bacteria; phylum Spirochaetota; class UBA4802; order UBA4802; family UBA5550; genus UBA5550. The sequence goes on along the minus strand of DAIOFM010000006.1, from coordinate 72,171 downwards.
TTTTCTGCCTGAACAGGGATATCGCTATAACAACCTGGTTTTTCCATAAAGGTATTGTATTAAGTATTGAACTCTGTATTTTTTCAACAAGGAGCTGGTCATTGTTCTGTATAAGCCTTACCTGGGGAAGTGTCTGGATGGAGATCGTCCTGCTCAGCTTCAGGTCATATATTTTCTTTTCAAACCTGTTTATCATCTGGGAGAGGTCCTGAACCTTCTGTGCGTCAAGTGTATCGTTTGTTTCCGCCGCTTTTGCTTTAAGTTCAGGCAGTGTCTTCTCCTGCAGTTCCTTGAGTTTCAGTTCTCCGGCCAGGATGTAAAGATCCAGCTCCTGCATGTATTCCTTGTTTTTTTCATACAGTGAATCAAGCAGCGTAATATCCTTGAGGAGCTGCATTCGCGCTTTTGTCAGTTCATCTGTTATCTCTTCAATATGATGTTCTATTGACTGGTATTGTGCAATGAACCTTTTTGCGCCTGAAACAAGACTTCCTAAAAGCGGTATTTTTGACATGAAGCTTTCATTGGAAAGCGATTCAACATCAAGGTCTTTTACCGTGAGCATGAGATCCGTGAGAGTTGAACCTACGTCGCCGGCATCCTTGGCTTTAACCTGTTCGAGCACGTTGTCAGCGAATGAGGATATATTTGACTGAGCACCCACACCGTATTGTATAATTCCCTGAGAGTCGTTTATGTCTATTGATGCAGAGATCTGCTCCACCTTCTGTTTCTGATCAGGTGAAAGATCATCCATTGATACTTCTTTTTTAATCTCCTGAGCTGCTGATTCCATGTAATCCCCCTTAGGTATATGAATTTTTCAAAATCGGCTTTCTTAAAAATGCAAAAAAATAGTTCTTATCCTTCCAGCTTAATTGTTTTTTCAAGTACCTTGATCTCCGTGTTAAGGTCAAGGAGATCATCCTCGAGAAGATTATGAAGCTGTTTGGAGTAGGTCTCCTTTATAGAATCGAGAACACCTTCAACATTTGCTATTGACTGTTCAATCTCGCTGTTCTTTTCCTTTTTGCTTATGAGTTCAACATATTTGCTGACGATTTTTTCGGTTGTATCAAGATAATAATTAATAAATTGTTTCGCCTTTTTCAAATCATCCGGATTATTCTGTAAATAATCAAAAATATCAAGGCCGGTTTTGCAGATTTCCTGAATTTTTGACGCAATATTATTGTCAGGAATCAGCCTGGTCTGTGATCTTATATTTCTCAGCCTCTCGCCTCCCTCTTTTACCGCCTTTTCAACCTGTATTGACCGGAAAGGGTCCCCTTTTACTTCAGGTTTACTGTTCCTGTTCTGGATTGATTTAATAACTCTCCATACGAGATAGTATACAAGTATACCTATAAGTGCGGAGAGCAGGAATTTACTGTAGATTAGATCGAAAAAAATATATCCTGAAGCAAGTCCGGCTATTAAGGATAGGAGAAGTCTGAGAAACATCTGTTTACCTCGTGGTTGTCAGAATTAATAACGCAAAGAGTATCCCCGATTAATGGAAAAAATTCTCTCCGGTAAAAGAACATCGTATAGGGAATAAATACTGAAAACTTTTTATAAATATAATAATATTATATGAAAAAGGGTCTGAAGAATCAAGCTTATTTTGAAGCAATACTCTGCATGACCGAGAGGATCAGTTCTGAAGCAGCAGGTATAAGCTTTGCAAGTGAATCCTGCTCATCTTTTGAAAATCTGGATAATACATGGTCCGCAATATCCATCTGCGGGTTTTCCGGCCTCCCTATGCCGAATCTTATCCTGTGAAAGTCCGCAGAACCAGTTTCAGCGATGATTGACCGCAGCCCGTTGTGGCCTTTGTGCCCTCCTCCAAGCTTTGTTCTTATGTCGCCAAAAGTGAGTTCCAGCTCATCATGGATAACTATAAGATTTTCGGGGCCTGCATCATAAAAATCCATTGCCTTTGCCACAGATTTGCCGCTTAAATTCATAAAGGTCTGGGGGAACAGGAGGAGGGTGTCCTGCCCGTCTATCTTCCCTGTTCCGCATTCCGCGCTGAATGTTTTTTTGTTGATTTTTATACCTGAAGAACCGGCGAAATGCTCCCCAACCATGAAGCCTATATTGTGTCGTGTATATGAATATTTCCTCCCGGGATTACCCAGGAACGCAAGGATTATCATTATCTGTTTCCCCGTGAATTATACTGACAGATCGAGAGATTTTTCAGCATCATCCAGATCATTAAAAATCTTTATCCTTTTATCAAGGCCCGTGATTTTAAACATCTGCATAATATCATTGTTTATATTGAGGAGGGCGAAATGCTTGTTGTTCTTTTCAGATTTTGTATAGTATACCACAATAATTCCCAGTGATGAACTATCGATGAATGTTAAATCCGATAGATCAAGGAGTATATGGGTTTTCTGTTCAACATATTTGTTTACAAGTGTTTCAAAGGGGGAAATATTTTCGATAGAGAGCGTACCTTTGACGCTAATCAAAATATATTTTTCTCTCTGCTCTGAACTGACTTTCATTCTCATAACCATTTAAATGTGAATCACATTTGTAATTTTATTATCGTCAAATGCTTCTTCAATATTCTCTTTTTGTTCTTTTTTTTAAGCAATTTTTTTATTTTTATCTTTATATGGTGTAATTTACTCCGGAAAACACAATTATTGCGTATTACCGTTATATAACCACCCGTTCACTTAAATTGCTTATTAATATAATGTCAATGTAATAATTATTTTTATAAAAGTAAAGAGTTTACTTGAGAATAATAAAGTTGACAGATGTTTTCATAATCCTACGCTGTCTGAGACTATCATAATCATACATTTTATGAGGCAATAATATGCCGAGAGCAAAAATCTGGGGCTTTCTGGCCGTGATTCTTTCTGCCGGTTTGTTCGCATTATCAGTTTATTCGTTATTTATTTTTAATAAAGGGGATTTCTCCTCTTTTTCCTCTGTTAATTTACAGGAATTAAACAGTCTCACCTACTATTCTGCGGCGATACCTATTTCCGCCATTGCGTTATGGGTTCTTGCCACAGGTTTCTGGATAGGGTGGGTAATTCTGACTATAAAGGTGGTACCTCCAATGCCTGAAATTGTTGAAAAAAAAGATAACTCCAGGATAAAGGCTTTCTTTCTCTGCCTTTTGACCGCAGCTCTGGCGGCGCTTCTTGTTTATGGTGTTTATGTGAGGAGCTTCTGGTCGCTCGCTGTACCGGCAATTGTAATATCAGCTGTTATTCTCGGCGCGGTATTCTGGGTAGGTATGGCGATAATCACAACCAGGGCGACTCTGCCGGTTAATAAAAAATAGAAATTCATACACTGAATCTATGAAAGTTTTAATTGTCGGCTACAGAGGTAATCCCTACTGCGGTGGTCAGGGTATCTATATATACAATCTCTCCAAAGAGCTGGCAAAGCTCGGGGTTGAGGTTGATGTAATGGTCGGACCGCCGTACCCGGATCCACTTGAGGAGTGGGCGACAGTATATAAAATAGAAAATCTGCATCTCTGGTCAATGAAAACACGCGAGATACCGTTCGAAAAACTTGGAAGGATTTTTACGCCGTGGAATTTCGCGGATTTTATCCTGACGAGGCTGCATATGTTTCCGGAGATGGAGACTTTCAGTTTCAGGGCTTTTTTCGCCCTGAAGAAAATTCTTAAAACAAAGAGATATGATATTATCCATGATATACAGTCTCTCGGATGGGCAACAGTGCCGATGAAGGGCTATGGCATGCCCATTGTTACCACTGTACATCACCCCCTTACAAAGGACAGGGAAGCTGACCTGATGGGTAACCGTACTATGTGGGATAAAGTTACAACATTGCTTTTTTACCCACTTATAATGCAGAGCTTTGTTATAAAAAGGCTGGACAGGGTCATTACATCATTTGGTGAAGGGGTGGATGAACTTCGGAAGGCCTTTGGAGTGAAAAGGGAGAAGGCATCGGTTGTTTATAACGGTATGGATGTTGACCTCTTTCAGAACACGGGTGAGAAGAGGGAGGAAAACGCGCTCCTTTTTGTCGGGAACACAGAGGACAGCAAAAAGGGGCTTGTTTATCTTTTTGAGGCTTTAACAATGCTCCCTGAAAACATTACGCTGACAATAGTTGATGAAGGCCCGCCTAAAAGGATGTCTGCTGCCAGGATGATAAAGAAGTTCGGCCTGGAACACCGGGTTAAATTCACAGGGAAGCTTACCTATGAAGCGCTTGTAAGTATATACAGCAGAAAGACCATTCTTGTAATGTCTTCTCTGTTTGAAGGATTCGGGCTCCCTGCTGTTGAGGCGATGTCGTGCAAAACGCCGGTTGTGGTTACTACAGCGGGTTCACTTAAAGAGGTCGTCACTGGGGATTGCGGTGTTCTTGTCCCTCCCAAAGATCCCGTGGCGCTTAAGGATGCGATTCTGAAACTCCTGGGTGATAAAGCTTTAAGGGAGAGGATGGGTGAAAACGGAAGAAAGAGGGCTGTGGAGAATTTTTCCTGGCCTGTGGCAGCGAAAAACACCCTTGAGGTCTATAAAGATGTTGTAAGAGAGTACAGGAGCGGGAAATGAAAATATGCCTTCTAACATACAGGGGAAACCCGTTTTGCGGCGGACAGGGTATATACACAATGTATATCGCCCGCGAACTTGTTAAACTGGGGCACGAGGTTCACGTTATTCAGGGGCCCCCCTATTTCCCTGAAATGGAGGGTGTTCATATTCACCATGTCAGCAATCATAACTATTTTAATATAAAGCAGGACTACATTAAACCTCATAAGCCTTTTGCGACTTTTGAACCGCTGAATTTCTATGAATTCGTGGCATCAAAATTCGGCATCTTCCCTGAGATCGAGACATATTCATTCAGGGCTTTTCTTAAACTTAAAGAGCTTCAGAAAATTCATAAATTCGATATTATTCATGATAACCAGAACCTTGGTTACGGTTTTCTGCTTATTAAACTTCTCGGCGTGCCGTTTATTTCAACTATTCATCATCCTCTGTCAATTGACAGGTCAACCTGGTTTGAGTATCCATCAGACTTCAGGCTGAAGATTAAACGCGTGTTGTATTATCCCCTTATAATGCAGGGGTTTGTGGCGCGTAGAATGGACCATATAATCACGGTGTCAGAGGATTCAGCTATTGAAATAAACAAAGCATTCGGTGTAAAACAGGAAAACATGAGCGTTGTTTACAACGGCCTTGATACAGAGATATTCAAACCGATACCGGGGATAAAAAAGAAGCCTAACAGCGTTATTTTCGTAGGCAACGTGGAGGATCGGAAGAAGGGTGTTGTTTACCTGCTGAAGGCAATGACCCTCTCTAAAAACAGGTTTCATCTCACGGTTGTTGATGGAGGGGCTCCCAACAGGATGTATGTGACAAAGTGGATCGACAGGTTCGGCCTGAATGACAGGATTCATTTTACAGGTAAAATTCCGGGAGATAAACTCATTGAGCTTTATTCGCAGCATCAGGTTGCGGTTTCCCCGTCTCTTTACGAGGGGTTCGGGTTCCCTGCTGCGGAGGCCATGGCGTGCGAGCTTCCACTTGTTTCGTCTGACGGAGGGGCCCTGCCGGAAGTGGTGGGGGAACATATGGAGACCGGTTACGTCGTTAAATCGCGTGATCCCTACGGTCTCGCTGAGGCAATAGATTATCTGCTGGATAATCCGAAAGAGCGTGAAAGGATGGGCAAGGCCGCGCGTAAGAGGATTACATCCGTTTTCACATGGGAAAACGCGGCAAAGGAGATGGTTGAGGTTTACCGGGAGGTCATTAATGCTTACAGTTGATTTTGACAGACTTACAGTGCGCGAAGGAGATGTTGTTCTCGATGCGGGATGCGGCGAGGGGCGGCATTCTTTTGAATTTGCAAGAAGAGGAGCCTCTGTTTTCTGTATGGACCTTGATATTGATTCACTCCTGAAAACCAGGTATACCCTGGCAAGTATGTTTAAAAACAATACCCCCGGTAAAAACAGGGCAAATAAAAAAAGCGCTTACCTGACCCATATAGGTGATGCTCTGAACCTCCCTTTCCGGGATGAGACTTTTGACCGTGTTATCTGCTCTGAAGTTATGGAGCACGTTAATGATGATTTCAAGGCATGTTCAGAGCTTGCAAGGGTGTTGAAAAAGAACGGCCGGATCGCCATAACCGTTCCCACGTATATAAGTGAAATTGTTTATGATGCTTTAACATATGAGTACTTTACATCCCCCGGCGGGCATGTAAGGAAGTATTTCCCCTCCGAACTTGCAGAGATCATGAGAAAGAACGGCCTGGAGGTTTACGCTGTGGGTTTTAAACACTCCTTCCATACAATATGGTGGATGATTCGCAGCGTTGTGGGGCTTCACAACGGGGAGCATCCGATAACAAAGGGCTACCAGAAATTTCTTCACATGGGGCTTTTTTCCAACTTCATGAGGAGGGTTGAGGAGTTCTTCAATAATTTTTTCCCCAAGAGCGTAGTTATATACGCGTGGAAAAGATAGGCTGCTGAGATTTTAAACGTCCTGAACTTGATTAACAGCTTTCTTTAAAGCCCCCTGTATATAAGCCTGTTTAAGGTTTTGTAATCCGCTTCTGCAATACTTTATTCTTTAACTCGCTCTTGTACGGTTCCTTTCCCGGATCGACAACTTTAATTTCTGACCCTTCTATTCTGAGCATGGTGAATGTTCCCTTTTTGACTTTTACTTCAAAAGTTTTATTGTATAGCCCTGCGTATAGCCTGATTGAGTGGGTGCCTTCTTTTACGGTAATGGCCAGGTAGCCCCCCTGGTCAAGCTCGGCAATTTTTGCGCCGTCAAGATCCACATTGGCAGCCATTACTGCTCCGACAAGAGCCTTCTCCCTTGAAACATAGATTACTCCTGATTTTTTATCAGTAATCTTTTCAGGTGCGAAAATATCACCCTTTGCCGCGGACATACAGGCTGTCATAAGAAAGGATGCAAAAATAAATACTGAGATCAGAAAATGTTTTTTGAATCTCATTTTATCCTCCATGTCTTTATTTGCTGTTAATATAGATGCCTCAAGGGTAACGGACAAGAAAAAAGAGTATAAAGGCTGTATAAAATGTTTCCGGCAGCAGCAAATTATTCTGTTTCGCGTATCTTATCCATAATTTTTTGTGCCTTCCTGAAGATAAAGGGCTGAAGCTGTCTTTTCCACCAGGGGACACCTTCGTGCATGAATTTTTTAAATTCACTTAAATCGTTACCGAAAAAAGATTCTTTCCCTTCCGCGTGAACAAACTGCTGATGCCCTTTTACTCCATGTGGAGAGAATTCTATTGAAATGCTGTTAACAATATTCTGATATTTACCGAAGTTAAGTTTTTTCTTAATGCAGATATCATGCAGCTCTTTGTCAAAAGTCGCTTCCATTGATACCCATTTTTTATTCAGGTAAACTTCAGGAAAGGTATGAGGAAAAGGGTCTACCCATTTATTGTAGGCAAATTCGGGGAGAAAATCCTCCAGTGCGGTCTTATGTACATACATGAAATGAAAGCGGGCTTTTAATCCTGCTTCACGTGCCATGGCAACTAAAAGATTTGATTTCTGCATACAGAGCCCGCGTCTTCTGTTAAGAACTTCCCGCGGGGAAATGTCCTGGGGGTAAACCCATCCGAATTTAATTTCATCCCGTACAAAATAGTAGATCCGGCTCATCTTTTCCTCGTCATTTTTTGCCCCGGCAATGAGACCGGCTACAACATCACTGATCTGTTTTTCTTCACGCAGGGCCTCTGATTTACAACTCATGCCTGTAAAAGAGCCCGTGGTTATCAATAAGAGAGTTATAAGGATTTTAATTCTGCTATTCATTTTATTACCTGTTTGATATATCAGTATCTGGAAAAAAGGGTGCGATGCGCGGTATTAAAAAATATACGCATCTTCTTCACCTGTAATACATGACCGGATAATCAGTTTTAAGATTTCTTCGGAACTGCAACAATCCACCCTTTGCGGTTTTCTGCAATATCCCAGAGGTTGGAATCGCTTATCTTTCTTAATGATTTTTTTCGCGACTGGTGCCCGTCATCTATTATCAGTTTTCCATCTTTCTTCAGCAGTCTGTGCAGTTCATTAAGAAACCGTTGCGGCTCCTTTACCATGTGAAACATGTCAAGGGCGTAGATGATATCAGCCGTATTGTCCGGTAAAGGGCATTTGTAGCTGTCAATTTTAACTGCTTCGACGTTGTTTAATTTCTTTTCTTTGATCCGCCTGTTTACAGATTGAATGGCCAGTTCGTGAATATCAGCCGCAAAAACTTTTCCCTCCGGCCCCGTGAGTGCTGAAGACCGGCTGAGATAACTGCCCGGGCCGCATCCGTAGTCAATGACTGTATCTCCTTTATCTATTCCGAATGAACCGAGTTTTCTGTCAAAGGGGGTAAGGAGGTCCCGCAGCAAAAAAAGGAACGACATTATTCTGAAACTGAAATCGGGCATGCGGTCTAT
>DAIOFM010000006.1:0-63559 GCA_036745755.1 Spirochaetota bacterium | reverse complement strand
TTCACGGCTGAAATATTTGAAGGTATAATATGAAATCTGAACCGAGAATTCCTCAGCAGGAGAGGAGCATAGAGAAAAAGGAATATATAATAAACGCCGGGCTTAAGCTTTTTTCAGACATCGGGTATCACAAAACCAATACAAAAGAGATTGCAAAAGCGGCCGGGGTATCTACCGGAACTTTTTACGCATATTTTACGGACAAGCGTGATCTTTTCATGGAGGTTTTCTCGCGGTATAACGGCAAAATCAGCAAAGTCCTTTCATCTATACCTGTTGAGGAATACAGGCAGCCGGGTCGTGAACGTGATTTTATCCTTCACCTTGTGGAGACACTTCTCGATGCACACAATATCAGCCCCGCTTTCCATCAGGAGCTTGAGTCGATGATTCATTCAGATGAAGAGGTGGGGCGTATTATGGAGTCGATCCGTGATAATTCAATAAAACTCACCAGGGAGATCCTTAAAAACTGGCAGTCCAGCCTGAGGCCAGGCAATATCAATGCGGCTTCTATAATAATTCAGAGCACGATTGAGGATATTGTTCATGCCATTAAGTTTACGAAACTTGATGTTAAACCGGTTGTGCTTAAAAATGAACTGGTGGATATGATCCACAGGTATCTGTTTGACTGATATCTGATAGTTTATTTTACTATATTAACAGACTGTCATTATTAATAGCGGTATAAATATGAAAGGAAAACAGAGCTGTTCAGCGGATTAACCTCCAGATAGACGCTGCTTTCATCTCTGCTGAAGAGCTCATCGATAATGCCCAGTGTTATTCCGCTGATTACACCCCCTGCAACTGTATAATAAAAGTCCTTCGCGTTGCAGTCGCCGCGTTCCATCATGTCGTCATGGACTATCTCTTTCCCAGCGCCTGCAAGTGATGCCATTCCGATACTCCATAGTGAGGGATGGATAAAGGTTCTGTCAAATAACAGCTTTTCAAATTCCGGGCATATAAAATATGATCCTCCGCCTATTATAATTCCCGCTTCAAGGTGCAGTTTTTTGTCAGGAGGCATGAGGTTTTCAGAACAGAGGGCTGTCCGGTTACTTAAAAAAAGTAGAGAAAAGAGACAGACCAGTTTTTTCATTCTTCAGTTTTCCCCGTAACATTTTTTATATACTTTCATGGATGCCGTGAAACTCTATTTATAACCGGCCATATGTAAACAGGTCTATTGAACCACTATAATGGGAATATGTCAAGCCGGTAAGAGGTTTTTTCAGAAATGCATTGAATGGTAATTTGATTAATGCTGCAGCGGAAGAAGGGCTTGCAGGGGCTGGCGATTATCGGAAATTATCCCCGGGGCCTTCGATTCTTCCTTCTTCTGCGTTTGAAAACTTTTACGGTTTCAGATTTAATAAGAGAGGCGGGGTCCTGGTTAAAAATAATTCTCATTATCCTGTAAAGTTCAGGATTCCTCTCTTTAAGTTTTCCCGGCGATTCAAAAAAGTACTCTCCTGAAACCGCGAGAAATTCAGCAGGGCCGCTCAGCGCATAGGGATTCATGTCCGATTTGCCTGAACGAATAAGTGCGGTTTCTGTCTCGCGTGCGTTTTTCCATTCCTCGAGATTTTTTCTGCTGAGCATCAGTACCGGCAGCCCGTCAATCTCCCCATCCTCTTCGTCGATCTTATGCATAAATTCGTGGATGGCAGTGTTGCTCCCGTCCATGGCGCTGAAACCTTTGAAGAGTTCTTTTTTTGAAATAATAAGTGACGACGTGTTCCCCACAACCATACCGAGTACGTTTCTGTCATCACCTGTAAAACTGAAATCGCTGTTAAACCTGTCAGGATACACGAGAATCTCTCCAAGTGAATCGTATTCCCAGTCACAGATTTTAAAGACAGGTATTATGGCAGCTGATGCTATGAGAAGCCTTGTGCTGTCGTCAACGTCGGTCTCTATCCCTGTAATTAATTTTTCCCCGAGAAATATCTGCACCTTTTTTTCGAACAGGTGTTTCTCTTCATCGTTCAGGTTTTGATAAAATATGACTAGCCCGGAAAGAATAGTTTTCCATTCTTCCGGGAAAGGGGCTGCCGCTATCCGCTTTCTTTTCCTGTATTTATTGGTAATGGAAAGATGTGTTATAACGAAAACAGCCAGTGCTGCCGCTGTCCAGGTATAGTTAATGCCGGGTAGAATTTTATTAAACAGGTAAGGTGAGGTATACGCGGTAAAGGCCGCGGCCATTAATGATATGGTCATTGAAAATATAAAATTTATTTTATACCTGCGGGTAATTACAACATCCATCTGTTTAATCCTTTAAAATATTCCCGGTACTGTTGAGCCTGTATGCAACCGGGTTATTCATCTCTTTCCGCCACGCAGCGGTATTCAGACTGCATCGCGTCAAGCCTCTCTCTTTTTTTACCTGTGCCCGCGTAATTGAAATAAAGTTTACCATTGACCAAGTATATGGTGCCCTGCAGCCACTCACTCTTCCTCATGAAGGAGGTATTGCTCCCGTCAAAAAACATCCTCAGCGGCCTGTAATCGATATTGTTTCCTTTAATATGGTATTTACCCTGGATCTCAACAATCCTCCCCGCGTTATTGACAAGATGGAGTGAAAAGGAACCGTCCCTGGTGAGTTCCAGTTTTTCATACTGCATATCCTGTTTAACCAGGTAGGGTGCGGTATCAGTTATATTCCATGTTCCTGTGAATCCTGAACCCTTCTTTTTCTTTATGATTTCCGGTGCATCATCGTATCTGTCAGAGATTACAGTTAAAACAGCTCCCGATTTTGAATCGATCAGTTTTACAGTTATATCAATTCCTTTTGCCGTCCTGTAAAGTCGTCCGAGAAGTATGGAGTCTATAGAGAGGAGGGTGCCTATTTTTGCGGCCCTGCCCTCCTCAATCAGCCCGATTATGGATAGCTCTTTCTCCTCCAGAAGGCTCCCCAGCTTTTCCCTTTCAACAAGGGTGAGTTTACCTGTTTCTGATATGGCAGCTGAAATCTTATCAGCTGTATACACGCCGTAGGTTGAGTCAGAGAAACCGTGTGTTTCAAAGGGGAAAACAGCAACTGTCCCTGTTTTCATCTTCCCTTTCAGGCCTGAAACTTTTGAAGCAATTTCATTAAAAACAATATCCTCATTTTTTGCGTAAACGGCTGTTGCAAGAAATACTATAATCATCAGTGCTGAAATTTTTTTCATTATAACTCCTGTTCGACGGCAGTGTCAGGTCCGGATTGTTAACCGCATATCCGGGGATTCTTCTGTTGTATGCATTTATAATAAATATCTGAAAGGAGGTATGTCAAGTCAGATATCGGCGCATTGCCCGGAGCGGGAAAGCCCGGGCAGTGATGATTTTAACATCAGCGCCGTCGTAAATTTCAGACTGTGATTATGCCTGGCCGCTCAATCCTGCCGCCTGTTTTCAGCAGTGGTATATATAAGACAGTATATGGTTATCAGGGCAAATGTGATCCCTGTAAAGAGTGAGAAAATTTCATTCAGAATAGACCTGTGCATAAATGCTGCAAGCCCGAGAGCCCCTGTCGATATACCGCAAACAGCAATGGCCTTTGAAAAAAGGTTTCCCTTTATAAAGTAAGGGGCAAGAAGGGTGCAGCTTATGGCCAGGCCGCCCCATTTCTGCCACGTGAATATCCGGAGGAGTTTTATCTCTCCGGAAAAATCTCCGTTTTGAAGTTTTGATGTGATTGCAAGCAGCTGAATATTTTCAAGAAAGTCCCCGGTGAGGATAATAAAGCTCAGTATCATTACAGCGGGGAGCAGTTTTCTCCTGCTGACCTTAAAGGCTTTCCGGGAAAAAAGAAATAGAAACGAGGAGTAGAGAACCATGTAGATAAAGTCGAGCCTGTTTCCCCTGTCCATTGCGTCTATGATATATCTACTCTTTGCAGGGTCAGGTACATTGAAGAGCTCACGGGCCTCATCCGCGTTTTTAATAAATTCAAATGCGATAACAGGAGTGCTGAATCCCTCCGGCAGTTTTCCCGCTTTTCCGGGAAAGACCGTGAGAAGGAATATGCTCATGATTACAACAGCTGTGCCTGTAATTCCCGGTATTAGAAAAGATCTCTTCATACGTTTCTCCCTCCCGCATATATAAAATATCAGTAATAATTCCTAAAGATATATTTTGGTGTAAAAAATAAAGAAATATTACCCCGCCGCTTCGCGGCGGGGTAATAGAGATTTTATAACATGAAATAAGTTAAGGAATAAATACTGATAAGATAAAAACTATTTTGTAAAAAAACAGTGAAATTTTTTACTGAAGGTTTTTTCCCTCCCGGCCGATAATATTCGTTGAGGATAATTATGATTTCATTATACAACAGCATAGTAGGACGACTCCCCGGAAACCGCGTGCTTGTGGCTAAAATCAAGGGGCCCGATGAGCAGGACTCATCTGAACAGAGGGTTACTGAACAGCTTAAGGCCAGGGACAGGGAGGTCCGTCAGCATGAAGCAGCCCACAGCAGGAGCCCGGAGCTCATAAAGGTCGGGGCGACCCGCTTCGATTATACAATCGGCCCTGACGGCAAGGCATACGCCACAGGGGGAAAAGTTACCCTTTCAACAGGGAGCGCCCGGACACCGGAAGAGGCCCTGTCAAAGGCTGAGGCGCTTAAAAAGGCGGCAATGGCGCCTGGTGAGCCATCCTCAAAGGACTTCCAGGCCATGAATGCGGCTGTTGCAATGGAGCATGAGGCAAGGAACAGGATTTACTCTGACAGTAAGAAGAATGAGCAGTCAGGCAATCCTGAACTGAAAGGCCTTAATCTGAATATCTACGCCTGATTTATTCTCCTCTGCTCCCGGGTATAATATAATTCTGAATATCAGTTTAATAATATACTCCGGCATTAATCCTGTCCTTTTTAATATTATTTTTCAGTTTAAAAACGGATTTTCCACCCGTCCTGAGGCGGCGCAGAGGATTATGTGCTGATAATAAAAAGGTTATCTTTTCCCTTTTTGCAGGTAATACAAAATAGAAAATATGTCGATAATTATAAGTAATCTGTATTGAATAAAGTTTTACGGAGAAAGTTATGGATCTGACAGCACAGGTGGAGAGCTCCCTTTTCAGGCTCAGAAAGGATTTGACTGAACTTATTGAAACTTCAGGTTTCTGCGGCCTTAAGGGCGGAACAGAGACGGAGGACATGGATTATGAGGAACTGAAGCTGCTCCATGCACTGGGGAAAGATCTCGTACCTGTAACAGTTAAAATAGGGGGGCCCGAGGCAAGAACTGATATCCGCTACTGCTACTCCACGGGGATTGAAGGTATTACGGCACCTATGATCGAATCTGAATACTCGCTGAGAAATTTTATCAATACACTTAAAAACCTTATAGCGCCGGCACATTATCCTGGCCTGAACAAGGCGATAAACCTTGAAACAATTACAGGGTACAGAAATATAATGGAAATTGCTGATTCCCCTTCATTTGAGGACCTTGCCAGTGTTACTGCTGCACGTTCAGATCTCTCCGCCTCAATGGACATGAAGCCCGATGATCCGGAAGTAATGAGGGTCTCAACCCAGATTATAAAAATTGCAAGGGACAGGGGGAAGCGTACTTCTGTTGGCGGTACAATTACCAGATCAAATTTTGAGGACATAGCTGAAATAATCCGCCCGGATATGATCAACTCCCGCCACGTGGCAGTTGACCTGAAAAGGCTCAGCGGTTCGGGCATGAATAACGCGGCTGAAAATATGCTCTCCTTTGAAATGGATCTTTTCGATCTTCTCGGCCAGCTGAAGCCGGGAAGAGAATTCTACTACAAAAACAGGATAGAAGTAAACAGGGAGAGGATAGGTAAAAAGAAAGTTGTCTATTCCATGAGATAACAGGTTTAATTCCGGGGAGAAAAATTTCCTTCCCGGAATATATAGCAAGCCCGGTATCAGAAATTATTCTACCGCATGTAGTCGTTCAGGGTGGTGGCCCCTTTTACCATCCTCCTAAACTCAGATATTTAATCGTAAATTTCGTTTTTTTTTACTCTCTTGACGTTACGATCTTTGCACTTTATAATTATAATGACTCTAAAATAAAATTTTACGGAGAAAACCTGTGACAAGGATTATCAGATATCTCTCTGAGTGGGAGAAGGCGGGCCTGATCGAGTCTCTTCAGGTACAGAAGATTCTTGATTATGAAAAGAGCAGGGACAAAAAACCCTGGATCCTGTACAGCTTTATAATGCTGGGGATAAGCGTTATCTCAATCGGAGTTGTGTCCCTTGTTGCCGCGAACTGGGAGGACATACCCCCGGTGGTCAAGATATCAACAGATGTTATCATAATGGTATCAATAGCGTGGGGGATTTACAGGGCGGCAATTGCGGAAAGGCCGCTTCTCTTTGATGCTCTGACAGCTCTCTTTATCTTTTTCTATCTCGCCTCAATCGGACTTCTCTCCCAGATCTATCATACCGGAGGGGAGCTTTATGAAGCGCTCTTTATTCTCTGCGCGGTGATGTTTCCTCTTACACTCCTCTCTTACCGCAGGTTTATACCGAATGCCTGGACATATATCTTTGTGCAGGCCCTGCTGCTTTTCTGTTTTCACAGGATGGATTTTTTCCGGGAGTCTGATTCCTATTTTATGGCAGCGGGAATTCTGGCGTCGTTTCCATTTATATGCGCGATACCGGGGAACATCTTTTCAGTCAGGGAAGGGCTTAACAAGGTGTCCGGGCCTTTTATCTTCTGGGCTGTGATTTCCTTCTTCGGAGGGGTCTTCTTTTTTGACCTGAGAAATTCGATGCATAGCAGTCATTACTACAGTGCCACCTTCAGCTACTTTTCGGATGATGTTTCACTGACAACCTATTCCCTGATTATCGGGATTACCGGGGCCGTTGCCATTGTTTCCCTCCTGCTCAACAGAGAACTGACCAGGCGAGTAAAGGTTCTCGCTTCAGCTCTCGCTTCAGTTTACGGCATCAGCATGATCCTTTTTGCCTGGTATGACAGGTATTACTACCTTCTCTACAAGGCGCAGGACTATAATCCTGAAACCAGGGTGCAGTTTTACAGTATACTGAAAGCTTCGGGCCCGGCGGAGACGATATTCGCGCTGCTTCTTTTAAGTTTTATCTTCCTTTCACTTAACATGGAGAAGCTTTTTAATTTCATGGTAATGCTTATAGGTGTAAGGTTTATTATAATATACTTCCAGGTGTTCGGTTCTCTGGCATATACAGGTATAGGTTTAATTATATCAGGCCTTATCATAATCGGCTTTGTGGCCGCCTGGTACAGGTACGGGAAAAAAATAGGGGGGCTTTTAAAATGAATAAACGCGCACTGATAACAGCTCTTATCTTACCTCTGGTGATTTTTATGGCCCTTATTTTTTATAAGCAGGCAAAAGTTTCAATGGGGGAGGAGGTGATTCTACCCATTACAGGCTTTGATCCCCGGAACATCCTTTCCGGCCATTACCTGGTGTATGAAATAGACTACGGCCTGGAGAACGAAAGTTACTGCAGTATGAAGGGGAACGAAAACGCGGAGGTTTACCTCTGCCTGATAAAAAAGAAAGAAAAGAAGGGTGGGTACCTGTCATCACTGGACAGTTATTATGAAGACTCAGACCTTTATGATTCAGGCTGTGATGCAGTAATAAAGGGGAGGTGTAATTACGGCAGGTTTATTCCGGATTCTGAGATCGGTAAGTTCTATATCCCTGAAGAGTATGCACATTCCCTGGACAGGGCCGTAAGAAGAGGAAAGGGTAAAATAGTACTCTCCGTCACACGCGGCGGTTCAGCTGCAATAAAGGACCTCCTGATAGATGATAAATCGTGGAAGGAGTACAGGGAGGAGAAGAAGTGACAGGAAGGTGCTGATAATAAGGTGAAGGGAGTATCTGCTGATCAATACAGAGATAAAAAAGCACCACCTTTTTGCAGGGGTGCTTTTTTTCTTATTAAGGATGAAAGGATTTCATTCACCTTAACGTAGCGGATGAGAAAAGCACCCTGCTGTCCGGGCCTTCAAAACCGGGAGTTAATTCTCTGTATATTATTATGACATGTCCCCGGTAGAGCATTGCGCTGTCTATCCGGTAACTGAACACACACTCGCCGGGTGAATCAACTTTGTCAAGAATACGTCCGTTTAATGATATCGAGAAACCCTTTGCCTGGAGCATGCCGGCCATGGAATTGCACTGTTCTCCTGTATCAATCTCGTCAATATTGATTACATGGTTTTTATTGTTGTAACTGAAAGTCTTCCGCAGTTCACTGCCGCTGAGATTCATGGCCACAGGTCTTATCGATTTATCTATTCCGTATCTCTTGAAATATGCGGCGGCTTTCCTGTCTGCTTCGTCCTTTACAGTTTTCACTGGTTTTTCATCTTCATTTCTCAGTGAAATTTTCGGGCCGACGAACCGGTTATTATGAACATCAAGAAATCTTATTGTGATATAGTAGAACCCGCTGCCGTCTTCAGTTCCTGAAATCTGAAGAGCCGCGTATTTCCCGTCCCTTGAATAACCTGTAATGTCCGCGTTGTCGCTTGTGCCCGCAGAAAGTTTCGCAGCAGTAAATGTTAAAAATGCAATTAATATAAGAAAACGTAATTTTTTCATAAATCCTCCAGCGGGCTATGTTCTATATAGTACTTCCGGGAAATTGTGATATCAATTAAAAATTTTTCTGCAGGCAAAGAAAATATTTATTATATAGCGAGAGATGATTTATCCGTAGTAATGAATGACGGCGGGCTCTGCAGGTTGACCTGTTAATTACATAATGCCGGTTTAACCGGCAGGGAGAAGTAAAAAGTGCTTCCTCTGCCCGGCTGGGATGAAAGAGATATTTCCCCTCCATGTTTTTCCACCACTTTTTTAACAATGGCAAGTCCGATCCCGGTCCCATCTACGTCGGAATCGTGGGTTCTGTAAAATTCCGCAAAAATTTTATCATGGTTGTTCTCGGCTATCCCTATTCCGTTGTCTTCAACATAGAAACGGCATAAATTATTTTCTATTGAGTCGCAGCATATAACAACGCACGGGTCAGGCTGGTCACCCATAAATTTTACCGCGTTTGTGATTAAATTTTCAAAGACCTGGATTACCTGGCTCCTGTTTGCTTCAATAACAGGTAGAGGTTCCGGGACGGAAATTTTCACAACAAACTCCACCGAGTTTTCTTCAAAGTAGTACCCGAACCTTCTCGAGATGTCGAAGATAAGTTTTATTATATCAATCTCTTCAATGTTCTCAGGTTCAAAACCGATCCTTGAAAGGTTTAGAACATCCTTTATCAGCTCCTCCATGCGGACTGTCTCTTTTTTTAGCTGCTGAAGAAGTTCCAGACCGTTTTCATCCAATTGACCTGAATGATTTTTATTGAGCATGTCGGCGCAGAGTTCCATTGAATATAGCGGAGACTTGAGATCATGCGTAACTGTATGTACAAAACTTCCAAGCTCCCGCGTTGATGCTTCAAGGTTTTTATAAAGGATATTTCTCTCTTTGATTTCAACAGTAAGCCTTTCATTGGCCCTTTCAAGTTCTTCTGTCCTGCTTTTTACCATCTCTTTTAGGTGGTCCCTGTAAACGGCAAGTTCATCCTCTGTCTGTTTGTGTTTCAGAATTATCCACATACCCTGCATGAGAAACCCGATGTTCCTGATGTCACTATCTTCATAGGGGGTTTTTTTATTCCCGAGACCGACAACGGCAACGATTCTCTCATTATCGAAAATCGGGATATCCATGTGCCTCCTGAGGCTCAGGTCATGGTCTTCATAAAGCCCGGCGATTGATTTAAGTTCTTTCTCCTCCTCCGTGATAAAGTAGCTTTCCGATGAGGTGACGGTGGATAGTTTTCCCGATTCATGCAGCCTGAAACAGCGGCTGCCTTTAAGGCCTCTTTCATCTGAGCGGCCGGTAGTTACTATTTCGGCACGGTTTTCCCCTTTGTTGATGAACGCGATATAGCCTGTTTTGCTTTTGGATATGCTGATTGCTTCTTGCAGGGCAAAGAGAGTCATCTCTCTGAATGACGATCCTGTAATTTTGGTGAAATTGTATATGGTTTTAAGCCTTAGCTCATCGAGCCTGTGTTTCTCCTCTGCATGTTTTCTTTTCTTTTCTACATCCAGATTATAAAGTGCGTAGGCAAGTTCATCTGATATGCTCTTTAAAAGATCAATCTGCCTGGTGTCATTCATTACTTCCACGGACAGCAGAAAGGTGATTATGCCGTATCTGGCTTCATCATATTCAAGCGTATGTGAAAAGGAGACTGAATTTTCGGCATTACAGCCTTTGCATTCCCTGCATGAAGTTACTCCCTGTCTTGAATTTTTAAGAGCCTGCACATGGCAGAGTGTTAATAAGGATTTCATTGCCGGGTCACTGTATCTGATTATTTTTTTTCCGGCTGTCCCTTTCTGATCAGAGAGTGTTATTGCGACTGCGTTGCATCCCGGGCTGTTCGCGATTGTTGATGCAATACCTTCTGAAAGCCTCTGTCCGTCAATCTCGTGCATTACCAGTCTGTTTACATTCTGAGCCAGGCTGACAATAAGATCAAGATAGCTTATTTGTTTTTCGGCGTTTGAGATTTTCTCTCCAAGATAAGATATGAACAGCGGGACGATAATAAACATTACAGCCCTGAAGTAGTCATTAATTGTGATCACGTAATCACGCAGAAAAAAATGGCCGAAGAGGAGAAAAGATGCTAGAAAAAGCGCAACTGCAAGACCGCGCCTTTTCCACCATAGCGCGGATAATATGATAGGGATATAAAAAAAATGGCTGAATACAGTTCCCCTGTTTTCAATTACATGAAAGTATACAGTGAGTATACATGATAAGAAAATAAGTGCGGTTATAAAAATAATTTTTACCGGTTCCCGGATAATAACCTGTCCGGGTTCTGATGTTTTATCTATAATTGAAATATTATTTACACGGATTTTTAGGTCCAGTGAAAGAGACATGAAAATTCCGACAAAGAAGATAACCCCGATTCTCAGGTAATCGGAAAATGAAATTCCGCCAGCCGGGGAAAAAATGTACGCGATAATAAGGAATATTGATAGGAGGATGACAACCGGTATCCCTTTTTTTTCCCACCATAACGATGTGAGGAAAATCGGAATATAAAAAAGGTGTGTATAAACGGATGTGGTATTCAGAACAAAGCTTGAATAAAAAGTAATAAAGCAGCAGAGCCCAATAAGTGAAAAGAGAACAAAAAGTTTAGGACCTTCTTTCTCCAGTCTTGTTTTATTAGTAGTGTTCATAATTAATACCGGCAAAAAGGTAGAATTGTTAACATTATTTATGTATTATATTACCTTAATGCATGTTCAAAAAGTCAACAGCAATTTTTATTTCAAATTGAACAGGTATAATCATGTGCCTGATTTATTTAAAAATTTACCTGTTTGAAATTTTGTAACAGATAAGTGTTATATCTGCCCATGTGGTTTTTTAATAGAGTTTGTTTGCCGCCGGAATAATGCTGAATATGCCGGAGTATTTGAAGTCGTGCTGAAAGTGTTTTAATGGAGGCGGGGTTGTGAAAGAATCTGTATTAATAATTGACTCTGTATGGATATCATGTTATTACGTGAAGGTATTTATTTCCGGGGGTGGGCGATGTTAAAGAGAATCCTGGCTATAATAATGATAATTACCGCGGTATACGCTTCGGAGAGCGGTACGAGCGAACTTGCGCGCCTTCCGGAAAAGCAGCTTTACCTGAAACAGAAGATGGATATGGATTCACTTGCTGTGTACCGCAAAGGGCTCCGTTCAATCTATTCCTTTCTTGAATCGAATAAAACTCTTTTCAAAAGTGAGGGGAAAAATTCAGGCATGGTTTCAGCCCCGTCAAGAGAGGAAATTAAATCCCTGTGGAAAAGCATATGTGATTTTTATCTGGCAATAGATTCAATTGATTCGTTTCACAGGGATTACCAGCTTCTTGAAGGTAAATACAAGAAAAGGTCATTTTATATATGCCGTGCTGCAATGCTGATGGAGTACAGGTTTGCTCTCGAATTTATAGATAAAATCGAGAAAAAGCCTGAACTGGCAGTGGTTCTTAATGACAGTGTTCCTGAAATCGGCCTCCCTTCAGGAACATATGACAGCTTTAAATTCAGGTTTCTGAACGTGCTTATGGCCACGGAGTTTGCGGCTTTTGAAGCGGCATATAAATTGTATGGTAAACCGGAAGCCCCATTAAGCTCGCGGCTCATGAGGGAGGACAGCCTGAAGATCTGGAAATACGGTATGTGGAAAGGGGAGAGCCTTACAGCAAAAAACGGCGTGGATATACTGAAAAAAACAGGGAAGAAGACCTGGTTCCCTGTGCAGAAGGGGATATCCAATTTTGCAGGAGACGCGAAGGTCTACAGGATTAACAGCAGCCTTATAACAGAGGGACAGATTAGAGAGATTGCCGGAGAGTTGAAGCCCGGGGATATAATTCTTGAAAGGAGGGAGTGGTACCTCACCAATATCGGGATCCCGGGATTCTGGACGCACGCGGCAATATATATCGGCACACCGGAGGATCGGGCGGTTTTTTTTAACGGTGAAGAGACGGCTTCGCTGTTAAAGGAAACAGGAGAGAAATCGGTTGAGGATATTCTGAAAAAGAGTACAGGCGGATATAAGCTTTGTGTCAGACCTGACAGTTCCGGTCACATCCCAAGAGTTGTTGAGGCAATAGGGGAGGGGGTTCTCTTTACAACCATTGAGCATTCTGCTTCATGCGATTCAATAGCAGTACTGAGGCCCAGGCTTTCAAAGAGCGAGATTGCCCGGGCTCTGATTCGCGCGTTCAGGTACTCGGGAAGGCCTTATGACTTCGATTTTGATTTTCTCACAGACTCGTCCCTTGTATGCACGGAACTTGTTTATAAGTCATATGAGCCGGGGAATAACAGGAAAGGTATTGTTTTTCCGCTTGAAAGGATAATGGGGAGGAATATACTTCCTGCCAACGGTATTGCCCGGTTATACGCGAATGAACTGATAAAAAAGAAGAAGCAGCTTGATTTTGTACTTTTTTTCGACGGGATTGAGAAGAAGAAAAAATCTGTCCGGTCAACAGAGAAAAAATTTCTCGCAAGTTATAAACGCCCCAAGTGGCATGTGTTTACAGAGCGGTAAAAACCGGGGAGCTGAGGCGTGAAGCCTTTCAGTGCGCCTCCTCCCAGTTGTTGCCTGTGCCTATCTCAACAACGATGGGGACATTGAGAGAAAGCGCTGTCTCCATCTTCTCTCTGACAAGCGCCTTCATCTCTTCGAGTTCCTCTTCATGTACTTCAAACACAAGTTCATCGTGAACCTGCATTATCATCTTTGATTGCAGTTTTTTTTCAGACAGCTCCCTGCTTATATTTATCATCGCTATCTTTATCATGTCAGCAGAGGTTCCCTGCAGCGGGGTGTTGATGGCGACGCGTTCAGCCCCTTCCCGCCTGAAGACAGTATCTGAGTTTATTTCCGGTACCGGCCTTCTCCTACCCATGAGAGTCTCAACGTAACCGTTTTTCTTCGCGAATTCTACTGTCCTGTCTATATAATCCCTGAACCCCGGGTATGTTTCAAAGTATTTCTTTATGAATTCTGCAGCGTCCTTCATGCTTATTTCAGCCTGCTGTGAAAGGCCGTAAGGGGAGACCCCGTATATAGTCGCGAAGTTTATGATCTTCGCCTGCCTCCTCATGTCCGGACTTATTTCTTCAAAGGGGACGCCGAATACAGAAGAAGCTGTCATGTTGTGGATGTCTATCCCCTCCCTGAAAGCTGAGAGCATATTCGGGTCATCTGAATAATGGGCCGCCAGCCTCAACTCGATCTGGGAGTAGTCAGCAGACATCATTATAAACCCTTTCTCAGGTATAAATCCCTTTCTCAGCTGTCGTCCGAAATCATCCCTGATCGGGATATTCTGCAGGTTCGGGTCAGAGGATGAAAGCCTACCTGTGGCAGCCACAGTCTGATTATATGACGTATGAATCCTTCCGGTAACAGGGCTTATCAGTTTCGGTAATGAGTCTATGTAGGTGCTCTGCAGCTTGCTCAGTGTCCTGTATGTTATCAGGTGGTCTATTATTTCGTGTGAACCCCTGAGGGTTTCAAGCACCTGAATGTCTGTTGAAAAACCGGTTTTGGTTTTTTTTACGGTGCGGAGTCCCAGTTTTTCAAAAAGGATTGATGAGAGTTCTTTTGTGGAATTGATATTGAACTCCTGCCCCGCTGATGAATAAATATTCTTTTCAACTTCAACAAGTTTTTTAGCTGTGTCCTTTTTCATGCTGTCGAAGTGTTTTGTGTCGATCTTTACTCCTGTCTGTTCCATCTCAGCAAGGACTGACATAAGGGGCATTTCAATATTCGTAAAGAGCTCATTCTGGGAATTCTTTTCAAGAAGCGGCTTAAGGGCATTGTGCAGCCTCAGGGTTATGTCCGCGTCTTCAGCAGCATACTCCGCAAGCCTGTCAAGAGGGACTTCTGTTATTGGCACTGCGTTTTTACCTGTGCCTGTAAGTTCCTTGAATGTTATTGTTTTGTAGTTAAGATACTGCTCTGCAAGATCATCCATGTTATGCCTGCGATCTGAAGGGTTTATCAGATAGGAGGCTATCATTGTGTCGAATTCAATTCCCTTCAGTTCAATTCCCGCTCTTCTCAGCACGAGAAGATCATATTTTATGTTCTGCCCGATCTTTTTTATATCCGGATTTTCAAGAAGGGGCTTTATCTTCGGGAGTGAAACGGAACTGTCAGGGTAATCCTCACTGAAAAGGCCTCTGCTCATTACAGGGAGGTACCATCCTGTTTGCTCCCTGACGGAGAATGAAAGGCCGACGATTTCTGCCTCTACAGGCTGAAGTGAATCGGTTTCCGTGTCAACTGATACAAAGGCTGCCTTTTCAATTTCGGAGATCATCTCATCCAGTTCCTTCTCCGTTCGGACTGTCCTGTAGTCCTTCTTCTCCTGCTCTTTTTCATCAGAAGTCTTTTTCTCCGTTCCCTGGAAAAATTCGGTGACTATTGATCCCATTTCAAGGCCGTTAAAATATTCAGATGCTTTATCCTGAGAAATTCCGTTAAATTCCATTTCATCAATTTTTATCTCTATCGGAACATCACGTCTGATTGTTACAAGTTCCCTTGAAAGCAGTGCCATGTCATGTCCATTCCGGATCAGCTCGCCTGTTTTCCCCTTAATGGAACCGGCATTCTCAAAAAGGGCTTCCAGTGAACCATATTCAGTAATAAGTTTAAGTGCTGTTTTTTCCCCGATACCCTTGATCCCCGGGACGTTGTCTGAGGTGTCACCCATGAGAGCCATGTAGTCTATTATTTTTTCTGGCGGCAGACCTGTTTTATTTATAACTCCTTCCCTGTCATATATTTCATATTCGGAGATCCCCTTTGTGCTGGCGTATATCCGTACATTGTCATGCACCAGCTGGTACGCGTCCTTATCACCTGTCACAAGGTATACGTCAGTTTTATCGGAGGAGTATTTTTCGGCCACAGTACCCAGAATATCGTCAGCCTCAAATTCCTCGAATTCCAGCAGCGGGAGTCCCAGGGTTTTCACCATGGTCTTGATCTCCTCAACCTGACTCCTCATGTCGTCGGGCATCTTCTGCCTGTTTGCCTTGTACTCTTCATAAATTTTAAATCTGAACGACTTGACCGGCGGGTCGAACGCTACCGCAAGATAGTCAGGCGACTGCTCCTTGATAAGCTTGAGGAGCATCCTTGCGAAACCGTAGATTGCGGATGTGTTCTGTCCGTTTGAATTTATTAGAGGATTGCGTATAAAAGCAAAATATGCCCTGTAGCACAGGGCGTGGCCGTCAATTATGAAGAGTTTTTTTTTCATTATACACCTGTATGTCAGATTGCCTGAGTCTGTTTAAGTCTTTTAATTTCACTTATCTTTCCGACAAGTATTTCATCCGTTTTTGCCACTCTTCTGGCGAGGATCTGCACCATCTTTGCGGCAAAGGCCGGGTTTTTTATCAGAAACGCCTTTAGCTGGTTAATATTATCGATGTATGCGAGTTTAACGTCCCCAAGGGCCCTCACTGTCGCACTCCTGGGATGATCAGTAAAGAGGGATATTTCACCAAAAAAATCCCCTTTTTCCATGGTGGCAACAACAAACTGTTCATCACCGCTCTGCAGTATTATGCTAACCCTCCCTTCAAGGATTATGTACATTCTCTGTTCCAGCTGGCCTGACCTGATTATATTTTCACCATTCTGGTAATACATGATGTTTTTTGACATGGTACTGTATCCTCCCGGTTCCTATCTGGTTAATAAATTATCGGTTTTATGTCAATAAATCTCTAATAATTGAAGGCGCTTATTTTACACTATATTTACAGCATAACAAATTAATAAATATACAGGGATTGATATATAGCATAAAATTTGATATATTCAATAAAAATTTAATTCAAGGAGATCTGAAATGGGAAAAAGAAGTATTGCGTTAATGCTGGCAGCAGTTATCGGTCTGACTTCATTCCAGGGGTGTATTGGTAATTTTGTTCTTACAAGAAAGATTCTTAATTTTAACCAGAGACTGGGGAGCAAGTGGGTAAATGAGATTGTTTTTCTTATAATGGTTATTATCCCGGTTTACGGTATTTGTATTCTCATTGATGGAATTATTCTTAATTCAGTTGAGTTCTGGACAGGCTCAAATCCCCTTGCTATGAAACCCGGTGAGGTGGAAACAAAGTATATTACCGAGGGTGAGAAAACCTATAAGGTTGAAGTAAGTCAGAACCGCTATCATTTTGAACAGATAACAGGGCCGAATATGGGGGAAGAGGCGGACCTTATATATAATCCTGAAACTAAAACATGGCTGCTCGGCAATGGAAGGGAGATTAAAAGGGCTGTACAGGTGCTTGACGGAAATGAAATCAGAGTGTTTAAAAAGGACGGGAATTCATTTATAGTAAACAGGAAGGCCGCACCTGAAAATCTCGAGAAGGTCCTTGTGACTAACATGTAGACATTTTATCCGGCAATAAAAAACTCCGGCAAATATGCCGGAGTTTTTTATTATTCATTATTCGATTGGGAAAAAACTACGCGGCCTTTTCCTCTTTGTTCTTCTCTTCCCTGTATTTGGTCGCAAAGAAGTCTTCTGTTTCAGATACAACAACTTTGCTCAGAAGGAGAAGTCCTATAAGGTTGGGGACTGCCATGAGCCCGTTCATTGTGTCAGCGAAGTCCCATACAAAAGCAAGCTTGACATAAGCTCCTACAGCTACGAAAAGAACCCAGAGGTACCTGTACGGGAGAATAATTTTTGCCCCGAAAAGATATTCGGCGCATTTCTCTCCATAATATGCCCATCCGAGAATTGTTGAATAAGCAAAGAGTATTATGCCTATGGCAACTATCCATCCTCCGAACTTGCCAAGGCCGGCTGTGAATGCTGCAGTTGTAAGGGCTGCTCCAGTGAGTTCAGAATTCGCGTTCTGCCAGAGACCTGTAATCGCGAGAACAAGTCCCGTAATTGAACATACAATTATTGTGTCGAGAAAGGTTCCTGTCATTGAAACAAGGGCCTGTCTTGCCGGGTGGTCTGTTTTTGCCGCAGCCGCCGCTATTGGCGCGCTACCAAGACCGGCTTCATTTGAGAATACACCTCTTGCCACACCGAACCTTAACGCGTGAGCTACTGTGGCGCCAGCGAAACCGCCTGCTACAGGCTCATGACCCGCGAAAGCGCATTTGAAAATATAAGCCACTGCGTCAGGCAGCATGTTTATATTCATGATAATAATCGCGAGTCCGCCAAGGATATAGAATACCGCCATAAAAGGGACTATCATCGAGGATACACGGCCGATACTTTTTATTCCGCCCAGAATTACCAGTGCTGTGAGTATAGCAAGTGCAATACCGGTATAAATCAGAGGAATACCGAAAGTTGAATTAATCGCATCAGCAACGGAATTGGACTGTACCATGTTCCCTATGCCGAAAGCTGCGATGGCGCCGAAAAGTGCGAAGAGAACTCCGAGCCATTTCATCCCCAGACCTTTTTCAAGGAAATACATGGGGCCGCCTGCCATCTCTCCTCTTTCATCTGTTTCCCTGTATTTTACAGAGAGAATCGCTTCAGAGTATTTGGTTGCCATACCGACAAGGGCAGTGACCCACATCCAGAAAACAGCACCGGGACCTCCCAGTGTCACTGCTGTTGCAACACCTGCAAGGTTTCCCGTTCCGATAGTTGCCGCAAGGGCGGTCATCAGGGCCTGAAAATGATTAATGTCTCCTTCGGATTTTTCATCCTGATGAGGAGTAAAAGCGAGTTTCAGTGCATATGGCAGGTATCTGAAACTCATGAATTTGAGTCTGATTGTGAGAAAAAGGCCTGTACCTACCAGAAGAACAAGCATGTAGGGACCCCAGACAAGGGAGTTTACAGCTCCCACGAATTTAGCTATAGATTCCAAAAAAAGCCTCCTGTTAAGAGTTTTATTGATAGCCAGCCTGGTTCTGATTTATTTTTATAAGAACCAGTTTACACCTCTCCGGGTTGTTTCCGTAAAATTTCTGTATAAGCACAGTATATGCTCCTATTGCTCAGGCAGATAAAATTTTCCAGTTGAACCGGCGGCGAGTGTGCTGGATATATATAAAAGCATACCCGTGATTTTTTTATTATTTAATGCAAAAATGTCAAGATATTAACGCATAACCGGTCATATGCCAGGAGCAGAAATTCTTAATTTTGCGGGGGTGTTATATTAATAGTTGCAAATATTTGCAATCGTTTATATATTGATCCGAATGATTGCATCATGAAATTATTTCAGCGATAAGTAATGAAATAATTTGATAATTTTTTATGTCCCGGTTTTTTCAAAAAAATTTGAATAAACCGGGAAGAGGTGTATCTTTGAAAAAGAAAAATGAGCAGGATTTTTATACGGAAATGGATGACCCGGAGTTTTTTAAAATCCACGCTGAATTCTGTTCCGTGCTGTCCAATGAGAAACGGCTCAGGATAATGTGGCTTCTGCAGGGAGGGGAACATTCAGTTTCAGATATAGCGGAGACTCTTGGCATTTCAATGACCAATGTTTCACAGCATCTGAAGGTTTTGAAGAACCAGGGAGCGGTGGCGGAAAGAAAGGAGGGAAAGCTTGTATATTACAGGATTACCAACAGGAAGTTTATTGAAGGCTGCAGGCTGATCCGGCAGGGGATAATAGAAAATTTCAGGCAGAGGAGCGACGTTCTTCTTAAAAAATGAAAAGGGTAATTCCAATTGCGGTCTTTTTTCAGCTGATTTCATGCGGGTTTACGGATTATGTAACGCCCGCTGAGCTCAATGATATGATGTCATCCGAAAGATTGCTTATAATTGATCTGCGGAATCCTCATAAATTTGCTGACGGTCATATTAAAGGTGCGGTGAATATAGAATATCACAATGCCACATTTGTCCGTGATATAAAAAAACTGGATAAAGACAGCCCTGTGGTTATTTATTGCGGAGTGGGAATAAAATCTGATGCCGCGGCTGATATAATGAAGCAACAGGGCTTCCGCAATGTAAAAATTCTCAAAGACGGATATTCAAGCTGGTTAAGCATGGGTTTTAAGGGGGAGAGATAATATCCCCATTTTTTATATAACAAAGGAGGCTGTTTATGGGGGGAAAGTTTTGCTTTCTTGCTTCAGTTTTTATTCTGATAACCGGTAGCTTCACTATGCTTTCTGCAGGGGCGGTAGATCATTCAAAATTTGCCGAGTTAAACAGAAATTTCAGCAAACCGGAGGACCTTACTGCAGCGTGTCTTAAGTGTCACAATCAGGCCGGGGCTGAGATTATGAAAACAAACCACTGGCTCTGGACCCGGAAAACAGACAAGCTGTCCGGCAGGGAAGGGCAGATGGTCGATGTTGGGAAGAAAAATATTATAAATAATTTCTGCATAGCCGTAGCATCTAATGAACCGAGATGTACAAGCTGTCATATAGGCTATGGGTGGAAAGACGGAACTTTTGATTTTACAGATCAGAATAAAATCGACTGCCTTGTCTGCCATGACACAACAGGTACATATGAGAAATTTCCTACCATGGCAGGGTATCCGGTTTCAAAGGACACGGTCTTCCCTAAGAACAAGAAACTCTATAAGAAACCTGACTACAGAAATATAGCTTTTAATGTCGGGAGGCCGAACAGGCAGAACTGCGGATCATGCCATTTCTATGGAGGCGGGGGGAATGCCGTGAAGCATGGAGCGCTGGACAAGTCTCTCCTGCATCCCTCAAAGAAGATCGATGTTCACATGTCAAAAGACGGGGGCGGGATGTCATGCGTTGACTGCCATGAAGCGGACAGGCACGATATAAAGGGCCAGCTGTTTTCTGTTTCGGTTGAAGATAAAGACAGGCTGAGTTGTGAAAGGTGCCATACAAGAAATCCCCATACCCAGACTCTCTTTGTTGAGGACCAGCCGGACAGGACTTATGATATTTTTAAAAACCGTCTTTACCAGAGAGAAAAGCCTGAAGATAATTTTACAAGCAGGGTTCTGGATAAACATACGGAGAAAATTGCGTGTCAGACATGTCACATAAAGTTTTATTCCACAAGCTTTAAAACGAAGGTATGGTGGGACTGGTCAAAAGCCGGACAAAAGACCCCGGAAGGAAAACCGAAAGTTGTAAAAGATAAGGATGGCGACCCTGTTTATGACGGGATGAAAGGGGAGTTTAAAATGGTTAAAAATGCCGTTCCGGAATACTACTGGTTTAACGGTAATGTGGATCATGTTCTTGTGGGAGATAAAATAGATCCGGATAAAACTCCTGTTCAGATTAACAGAATAGCCGGTGAGTGCGGCGCGCAGGGATCTAAAATATGGCCTTTCAAGGTTATGAGAGGAAAGCAGATGTATGATCCTGTGAATAAGACCTTTATTATACCAAAGCTTTTCGGCCCGAAAGG
The DNA here is from genome assembly GCA_036745755.1 of Spirochaetota bacterium. Lineage (GTDB taxonomy): Bacteria > Spirochaetota > UBA4802 > UBA4802 > UBA5550 > UBA5550. The sequence goes on along the minus strand of DAIOFM010000006.1, from coordinate 42,511 downwards.
GAGCGGGGCTTACTGGGCTGACTGGGACTGGAAGAAATCAGCGGAGAAGGGCATGAAGGCTGCCGGTGTTCCTTACAGCGGAAAATTCGAATGGATTGAAACAGAAATGAACTGGCCGCTTACTCATATGGTAACCACTAAAGAGAATGCCATGAACTGCAACGACTGTCACTCACGCGAGGGGCGCCTTACCGGACTCACCGCATGCTGGATTCCAGGCAGGGACAGGAGTCTTGTCCTTGATATTCTCGGCATACTCCTCATAGCGGGATCATTTGCAGGTGTTACTGTTCACGGCTCTATGAGATACCTTTCATCAAAGAAGAGGAAGGAGGACTGATATGGCAAAAAAGGTTTACATGTATAAAAGGTTTGAGCGCTTCTGGCACTGGGCCCAGGCGGTACTGATTTTCTTTCTTATCTTTACAGGTTTCGAGGTCCACGGGTCATACAGGATTCTCGGCTTCGAAAAAGCGGTTGTTCTGCACAATTATGCGGGTTTTACCCTGATTATTCTTATTGCCTTTTCAATTTTCTGGCACTTCACTACAGGTGAGTGGAGGCATTATATACCCACTACTGACAAACTGAGAGAGATGATGCTTTATTATCTGAAGGGTATATTCAACGGGGAGAGAAAACCGGTTGGAAAATCTCTCAAGGTAAAACTGAACCCTCTTCAGAAACTTACATATGTGGGATACAAAGTAGCGATTGTTCCTCTGATGGTTTCAACAGGGCTGATATACTATTATGTGGCTCACGGTGACATCCATTTAAGGTCTGTTAAGTATATAGCTGTTTTTCATGCCATCGGGGCTTTCATACTTATCGCATTCACCATAATTCATATATACATGACAACTACAGGTCATTCAGTGTCATCGCATATAAAGGCTATGATTACAGGGTGGGATGAGGTTGAAGAGGAGGATATTACAGAGTAATATCCTCTGTATCCTCCTAATATTTAATAAACAGCAGTATCTTTTAAATGCCGGAATATAGATGTTTTTCCGGCATTTTTATTCTGTTATCCTGAAAAAGGGTTGCCCGTGTTCATGGTTGGATTATTTTATCAGGAAATGTTGTTGCTGAATATTGCCTGCAAAGGAGCTGTTCTATGAATATCGATTTTGACAGAATTTTATTCGCGTTCAGCCTGACTCTTCTGGCCGGTCTCTCAACAGGTATAGGGAGTTTAATGGCGTTCATGTCAAAGAAGTTTAATCATAAGTTCCTTGCAGGGGCGCTGGGATTTTCTGCAGGCGTAATGATATATGTTTCCATGATAGAGATCTTTGTTAAGGCACGGACTTCACTGTCATCCATGTATGGTGATAAGCATGGTTACTGTTACACAGTAATAGCATTTTTTGCCGGTATAGCAATTATAGCTTTGATTGACAGGCTTGTTCCTGAATATGAAAATCCGCATGAACTTGTAAATTTCGAGCATGCAACTGACGGGAAAGCAAAAGATCGTAAACTGATGCGTCTCGGCCTGTTTTCCGCTATCGCCATAGGTATCCACAATTTTCCTGAAGGGCTGGCTACTTTTATCGGGGCTCTTCATGACCCGGCTCTCGGTATAAGTATAACAGCAGCAATTGCAATACATAATATTCCTGAAGGTATAGCCGTATCAATTCCTATCTATTATGCCACGAAGAGCAGGGGGAAAGCGTTTTTCTACTCCTTTACTTCAGGTTTTGCCGAACCGGTAGGGGCCCTTCTGGGATACTTCTTTCTTGTCACAATTTTCAATGATGCCGCTTTCGGGGTAGTATTTGCATGTGTTGCAGGTATAATGGTTTATATATCACTTGATGAACTTCTGCCGACAGCCGAGGAATACGGGGAACATCATGTCGCTATACTGGGACTTATAGGGGGTATGGTTGTTATGGCTGCCAGCCTTCTTCTCTTCGCCTGATTATTTTGACTTCTTTTTTACCTCACAGCCTGCAGTGTAATTTAAAATTTTTCCTTGGATATTGAGCCATGCCATTAATGCCGGAATTTATGCTGAAATATAATCGGTTTATTTGAAATGGACATAGTTCATTGTTTTATTATTATCAGGACTGATTAATTAATGGGGAGGTACATATGGGAAGTATAAGTTTATCCGGGCACATAATTGACGGCCCTGAAATAGCCAGGGAGAGAAACAGCATGACCTGCACTTTTACTGTTTCAGGGAAAGAGAAAGATGCAGCTGAAGCTGAGAAACATTTCTTCAAATGCAGGGCCAGGGGAAAAATAGCAGAGGCACTGTCTGAAAGCCTTAAGGCCGGCATGGATTTTTATATTACAGGGGATTTTGCGGCCGAGAAATATTCTGACAGCAATAAAAACAGTATTTATGATAATATTGTAACTGTAAACGGATTTTTTAATTCAGACATAGGCCACATTACGGCTTAGAATTTGAAGTGAATTAAATTATTTTATTGAAGAACACCTCTTTAATAAACGGGTAAAGGTTATATATGAGCTTTTACCTGGTTTCTTACCATGCAGAATGTTCCGGGTTTCGGGAATAACTGTATGGTCTCAGTATGGCCAGGCCTGCCTTAATATGCATTGTTGTTTTCCGCGAAAAAATCTGTGTGAAGTAAATTATTTATTCAACCATCTGTTCATAAACTGGAATTATTCATGTATTTTTGTATATTGCTATTAATTTAAGATTACAGCCTGGAGGCGCCATGGAACGATATAATCCCTTTGAATTGAGGAAATTTGTAGCTCCGGAATTTTTATTCGGAAGCGGTGCGATTGAGGTGATCGACAGGTATATAAAAAATCTCGGTGTAAAAAAAGTACTTGTGGTTACTGACCCGGGGGTCATCAGGGCCGGATGGGCTGAAATTGTTGAAAGACTGATTAAAGGGACAGGTATACCTTTTGCGGTTTTTGGCGATGTCACTGAAAATCCAAAAGACTATGAAGTTATGGAGGGGGCTGAACTTTACAGGCGTGAAGGGTGTGATATGATTGTGGCTGTCGGCGGCGGGAGCCCCATGGACTGTGCAAAGGGGATAGGGATTGTAAGTACCAATAATAAAAATGTACTGGAATTTGAAGGCGTGGATACGGTGCCCTTGCCGGGGCCTCCACTTATATGCATACCGACTACGGCCGGCAGTTCAGCTGATGTTTCACAGTTTGCCATTATTCTTGATTCCGGAAGGAAAGTCAAGATTGCAAGTATAAGCAAGTCCCTCGTTCCGGATGTTGCTATCATAGATCCCATTACCACGACGACCATGTCGCATGAACTTACCGCTGCTACCGGGCTTGATGCCCTGACACATGCCTTTGAGGCATATGTTTCTAATGCGAGTTCACCTGTCACGGATGTTAATGCCCTTAAGGCTGTGAAACTTATAAGCCATAACCTTGTCCCTGCATGTGAACACCATCACGATTTGAGATACAGGGACAGGATGATGCTTGCGAGTCTCCTTGCGGGTCTTGCTTTTTCTAATGCGAGTCTCGGCCTTGTGCATGCTATGGCACACGCCCTTGGGGGGCTTCTCGATTTGCCGCATGGCGAGTGTAATGCCCTGCTTCTTGAACATGTTGTAAAATATAATTTTTACATGGCGGCCGACAGATATAATGATCTTGCGGCGGCAATGGGTATCGACGTGGAGGGAATGGGCCCGGATCGAGTTAAAGATGCATTAATTAACGAGATAAGCTCGCTGAGGGCAAGGGCCGGGTTAAATGAGACCCTGGGAAGTATAGGGGTAAAGGAGGAAATGATCTCTGAACTTTCTAAATTCGCTGCTGAAGATCCCTGTATTGTAACTAATCCCCGGGATCCTGATATCAAAGATATTGAAGGGATCTATGCGAAAGCCCTCTGATTATAGTGACAACAGGAATAACCTGAGGAATAAAATTATAGGGCTCGGGGACTGTTCTATAAAAAAGAGTTACTATACCCAGCTCCAGGAACAGGTGGAAAACCTTGAGAGGAGCAGAGAGGACCTGATCGATGCCATAAAAAGGGCCGAGGCAAGTGAAAATATTTTAAGGGCTGTTTTTGACAATGCGACTGACGGAATAGTCCTGGCGGATATTGAAACAAAGAAATTCAGCATGATGAACCGCGCCATGCTGTCAATACTCGGCTACGATGAAGGAACAGACCCCGATTTATCTTTTTTTGATATCCATCCTGAGGAAAAAATTCCGTATGCAATGTCTCAGTTTGTGCGCCTGGCAGAAGGAAAAATCAACCTCGCACGGGAGATTCCCGTGAAAAGAAAAGATGGAACGATAATCTATGTTGATATAAGCGGCGCTCCTATTGTAATAAATGAAAGGCGTTATATCGCCGCTATTTTCAGAGATATGACGGAACATCGCAAAGCGGCAATTGAAAAGAGTGACTTCGAGTCAAGGCTGCATCAGATGCAGAAGATGGAGGCCATCGGGACGCTGGCCGGCGGCGTTGCCCACGACTTTAATAACATACTCATGGCTATCATGGGTTTTGCCGAACTTTCCATGAAGCATGTGAAGAAGGGGGAACCCCTGCACAGGAATATCGGACATATACTTGAATCGTGCTACAGGGCCCGTGACCTCGTGAGCGAGCTTCTTTCCATGAGTTACAAAGGGGAAAAGAAGCTGGAGCCGTTAAATCTTATTCCGGTAATTGAAGATACTATAAAACTTATTCGCGCCACGCTTCCTTCAACAGTTTCTATAGGGTTTATGAACAATGCTGAGTTTGATACTGTCCTTTCAGATCGTACCCAGATTAGTCAGATAATACTGAACCTTTGCACAAATGCTGCGCATGCAATGCCGGCCATGGACGGAGAGATTAAAATAAATGTGGCGAATATAAATGTTGATGCGGAGTATGCTTCCAGTCACCCGGATTTAAACAAGGGGGCGTATTTTCTCCTTCAGGTTATTGATGACGGTTCCGGGATTGATCCGTCAATTCTCGGCAGGATATTTGAACCTTTTTTTACAACCAAGGAGAGGGGAAAAGGGACAGGTCTGGGACTGTCCGTTATCCATGGTATAGTTAAAGGCCATAGAGGCGCGATTTACGTGGACAGTATACCCGGTGAGGGCACCACGTTTGAAATATATCTGCCTGTTTCCGGAGCTGAGATAAATGAAGTGGAAACAGTAAAAGAAATAAATACAGCTGGCGGTGAGACCATACTTCTCGTTGATGATGAAGAGGTGCTGACAGAAGTTAATGCTAATATCCTTGAATCAATGGGTTATAAAGTTATCAGATGTAACAGCGGTGCTGACGCCTTGACTGTTTTTTCAGAAGATCCGGAGAGAATAGATCTGGTCGTTACAGATATGACAATGCCCGGGATGACCGGCCTGAATCTTTCAATTGAACTGAAGAGAATTAAAACTGAGCTTCCTGTGATTCTATGCACCGGTTATAATGAACAGCTTACTAAAGAGAAAGCTGAAGAGGCCGGTGTATTAAAAATTATAATGAAACCCTTCAGTTCCGCTGAATTGGGTATTGCGGTAAAAAACGGGCTTAATATGAAACAGGGAATATCCCATTGATTTCTCCGGCTTCCGGAAAACCACAGTCTGTTTCGAAAACTCCCGGCAAGGTCGGCAGTGGGAAGGGCAAAATGTTCAACGGTCATGCCTTGCGGCATCCATCTCAGATTGCATGGTATTGAAATTTTTTTTAAAGGGAAAGCCATTGAAAGAACCTGGAATACAACATATATATATGTTGATTTAAAAACCCGCCTTTCGGCGGGTTTTATTTTATTTTTTTGTTTTTATTTTGGCTTTCAGTACTTCTTCCTTGAATCCTTTTGTGAAAGTAAATTTCGGAACTTTTGTCGCTTTTTTTGCGGGGATTGTAATCTCTTCTCCGGTTATCGGATTTCTTCCTTTCCTCGCTTTAGTCGCAGGTTTAACTTTAGCGTAAACCTTCCCGATTTTTCCGATTGGGACTCTTTCACCTTTGAGGACTCCTGTTTCAATCAGGTTGAATACAAGTTCTAGAATTTCTTTTGCATCTTTTTTTGAAAGCTCTTTTGATTCAGCGAGATACGCTGCCATTGAAGAAACAGTGTAGCTCTGTGGGAGAGCAACCTTCTTCGCATTTTTACTATCAGCCTTTGCCATAAGTATAACCGTTCCTTTAGTCGTGTGTTTATTGAATGAAAGATTTCTGAATAATTAACGGGAAGTATAAGGATTCAAAAAGCTTTCATGGCAGATTATTAAAGTTGTCATGCGCTTATGTCAAATGAAATTATGTTACATGATTTTTAAAATTAAAAAAACTTAAGAAAAACCCCTTTTTTACGGTGTTTTTTAATTTTCTCATTTTTCAATGATGGAGATTTACATGTAAAAAATATATCTTGAAAAAAAGGGAAAGATATCTGTAAAATAGTGTAATATAAAAATTCAGCGGGAGCATAACAGCGTATGAAAAGATTTTACCTTGTACTAACCTGCATCATTTTTTTTATTTATGGAGCGGTAAACAATGCGGGCACATCGATAATTTCAAAAAGAGGGACTACAAGACCTGATACGATTATCGGGCGAAAGGTTTACCTGCCTGTGCTTACGGCTTTTCACAAAGGAGAGATAAAGGAGATTGATCTTAAGGATTACCGGGGGAAATGGATGATTCTTTTTTTCTACCCCGCGGATTTTACTTTTGTCTGCCCTACGGAACTTAAGGAGCTTTCTGATTATTATTCCGATTTTACGGGGGCCGGGGCTGAAATTTTTGCGATCAGCACTGACTCAGCATATGTACACCGGGCATGGCAGAAGGATAATGTTCTTCTTAAAAATGTAAAGTTCCCAATGCTTTCAGACAGGTCCGGTTCTTTCAGCAGGGCTATGGGTGTTTATGAAAGTTCAAAAGGGACGGCAATAAGGGCATCGTTTATTGTTGACCCGGATGGAGTTGTTGTGGCGGCAGAATATTCTCATGAATCAATAGGAAGAAATTCAGGAGAACTTCTGAGGAAACTTGACGCTGCAATCGCGGTGCGCAAGGGAGGAGGGGGCTTTTGTCCTGCAGGCTGGACTGAAGGTTCAGAACTTATACATAATAAATAGGAGATATTGATGAAAATAAAAATTACATTCGCGGTTTCATTGATTCTTGTTGTACTGTCTTTGAGCGCACAGCAGGGGAAGGGCAGGGTTTACTATTTTTATGCTGATAACTGTTCGTCCTGCAAACAGGCACAGGCATATTATAAAAAACCTGCAGGTTTGAAAGATGGCGGAGCATGGACATTTAACGGAACGAAGTTTATTGCCTATAGAATTGTTGATTCCAATAACAGAATTTTAAAAAATAACATTGCTAAACTGAACAGCCTTTGCGATGCTATAACCAGAAGAAAGGGTGACAGTAACTTTGTTTATTACAGACGGGATATTTATGAATATTATAAAAACAGGGGACTTCCTTATTTCAGAAAGGAGGAGAAGTATTCCAGAAAAGATGAACCTTTCCCCACCCCGGTATTTGTCATTGGAAACAGGGTCGTGCTTGGTTTTAACCAGGTCATTATACAGCAGTCAATTAATGCTATGAAGTAATAAAAGAACAGGTAAATTTTTTCTGTTTATTTATAGGGCCGTTCGGTTATGTAGCTTTGTCTCTGTATAAATTATTCTTGCATAACATGACATTCCGGGTTACAATAATTAATAACAGGCAGAATTTATATATGTAAGGGGATACAATTATCATTAATTCCATCCGTATAATTACCTCTGAAAAAGAACTTTCAGATTACCTTGTTAATTTAAGGGGAAAAGGGATAAAGAGGCTTGCAGTTGATCTTGAAGGTGATCAGGGCTCAATTAACTATAAGTATTCCATTTCAATAATCCAGTGTTTTGACGGGACAGAGCCTGTTATAATTGATGTGCTTGAGGCCGGTAATGTCCAGCCTTTACATGAACTCCTTACATGTGAGGATATTACAAAAGTAATGTTTTCATCTGAAAATGATATATATATGACCCAGAACGTTCTTAACTGTACAATCAGGCCTTTGAGGGACATAGCTGTTGCGCAGAAGCTACTTGGCATGAAGGTAAACATAACAGAGTATATCGGTGTTGAGAAAGAGAAAAAGAATTTATTTCAGAGAGCCAACTGGCTGAAGCGTCCAATCAGAAATGAGCTGCTTGAGTATGCTGTAAATGATGTTGTAAAATTGCTTGAAATTGAAAGCGGACTTGAAGAGTCACTCAGGGAAAACGGCCTGCTGGAAAGATATGATCAGATTAATTCAGGAATTTCATCAAAAAATTTCAGAGTGGATCAGTACCTGGTTTATAAAAAGAAGTTTCCGGGTTACAAACGGCTATCAAATGAGAAAAAGGAGATGAGCAGAGTTCTCTGGATATTCAGGGAGATGCTGGCCGAGCATTACAACTGCCCGGTGAGTTACCTTCTGAAAAAACAGGCAATGGCGGATATTGTCAGGAGGGGCGGAGACATGCTTATTAGCCTGACAGAGGAATTGAACAGAAGCAGGAGAAGAAAAATTGATCCCGGCCTGATAATCGATTATTATGAAAAGGCAAAGAATTATTCAGAAAACAGACGAAATAGATAATAATTTATATATCATCTGCTTCGTTAATTAATCTGAAATAGAAAAGTTTTTCCGCCAGGAATGTTATGCCTTTTCTATTTAATATGTAAATCAATCCGGTTCAGAACGGGCAAAAAAATCATGAAGAGAGAGGTTGTGCCGTATAGCCAGAATTCTTGTGATTATAATTGATAGCATTGAAATGAAATAGTTGATTCCTGATGGCAAATCCATAAATTTAAGGAGAAAGAAAACCGCTCCTCCAAGTATGCATAAAGTGGCGTAAAGTTCCCGGTGCAGTATAACGGGGATTTCATTACAGAGGACATCACGTACCATCCCTCCAAAAACCGCTGTTACAGTCCCCATCATTACGCATATTAAAGGGTGAACGTTGAAGGTTAGAGCGGTTTTTATTCCTATGATTGTAAATATGCCGATACCTATGGCATCAAAGATAAGGAGTATGTCTGAAATTCGTGAAATATGCCTATACCATATCTGCGTGAGTATTGAAGATATAAAGATGACCACAATGTATGTAATGTTGTCTATCCAGAAGATAGGGTAGTTCCGCAGAAGGATGTCTCGGAGAGTTCCCCCTCCTATTGATGTAATAACCGCTATTACAAGAATACCGAAGGGGTCCAGGTTTTTTCTGTAAGCCATGAGTGATGCTGCAACAGAAAAAGATACTGTGCCGAATATATCCAGGTAGAAAAGAAGATTTAACATAGATACCTTAAACAATAATTTTTGAAAATATATAAAATTGTGAATCGTCCCGGGCCGTCAGGATGTCAAGTCCCTTATAAAAAATGTAAATTTTTTAATCAGAGTTCGCCGAGGAATTCCTGATAGTTGGCGTCACCGATAGGGTCAATATTAATAATCATGCACCCGATCCTGTAGTAATTGCTGATCTGGTTGATGTTCATGATTTTTATCATCATTGTGGCCTGTTTGTTTTCAGGCATGTATACTGTTGAAACAATTGATTCATTTTCGCTGAAATGCCTGATGAGCGTTCTCTCCCTGAACAGTATCCCCAGGCCGCTTAGAGAGAGATCGGTTATCATCATTGAGTCCTCGGATGGTTTAAAAAGAAGCATATCTTTTGTTATTGATTCCGAGAAGGCAAGGGCCATTCTTTTTGTAAAAGTGAGATCACTATCTGAAAGTTTTTCGAAGTGGTTTACCTGTATATATCCGAACGGGAACATCCCCCTGTACAGCAGCGGGACTATTATTTCCGACTGGAAATGGCCGTCTTTAAGAAGAGGATCGGTATAGAATATTTCATTCATGTACCTGCTGCAGGTTTCGGAATCAGTGCCCTCCTGCTTCGCCGTAATAACAGGGATAAAGACCGGCTTTCTTTCGTCTGTTATCCATTTCATCCTGCTGTCAGATTTTCTGTCGCCTGTGAAAAAAATCCGTATATGCTCGAATTTTCCTTCAAACCTGCCGGCTATCTCCGATCTCATCCATTCGGCCCGGCTTCTGTTGTGACGGAAACTCTCTTCAATAACAGGTGAGGAGATAATGTTGGTTATAAGTGCCTTCCGGCCTGTTTTTTCATCGGTTTTTTTTCTCTCCTCCTTCCGTGCAGCTGTAAAAACCTGTATCCCTTCAGGTTCAAATATCAGAAGATCTCCTTCATGACCGTGAGGGATTACATGGGAGAAGTATATTTTGTCATTATACCTTGTGAACAGGGCCGAAGCCTGTATTTTTTCCTGATCGTTTTGAAGCCTTATATAAATTTTTTTTTCTTCAATACGTGCGATATCAACATTGATATTTATGCCCCGGGATTTCAGCATAACCGAACTCCCCATGAATATATTTTTAAAAATATCATGTAGTTCTTTTTTGTCAGTAATGTGACGCACCCCGTCTATCTTCATAATTCCTCAGGCTTTTTTCAAAATCTTGATTTAACAATCCCGGGTGCAGATACATCCGGGAATTATAAAATCAATTATAATAAGAGAAAGGGGGAGAGGCAAATTATTAGATGGGGAAGTTTTATTTAATTTAAGGGTTTAAATTCTACACCAGGGTAATTTTCAGAAGATAAAGAATTTTACGGCCCCTCCTGCCAGAACAGCGAGGAATATTTTTCTCCCGGTTTCAGGGCTTTTTTGTTTTATTCCTCCCCATGTTACCGCCACTATGAACATAAGGATAATAAGAGAGAGAGAGGCCGCAGCGGATTCTGTAAAACTGAAACTTCCCCCGTAGATACCGGCCAGGGTTTTACCGTTCCACAAATTCCGGTATATAAGCTGGAGGTGGAGCCAGTAGACAAGCAGGGACTCCCGGCCAACGCTGAGAAGAAGAGATTCTCTTTCCCCCCTTTTAATATAATAAAGCCGGAAAACGCACAGTATGAAAACAACAATGGCGAAACGTTCTGCGTAGAAGAGGGGGCTTGCTTTTATCACGAACCATGGCTGAAGGGAAAGCCATGTTACAGATGCTATGCCCGCTACGGATACTATTCCTGAAATTTTGAGAGCAAGGTCCATAAAACGTTTTTCTGCGCCCTTTTCTTTTGCCTTAAGAAAAAAGATGCAGAGCGATGCCCCTCCGAAAAGGAATCCGTGCCACGGAAAAACAGGGAAAAATGATCCGTGAATTTCGTTAAAGTAACAGGCAAGGGGGAGAGGCATATAGATGGAGAAATCTGTTCCCCATATGAACGGGGTCAGAGCAACTATAAAGACGGCAATGGATGTAATGACATATTGGAATAATCTGTCAGATTTGATAAATATTCTGAGCAGGAAGATTATAAGCAGCCCGGAGCCTATGCACTGTAGAACATCCACGTTGTAAAAGTGTTTCATTTCCGCGGGCTTTGCGTAGATTATAATATTTTTCAAAGAGTAATATGGTACGTGAAGCAGGTACCCCACAATAAAAATCAGGGCAATACGCCCCAGCCTTTTCCTGAAGAGCTTTCCGAATGTGCGCAGTTCATCACCCCTGTTGCCTGTTGAGAGTATGAATGCGAAACCTGATATGAAGATAAAAGCAGGGGCTACCAGCCCGTTTATGAAGTTTAAAAAAGGAAACCACAACTCATTTCTCAGTTCAGGCCTCATGAAAACATTGAATATGTGAACTTCAATCATTATTGTCATGGCCCATGCGCGGAGAAGGTCCACGTAGAGGAACCGGTCTTTCTTTTTAATCATTATAAACAGGTGCCTGCAGTAAATTTTTAAGGAAGTACCGGCAGGAATGCTGTTTTACTGACCGGTATGGGGGGCAGTTTATAAAAATCGGGGAATATTATCAATTAATTATTATAAAGAAGGTTCAGGCAGAGCTGTAATTTCAGGGGAGCCGGGTGAATAAATGAACAGAATTGATTATTTTTTTGATTGAAAAATTAACAGAGGACTGTATGAGATAACAAAAATTCAAAAATTTATATTTTTTTTAAAAGGTATAATGTAACATTTTTTTATGTAATTCTTGATTTTTTGGTCACTGTTTATGATACTGCACCGGAAAATGCTTGACTCCGGAGTGTATAAATTAAGGCTTCAATCATCATTTTCGAAACAGCGAATTGAGCAGACATATATATCAGCCTAATAAATATAAGGGATTATAAAATTTATGGAAACTGGCATTTTAGTTTTTTACCTGGTCATTCTGGTTCTTCTTTCTATTTATGGCGCGAACAGGTATTACACAATATATCTATTTAAAAAACACAGACGTGACAAAATTTTACCTCTTTCTGAATTTAACACTCTCCCAAGGGTAACCATTCAGCTCCCCGTCTTTAATGAAAGATATGTGGTTGAGAGGCTGATCGATTATGTTTCAAGGATCAGGTACCCCATAGACCTCATGGAGATACAGGTGCTTGATGATTCCACTGATGAAACAGTGGAGATCGCAAGGAAAAAGTGTGAAGAGAAGAAAAAAGAGGGATTTAATATAAAATATATTCACCGTACAGATCGTACAGGTTTCAAGGCCGGCGCTCTCGAGAACGGGCTGAACATGACTGACGGAGAGTTTATAGCTGTTTTTGATGCTGATTTTCTTCCTCCTGAAGATTTTCTTGAAAAAACCATTCATTATTTCACTGATGAAAATATTGGTATGTTACAGGCACGCTGGGATCATGTAAACAGGAGATATTCCCTCCTTACAGAATGTCAGTCTATCCTTCTTGATGGCCACTTTATGATTGAGCATACAGCAAGAAATCGTTCCGGCAGGTTTTTTAACTTTAACGGCACTGCGGGGATATGGAGGAAAAAAACAATCATAGATGCCGGGGGTTGGCAGCATGATACCCTTACAGAGGATCTGGATCTTAGTTACAGGGCTCAGCTGAGGGGATGGAATTTTATATACCTCCCTGACCTTACAGTGCCGGCTGAACTCCCCATTGAGATGACAGCTTTCAAGTCACAGCAGTTCAGGTGGGCAAAAGGTTCTATCCAGACTTTTCTTAAACTTAAAGGAAGAATTCTGAGGGCTCCGATACCGCTGAAAGTAAAAGTTGAGGCTTTTTTCCATATCGGAGCAAACTTTGCGTATGCCCTTATGACGCTGCTGACGCTTTTAATGCCCCTGGTTCTTGTAATAAGATATAACTTCGGGTACAAAAAACTTTTCTACCTTGATCTGCCGATATTTATATGTGCTACTCTCTCTGTATTCCTTTTCTATTTCTACACAGAGTACATCGTAATAAAGGAGACTTTAAGCGTGCAGAACAGGTCTGCGGTAAAACCCCTTATGTTCCTGCCCTTCGTGGTGGCAATAGGGATAGGCCTCTGCATTAACAACAGCAAGGCTGTAATTGAGGCTGTTTTCAGAAAAGAGAGCCCTTTTAACCGCACTCCGAAATACAATGTTTCTGATGGTGAAAAATTTTCCCTGTCAGGAAGGATGAAAAATGTTTTCGGAAACGTATACAGGACGCGGAAGATCGATTTTGTCACAATTATTGAATTTATTCTCGCGGTTTATATGTCATACGCGGTATATTTTACTTATGATAAAGATTTATATTTTTCACTTCCACTGATTCTTCTTTTTCAGATAGGGTTCTTTTATACATCGCTGCTCAGTATAGTACAGGCCCCTCTTTCAGTTCTGATAAGAAGAAGAAAGTAAAAGAGATACAGTTTATAGAATTGATAAGAGGATGCCCGGTGCATCCTCTTTGTTTTTGCCGGCCTGTTAGAACCCTTACAAGCTGTTTTTGTTTTCAATGATTGATTCAATTGTGTTGTAGAAATTCTTTCTGCTTATAGGTTTTGAAAGGTAGCAGTCCATGCCGGCGTCCAGGCACTTTGTGCAGTCATTGGATGAAGAGTACGCGGTAAGTGCAATTACAGGTACTGTTAATCCCATCTCCCTGAGTTTTCTGGCTGTCTGCAGCCCGTCCATTACCGGGAGATTGATATCAAGTACAATCACGTCGTAATCGGATCCGGCAACAGCTTTAAGAACATCTTCTCCGTCCTCTACGAGATCCACGTTCCACCCTTTTGAGGTTATAATTTTTTCCAGAAGGTACCGGTTTGTCCTGTCATCTTCTGCAGCAAGAATTTTAAGTTTCTTTCTTTTGAGTTTCTCTGAGGATTGTTTATTGTCAAAATGGCTTAAGTTCAGAGGATTATGAAACCTGAGCCCCACGGTGAAAACACTCCCCCTCCCCTTTTCACTCCTGACATCGATAAAACCGCCTTTTTTTTCTGCAAGATTTTTTACTATGGAAAGCCCGAGCCCAAGTCCTCCATACTTGTCAGTAAGGTTGTTTTTTTCTCTTTCGAACTGCTCGAATATGCGCTCAAGGTTTATCCGGTTAATACCTATGCCCGTATCCGCGATTTTAAATATTACTGTACAATCCTCTTCTGTTTTCCCCTCCATTAAAACCGAGAAGGTGACAGTGCCCTCCTCGGTATATTTAACGGCGTTAGCAAGAAGATTGCCTGTAATATGCCGCAGTGTTGATTTGCTGCCGGTGACGAATTCAGGCACGTTTGACGCTATATCGGTAAAAAAACTGAGTCCCTTTTTACCGGCCAGAAGTGCAAAAGTTTTTCCCGTATTCAGGACGAACTGACGGAGGGAAAAGAATTCTATATTTTCGTCGGTGCAGTCATGCTCGGTTTTTACAAATGTCAGGATATCATTTATCATTGATGTCAGGTTTTCGCCCGATTCAAGGATGAGTGAAAGCATCCCCTTTTTGTCCTCGTCTGTTTCAATGGAATATATCAGTTCAGCGAACCCGATTATGCCGTTAAGAGGTGTTTTAAGTTCATGGCTCATGTTTGAGAGGAAGTCGGATTTTGCCCTGCTTGCCTCTTCTGCTTTTTTCTTCTCCTCAACAAGAAGGACTTCAGCATTTTTTCTCTCTGTAATGTCAAGGCAGAAAAGTATAAATTCATCTTCAGTTAGTTTTACCGCCTTGATAATCAGGTAGAGCAGTTTTCCCGAGTTATTTTTTATGCAGAATTCAAAAAGTACTTCCCCATTTGAATCGATGGTCTCAGCATAAAAAGCTGCCTTGTCCTTTTCGTTGTTATCAGCTGCAAATCTGCCGGCTTTGAGGCCTGTCAGACTTTTCTGATTAACCGATGTGATTTCAAGTGCCGCAGGGTTCGCGTAGTTTATATAACCTTTTCTGTTTACTATCAATATCGGGAGGGGGGATTTTTCAATGTAGCTTCTGAAGCGCATTTCTGATAATTTCAGATCATTCTCAAGTTTTTTCTTTTCAGATATGTCCCTGATCGTAGAGAAGAGGAGGGTCTGTCCGTTTACTGATACAGGACTTGACTGTACAGCTACATCCTTTATCCCTCCGTTTTTCAGTCTGTGCCTGAATTCAAAATAGTCAACAGTCCTCTCTCGGGCCCTGTTCATCTCCTTCTGTATCTCTTCTTCGGTAAGAATGTTAATGTCAGATATGGAGATTTCTTTTATCTCACTTTCTGTATAACCGTAAAAGTTCAGGGCACTCCTGTTGGCTTCAATAATATTCCCTGATTCAGGATCAATTATAAGCATTATGACGCTGCTCTCCCGGAAGATTGTATCATATATCGATTTTTTTTGCTTTCTCAGTCTCATAAAATGCCATTTGCTGAAGTTTATTAAACTAATATATGGAGTTTTCTTTCCAAATCCACAATTGAATAAGTTTAACTTATATAATTCAGGAGAATTATTATTTTTATAAATGGTATTACTATACTTACATTAAGTTGAAAAGAGCAGCTGATCATATTCAGGAGAAAATAAAACAGGGCAGTGATGCCGGGATCTGATTTATTACATTCGATATATAAAAATATTTTAATATGGAGATAACAGAATGAATTTAATTTTCTATAGAGAAGTGATTGAGAATCTTTTTGACGGGGTTTACTTTGTAGATATTGACGGCAGGGTAATTTTCCGGAATAGAGTCGCGGAAAGAATCAATAGCTGTTCTGAAGAGCAGGTGAAAGGTTCCCTGTGTTCTGATACTATCTCTGTTCCATTTTGGAAAGTCTGCTGCTCAACTCTTCGATCGTGTAGGGTTTCTGTATAAAACCGTCATCTGCCGATTGCAGCATCTTTTCAATATTTTCATCTTCCCTGAAGCCTGAGGTGAGAAGGACTTTTATTGAAGGTGACAGTTTTTTAATCTCGTGATATATTTCGACTCCCGATTTTCCGGGCATTGACAGGTCAAGCATGACAAGTGAAATTGAATCGGTTTTATCTTTAAGAATGGCCATCCCTTCATCACCGCTTGCCGCACTGACTACTTCGTAGCCAAGCTCATTCAATATCTCGCCTGATGTTAATCTTATAATCTCTTCATCGTCAATAAGAAGAATCATCCCCGGCATACCTCTTCCTTTTTTCTTTTCATTAAAAACAAGATAATAAGATGCTGTAATTTTTTCAATACTGTTTCATGTTTATTAAAGTAATTTATGGTTGTTAGAGTTTAATTGTATTTTTTTGCTTTTCCGTTTTTCAGGTATGCCCATGGGGAGGTGATTTTCTGCACATTAAATCAGATGCGAGTACATTTAATGTTGTATTTATGAAGAATCTGTACCGGCATCCAGGATAGTTTAGCGTCTCTTAAAGTTTTTAAACCAAGATCTTCGCATCTGTTTATATAGCGTATACCGGGGAGTTCATTTCTGACGAATTCTCTTAATGTATATAGATAGAGCCCATGAATTTTCATGTCAGCCTTTCCGGCTATGATGTACCCGGTATTTCCATGGGCTTCGCCTGCAAGGAAAGCCTGAACCCGGCCGTTGAACCGTACTACCCCTCCTTTCAATGAAAGTGAGTTGTAGTTTTGAAGAAGGATCGCTGTTTCGTTTGAGTCTGCGTCATAGCCCTTCTGTTTCCTCCATAGTTCATTAAGCTCAAGACATTCAGGTATCTCATTTTCGGTCAGGGGAGAGTAGCTGTGATTTGGGAAGTGGTGTTCAAAAGATCTGATCTTTTTTCTGAAAGCCTTATACTCTGAACCGTTCATTGAGATGAAATCATCCCTTTTGTAAATGTAATCCGAGTAGTCCCGGTTGTATGATATTTCGAATTTATACCCTTCCACTGATTCTATAAGAGGGATAAACCTTTCCTCAACATGGGATATGTGAAGATCAAGCCCCCGTTCCGCGAACCAGTTGTAATAGTAATCTATAAGGTCCTTAAAGCCGTTTTCAATATCACCCATGGGCATCAGGAGCGAAGGGGTAAAATCCCCTCCTGTGCATATAATACAGGTTTGCCCCCTGAACTCCGTGAGCTTCAGCGAATAGAAGTCCGCCCACATGAAGAGAGAACTGAATGTGAAATCGGAAATCAGCGGGAGTACTTTGAGATAATTTTTAAGATATCCCTCTCTTTCTTCTACTGTCAGTTTTCTCAAATCAGTGTCAGGCATGCAGACCCGTTTTATTTCTTTTTATGGAAAGGGAATGCATTATAAAAAATATTACCGCCATGACAGTCATGGCTATGGCTATAAGGAGCATCCCCGGCCTGACGCCCAGCAGCATGGCGGCCCCGAAGATCAGCGGCCCTGCGGCCATCCCTACATTAGTCATGAATTCGTTTACAGCGAGGGCCTTCTCAATACCATATTCATTGACCTCCCTGATTCTGTCTGTGTAGAAGATGTAGACCGCTCCGTTGCCGTAACCTTCGCTGACACCCATAATAAAAATCGTGATAATGGCACCCGTTATGTTGCCGGTGAAAGCAAAAACGAGAAGGCTGAATGACCACATTATTATGCTGGTTATCATGGTCCATGTAAGCCCGATCTTTTTAATGCTCACTGAATATAACAGCGGACCGAGATAGAACATTGCCATGCCGTTCAGTATGAACGCCCGGCCTACGTCAGTGGTGCTGAATCCTGCTCCCTCTGCCACAATAAGAAAGGTGTACTGGAGAAACATGTAGGCAACAGCATTGGGTACGCATATGAGGAGAAAAAATCCCCAGACCATCGGTTTTGAAAGAAAACCCGCCAGAGTCAAATGCTTCTCTTCAGACGGTGCTGCCTCTACAGGTATTGCCCTGCGGTCGCTCTCCGCCCGTTCTATGATAAAAAGAATAAAGAGTATAACAAGCGGTATAATAAGTGCTGAGGCGAAAAAGACTGCGCGGTATGAAACATGGTCCGCAATCTGACCTCCTATTACAACCCCGACATTTATGCCCACAACCACGCCGGCTATAAGATTTGAGAAGGCCATTCCCCTCTTGTCCGGATCGTTTTCGGTATTGATGAAGCCCCGTGCGGCCATCTGGAGGAGCCCCCGGCCGATGCCTGTGAAGAACATCATCAGAGTGAACATTACAAATGTTGTCGAGAGGCCGGTAAGGAAGAGACCTGCTGCTGCCATGAGCAGACCGGTAACAAAAAGCTTTCTCCATTTAAGCTTCGGCATTATAAGTCCCGCGATAATCGTACCTATGACAATACCTGAGGTGGAAAGTGTGATGGGGAAGGCTCCTGCCATCTCTGCTGTCATTCCCATGAAGCTTTTCCCTTCAAGGAGCTTTATAGCATAAACCGGAATGAAACCGAGGGGGAGGCTGAATACAAACTCGTAGAGAAAACCAAGAAACCTTGAGAAGCTTACCCTGTCGTAAGGGGATTTGCTGTTTGCAATATGGCGTTTTTTGCTCCAGAGCACGTTGGAAAGCAGCGATATCTCTATAAAGATCATCAGTACAAGAATAATCGCCGTGATTACCTCGATTATAACATTTTTCCTTACAGCCCTGTTCTCCATGTTAAAGGCATAGAAGTTTTTTCCTATTTCAATTACAGCAGTGACTTTCCCTGTGGAATCCTTTATAGGGCCGATGGCATAGATCCAGTCCCCTGTTGAATCGGAGTATTTTTCTGTGTATATTTCCCCTGTTTTTATCGATTCAAGATAGAAGTTGTCCTCCTCGCTTTTGAGCCAGTCGTATGTCTGGAAGGGGGTGTAGGAGTCGTTCTGGGTCATGAGGACTGCCAGCTCTCCTCCGTAATTTTTGTACAGGATAAAATAGAACTCGGAGTTCTCAGTATTATCATATCCTCCGAAAACATTGATCATCTGTGATCGGAATTTTCTATAGTCACTGTTATAGTATTCAGACTGCCTGTTTACCAGTTTGTTGATTTCATCGCCATTTATTGTCTGGCATAATCCCTGTGTGAGGCCCTTTATACGGTTTTCAGTCTCATTCATATAACGGGTATCGAAATTCGGCATGAGAACATTAACAGCGATAAACATTGTAATTATCATAATTACAATTATACCGGTTATATTAACAAAGTTCCTGGGAAGGGTTTTTTTCAGGCCGTAAATATAAAAGTCATGAATGATTATTATCAGGGAGATAGAGGCGGCAATTAGAAGCAGGTAAAGGAAGAAGTTCTCTGCAGTGGACTTGCCCGGCAGAATTGCACCTGTATCGGCTGAAAGAATTTTTCCGTTCAGATCGGATTCAATAATATATGATCCGTCGGCAAGACATATATTCCCCGGTGTTAAAGCAAAACGGTAGAACATCTCGGCTTCTTCCCCTGTAAAGGCGGAGATATCCTTTAAACCCAGAACTGTTTTGCCTTCGCCTCCGCTTTTAAAGGAAAGAATCCTGGACTGCATTACATCAAGCATGTAGACCGTTCCTTCCTCTGAGAGTCTTACCCATCCCGGAACTGTCAGTTCTCCAGGTTTCTTCCCCTCGGCGATTGTCCCTGATCTGTCGCCGCTGAAGATCAGTGACTGCACACCATTTTTTACCCTTATAAGATTTCCCTGCTTGGATATGTATGCATAGTCTGTTTTATTGATTACATCTATTGACGCGATTACTGAGAGGGCATCAGGCATTTTAAAAAGGAGGCTTTCAGTCGGAGCTGTTTCGGGCTTTTCTGTGTTATATTCACTGTATAGAACCCTGTTGCCCTTATGCCTGACCCACGAGATCATGCCTTTTCTGTATTTTATATCAGCAATGGCCCAGTTGATCGTGAGGCGGCTTTCCGGTTTTTCGTAGCTGTAACCGTATATGACCTTTCTGTTTTTCCCGTCTCTGTCATATGCGGCTATATATTCCTTTACTGTAAAGAGCCCCTTCGTGTCCTGAACATAAAAGTGAATATAGAGGTTCCCTTCGTCATCAGCTGTAAGGTTCTGCATACACACGGGCCCCGCGCCTTTCTCCGGTTCAGGATGGATGATGTAGTCGATCTCCCCTTCGCTGTTTATCTTTATGGCGCGCTGTTTGCCATTGTCTATTATAAACCGGTCCCCATTTTCAGATTTAATAAACCTGTAGGGGGAGGAAAAATCGAAACCCCGATCAACCGGGTTAACCCTGAAACTGCCGGAGTTAACGGTCAGGTAGTATAGTGAAAAAATAAGCAGTAAAAAGGATAACCAGAATTTTTTTGGCATAATCTACTCCTTGCTTTCAAATATAAACATACGTCCCGTGCCTGCGTGCTCCCTGATAGCCTCGCGGCTCATATCAAGATACATGATTGCTGCAGGATCCTTATCGTCATTTTCAAGTACTTCTTTAAACCATGCTGCCGCGTGATCAAAGTTCCCTTTGTGATACGCCTTTATGGCTGACTCAAAAGCTTCTTTTGTGCTGAGACGTTTCTCCCTCGTATGCGTGTCCAGTGAATCAAGTATTTCAAAGATACCCACAGGCTCATTTTTCCCTTTAACCTGTATGTTCCCCAGGAACCTGTAGCTGTATTTATCCGCATTGGTCAGGGAGTTAAGCGTACTCTTGCTTATAAGTATCCCTGTCCCGTACCTTTTTGTCAGGGATTCAATTCTGGAGGCTATATTCACGCTGTCTGAGATGACAGTTGAGGACATGCGCTCCTCCTCCCCCACGATGCCGAGCATAACAGGGCCTGTGAATATCCCTATCCCTATCGCGATTGCCTCCCTTCCCACCGTAAGCCGTGTCCCGGGGTCTATGCATGTTTTCCGGTACATTGAGATCGCCGCGTCAACCGCGTTGTCAGCCTCGGGGAAAAGGGCCATGATGGCGTCACCTATATACTTGTCTATGAACCCTCCGTGGAGCCTTATCTCCGGGCCTGCCAGTGAAAGGAATCTGTTGACGAATTCAAAGTTTTCTTTTGGTGTGACCGATTCGCTGTGGGATGTGAACGATCGTATATCTGAAAACATTACGCTCATGAAACCCTGGGCATGGTCGCCCAGCTTGAGGCCGGTGATGCTTTTGATCTTCAGGTATTCCATGAACTGGTACGGCATGAACCTGAAGTAGACCCGGTTTATCTCGGAAATTTCGTTTATATATTTCCGTATGGAATCAGCCATCATATTAAAGCCTTCGCCAAGATCCTGTACCTCGTCCCTGGTCTTTATCCTGACCGTGGTGTCCCAGGCGCCTCCGGCTATCTCCTGAACACCGTTTCTCAGGCGACGTATGGCTGATATCATGAAATAGGAAACAATTATAATCGCAATGGCTATAAAGGTAATCGATATAAGCATTACTTTCATTATTCTATAGAAGAAGAGCTTCTCGTAATTCCTGAAGTTATAAAGGTCTGCGCCGATCTCCACAATCCCGACGATATCGCCCTTTGAGTTGCGGAGAGGGGCGTTGCCGAACAGCCAGATCCCCTCCTGGTCCTCTGAGAAGTCCGTTACTATCCCTCCTGCCATCACCTCATCGATATAACTCGACTCCGGGTTATACTCATAGGGCCAGAAAATCTGGGTTGAGTCATCGTAGTCTATCACAAGGTACTGCCATTTTCCGATTCTCCTGTGCACAAGGGCGTAGAACGGGGCGTTCCATTCGTCCCGGTTGTGGTTAAGCAGGGAGTGAAGGCTGTTCCTGAGCACCATGTAGCGCTCACTCATATAGTCATGAGGGCTCTGCAGAGATTCCACTATGTCCCCGTTTATCTCACCCGGAACAAGGTGGAGCAGGGTGTTCAGCCTGTTGACCATCTCCTTCTTTATTCGTGCAGAGTAGTCTCTCTGTATATACCAGCTGGTAAAGAGCATTACGGCTATTACAAGGGGGACGTAAACCCCTATCTGCTTGACAATGAGTGGTATGGAATACTCAAGGTTATATTTATAAACCTGAAAAATCATCGCCAGGAGTGATGCAACCGCTGCTGCAAAAGAAAGGAGCCAGAGCATGCGGAGAGCGACGTCCCTGTTGTTTATTCTCAGGTTTGTCTCGAATGTTTTAAACCCTTCCCCGTTATAGTAGATGAGTGTGTCGCCGAATATCTCTATGACAGAACCGTCGTCAAATGCTTTCATGTTTTTTATTCTCTCCTGGTATGGCGGGAGAGAGAGTTTTTTAAGATCCCCGGGGCTTATCAGTTCTGTCGGAGTGTTAATGGCGTCAATTTTAATTATGGCCCTTTTTTCAAGGTCACTTATAACTATCGCCCCTCCTGAAATATAGGATATATGGCCTGGAACCGATTTTTCCCCGTCAGGTTCCCATTTGCCGTCATATGCGAGAGAGGATTTTCCTTCTGGTGAAAGCCGGAATATCTCACCTCTTTTGGTGAGATAAACAACGCCCCCGGTGCGGTCGGAATCTATCCCCTTTACAGGCATGCCCGAGAGCCGTCCTTTAAGCACACTTTTTTTCTGCACCACGAAGGTGTTCATGTTAACCTTAACAAGTTCTATGCCATGGGGATATATATAGTATGCCCTGATTTCATTCTTCTCTTCGTGAAGGGTTGTGAGCCTTCCCCATCTTACCGGTGAATCTTTTTCATCATAATTCTGCCTGAATATTACCCTGTCAAACTCACCTTCAGGTGTGTAACGGAGGATCTCCTCCCTGTCAACGGCGTACCTGTTCAGCGAGTTCACTATGTTGATAATGTATATGAATCCGTCACTCCCCCTGTGGGCAGATGAGGCATAGAAAAAATTCCCCTCCCCCCTTTTGCCTCCGTGAATAATATTTTGAATTATCCGGTCACTGTTAAAAATAATAACACGGGTCTTTGACTTGTCTATTACATGAAAGTTTCCTGAGCTGTCCTTTGTGGCGAAAAAGGGATGTGCCAGTTTTTCATGAAATACAAAAGGGTTGGCGGTTTTATATTCGGATTTATAAAAGATAAAGATAAGTGATAACGCGAAGATTAAAAAAGGGATTAATCTTGCAATAAAAGAAGGTTTAAATTTCACAGGGCTCATCCTTTATTTTTTTTGGGATGCACGGTTAATAATAGTTCGTATTATACTAAAATAGCACAGGTGAGCTGTAATCAGCAAGTATAATATGCCTTTTATTAATTTTTATATACTGTTATTACATTATGGTGATCTTTAATAAGCTCAGGAGTGATTAAAGATAATTAATAATTCGGCTCAGTGGCTGAGGAATAATAGACAGTAAAAATATATTTCTTGCGGAGTTATATATATTCTGATAGTTTAAATATCTGTAAATTGCTGCGGCAGCGAATAAATGGAATTTTACAAACCCGCCCTGTCTGGAGGGGGAACCGGTTCTTATACCGGAATTATTTGCCTGCTGGCAGTCTAATATAAAAAAGTTTTGTATGGAGGGGGCAATGCAGTGCAGGAATTGTTCCGGCAATGAATTCAGAAAAACCGCGAGCGGCAATTATAAATGCGTTTATTGCGGCACTCTTTACTATGAGGAGAGCTCTGGCAGAAGGGTGAGAACTGTGGACAGAGGGAAGCTTCTTCTCGCTGTTTCCGCAGCATCGGCTGTTATCGTTGTTGTTGCCCTTGTTTTTATCCTGATGAACGCGCAAAATGGAGGTACAGGGCCTGAAAAAGCTGTTTCAACCGGACAGCATGCTTATACAGAAAACGGTTCATCGTTTACTGCGGAAGACCTGCCTGATCCCAGGGGCGAGGTCCTTTCTATAGATGTTATACCTGATATAATCGGCAACCACTACTTCCTCGCGATCTGTAAAAACACAGGGGAAGTTGCGGTGAGAACACCCCATGTTACAGTGAGGCTCTATTCAGGGAATGGGAGCAAGATCGGTTCAGGTTCAGGCTACGCCTTTATGAATGACCTCAATCCCGGTGAAGTGACCCCGGTGCTTATACTTATTAGAAAACCTCCTGAATACAGCAGATTTGAAACAGAATATACTGCGGAATTGCCATTTGTGATCCCTGAAAACGGCGTATTCGTGAAACGTTTTAAAGGGGAAATTTCTGATGCTTCACTTAAAAGATCGGGGTCAGAGCATTCATTCAGGCTTAAAGGTAAGATCAGAAACAGTGGTGATTATGGTGCGAAATTCGTTCAGGTTGCAGCAGTTATTTATAATTCAGAGGGGAAGGGTATAGGCTATGGAACGGATTATGTAAGCGAAAAGCTGCTCAGACCGGGCGAAAGTGATTTTTTTGACATCTATCTGACCACGGTGGCAGGTAAACCTGACCATTATAAGCTTTACTATTATGGCATGGCGCAGTAAGGTAATATAATACTTGCGATCCTGATAATAAAATGCATAATTGACCCGAATAATGGTCCTGTTCGGGATTATAAAAAAATATATAAAAATAGAAAGATCTGCCGGTCTTATTGTCCATATTTTATGGGTTGGAGGAATATATGCAGTGTAAAAACTGTGGGAGCAGGGATTTCCAGAAATCCACATCTGATTATTATATCTGCGGAAACTGCGGAAGCCTGTTTTATGATGATAAATATACCAGGAAAAAATCAAAACCGCTGAGTGATGTCTATTTTATCCTGATAATCGGAACAGGAGTAATGATTGTCACAATCCTGATCCTCCTTTTTGTCACAGCTTCGAGTAAAAAGGGACATGTTAAGCATGATAACAGCAAACCTGCAGTAACTGCGGAGAAAAAGTAGCTCTCCGTAAAGTTCCCGGACAAGTTACTGTTTATTATATGGCTTCCGCGTCGTAACCTGCCTCATCAAATAGTTTAATAAGCTCAGCTTCAGGCAGGTCTGATTCAAGGCTTACCTTTTTTGTTTCAAGATCTATATGCAGCTCCCTGACCTTACCTGAATCGACCATGACCCTTTCAATCCTCATTTTACAGTGGTTACAAGACATGTCAGGAACATTGAAACTGTATTTCATAATTTACTCCTTCTATTTTTTTATACTCATTGAATTAATTATTACATTAACTGAACTTAATATCATGCATACCTCGGCAATTGCAGGGTGCAGCAGGCCGGCAACAGCTGCTGGTATTGCAATTATGTTGTAAATGAATGCCCGGAAAAGGTTCTGGCGTATTTTTTTATAGGTTGATCGCGATATCCTTATGGCATCCGGTACAGCTGTCAGCCTTCCTGAAGTTATTATAATATCGGCACTCTCTATGGAGAGGTCTGTTCCGGTGCCCAGTGCTATCCCTATGTCCGCGGCGCGCAGGGCGGCAGCGTCATTTATACCGTCGCCCACCATGCCTGCTCTGACCCCTTTTTTCTGGTATTCCTGGATTTCATAGAGTTTCTGCTCCGGGCGGAGGCCGCTTAAAATATCGTTAATGCCGGTGCTTTCAGCCACTGCTTCGGCGGTTTTTCGGCTGTCCCCTGTAAGCATAACAGGATTGATTCCCAGTGAAATTATATCCTTTACAGCTTCAGGTGAGTCTGTTTTCACCGGGTCCGCTATTGAAATGTAACCGGCAGGTTCCCCCTCCGACCTGAATTCAACAACAGTTTCCCCCCTGGACATTTTTTCTGAATATTTTTCAGGATTCAGGGGACGGCCTATGAATATTTTATTATCTCCTGCAGTTCCGGAGATCCCTTCGCCTGCTTGTTCGGTTATATCTGTGATTGATGCATCTGCTCTGACCCCCAGGAATTCACAGTGTTTTTTCACCGCATCAGCCAGGGGGTGGATCGATACATTCTCAAGGGCGAGACCCATCGCGAGCTGTTTTTCATCCAGATCTGAGGATATAACCTCCGGAGTGCCAGATGTTATGGTCCCGGTCTTGTCGAGAAATATTACCTCTATCTCCCCGGCTCTCTGCATCGCCTCGCCGTTTTTTATTATCAGACCGTTTTTAGCCGCAAGACCGCTCCCTGCAATGAGAGCCATGGGTGTGGCAAGCCCCATTGCACAGGGGCAGGCAATTACAAGTACAGCGATAAAAATAAATATAGCCGTTGAAAGGGCCCCCGCTCCCGGATTTATCCATGGCAGATACGAGGAGATACTTTCGAGATATGGGAGGAGGGAGTCGTAAAAGAGAAACCAGGCCCCTCCTGAAATGGACGCAAGGATGAATACAACGGGAACAAATATGCCTGTGATTTTATCTGCAAAACCCTGAATCGGTACAGATGAACTCTGCGCGTCCTCAACGAGACGTATCATACGTGCCAGGAATGTGTCCTCTCCTGTGCGGGTTACTTCAATTTTCAGGTTCCCGCTTTCAAGAACAGTGCCGCCTGTCACTTCCTCTCCGCTAAGACGATGAACACGTTCCGGCTCACCTGTAATCATCGATTCATCAATAAAACCTACCCCCTCAGTTATAATGCCATCAAGGGGGATTCTTTCTCCTGATCTGACTGCAGTCAATGCGCCCACGGGCACGTTTTCTGCAGGGACCTCAACAGCCTCACCCTCCATGATTATGAAGGCGTTGCGGGGCCTCATGGCAAGGAGTGCTCTCACCTCTCCGCTTGCCCTGAATTTAAGCCTCGATTCAATGTATCTTCCGGTGAGGTGGAGGGCCACAAGCATCACCGAGAGTGAGCCGAAGGAGCTTATCTCCATCCCTGACATATGCAGCAGGGAAGTCGCCCATGATGCCACTGCCCCGGTTGCCACAAGGGTGTCCATGTTAGCGTGAGCATGGGATGCGGCAATATAAGCTCCTTTAAATATACCTCTTCCGGGGCCGAAAATAGTAATTGCACCTGCCATTAATTCGAGAGGGACAAACCATGGCATATGAAATCCCCACATGTGGAATATCATAAGGATTGTCACAGGGATGAATATGGCAAGAGATAATAACATCCTTTTTCTGGCTGTTTTAAAGTCCTTTTCAACCTTTTCATTGTCAGGCACGTCATGAAGAGCCCTGTAGCCGGTTGAGTCGATTTGTTTTTTTATATCATCGAATGTTATGTTGCTGTCAGTGATAACGTATCCTTTCTCTGTACCGAGGTTTATGGATACAAAATGCACACCTTCCATCTTTTTCAGGGAGCGTTCAACAATTCTTACACATGAAGCGCATGTCATCCCTTCTACTCCGAAGGTGAACCTGTTTTCACTGTTTTCAGATTGATTCATAATAATACCTTAATAAACTATGTAATAAGAGTCAGTTAAGCGGCAAGAGTTACAGTTGTTAATTAAATGTTAAAATACAAGTTTTTTTCGTGAAAATTTTTCCTCTGCGGAAAATAAAATTTTATTCAGGATACCTGCAAAGCCGGTTATGGAGTGGGCTCTGACCCCGAGTTTTATTAAACCCAGACAGACAACCTTTTCCTGTAGACATCCTCGTATAAAAGGAAATTTTTTGCTCTCTCCCGGAAACTTCCTCCAAGCCTGTGAAAATAATCATGTAAGGTAATTTTAAGCGGTGAGCAGTAGTTTTCCTCAAGGTAGCAGTTGATGAATCCGATTTCAGACTCCCGGGGATCTCGGGAAATCCCTTTCCTTACAGGATTATAGCCGATATACCATAAAAGCCAGAGAAGGTACTCCTCCGGGTTAGAAGCTTCCTCGATAATTGAAGAACCGAACCTTTCGTTCCAGAATGGACCTGATTCACCGGTTGCCCGGTTGTATTTCTCAGCTATCCTTGCTTTGATGAACTGCATAATCCGCGAAATTGTTTCTTTATTCTCGAGAGTTTTTATCACAAGATGGATGTGGTTTGAGACTGTTTCCGCGGCAATGAGTTCAAAGTTGTATTTTTCCTGGCACATTGAAATAGCTTCGATGAAATATTTCCGGGCGTAACGGCTTTTTAAAAGATCCCGCTTGCCGTGGCACCTCGTGAAGCAGTGGTAGGTTACGCCCTGAACTATTTGTCTTAATGGTCTGGCCATCATCCCTCCGTATAAAGTCTATTTGACATCTATACGTTTGCGGGTGGGGAGGATAAAAAAATTTTTTGGGGTCAGAGCGTATTTTTTTACTCAGGGGGTCAGAGCCCCCTTTCTTCCCGCCATCAATCCTCCGATCTCCTTCCGGCCCTTTTCCTTTCAATTTCATTCAGGATTTTTTTTCTCAGCCTGATATTCTGCGGAGTAACCTCAAGAAGTTCATCATCAGCAATAAATTCAAGGGCCTGTTCAAGTGAGAATTCACGCGGAGTAATGAGACGCACAGCATCATCAGACCCTGCGGCACGCATGTTGGTAAGTTTTTTGGTCTTGCAGACGTTAACCACCATGTCACCTTCGCGGCTGTTCTCGCCCACAATCATCCCCTCGTAGACATCGACGCCCGCGCCGATAAAAAGTTCACCCCTGTCCTGCAGGTTGTCCAGGGCAAAAGCTACAGAAGAACCTTTCTCCATGGCAATGAGCACTCCCCTGTTCCTTGCAGGTATAAACCCCCTGTGAGGCTCGTAATCGTAAAAGAGATGGTTGAGAATACCTGTACCCCTGGTGTCAGTTAGGAATTCGTTTCTGAAACCGATTAGACCCCTTGAAGGGACCTTGAACTCAAGCCTGGTGTATCCATCGCCCCCCTGCTTCATGTTTATCATCTCGCCCTTGCGAACGCCGAGCTTTTCAATAACAACACCAACAAACTCGTCAGCAACGTCAATCATGGCGATCTCAATGGGCTCGCATCTCTGGCCGTCAATATTTCTGTAAATAACCTCAGGTTTTGAAACCTGGAACTCATACCCCTCCCTCCTCATATTTTCAATGAGAATGGACATCTGCAGTTCGCCTCTCCCTTTGACAATGAACTCGTCGCCGTTTTCAGATCGTTCCACTCTGATGCTCACATTGGACTGGATTTCACGCATGAGCCTCTCCCATAGATGACGGGAGGTTACGAATCTCCCCTCCTGCCCCATAAATGGAGAGTCGTTCTGTAAAAAGGTCATAGAGAGTGTCGGCTCGTCGATATCTATAACAGGGAGCGCCTCGGGCATATCCTTGTCAGCAACAGTCTCCCCGATATCGATCCCCTCCATCCCTGCAATGGAGATAATGTCTCCTGCGTAGGCCTTTTTAAGTTCAGTACGTTTCATCCCCTCATAGGAGAAAATCTTCGATACCCTGAAAGGGACCTGTTCCCTGTCTCTCTTTATAAGAATAACGTTGTCGCCAGCAGATATCTGTCCGTTATGGATTTTGCCGGTTCCTATTCTCCCCAGGTAGTTATCGTAGTCAATGGCTGAAACGAGAAACTGCAGGGGCATGTTTATCTGCCCTGTTGGAGGCTCAACGTGCTTTATAATGGTCTCGAAAAGAGGTTTTAAATCTTCGTTTGGGTCTTCAACCTCGTATTTTGCGATTCCCTGCTTTGCGGATGTGTATACAACCGGAAAATCGAGCTGTTCGTTTGTGGCATTGAGCTCAACAAAGAGGTCAAAAACCATGTCTAGGACCTCGTGCGGCCTTGAGTTGGGTCTGTCAATCTTGTTGATAACAACAATGGGCTTGTGCCCGATCTCAAGGGATTTTTTAAGCACATACTTCGTCTGCGGCATGGTGCCCTCAAAGGCGTCAACAATGAGGAGCACGCTGTCCACCATCTTCATGATTCTCTGTACCTCGCCGCCGAAATCGGCGTGTCCCGGGGTGTCTACAATGTTTATCTTGTAGTCCTTGTACTGAATGGAGGCGTTTTTGGATAGAATAGTGATCCCGCGCTCCTTTTCAAGGTCGTTTGAGTCCATCATCCGCTCCTCAACCTGCTGGTTGTTGCGGAATAAACCGGACTGTTTAAGCATCCCGTCAACCAGTGTAGTTTTTCCATGGTCAACGTGAGCGATAATTGCGATGTTTCTTAGCCTGTTCATTACCTGTTCCTGAATTATATATATAGCTCTCCCGGCCATCCCGGAATCTGCGGCATAAATGTTTTTAAGCAATCCCTGCGGTCAATCGGAGAAATTACGAGAAAATCAGCAGCCTGTCTACGGGTAAAACCGGATTATCACCGTTAATAAAATGACAGAATACTGAACCATAAAACAGGCGTTTATGTACAAGCATTTTTTTATTAATTTTCAGGAAACGGGCGGTTTTCATGACCGGGGGGGGAGATCCGGGGTCAGAGCATATTTTCAGGCCGCATCGGGGGTCAGAGCCTTCCGGGGAGGCTCTGGGCGTGTTTTCCCGGGGAAAACCCGGCTTTCGGCTTAAACTCCTCGCTTTGCTGCGGGGTAACGCCTCAATCCGTCACGCATATAAGCGGAAAACAGGTCTGTATAGGGGGCTCTGACCCCATACAGACCTGTTTTTTAAAAAGCCAGGCCCCGCATAGCGGGGCCTGGCTGTAATGTTCAAATTTCATGCTGCAACCGGAATAAAGAGCTACATCTTTTTGCCACTATTTGCATTCAGGTTTACATCTTTTTCACCTGATTTGACCGTAACCTTCCCCCCTTCAACAAGAAGGGAACCGTTATTCTGGACATTCGCTTTCCATATTATAGTACCTTCAGAATCAGCGCAGAATACATACTCCCCGGATGCTATATATATTTTACCATTCGCTTTAACCGCTTCATTAACAACCTTTCCGTCCCACAGGATTTTACCATCTTTTATATAGTAGATATCATATCTTGTAATCAGCAGCCTTCCTGATGGAACAGGTTTTTTCTTTTCTTGCTTTATAATTTTTTTGATTCGTACAATGTCCTCTTTAGGCTTTTCGGCAACCTCGATAATCTCCTTGTTTTCCAAGGCAAAATCAGCGGGCTGGAATTTTTCTATGTTTTTATCAGCAATACCAATTTGTACTTCGGATTTCTGTATTACCTTTTCAATTACTTCATCGCTGGGAAGTTTTCCGCTTGTGGCGTTTTTTATTCTATTCTCAACAACTTTTTCAGCATTTTTGACTTCATCTGCTGTAATAACCACTTTTTCCTGTTTTTCAAGGGTAGGTGCGAGTTTCATGACCTTGTCCACGCTCGCTTCAAAATGTTTAATTCTCCTTGCAACCTTCACCTCTCCCTGGAATACTTTTATTCTTGTTGTTTTGAGCTTGTCAGCCTCGACCGCAAACTGAGTGCCCCTTACGCCCGCAACAGCGGTTGGTGTTTTTACCAGGAATTTTTCGTCTTTCAGAAGTTTTTTCGGCTTACACAGCATCTTGCCTGTATTCAGACCGATTTCAGTGTTCTCAATGTTGCCGCTTTTAATCAGGGTGGAAATTTTAACTTTGCTTTTTGCTTTTATCCTTATCAGGGAATCACCAATTCTTATGTCACAGAATGAATTGTTTCCTGTAACAATATCATCATTCTGTTTGAGAATATCTCCAATTTGAGCTTCAACACTGTTTATCTTAACATCCCCGATCATAAA
This sequence comes from Spirochaetota bacterium, assembly GCA_036745755.1. Taxonomy (GTDB): domain Bacteria; phylum Spirochaetota; class UBA4802; order UBA4802; family UBA5550; genus UBA5550. Next base: position 10,814 of record DAIOFM010000006.1, on the reverse strand, counting down.
TGACAGGGTAGCGTGCTCTTCAATGTCTCCTCTGCCGCATCCCGCAATTATGGCGACTATTAAAGTGAATATCATAGTTAAAAATTTTTTTTTCATAAACAGTACTCCTTGAAACTTTTTTGGGCGCATATTTACAGTCTTCAACTGGTGTTTTTCGACGTTTCCGTATGTTCTGTTAGAGGGTACGCACCTTTTATTAATCATTATAAAAAATCGGCATAAATCAACAATTTTATTGCAATAATTCAATATTAAGTAATTCATTATCCGGGGTCAGAGCCCTGTTTTCTTCTAATGTAATCTGACATAATTTGGTGAAGAATGAAAAAAAAAATTAAAGAAATAATTTATTCGGCAATTATAGGGGATGCTTCCGGTTATACAATTGGAGGCATGAAAAAAGCACACATAAAAGCCGTGTTTAAGGATGCAGCAGGCTATCTTGATCCGGCTCCGGCACTTAAAGGAAATCTGGGGAGATGGAGAAAGCCGGGTCTCTATTCATCAATAACCCAGTTTATGTTTATAACCGCATCTTCTGTGGACAAACGGGGTTTCAGGTCTGATATCTTCCTTGATTCGTTAAAAATGGCCCCGGAGCTTCCGGGTACAGAATTCAGTTTTTTCAGGGAACCCGGTCATGCAGAGAAAAATCTTATAATGTCGTCAAGGGGGGAGATGGAGGGTCAGAGCCCCCCCTTTAGCAAAAGCTGTGCCAGAATTCTTCCGATATCTCTCCCCCTCCTTCTTTCTGATAATGAACATTCTTTTTTGGATGATGTTATCAGATTTGTGTCTTTTTTTACGACTGACACATTGACAACGGCGTATACCCTGACTTTTCTTAATATCATTAAAGAACTGGCTGTTTCGGGCGCCGGAGAAAATATTATTGAAGTTTCTGCCGAATCAGCAGAAAAATCTACAAAGCGGTTTGTTGAGGAACAGCATAAAATTTTTGATTCAGGGCATAATCCCGACTATTTTATTGAATATGCGCGTGAATTTGCAGAACTTCTCAGAAGCCTTCAGGGCAGCGCTGATATTGAAAAAGGGGAAAGTCTAATCTGTGAATCTGTAAACAGGAGACTTAAAACCCCTGTCACGAGGGGGAGTGTTAATCTTCCGGAAGCGGTTCTCCCCTTTGCTATTTTACTCTCTGAGAGCGCGGTACCACGTGATTCTATTATTCACAGGGCCTCACGGGAAGGTGGAGCCGCATCCGCCCTTGCTTCTGTTTCAGCGGCTTTAAGCTCTGCTTTTTACGGAATTGATGTGCCTGATGAACTGAGGGATGGAGTGGCTAACAAGAAAAAGATTCAGCAGATTATTGATAATAATTTATTCGGCAGCAGGGGGGATATAATAAAGCTCCTTTGCGAAACAGAGCCTGGACTCACGTTGAAAGAGCAGGAGGAATTAAAAGCCAGAAACAGAAAAGAGCCTAAAAAGGTCAGGCCGCAAAAGAGCAGAAAGGATGCTGAATCAGAGCTTGCTAAACATGTTGTTGAAAGCTGGACTAAAATAGACAAAGCCCGATGGCGGAAGGAGCGGGAAAAACGGGAAACATAAAATATTTGACAAAATGGTGTAAAGATTTTTATAATTTAAGTGATATATACTGCCAATTTTTGTACATTGTATTATTCATATATGGTTCATGGAGGAATTAAATGAGAAATAAAGTGGCTGGAGTTGTGGCATTCATTCTTGTTTTATTTATTCTCACCCCTGTAACAGGATTTTCAAAAGATCTTTCCTATAAAGATATTACCATTGATAATGTTTCGCGCTATAATGAGGACAGAATATCCTATCAGCAGGTTGAGTATATTATTGATCCCGAGGAGCACCAGAAACAGGACACCTCTCTGGCATCCCTGCTTATAATAAAAGACAAGAAAATGTATCTTTTCAAGGATGGATATGACGATCCGAAGGAAGTTGAACAGAACAGAGTAATAAGGGAAATGGAGAACAGGCTCCTGCGGAATGAACTCTGGGAAAGAGAGATCGATAACAAGCCGGATTACCTGAGAATTACAGACAGAAGGACCGAGGTGCTTAAAAAGGTCATAGTATCAGGAAATAAAGACAACCTGGCGCAGAGGTATACTGATTTTTATACAAAAATGAGGGATTCCTTTATCCAGAAGCATATAAAAATTTTTAAAGCTCTTATGGTAAACAGGAAAGACTCTGATATGAGTATTATCAGAAAACCTATTCCCAAGCACCTTAATGATAATGGCCCCACAAAATATTTTGTTTCAGTTACAGCTAAAACGAAGGACGGGAAGGTTTACTACGCCGAAGATGGTGATGGCGATGGAGTTACTGAAACTTTTACAGTAGAGCTCCCTGACGGTTTTCACTGGGGGTATAAGTCCGGTGCAAATATTATTTTTATACTTAAAAATAAGCAGGAAAATATTAAGGGAATGATAGGAAGCCTCACAAAAGATGCTTATCTCGGTTTTCCCGAAGAGGAGAAGATTATAAGCAAGCAGTTTGACAGGCTCGATAAGGAAATTCCGGTACTGATGGATGATATTATAAAACTGGATGCTGAAACCGAAAGGGTTATGAACGAGGCTAAAGATTAATTTCATGCAAACCTGATTCATAAAAGTAATTACAGAAAAACCGCTCAAAACTGAGCGGTTTTTTTATATGCAAGTGTTCGGAATCATTTCAGTCTATTTTTTTCAGATACTGTGTCTTTTTTACGCTGGGGCTGAAAGGGAGAAAATCGAGAGGATTAAGGGGGAAGTCTCCGTATCTGATTTCAAAATGAAGATGATGACCTGTTGAGTTGCCGGAACTCCCCACGTTGGCTATAATCTGCCCTTTTTTGACGAGATCCCCCTCTTTTACCAGAATCTTTGATGCGTGGCAATACCTGGTATACATATTTCCCCTGTGTTCGAGAGTGACTGTGTGGCCCAGATTTCCGGCGTATCCTGTATAGATTACACGGCCTCCACATGCCGCAAGAATCGGTATTCCCCTTCCCGCAGGGATGTCAATTCCTTCATGAAAAGAACCCCATCTTCTGCCGAATGATGAACTGATCCTGTCAAAATTGTCTATAGGCCATCTGAATTTATTTACCCTTGCAGTTTCATTAACGCATGAGGCCCTGCTTTTAACGTATGCAAGATAGGAATCTGAAAAGGGGATAAAAATTTTTTTCAGTTTTTTATATTCGGGCCCATTTGCCCTGATTATATTCTTTTCTCCTGCACTATAGGTTATTATAGCTTCCTGAAGAATTTCAGGATTGCTGTTATCAACCCACTGTCCGGAAAAATTTTTATATTCAATGATTTTAGTTGTCTTTATAGATCCCGTTTCTGTTGCGTAGAGTGTTGAAATTACACAGGAGATTGCGACTATTATAATTACTTCTTTTCTTTTCATTGTAAACCTGATAATTCAGAAATAAAAAAGTGAGGTTTAATTTATATAAAGCTATTTTATCGGAAATGATTTGTCAAGGAAAAAGATATATGCTATTATTTAAGCTGTCTGTATTGTTTAAATAAATAGATATTTTGCGGAAATTTAGAATTTCAGTAACAGATGTAATAAAATGTAATTGAAAAATCAGGCATCAGCATTAAATTTTATAATGCTTCAGTTACGGGATGCTTAAATCAGTTTTCAATGGAGTGGATGATGATGAAATTTACAAAGATGCATGGCGCCGGTAATGACTATATCTATATAGAGGACCTCAAGGGGGAGATAAAAAAACCCTCCCAGCTTGCTGTTGAGATGAGCAACAGGAATTTCGGCATAGGAAGTGACGGGCTTATACTGATCATGAAGTCGGAAAAAGGTGATTTCAGGATGAGGATGTTCAACTCTGACGGAAGTGAGTCTGAAATGTGCGGTAACGGTATCAGGTGTTTCGCTAAATACGTTTATGATCACGGGCTTACAGATAAGGATGAAATAGACATTGAAACAGGCGGTGGCATGAAGCACCTTAAGCTAAAGGTCAAAAAAGGTCTTGTTGATGCGGTACAGGTTGATATGGGGGAGCCTGTACTACAGAGGGAGAGGATTCCGATGCTCGGGGAGCCGGGAATGGTAATCAATGAAGATCTTCATCTGCCGGACGGGGTTACCTTTACAATTACCTCCGTATCAATGGGTAACCCGCATGTAATTGTTTTTGTTGAAGATGTGAAGAATTTTCCTGTTTTAAAATATGGCCCTATAATTGAAAATTTTGATCTCTTCCCGAACAGAACTAATGTTGAGTTTGTTCAGATTCTCAGCGGAAATGAAGTAATACAGAGAACATGGGAGAGGGGGGCAGGAGAAACCATGGCATGCGGCACAGGGGCTTCTGCTGTAACGGTTGCCGGTGTTCTTACAAAACAGACTGAAAGGAAGATAACAGTACATCTAAGCGGCGGAGATCTTAAAACTGAATGGGACGAAAGCAGCAACCATGTATTTATGACCGGGCCTGCTGTTGAAGTTTTTAAAGGAGAATGGCCGGGCTGATTTTATATTTCCCAGAGTTTCCTGTTCGGGACTCCATTTTCAAGGAGAATTACATTTGTAATTCCCTGTATATTCTCCCTGATGGTTTTTCCCAGTGATTCCCTGAACATCTCTTCAGACCCTGCTATGATTACAGCGTCCCTGTTGAGTATTACCGGTGATAAATCTATCAGGCAGACATTTCCTCCTCCCTTCTCATCGGGTGTAATCCAGACATTTTTAACGAGAAGTTTTACCGGGACATTGGATGATGTATTTTCGAAATATGACCCTTCCGCAACAAGCGCAACCAGTTTTTTTACAAGGATATCCTTATCAATATTACGGTTAATCTCTCTTTTCTCAGACAGGATTTCCCTGCACCCTTCTGATGGAATGAAAACAGTAATTTCATCCTTTGACTCAATAACCGGTATTGAAGGGAATATATCAAAGAAATTTTTGTCAATATGATACGAAAACATGGCATAGTTCAATAAAAAAAGGGCGGAAACCAGAATAATCATTATCCGGTTTTTTTCCTTTCTATCATTTTGCATCAGATCAACAGTCTTTTTCACCTTTGAGCGCAATTTTATATATTTTTCAGAGATACCTGCTCTAAAATTAACAAATTTTTCTTTTATCCCCTTTTTCTGAGAGGATGGGCTGCTGTTTTCCATTTTTATTTCAGGTTCCATTAATTATTTTCCAGTTTAAGCTGTTTTTAAAAAAATAAGAAATAATATTTCAAAAAGATAATCTGATAAATAGCACTTTTCTATTCAATCATTTTATTATACTTATTGATAAAATTTAACACACCTTCACTTACACCCTGGGCAATTTTTTCCTGATAGATGTCTTTTTTCAGATACTGGGATTCTTTTTTGTGTGTAATAAAGCCTATTTCAACCAGTACGGCAGGCATAAGGGCGCCTCTTAAAACATAAAAATCCGCTTTATGAACTCCTCTTGACTTGAATTCACTGATTTTAAGGTCAAGCTGTTTCTGTATAGACTCAGCCAGAAGGGAGCTTTCCTTCTGAATCTGTGTAGTAAGCATCATGGCTTCAATATAATCAAGGTCATCATACTTTTTTTTCTTCTTTCCGTTATTTTCAAGGACAATTACATTATTTTCCAGGGTGGCTGTTTTTCTCGCTTCTTCATTTGTCGGGTTCTGTGAGAGAAAATAGGTTTCAAAACCTGAAATTCTACTGCTGATAGAGGCATTTACATGAATGCTTATAAAAAGCCCGTTTATCCCCTCCCTGAGTTCCCTGTTGGCAATTTCCGCTCTGTCTGCAAGTTCAATAAATCGATCAGTGGATCGTGTTAATTTAATTTTAGTTCCGGCGAGTTTTTTCCTGAGTTTTATGTTAACCTTTTTTGCAACTTTAAGGGTAATTGTCTTCTCCTTGAGCCCTCCCTTGCCTATGGCGCCCGGGTCTTTCCCGCCATGGCCGGGATCAATAATGATAAAAGATATCTTCCCCTTTTTTTCCGGTTTGACGGTTTTTTCACCGCCTTTTTCAGGAGGGGTGTATTTACTGATTAAAATCTTATTGTTTTTCTCTTTCGCTATTATTTTATTAAAAAAAGTGTCAATGATTAAGAGGGTTGTACTTTTGGGTATGTATATTGTGCCGTTCATCCTGATTACAGGAGCCCGTTCTGTTATCAGGCGGTTATCCATTATAATGCAGGCGTATCCTGTTTTGTAAACCATGTAATGATTTTTATAATACAGACGTCCCTTCTGGAAAACGGGATCAAAACTGCTTTCTATACCGAGAGATGACGTAATCCGGTGAAGAGATATGTACTGTTCGCCGTTTATTGTTTCAACCTGAAGGCTTTTTTCCGCTGAAGCTCCGGTAAGAGAGAAAAGCAGAAAAAAGAGAACCAGAAGGTTAAAGAGTCTCCTGACCGGTGTAGTAGATTGAATATGTTTTAACATATAGGATAGAGCCTGTTATATAAAATATAAGGGTCAGGTAAGCGGTAAGGAGTTTCGCTTCTATCAGACCGAAAAGATCAAAACTGTGTGATATAAAATATAGAACGCCTGTCAGGGCCATAAAAGCTACGCCGAGTTTCCCGAAAATGTTCGGCTTTACCTCAACATCTTTTCTATAGAAGAGAAGAAGGGCCGATATCACCACAAAGAGTTCACGGGCAATAATAACAGCAAAGATCCAGACAGGGAATCCTTTGTAAAATATAAGAGAAGTCCCGAGAATTATCAGGCAGATTTTATCCGCCACAGGATCGAGGAACTGCCCGAGTTTTGAAACCTGGTTAAAAGACCGGGCGAACATCCCGTCAAAAAAATCGGATAATATGACAACGAAAAAGAAGCCCAGCTGGCAATACGCAAATTCTTTATTCCCTGTTATGCTTTCAAGGTGCATGTAATAAACAATAAAAGGGAGTGCCGCAACCCTCAGTATTGTGAGAAGATTCGAAATTGTGAAAACATTTTCCATGAAAAGATATCTGATTTTCATCGGACCCGGACCTGTTAAGATTGGTTTATTCTGTAAATATATCGGATAGTATTATGTATTATGATATTTAGATAGAAAAAATAGATTAAAAGGGAGTTAAGTCAAGAGATTTTTATCATCAGTGGTATTGTTGTTAATAAAGGATTTTTATTGACAATCGGCCCGCCGGTTTAAATATCAATGGAAAGTTTCTCAGTAAACATTATTTTGAACTGGAAAACAGTCAGTATTAAATAATATAAAAACGGAACAAAATATGAAGAAAACATGTAAAATTGTCTCTTTTGCCCTCCTTTTATCAATGATACTATTTTTATCCTGCAAAGGGAAAGAAGGGGACGGAGAGGATTCTGAGAATCCTGAAAAACATGAAAAGAATCCTGTTGCAGTTGTTCTTACGCCAAACACAGCTATGAGGGTTGATCCTCTTATATTTACAACAAGGATTTCTCTGCTGAAGAAAGGTGAAGTTGCAGAGATACTGGACAGGTCGAGCGGGAAAAAAAATATAGGCTCAAAAAGGGATTACTGGTATAAGATAAGGCTGAATAACGGGCTTATCGGATGGGTTTACGGTTCTAATTTAAAAATACTTGATGATGCCAGCAGGGGAAATATTGATTCATACCTGAGTCAGTTCTGGGAGGAGGAGACAGCTGAACTGAGCAAGGCCCTGCATGGTAAGTGGTGGAGTGTTAACAGGTTTAATGATTTTACCAATCACTGCCTTGAAATTTACAATGACGGGAAATATAAGTCGTATTACAAAGGTTCGTCTAAAAAAATAGAAGGTGAATATAACTTTGATTTTAATAAAAATAAGATTATTTTTCTCGGTGATACATCATTTTCAGGAGATTTAAGCTATGTAAGGAGGGGGGATGTCTATACTCTCTATAATGAAGAAGAGAAACATGAAATTAAATTTAAGATGATAAATACAAATCCTGAATCTGACGACGAGGTAATAAAAAGTCAGAAGGAGGATGACGATTCTACTGTGAAGAAAGAGGATGATGAAGGTTAGACTGAATAAATATCTGACGTTATGCGGTCTTGGTTCCCGCAGAAAGGTGGAGGAACTAATCACATCCGGCAGAATAAGCATAAATGGTGAGGTGGTTATCAACCTGGCTACCGTGATTGATGCGGAAAAAGACAGTGTCAGCTTTAATGGCGCGGTGCTGAGCCCTTCCGGTAAAAATTTTTACCTTGTGCTGAATAAGCCGAAAGGGTATGTCACCACGGTTAAAGATGAAAAGGGAAGGGCAACCGTAATGGATCTTATTCCGGAAAGATTTATAAATGCCGGGGTAATGCCTGTAGGCAGGCTTGACATGGATACCGAGGGCCTTCTTATACTTACCAATGATGGTGAACTTGCATACAGGTTAACGAGGCCGTCTTTTAAAGTCGCTAAAGAATATATTGTGGATATTGATAAACCTCTTGAAGAAGCGGACAGGAGAAAACTTGAAAAGGGATACTTTGTACACCAGATAAAAGTGAAAACCGGTGCCGCAACAGTAACTCTTCTTGATAAATCGGGATTTACTGTTAAAATGATTATAAAGGAAGGCAAGAAAAGACAGATAAGGTATTCCTTTAAAAATCTTGGCTACAGGGTTGTGAAGCTCAAGAGGGTGGCGTATGGGCCTCTTTCCCTAGGGAGACTTAACAGGGGAGAGTACAGGCTTTTAAAAGAGAATGAGGTTAAATTACTGAGGAGGAGCACGGAGCCTGCAGTAAAAAAAACAGTATAAAAAGGGCTGCCTTTTCAGACAGCCCCTTTTATTTAACCTATCGCGATGTTTCCTCTTTCCCCTGTCCGTATCCGGATACATTCATGAAGATCAAAAATGAATATTTTACCATCTCCGATTTCTTTTTCAGGAGCCGCCTTCATTATCGCTTCAATTGCCTTGTCAAGATATTCATCGTTTATTGCAATTTCAATCTTGGTTTTACGAAGCAGGTTGTCAACTTCGGTAACACCTCTGTATACTTCGGTTTCACCTTTCTGTCTTCCGCATCCGAGAACGTCGCTTACGGTCATAAGGTGAATTTCGTTTTTTTCAAGCTCCTGTTTTACTTCAAGAAGCTTGTGGGATCTTACAATTGCTATTATATATTTCATATTAAAGCCTCCATTTTAATCCATCAGTGTATAGCCGGCTTCATGGTGCTGAGTAAGGTCAAGGCCGATCTTTTCTTCACGATCTTCAACTCTCATACCTATGAGCGCGTCACTTATTTTGTAAATGATATAAGTGCCGACAGCTGAGAAGAGTACCGCAACAACAACGCTGATTGCCTGTACTGTGAGTTGCGATTGGTTCCCATAGAAAAGACCATCGGTCCCGCCGATGTCCTTTGCGGCAAATAATCCGGTAGCAAGGGCCCCCCAGATTCCTGCCATACCGTGTACGCCGAATACGTCCAGGGTATCATCGTATCCGAATTTGTTTTTAACATAAGTTACAAATACAAATCCCAGGGCACTCCCCCCCCCGCCGATTATTATTGACGCCATTGGTGTAACGAAGCCTGCGGCAGGGGTTACCGCAACAAGCCCTGCAACGGCGCCTGTGATTACACCAAGAACAGTTGGTGTTTTATGTATAAACCAGTCAAGAATCATCCACATCAATACGGCCGCGGCAGCAGCGGTATTTGTGTTTATAAATGCTGAAACAGTCTGGCCTTTAACCGAAAGTGCGCTTCCCGCGTTGAACCCGAACCAGCCGAACCAGAGAAAAGCCGCACCCAGAACAGCAAAGGGTAGATTGTGCGGAGAAGGGAGTGAGACCCCGCCATTTCTCTTTCCTATTAAAATTGACATTACCAGGGCTGATACACCGGCTGTTATATGAATGACAGTGCCGCCTGCGAAATCAAGCACTCCTTTGTCGTAAAGCCATCCTCCAGGAGCCCATACCCAGTGTGCCATGGGATCATAGATAAAAGTGGACCATAATACTATGAAAAAAAGAAATCCTGAAAATTTTATTCTTTCCGCAAAGGCCCCGACCATAAGGGCTGGTGTTATTACTGCAAACATCATCTGAAAACATACGAAAAGCTGATGGGGTATAGTCTGCCCCTCCAGTGGCTGAAGCCCGACTCCATGCAGAAAGGCCCATTCAAGTCCGCCTATAAGCCCCCCTTTGTCCGGCCCGAAAGCAAGGCTGTATCCGAACAGAACCCACTGTATAGATATTACAGCGAGTATTACCATGCATTGCATCATAATTGAGAGAACATTTTTTTTACGAACAAGACCGCCATAGAAAAATGCAAGAGTTGGTGTCATTATCATTACCAGAGCTGTAGCGACAATAACCCATACGGTATCTGCACCGTTAATCATATCAATCCTCCATAAAAAGTCAGTAGTTATTCCCTGATCAATTTGCATTAAATTATATGTTCAGGAATCGGTTCTGAAAAAGTTTATGGAATGATATTAGAATATTTAATTGAAGAGTCAAACTGATACGTTTTGAGTGTCTTTATTCGGTATATATTTTACTCCGTTGTAACAGATTGAAGGATCCAAATGTTTATCGTATAACGACTAACGGTAAAGTGTTACATCTGTATTAAATTTTAACAAAGCTGTTATCGTAAATTTAAAAAAAAAGACCGCCAGAAAGCGGTCTTTTTTTAATCAGGAGTTCTATTATTATTTCTTACCTTTTTTCTTAGCAGCTGGTTTAGCTTTTGCAGCGGTTTTCTTAGCAGCCGGTTTAGCTTTTGCAGCGGTTTTCTTGGCAGCTGGTTTAGCTTTTGCAGCGGTTT